>CAYLQQ010000001.1:0-151636 GCA_964386355.1 uncultured Pseudomonadales bacterium
AATTTTGAACCGTTTAAACTAAAGAATTTGTTCATACAAAACGGGGTGCTTGACATTGACGTAATGGTATCTGTTGATTTTACCCAAGAAGAAATTGATGCATTATCGGAACAGGAACGAGTAGCAGTTATACGCTTGGTTCAAACAATACATCGCGACACTGAGAATGGGAAGCAGTATAAAATCGGTAAGCGTGGGGGTTTGGTATACACAGAAGCAGGTAGACGATGTGAACAAGCTGCCGTATATGAGTTAATTGGAGATTTAGATATAGGAATTCCTCACTCTTTTGCCCAAGATCGTATTTCTGATATTTTATCTTTAGTCACAAGCAAAATAAATACAGAAGTTCGGGAAAGTGCGGGAATCGAGGCAATAGAGCAATTGCAACGAGAGCGTCAAAGGCTTATTGATGATACAGTCCACACAGCTACACTATCGCGGTTAAATTTAGAAGATAGGGATTATAGGCAATGGGCTAGAAGACATGATGATATTACAATTCAAAGAGTTCTAAGTGCATTTGAAGATAATAGAACCCGTAGTATTCTGATAGAAAATGGTACATCTCCCAAAGGAACTAGCCTATATGACTCCTTAACAACAGAAGATAAAACACTTGTTGATCAGTTTGCAGCTATATATAAAAAAAAGGAAACAGGCGTGCGCAGAAGAAACATGGTCGCCGGAGAAATAAAAACAGCAGCTTCAGAAAATGAGACAGCCACAAACCCGCTCAGTCTTGCAGAGAGAAGTCTCTTCACCCTTGCCTCACAACAGGTTGGAGAGATAGATACTGCTCTTCACGGGATCACAACTTCGTTACATAGAGGAAGAATGTTAGAAGGACTAGAAAAGGAATACGGGCACGTACGCGATCAGCAGCGAATGGCAGAACTTACCAGAATGTTTCGTATCCGTACGGGTGAAACCAATAACATTGTCTTACATAATATGGCAAAGCAACGGCTGGCTGATGAAAGACGCATACATGAAACCCTTGGTTTGGATGAATCTAAATACTCAGTGGCGGATAGAAGCAGGATAATTACCAAAATGTATGATTCATGGCAAATCGTAAAGGATGATGTAGCCCAACGAATGATGAAAGACTGGGATGGACAAGGAGAAGCTCCGGTTACCTTTACTGCGAGCGGACAGCTAACTGAAGCTTCAAATAACAAAATATTTGACACCGTGAATGCTGAATTGTGCTTGGAACTAGCCAAGATGGGTATAAATTTTAGGTCACCAAATTGGGCTGACACTTTAGAGAAGAAAGTGGCTGAGATTCAACAAAGACTTGCTTCAGAAAGGACTGCACAAATATATGGTAATACTATTGAAGTCAGAAGGCTGTACCAAGGCAAACTAGCACGAAATATCGATGAAGCATTAGGGGCCCGACATGAGAGAGTAGTGAGACTATATCCTCAGACTGAAGACGGTATGGCAACAGTAAAACCGAAGTTTACTGAACGAATCAGTCAAAAAGCCAGAGAAATTGATGCCGGAATTCTAGATTTTATGCAATCAAACAAAGCTTTGAAGGCATTTTCCTTAGCAAGACTAGCTGTAATGGCTCCTGCTCTATTGGCTTCTTCGGCACATTTCGTTGATTCAGTCATAGACGGCTTGGACCAAGGTATGGTGGATCACTTGTCCCAAGACCTACATACGGCTTCGATTGAGATGGACCAATTATTAGAACAACAAATTAACAGATTAGGGCAGGACATGCAAAGCTTTGGTGTAGAAACCTCCCCAATATTTGAAACGGAAACTAGAGAGATAGAAGTCGAGTCCACTTATTTACGGGAACGTGAACTTGCATCACAAATGCAACACGTGCCACAAGAAGTAATTGATAGATGCCTTACTCCTAGAGAGGTCACCCTTGATAATGGTGAGACTATGATAGTGATGGGATACAATCCTGAAGCTGCTAAAGACGGTGTGTGCCAAATAGAATTTCCTGGCATGAAATTTGCTCTAGATAGAGGGCAAAGAGATTATGAAATTACCTATCCAGAAGTTGTACACGTACCTGAAGCAATTGAAAATGATATTACCCATAAAGATTTCACAATGAATACAGAACGAGGCGCGACATGCTTATTAACAGTTGTATCTTCAGTTATTAACCATATCAGAGATAAACATGACGCACCTGGTTACCAGTCATGGGTGTTTTCAGAAATTGCCCAAAAGAGTGCAATATTAACTGCTGAGCAACAAGTTGAACACTCCCTACTAGGTGTCACATCCGCCGATCAAGAAGCATCATCAGTAGCTAAATTATTAAATCAAACCGGGACAAGTCAAAATGATATTATTAGCGCATTTAATGAGTTTTATTTTGACAAAGATGGTTTGATTGAAAAATATAATATAACCTTTGATCAGTTTGATTTCTCAGGCATATGGGGATTTGTATCTGAACAAAATAAAGAAGCAGATATGGCTGCAAAGAATGCCTTTATAGATACAAATACAGATAAAGTTGCAGAACAGATCGCCAAAGTATACCAAGATGAATTAGATAACGGTCATTACCCCATATTTACATCGTATGTTGAAAAGGGGGTAGGACATGCTACTATCGTTTTGGGTACAAGATTTAATGAGGAAACAAACCAATATGAATTACTTGTAGCTGAACCAAATGGAGGTTATACTGGATGGGAGTATACTAAAGGAAATTGGCAAAAAGTTGGAGATAACGGGTTAGTTGCTGTTCCTCTTAACGCCGATATTTTAAAACATACATATATTTCTCAAACTTCATTCAGAGAGGCGACTATGGCAGACAAGAGTGAGCTTGACGTCTTGAAAACAGTAGAGACAGAAATAGTACAAAAAGAAGTAGACACAAAGGTAAGCATTGCGATTCCTTTTACAGATGTTTCCTATCATTTCAGCTGGCCAACAGATGATAAAATGGGCTTTTTTGATAAAATAAAATATGCCTGGCAACATGCTTAAATGTAATACCTCGCTTAATAAATTTCTTTATTACGTGCTATTCTCCCTTCTAAACATCTTCCAGTAAATCAGTATAACCGGTACAGATAACACTTGTGTGATCAGCAATGCCCTGGTCGGTCCCCAGAGGTCAGCCATAATTCCCAAAAGAAGTGCAAATATTCCAAACGCCAGGTTTCCAAGCAGTGATGTTAACGAACTCATCGTTGCCCGCTGCTTATCTGTAAACTCTTTTTGCATAAGAGAATTCTTGGCTACGTTTTCTATGCCGTGAGTTAGTGAGCTGACTGACATAATAGCAGGCGATAAGACAGTAGGAAAAATTAAAGGGAAAATATTGGCAAATTTACTAAAAAGCCGACCTATTATCAGTACTTTTAGTTTGCCGTACCGCCTAATCCCCCACCCGCTAAAATAGTAACTCAAAGCAGCTCCCGCACTTGATAAAAATTTTGCCAACCCTATTGCCCATACAGGCCAGAGTGTGGCTACAAACGCAGACCTAAACTGATAGGCTGCCTCTCCAAACGCATACCCCAGCATAGAAGCTGCTGTGAGCATCCTCAATTTATAATTTTTAATCATAAACTTTAGGGCTTCTTTGGTATGACTAAACACGTTTGTATCAATACGGCTTGTAACTGAAGGTTCTTTAAGCATAACAGCAAGTAAAAGAGATGGCAGATGGGCAAATACAGACGCCCACATAAGAAACGGGAATGATACTGCAGCTACAATTCCACTTAGCAGTGCCGCCAAAGCAGCGGCTACCTGAAAAAGGGATGAGGTCTTACCTAAGTACTCATCGTATTCCTTCTCCTGATTATCTTCTTTTAGTGAATCATAGAGCAAGGCGTCATTATTACCGCTGTAAAACGCCCGAGATAAGCCTTCCAGTACTGCACCAACTACCAAAACAATGTAGTTAAGGCCAATAGCATACAACACAAGGGAGGATGCGCTTGCGATTGCTCCTAAGATGACTGTCTTTCGCCTGCCGATATAGTCAGAAAATACACCGGTTGGCAGTTCAAATAGGGCTTGTGTGATCATAATGATCGAAAACACGCTCATCCCCAGTACGTAAGAACCGGAAACTCTGGCAAAGTAGATGATCGCCAAAGGTGCAAAAATTTTAAAATCAATAAAAAAGTTAAGCCAGGCTAGAATTTTTACATTTTTATGAATATTCATAAAAGAAATCAACCGTTTGATATTATTTGGTTTGAGAAGCTAATTAATATGGTATCAGAGTTCAGTCAATAGTTGAGCTATACTTACCGCAGAGAGTACTGATAGAATGTTGCCTACCAGCCAGATATTAAATTGTGTGCGTCCAAGCATTTTATCCATCTCCCACTCTTTGAGCACCGGAGCAGTCTTCATAGCCAGTATAACTGCGATGATTTCAGGCTTTCCAAAAAGCCAACCACCCGCATATGCTATACGCTCTACAATACCAGTAACAGAGGTAAAAATTTCTTTTTTATTAAAAATATCTTCTTTTTCTCCTAGAAGTCTATCCGCCCTTGATTTAAACCTCTTTCTGTATACTCTCCATAATATAACCATGGCCGGATGAGTTATCAAGTAACCTCCAAAGCCCGCAATCAGAGATATGTGAAGTACTGTGACCATACTGTACATATGCGCTGCAGTATAACACAATATGCTGTGTTTCAATGATTATGTCATTCATACGCAACTATATCCCCTTTTTTACATCACTGCACTACGGATAAGATATGCTAAAGTTACACTATGTTAACAGTAAATAATCCGACCATACACGCTACAACCAGAAACGCTGAAGCACGTAATAGTATTGATACTCTCGCTCAGGGATCGCATCGTGTATTAGTGGACATTAAATCTGTCTTTCCTTTTGACCTGTTTCCTGATGCAGTGATTATTGATGAAACTAAAGTTACGATTCAACGGAACTTTTTATTTTTTACTGGTCAGTCACAAAGTGTAAATATTGCGGACATATTGAACGTGGTAGTTAACCATGGCATATTCTTTGCAAAACTTGAATTGTTTGATCGATACTTTGCGGAGCAACCTATATCTGTCGAATATTTAAAAAAGGATGAAGCAGTCAAAGCCCGACATATCATTCAGGGACTCGTACTTGTAAAAAAAGACAATATCGATATAAGTACGTTGGAATTAGACAATCTTGTTATGAAACTTGGCCAGATCGGCCAGTCAAGATAAATATGGAGTTTGGATAAAGTAATGTTTTTGAACTATTTTTTGCGTTTTACTATTCGTTTTATACCAAATACTAATAAACTCGTTCCTACTAATAGTACGTTGGCAATTATAAATAGTGAGAGCAAAGCACTTCTGCCAGATAATAAACTACCTCCAAATCCCACACCTTTACTACCATAGCCAGTTGCATCAGGACTTCCTCCTATCATGAAACCTGAGGAGTTACCTTCATACCCTGATGAAGGTATTTGCATCTTAAAGGAATTAACTGACCCAAGTGGGTTTAATATCTTTCCCATATTGGATCCAAAATCAGTCACACCAGCATTCGGAGAATCAATTCCTATGGTAACCGGATTTCGTATACCTCTCGTAATTTCAGCGGTAGTGCCTTCCTCATATCTAGTACTTTCTTGAGAGTTTCGCCTAAGCTCTTCCATTTGTTGTTGGTTCACTAGTGCAATCATGGATGAATACGGACTAACTATGTGGGCAGATTTAGCAAATGTATTTGCTGCATCCAGAAAACTGAGGTTGCTCATCAAATTACCCTGGTACTGGGTAAGTTTGTAGCGCAGATACTTAGCTGACCCTAAGCTTGCAAGAGGATTATCGGGATCATACGTAGAAACTCCCCAATTTCCTGCCTCGTTTATCAAAGTCCCAAAAGCTGATTGTGTAGGTTGAATGATAGATTGCCTGGTTTGAGCCAGTGCCCAGTATGATCCATATGAAATGAATTTTTGGGTGCTGCTAGCCTGCAGTTGTCTTTCAAGAGCGTATCGTATCAGTGCAGACCTCACGTTTGTAAAGACTCCCCCTCGTTGTTGTAAAAGCGATGCTGTAAATTCGTTGCGGTATGCAGGAAGCACTTTGGTATGCACAATAGCTATTGGCATAGATAGAGATTGGTAATCAATATCCATGTTGGAAAAACTCTCCGTATCTGATGTGATCAGTACTACCAAATCGTAACGACGGGAAACGTCAGAGAGAACTTTGAGCGGCTTGCTGCTACCAAAATAACTGATTGATTCACTATCAAGGTCAGTTTCAGTGACAAGCTGTTTAGCCTGGCTCAGATCATCACTATACTCGTACCAATCGACCTTATTTGCACTAAAGAATTGTGGATTTTTTCTAAGCAGCTGCTTGATATCCCCAACAATAGCACTATCTTTATTTTGGTATGATACATCAAATAGAATGGCAATATTTGATTGATTGATAGGAAATAAATCAGTCCCGGAAGTAAGACTGCAGGGAAGCTGTACTTTTAGCTGAGGTACTGAGGCATACGGAACAAACGTATAGCTATCCTGACCAACTGAAAAAGTCAATTGTGAAGCAGGTGCCCCACTGCAAAGGTCAAGCTGTTTGGTAGAGCGAATAAACTGATCATTTGAGCTTAAATTGATGGTTCGTTCATCAAACGTAACTCTAATTTTTGTCTGGATGTCTTCAAATACGTTTTGTTTCTCACTGTATACCGGCAAACCAAAACCATCTTCAGACAATGCTACAACATAGCTATACTGTACTCTCTGGTTTTTACCATTCAGCGTTACCTTATCGTCTTTAGCTGGAATCGGGAAAACACGCAACCGATATTGCCTAGGACCTGTCTGTTCTAATAATGCCGGATCACGTTTTTGTACCATTTGTTGTTCAAATGTTCTCTGGGCAGCTCCTCTGGGTGCTACTACTCCGTCAAACTCTAAATTAGGTCCCAGCTTAAGATCGGTAATAACCGCATCTTCTGGAAGCGAAAACTCATATATCACTTCTTCCTGTTGCCTTGAAGTGGATTTGTACTGCTCATCAACTGATATCGTAGCCAACATCCCATCAGAGCTGCTTTTCCCTGAAATTGTTCGTGATTCCAGATGGACATCCTTTGCTGCTTCACGCTTGTATTCTTCTTCATAGATAGAATGCCCAAAAAATGTCTGATATGCTTGTTGAGTATCGTTTGCAAGACCTTGTTCTCCTCTATACACAAAAGGTGAGGCTATTGAAAGAAAAGAGGCTTGGATATAGTGTGTAATACCGGTATCATTGTCAAGATTAAACACTGACCGGTATGCCTGGGGAAGACTATCATCATCCAGAGTAAAGGGGTATCGCCCTCTGGCATCTGCCATATCTATAAGAGCTTGCTTAAGTCTAACTTCATGTGTATTGATATCTTTTGCAAGATCTTTTTTCGTTTCAAAGTTTGTTGCTTTTGCAAATGAGAGAAGTTTTCGAACTAGAGCATCCTGAGAGGGCTGGTACGATACTGCCAACAGTACCAACACCCAGATAGCAAGTGTCACCACATGAATGCTCAGTAATTTTTCCCTACTGATACGCTGTAAAAGCGCCTGTCTACTCTTATACCACAGCTTCCCAAGATCTAAGGTGAGCAGGAATGGCAGTGTGATTACAGTTGCTATGCCCAAAAAGCCCACAATACCCAAGGTGCCAAGCAGTATTAAACCTAAAAATGACATAGACCTTGGCCTGTAATAGTCTAGACTCCCATACCCTTCGTAATATACCGGCGGGCGAATACTACTCAGCAATGGATCTAGCACTACCTTAGCATATCCCCCGAGAATTAGAGGAATGAAGAAGGCAAAAAGTACGAGTAGGTATATCCAAGATTGGGCAATAAACTGTTGAGAAATGAGTAGTAGCACCTGTGACCGTTCACCTATCTGAATAGGTATTTTTCTGCTTATTGCAAATACTATTGGGGTCAAGATAAGTATGCATATACATAATGTAACCGGTGCTATGGGATTATTGAATATATTAAACGGGATAAACGTCGCTAATATAAGTGGTATTTCAAGGGTGAAGAATGTTCTAAATAGCTGGCTTGTGTCTTTCCATATCTTTGTTTTGATCACATAGCCGATCGTAAAAACCGGAATTAATCCCATCATTACAGCCAACAGACTCTTAAACACTCCCATTTGCCCAAACAATGTCCACCAAGGTTTGTCAGTGTATGAACTAGAGTTAAGCATACCAATCACAAGGATCAGTACTAAAAAAAGATATACCAAGTTATATCCCCAGAATATAGACTGCACAAAAAAACCACCCAGATTATAGTCATGGCTTTGTAAACTCGGTTTTTGGTTGGGAGTTTCACAGCTAGCTAAAACATCTACCAACACACCCCTAGCTACCTCTTCAGCTGTTTGAACAAATTCAAGGGGAGTAACGTCCTTGTTTAGCCTCAGTAAACGCACCTTACCGTTTTGAGTATCGACCAGAACGTCAAGATCTGCAGTTTTCTGAGGATACAGTTTGGAGAACTCAAGAAGTACCTCACTTTTTATCCGCTTAAGAAGTTCAGAATGAGATATACCTCGGGCTAGCACCAAATCACATAGAGTAGAAAATTCTTGTGACATAAATTTATGTTTTATCCATTCTAGCAAACTGTTCAGTTGGAATCAAACAAGTATCTTAGAGACTTATTTAAAAGTGATGATATGGTTCAAAAAGACTACGGCTGGATGCTTAAGGCAGCATCTCAAGCACACCAGCAAGAAGTTTTGTATGTGATTAAGAACAAGACAAGAATGCCTAGGACTTACCTACGCTATGCAATTGAAAAATGCCTCAGAATTTTAGAAAAGAAGCGATGAGCATTAACTGATTCCTTACTTTGATATCTAATTAATATGAAACGTCTCAAGCACTTTGTCCCACTCTTCTCTACGTATAAATTCTAATGCCTTGATGTGTTTCTCTCGTTGCTTATGTAAATGGGTTTTACTAGTCTCTTCTTTGGTAAGCTCCATCAATCTATCATTTTCCTTTATTTCATCCGCGTGATGTTTCGTAATCATTTCTATCTTTGCTGTTCTGGTAAACTCTGCTAATAAGTTATTGAAATTGGGAGCATACTCAAGGATAGCCTTTAACACATCTTCGACACCTGAACCTTCTTCAATCCTATGTTTAACTTGTTCAATCTGTTCAGATGTTAGCAAATACCTCAAACGTTCTGAAAGAAAGGAGTCCCATATAAGGGTATTCATTTCGGTAAGCATAATTACTCTCTGATCTTCGTTTAATTCAGATAATCCCATAAGATCAATAATATCGTAATTATCAATAGACATTTCATCCATAATTCCTCCTAATATTGATTATAAGTTACAATATTGCATTATCTTGATTATATTCCGACCTATCTAATATCTGACCGATCTCTTGTTCTTGACTTTTACTATAAGCTAAATTTGATCTTTTTCCTTTTATATATCCTGCTGTGTATGCACCACCACCCAATAGTAGTGTAGCCACAACATACTGGGTAGGAATATGTCCAATGTCTTTACCTATTTCCTGGATCACATCCTGGACTTGAGGATTTTGCATAACATCGGAAGTAGGTAATTTAATGTTTGATAAGAAAGGTATCAACCTAGATACGATAAATCCACCTATAACAGCAATGGGGATAAATTTAGCAGTTTGCTTAAACGCTTCTTTTAGATTAATAGAGTTTTGAGATCCAGATAGCTCAGTTCTGTTTGCCCTCTCCATGTCGATTTCAGAACGTATACTACGCAGTACTTCTAATAAGCTGGGAATACCAGAAAAACTTGATCTTACGGGTATCATTTCTATAAGTGCTGCGACAATTTCATCTCGAAGGTTACGTATGGGAGCCATTTGATCGGGTAATATATCCGGCAATTCCTCAAGTTGACGTATTGCTTCGGGTGGCCTATCGGGAATTGCTTCTAATAGTGATTTATACTGATCTCTACAGGCATCGGGAATATTATCTATGTTAAATCCATCCTCTAAATACCCCACTTGAGGCTCAATTAGTACCCACTGGTCATTAAGAAACACTTGGAGTGTCCCATGGTAGTTATGCATGCGAGAAAAATTTCCAAAACCATCTGATAGGAAACAGGCAACATCTCTAACTGGAATATGAGCTAGCGAAAACAATCCCAGTAATCCTTGCGTTGCATAACCACAATTCCCGATCGCTTGATTTATGATCTCAGTCCTAAATGCATTGGGCATATCTCTAACATTCTCATACAGATCATAAGTTTTCTGAGTTTTATCATAGTTAAATGCCTTTACCCATGCTCGGATAATTACATCTGTTTTCTCTTTGGGGCTTAACTGGCTTTCATTTATTGCATTTATAAGATTCATCCAATGATCAGCTAATCCATCAATAGTAGCTCCTACCTCTAATTGTTTAGTACTTGGTTGAGTTGTATCTTTATAATCATCACGCTTCTCATAATAAAAGGTCAGTCCAGCAGGCATCTCTTCTTGAATTGAAAAGGCATACATATTAGATTCAGAATGTCCTGCAAACGTAATTGCTCTAGAACCCCCGGGATGTGAATAAGCAACGGGACGGTACCCCGGTGGACAGAGTAAAGTATTTAAACCGGGAGCGATTTTTTTATTAAAGCGCAGTTTTGCACACCCCCTTCTATCTTGAAAAGGTAAAGGTGGCATAATCTGATAATCAGCAGTAGTGATTCCTCCTCTCTCAGGATTTATATGGCTGATTAAATACCCCCGAATTTTTGAATGATCACCTGATGCAAGTGTAAAGTCAGGTGCAATCTGTCTTTGTAAAACCTCTTTTAGCCTGTCGGTAAGTAACTGACGCAACCTTTCCCTATATGTTCGCTCATCTAATAGTATTTGTCTTCTCTCAGTTTCTCCATATTGTGATAATCCGGGTACGCTGTCAGGCCTAATTAAATATAATATCGGTTCAGCAATAGATACATCCCCCATGATATGAGTTTCTGGTAAAGGTGTATCACGATACAATTCATCCGAACTTAAGGACGTACCCTCAATTGATTTTTCACTTTTTGCAAATGGGTCTTCAAGAAGGGGTAAACCTGCTTTTCGCCTAAGCTCGTTCATTGCAGCAAATTCATCTTTTGTTCTTTGGGTAATCTCTTCCTGAGCACGGCGCATCCGGATCAGGGTTCTTGCTGGGGGGTACCGATCGTAATATGTACTTTGTACATACCTATCAAGGACAATGTGCCCGGCATCATCCTGCAAACTACTACAAGCAGCACCCATTTGAGAAATAAAATGCAGGTAATCTTTACTAACTTGAGTTGTGCCACTACCCTCTACGTTTGCGTTTTTGGGAGTTAGTATTAATCTGACCTCATCTCCCGTATCAGCTATAAGCTTACCTTGTTGAACCTGCATGGCATAATTACCACGTGAATCAATACCTTTACTAGGGGTAAACTTGAAAAATACTCCATTGCCATGTACAGTTACTCTGACTTCAAAATCTATGGTATCCCCAAAAAGAGAAATTGCAGTCTGTACTACCCCACCTACAGCATCTAATTGACGGACATTAGTTGGTACTCGGTCAAACGCACCTGAGTTCATTACAAATACTGCTTGACTTGCAACATCCGTTTCAATCAATCGCCCGCGATGTAAGGCAAGCGTATTAATAAGCTGTAGTTGGATTATTTCTAGGGCTGTCATCGGGTCTCTTTCCGCCTCCACTAATATCACTTCACCCGTTGCTTGAGCCTCTACTAGAACACCCCGTGCTCTTCTTTCTGCCTCGATTGCTTCTTTAATCGCTCGTTGTTTATCTCTTTCGGCATTAGCTGCTAACTCTACAGCCCGTCTTCTCTCTGCGTCAAGTTTTGCCTTCTCCTGAGTAGCTTCAGCTTCAAAAACGGCATCAACGGTCTGAAGATTTGGAACACACTCAGCTAGGATACTTACCCAGCCTTGTGAGTTGATATATACTGTCGGTTTACCCTCTCTCCGAGCTCGTTTATATGATTCAGAGCTGCTAGTAACATATGCATCGCCGAAAATTCCCAGCCTTTGCCTAAGGGTTTGCCAACTCATCTCGACAGATCTCCTTCCATCAGAGCTATTATATAAAGGTGCTAAATCCCAACTGTAAAAATAGCCTTCACTGGTTGATACAGTTTGATTTATATTTGCCTGAAGCGTATCGGCAAGTATTTCAGGATCGCGACAAAGGGCAATCGAATTTGCTAATAATCCTTTAGCATCTCCTAAAAGCAGCAGCGAGTCATTTGATCGGCGGGGATTATATCCACCTATACCATTCCTAAATCCCCATACGGAATACACATGTGCAAATCTAACACCTTCTACTTTTACTCGCAATCCGTCTACATACATAAAGTCTATATTTATTGGTGTAGTACCAGTAAGCTCAGCTGGTAGTATCTCAACCCTTGGAGGCTCTGTTCCCTCAGTACCTGTTAGACTTTCCAATCCCCAGGATCTTAATTGGTGTGGTTCAAACCCAGCTTGATTAGGTTTTCTTACTAAATAACGGTTTGCAAATACCGTGTACCGATTGGGAACTCTTGAATTTTGTTGAGGTTCCATTCGACAGTATTCATAAGCTGAATTAGCTGGCAAAAACCACTGAGGTAGAACACTTAAAGCGTCAATCAGGGCTTTACCGGGCTCATGAACAGTTATTATAGTTTCATCTATAAATATAGATTGATCCCGTTTATATTTTAGCTGAAAAAACTCAGGAGACTTTGGATCAACTGGATCTTTTACAAGACCAGCCTCTCCATACCAAGCCCCAACCTCTGGCACCCAAGATCGAAAGGTGATACCTTTGGCCAATTTGCCAGCATATGTAGCAGTAGTAGCTATTTTTAATCCCCTTCCATGTGCCCCAAGTGTCTGATCCTCTTCTTTTGAATCATGTTGTGTAAGGACTACATTACCTGGACGTAAACCTTCACCACGTCGAATATGGTTACATACCTCAACTTTGCTAATCTTTTTTAATCCCAAAACCCCTACAATCTTTGACCCCACCTTCTTCTGATCAGATAAAAAGTGGACATAACTAACTGGCTCTTCATTTCCTTCGTAATATACTTTGATTTCAGGTGGACCTTTTGACCAGTCATTAAAATCTAGCGCTCCTTGAAGTATCTCATACCAATATCCCGGCCATGGATTTCTTTCATTTGATACTGCTCTTACCATGTCTCTTACTTCATTTTGTTCGCCCAGATAAGAAGTGTCTCTACTTTTAACATCACCTATTTCTAAATCGCATAGGGACTGTAAACCGTGAGGTTGTCTTAATGTGTCAGGTTTTGGTGTTGATCGGTCAACTTTAAACAGTCCCATAACTAGATATAATATAATGTAAGTTTGTACAATAGTATATAATTAGATGAGTTACTTATTTTTTATATAATTATTCATATTACCTATGTCACACGTTGAAAAGAGCGCTCTCCATACTAAAAGGATAAGGGGTATTGATGAACCAAAAGAAAGTGAGCCAATTAGAATTATCGCTGGAGCTGTTGAACGTGTTAGTTTCCAGGGACCCGAACGTCACCAGGGAAACGAGCAGTTGTTTGCTATGCTTGACCGAGCAAGAGAGCTTACAAAATTAGGGGACCCTTTAACTTCCCAAGATGGTGAAGAAATGCCAACACAGGTACTTATCGTACCTGTAGAAACTCTCGATCCTCTAGCTACAAAAAGACAGAAAGGCGCTATCAGAAGTCTAATCAGTAGAATACTATCTCCAAAAACTGCTACTCCCGTGAGCCATAAATGGCATGCACGTGATGCTGCGATGTGTTTTGCAACACGAGCACGGCATCCCAGCGCAGCATGGGAAGGTTCAATCAGTGGAATTGTAGTGATGTCTCAGGAATCAATTAATATTTTTTATAGAGAATTAAATGGTAATCCAGTCCGTCTATTTGATCTCATACAAGAGGTAAATAGAGGACCAATCAATTGTACTGATGGTACCAGAGCAGAAGTTACTCCAGGAAAATGTATAGCTATACTTCCAAATAAAGCTTATGGGGGGGGACTTGACCATGTAGCTAAGACTAAACCCTTTACTCAATAAATTCATTAATATATGTGATAGTTTCATTTACCTATTTAATCTTGTGTTTTTTATTAAACAAATTCAGAGATCACTTAATCCCTCGACTGTATCGGTCAGAATACTAAATAAGGACGAATTAGATCATATCTATAAATTGATAGAATAATTGTAGTTTACATTAACAGACCGTTAGTGCTTATATTTATTCATATCTCATCACAAATCCACCCGCTGTTCACATCGCTTACCACAAGCAAGTGAGGCAAAAAAACTGACCACCATCAAACCACCAGCCAGGATAAAGACATGAGCCATCGACCGTCCGATTACCACACCCGCAAGCAATGGCCCAATAATTTGGCCAAGTGAAGTATATCCTTGGCTAATACCCAAAATTCCCCCCTGATCCTCGGCTTTAGTATTTTGGGTTATCAAAGCACTTAGGACCGGTAAAATCGCGGCTCCAAACACACCGCTTAATAGAACAATAATAATAAATGGGGTCACTGTGGAAACAAGCGAGATGAGCATGAGATTTAGTCCGGATAAAAGTAAAGAAACTTGCAAACTTCGTTTCATTCCCCCTAATACCTTAATGATCCACTTCACCCCTATTCCTTGCATGACAATACCTACTAAGCCTACCAAAGAAAATATTAAGCCAATTGTTCGAGCTGATAACTTTAGCACATCAACAGTAAAAGATTGGAAACCAAGTATCCAGGCGTTTTGACCTACTGAAACAATAAAGGTGATGATTAGCAGTAGTCCAACCGATGGACTGGTAAGGGCTGTGATAAGGTTGTGCGGTTTGACCAATGCCTTGCGTTCGATGTGTGTTTTATCAAGTGTTTCAGGTAAAAAGAAAAATCCAAACGCTGCACCAATAAATGCCAAAAAGGCCGAAAACCAGTACGGCGCTGTTAGACTTATACCACTCAATAAACCTCCAATTGCAGAGCCAATTAAAAACCCAAACCCAAATGCTGCTCCCAATATACCGAAATATTTGGCCCGCTCTTCCTGTTTGGTTGTATCAGTAATTACTGCTTGAGCAACGGAGTTATTACCTCCTGTCAGTCCATCCAATATACGTGCGACAAACAAAACCCAGGCTGATCCAGCCAGAGCAAACAGTACCTGCGAAGCAGCCGTACCAAACAGACAAAAAACCAACAATGGCTTCCTCCCCCACCTATCAGACAGCCTGCCAATAATTGGCGTTGAGATAAACTGGGCAATAGAAAACGAGGCAAACAGAAATGATAATCCCTGGGCATTTATGCCAAAACGTGCTGCGTATGGGTAAAGCAATGGAATAATTACCCCATATGAAATGGCATTAATCAGCATGACTGCTGAAAGAAACATGAGGGTCTTATTTGCTTGCGGCATATTTGGTTATAAATATGGGAATTTTGAAAAGACTAGTTAGTATAAATGGATAAATTTACTAGTGCAATGGTAAAACGGAAAGAATTTCGAACATGCTCTCTTATTCAGTTTTGATATTTTGTATTTGGTATTTGATTTTTGGATTTCTATTAGTGTGTGCCTTGCAGACCTTGCCCAGCTGAAGTGATTTGCCTAAGTGGTGAAGGGTCAATCTTATGTAGATCGCTAATCGAAGCAACTCCTCGAAAAACTAAACTTAAGATAACATCCTCAATTAAAAAAAGCATATTTTCGGCTATTGTTGGTTTGAAATGGGGTACATAGCTTTTGTATGCCTTTGTCGTTTCACCTTCCACAAAAGAAGGAATACCAAAACCAAGTACTTTTCCATCTTGATATTTAGTTCGAGCTGAAGCTTCACCTCCATACGGTTTGAACCAATTACCTTTATCGTCTACCAAATACAGTAATCCACCGGGGGATTCGATTGTTCCGCCTCCTGCCATACGTGTCACCCCAATTCCACTCGCACCAAGAAGCAAGGTTACTCCAACTTGTTCGCTGGCTCCACCTTCCACAATTGCCGGAATACGTATCTCTCCTCTCATCTGCCATAGAAGCTCAGGCCAGTTAACGGTTGATCCCGACCTCACTGCTGTAATACACCTGCCTCCTCCGCCAATTCCAAGATAGAGTCCATCTGCACCAGCCTTTTGCAACTCTTTAGCTTGTGAAACCGATGCAACTTGCCCTGCAAATATTTCTATATCCTTACCTAATTCTTTTCGCAAAGCTTTCACCGTGAGTACTGCTTCTTTACCCGGTTCGGGTGAGTACACACGGAATGTGCGGATGCCAGTTTGGTAAAGAAGCTGAGCCCGTTTAATACTAGTGCCGTGATCAGGTTCTATAACCCCCACAATATTATGTTTCCACCTTTCAAGTAATATATCCTTGTCATCTCTGAAGTTTAATAGTGGTTCACTTTCCATCCAAGTAAATGCAGCCTTAGCTAAGTCTGCCTGACGTTTTGCGTCAGAAAAGAGACCATTACGCGGTAGACACACCAACGCATGGCACATCGCCATGGTTGCAAGAGCTGCAGTAGAACCAAAAATATCTGGCATAGCGCCACCAGCAAAAGGAATTCGACCATATTTTCCAAGTTTAATAAAAGGACCTGTCTCCAGAATTTTCCGTCTAGAGATCCGATCCCTGTCTGTTCCGACTACATTCATGCCCAGATCATGTACAGAAAGAGATAAACCATCTCTCAATACTCGCTCCATCGTTTTATTTGATACTTTGGCTGGAGCAGAATATGGCTGCTTATCAACTTGGTATAACTTTTCTAAACGTGAAGGATGATTAAAAAGCTCGAGAATGTACCAGCGAAACAAAAGCGTCTGCCAGAGATCTTCGTCGGTCAGTAATGTTTTGCCTAAAAACTGAAGGTAGTCAAATGGAGTCGTCAATAGTCCCTGTGAGGGATATATCTCTTTGGCTTCGCCTGTAATCTTGTACCATCGGTCAAAAAGTGTGTTTCTATTCTTTTCATACCCTCTCGTCAGCTTATGGATGTACTCTTCTCCCTTCTCGTTATTAAGAAGATTGTGGAAACTGATATGGCGATAGGCTTTGGGTTTATAGTACGGCACGCAAGCATGGTACTAAAAAATGGACGGGGATGTAAGGTGTAGGTGGTGTGTTGCTCAAGGTTAAAGTGAATTTATTACTGAGCATGCACCATTTCATATAAACCTAATAATGGCTTGCTACATCCACCAACAAAAAGCTGACGAAACTCTTCCTTAGTAAGTTCAAAACTTTGGTAAGACGCATACCTACGTTCAACTCCAGATCTCCTTTTATCAGACCGAGCTTTCGCTTTCTCGATTCTCTTGGCTTCTTTCTTGTATAGTTTATAAGCTCTATTTACAAAATAGCCTACATAAGCTTCAGATGTAGGGAATCTTCTGATCAATTCTGCTCCCTGCATTCCATCACCAAATACTCTATTGATAACATTATAGCGCAATGTTTGAGAGAAAGGTAGGTCGTTACCATATATCTCAGCAGGAATTAAGTTAGGCATACGATATAAAGCAACACTTACTTGCTCTACTATCCCAGCAATATTTCGATCCCGTATTTTTCTTTGAATTTCTTCTCTAGGCACACCTATTAATTCACCATACATATAAACAGGGTCTACCCCTGATAGCTCTAATGTACCTTCATCTTTTTGCGCTTCTAGTTCACCAATACGCTGTGCAGTTTTGGTTAATTCTCTACTCTGCTTCATAGCTCTCCGATACCTACCTGTAAATGGCAAAAGCGCAGACATAGTAGTTCGTTGCATTGCTCTTAATATTCTCGTACGAGCAAGTCGGTGGGGTTCAATTAACTGACTAGTCTCCTTTATCAGCTCTTCATAAAAAGTTTCAATTTCATTTTCCGGAAAGTACACCTGATCACCTAGCATCTCTTTTAATGCAGGACCGGCTTGGTTCATCGCATTTCTTCCTCTATTTTTAATATATTTTAAGCGGAAATGAGCTCGGGCTACATATAATTAAGTATAGTTATGGAATAACGGTCGTAGTCAAAATGACCTAAGTTTATCTGATCATTAATACAATTAGGTTTAATGTTAAACCAAGTTCGTTACATATCTCACATCTATTTATAAATGCGCTAATTCATTTAATATCGCCAGATCAGATGCTTACTTATACCTTTTTGATATACATTTTACATATTTTATTATGTAATTAAGATTTCCTCCTTCCCATCTTTTACCTCTATTTCCCTCTCTTTCAACTCTTCTCTAATCTCATCCGCTCCAGACCAGTTCTTTCCCCTTCTTGCTACTTCCCTTTGATCAATCAGATCAATAATATCTTGATTTAGTTCTTTTTGAGAAATAATTTTTACTCCTGTTTTAGTTCCGGTATATTCATACCTGTCACCTGTCACCTGTAAGCTATCAGCTATCCCTAACCCCAGCACCCTATCCCAATCCAACACCAAATTAACTTTATCATTTTCAGATAGTTTTTCATCCTTGAGCATTTCCCAAATTAGAGCCAGAACCTCAGGCATCTGAAGGTCATTCGAGAGCGTGTCGATGAATTTTGTACTCCATACTTCATACTTCTTACTTCTTACTTCTTTTAAATTCTGAGGGGATCCTATCGCTTGCTTCAGGATGACGATCTTGTTAAGGAGATTATCTAAACTCCGCTTAGCATTCTCCAAACTCTCCCAAGTGAAATTGAGTGGCTGACGGTAGTGGCCAGTCAGATAAAAGTAGCGCAGGTGCTCAGGTTTGTAGCCCCGATCCATAATATCCTTAAGTGTATAGGCATTCCCCAAAGACTTACCCATCCTTCCTCCATCAACCTGCAAAAACGCACCATGCATCCAGTATTTTACAAATGGTTTTTTACCCGTAGCGCACTCAGATTGGGCAATCTCATTAGGGTGATGTGTCGATTTGTGATCTTCACCACCTAGATGAATATCAAACTGATCCCCAAGATATTTTTTAGACATTGCCGAGCACTCTATATGCCAGCCCGGAAAGCCAATGCCCCACGGACTCTCCCATTCCATTTGCCTTCGGGTATTTTCATCATCCTGTTTGGGATCAAAATCACGTCCGTTCGGATAGCTGAATTTCCAGAGTGCAAAATCACGGGAATCCTTCTTTCCAATATTTTCTTCAATTCTATTTTCGATATTATCTTTGTGAATATTTGACATAAGACCGTAGGAATTACCAGCCTTTTCATATGTCCCAACATTAAAATATAAACCATCAGATGTTTTGTAGGTAAAGCCCTTTGATTCAATTGCCTGAATCATTTCTATTTGCTCTTTTATATGATCAGTAGCTTTGCAAAATACTTTTGGCTCAATTAAATTAAGCAGTCTATACCCTTTTAAGAATTCTTCTGTATAAAATGATGCAATATCCCAAACTGTTCGATTCTCTTTCTTGGCCGCTTTTTCCAGTCTATCGTCACCTGAGCTGGCATCTCCCAAATTATCACCGGTTAAATGTCCAACATCTGTAATATTCATAACAAAATCAACTTCGTATCCTAAGTATCTAAGCGTTCGGATAAGCAAGTCTGAAAAAACAAATGTTCTCCAATTCCCTATGTGAGGGTAGAAATACACAGTCGGTCCGCACGTATATATACCGACCTTTTTATCATGAATGGGAACAAATTCTTCGATCTGGCGAGTAAGTGAGTTAAAGATTTTCATATGTTTATATTAACAGATTTTTTTAATTACAAAAAACCTCCTTGTAGAGGTAATTGAGTTGCTCATAATTGATACTCACAAACAACAAAAATACCTCCGAAGAAACAGGGGTGAACAACAGGAAGACTTATTTAAGTATAATGAAATAATCATAGTGCAAATTTAATCTAATACTAAACGAATGCAGTTTAGCCTACACATATATCGGAAGTGATAATCTTGGGAAACTACCCCATCACTACCCCCTGCTCTCCTGACCTGGATTGCTGGGAACCCGGCATTCTGGCAGCCTCTTCTTCTTTTTTTCGCTCCTCTACCTTTTTTTGTTCTTTTTCCCACAGCTCCATTTTTTCTTCCTGGTCCCTGGCTACGTCTGTTCCCTGTTGCTGACCAATCTCATACTTCTTAATCTCCTGTTGTTTCTTAGCTCTGTATTCTTGTATATCCTGTTGGATTTTTTGGTAATTCTGCTTTTTTAGTTTTTCATCCTGTTTCTTTTTCATCTCTAACTGCTCTGGTGTCATTTGGGGATCGGCTTTGCCGTAGAGCTGTTCGATCCAAGAACGATGCTGCTGGGTATCATCCTGCTGTTGCTGTTGGTTCTGCTGACCTTGAGAGCTTTTAATTTGCTCGATAGCTTCTATACCCATCTCACGTGGTAAGTCAGATAAGGTTTCGAAGCTATCTTTAAGAAAGTCATCAAACATAAAATATATAATAACAAAGCATAGATCTAATAACTATAGCTAAGTCAGAGTGCTGATGTATTACCTTACTTTTTTTTGACTACCAAAGATGCAAGTGCCTCTGACCGTATCTTTAGCAAGAAACGTGGACATAATAAGTTATGAATTAACTGACCTAATCTCCGCCACCAAAAACGAAACAAGGCAATGGGTAAAAATAATGAGGCAACTAATACTGAAACCGGAAATGCCCATAAGGGTACCGTTCTCCACGTCTTGGCATACCCTACACATCCCATACTATTTCCTTTCAAGACAGGGCGAATACAAAGTGTATAGATATTATTACCCTCTCTAGTACTGTGATCACTAAAACAGTGGTCACCATACATTTTTGCATGACTGCCATAAGCATATGCAATTTGTCTAGATCTTTTTAGATCTGTTGCATTAGCAATATCGCAGCCTCCATCATTATTATGGCCTGTATTGAGCCATAAATAAGCAGACATGATATGGCCGAGCAGCGTTTTTGATCCAAAAGTCCCAATCAAATAAAAAGGTATATCTTCCTGTTTCCTTTGATATTGTTGGTTAAACTTTCGCATATATTCAGTGTTGCTAAACTGAAAACAAGCTTGCTGCTTTTTATGACTCTTAAAATCTATAAGCAAGTTAAAAAATGAACTCATGCGCGAACCTGTATTGGGGGTGGCAACCAAAAAAACCGAATTTATTATATTTTTTTGTATCTTCTTTTGGCTTGCTTCAAACAAATCACTGTCAATATATGCCCGAACTATGAGCCCGCCTAAACTAAACCCGACAAGTGTAATCTGCCGTTGGGGATACACTGTAACCAACGCTTCTATTTGATCATTTAACCATGTAGCAAGTTGTTCAATACTAGGTGTCTCTACTTTTCCATTTTTATACTGCGCAAGGTATACCTCATACCCATCTGTCCGTAACCAATCTGGCAAATCATGAAATTGGCTTTTGAAGCCAGATGAGGTAATATGTATCAGCCTTGCCTCTTCGCAACAGTCCTTGCCTGTAATAACTGATGTAGTACGATGGCCGGGAACTAAGACAATAATGGGTTTTTCTTTGGTCATAAATCTCTTATTACTAACCATAGTAAAAACTCTACCTAAAAAAAGCAACTGAAGGAATCTATGCAAACTCGAATTGGAATAGACCTTGTGCATATCTCCCGCTTCCAGCATGAGATGAAACTAAATACTGAATATTTTTACCAGCATGTATTTAGCCAAGAAGAATTAAAAATACATACAAAAATAGAATCTCTGGCTGGAGCTTTTGCAGCAAAAGAGGCATGTATAAAAGCAAATCCTTCCTTTCAAGGTAAACTTAGCGATCTGAAAATCTTAAAAACAAAAACCGGAAGACCCTACCTGGACAATCCTGCATTTTCACCTGATAATGGTTCTGTTGATATTTCAATCAGCCACGATGGTGAATATGCGATTGCAATTTGCCAGACAATTTCTCATGCAAACACTATACAGTCAACTTCATAGTATCTTTGACTCAAATGCTGATCACGTATTTTTTGATATTAAGCGTGGATTACGCCGCGAGCGCTTTAACGGAGCTGCGATTACAAGATATACAGACTCATTCTCAGGATTTCTGGCTTCCAAAGGTTTCAAATCTGGAGATGCATATCTGCTATGGGGACCAAATTGCCCCGAATGGGTGATAGCCTATCTAGCAGGTATCCGAAGCGGGTTTTGCACAGTTCCTATTGATGTGCGTTCCAACTGGAACACTGCCCAGGGGTATATTCACAAAACAAAACCTAAGTTTGCTATTATAAGCCGCTTTCTTCTCCCGTTTTACCAATCACAATTGCCGGTTTTTGTGCTGGAGGATATTGCCTCATATGCTGCAAGTGAAAAAACTAAACCCCAACCGGCTGACCCTGTAGAAATAGTGTTTACCTCAGGATCCAGCGGTACCCCAAAAGGTGTTATCATAACCCAGGATAACATACGTAGCCAAATGGATCAGGTGCTTGACCTGTTACCAAAGTTGCCAAAATACGAAACTGTTTCCATCCTGCCTCTCAGCCACATGTATGAACAAATGTACGGCTTATTTTTACCAATTTTTGCAGTGGGTACTGTCCACTACTTACCCAGAGTCAACCCTTTGACTATCAGGAAGGAGCTGAAACGTTCTAGCGCTACGTACCTACTCGCAGTCCCTCAAATGCTTCGGGTGATGTACGAAAATATTCTCAATAACGCCCGTACTCAGGGGAAAGATACAGCCTTTTCCAAGCTCATCAAAATTAGTGGTTCACTACCAAAACCTATTCAAAGACGTATCTTCCGTCAAATCCATGAACAGTTCGGAGGCATGCTTGATGTGATTGCTACCGGTAGTGCCCCCCTTGAACCAAAACTAGCCAAATTTTGGGAGCATATGGGATTTAGGATTTTGGAAGGCTATGGAGCATCTGAAACATCGGGTATGGCTACTATTTTGCCTTGGCAAAACCGTAAGTTTGGAACCGTCGGAAAACCTTCCAAGCATGCACAGCTTAAGCTTGACAAAGAACATCAAATTCTTATTAAAGGTCCTATTGTCAGCCCAGGCTACTTTGATGAAGCAGGAAAAACTCAGGAAAGCTTCCGAGACGGTTGGTATTATACGGGAGATATTGGCAGCTTTGATGATGATGGGTTTTTAAAAATTACAGGCCGGATCAGTTCTCGCATAGTCTTAAACGATGGGACCAAAGTGTATCCTGAAGATATCGAGCGTTTACTTAATGACCAACCCGAGATACTCGATAGCTGTATAACTGAGGTTAAAAATGGAGATCATGTTATTGTGCACGCATGGGTGCTTGGACAAAACCTAAATACTTCAAAATTGTTCAAGGTTATTGAGCGTACAAATCAAAATCTTGAATCAAAACAGCAAATTTCATCATTTGAAGTTTGGCCGCAACCTGATTTCCCTAGATTACGAAGCCGCAAAGTAGACCGCCAAGCGGTACTTGCATATACCAGCACTAAACAAAATGCCCGCATCCATGATGATGCACAAAACCAGCAAGCAAATACAAATGATTTGTATGCAATTCTCAAAGTCATTAGTGGTAAAAAAACTGTTACCAAATCTATGACCCTTGGCTCAGATCTGGGATTGGATTCACTCAGGCGAATTAATTTGGCTGCAATCGTAGAGCAGCAAATTGGGGTTGAGCTGCATGAGTTTGGTATAACAGCCCAAACGACAGTTTCACAGCTTGAGGAAATGTTGCACAGTAAATCTCCTCACGATAGTAAACACACAACTGAAGCAATCCTTCATCACTGGCGTTTTCATCGCTTTTTTTCAAAACTACGGCCAACTTTACAGCATTTGTGTGTATTTCCTTTCCATAGCTTCTACGTCACACTCGCCATTAATGACTTTGACAAAAACATGCTTTCGAAACTGACAGAACCAACACTACTACTTGTCAACCATCCGGGAATGTTTGATATCATCAGTATATTGCGCTGCCTACCAGCACATGTACGCTCAAAACTAGCGCTCCCCGTAACTGAAGAACGATGGGAAGATGGTAACAAAGGTATCTCAACGCTTATTGATCTGCTATTTGCCGGTTTTCCTATTGGCCAAAAAGGTGCCTGGATGGGTATGGGTCTTGAGGCAATCGGCGAGTTGGTGGATAAGGGACACTCAATATTGCTAACCCCTGAAGGTAAAATGCAGCGTGAAGGAAAACAAAATCCATTTTTACCAGGACTTGGATATCTTATTAAAGAATTAAAAATACCTGTTTTGATGTGTAAGATCAACGCCGATCAATACCGTACTATATGGCCAGCCCCAGCTCCCGGAAAGCTAGCTACAGACTCATCTTACTACTTGCCTAAGGCGAAAGGTACAGTTGAGCTTACTATAGCCTATGCGACAATTGATTCAAATCTAAATAGTGATGAGCTAACAAAATCTGTTGAAAAACAATTTTCATATTTATGACGACCGAAGAATTCTCTCTATTTGTTCAAAACGGGAAATCAAACAATTGTATACCGGTATTTGCACATCGCGGATTATCAAGCTTAGCACCAGATAATAGTATCGAGGCTTTTGAACTTGCTTTTTCTCATACGAATGTTAGCGGTGTTGAATGCGATGTTCAACGTACAAAAGACGGCCAACTTATCATTTGTCATAACCGATCTGTTCTTATTAACCGTAAGCGTATGTGGCTTGAGGATATAACACTATCTGATTACCGTTTAGTCAAACCCGCATCACTATCTCCCCTTTTAATAGATGTAATTAAACTCGTACAATCAAACAATAAAATACTGGATCTTGAACTTAAGAGCGCTCATATTGCTCAGAAGGTAATAGATCTGTGCAAAAGACACAAGCTCTACGATAGGGTGATTCTGACAACAATATATGAAGAAATATATTGGGAAATTAAAAAAGCTGATCCACAAGTGGCTATTATGTATGGATATCCCCGTGATAAAGGCAAGGATTTAGCCCAGCAAACATGTACCCAACCATTTGTTAAAGCGATTGTACAATTCATGAAATGGCGCGCTCCGTATACAGTGCAGGAAATATGTAATCATATTGATACACCATTTATCAGCCTATACCATAAAATTCTTTCGAAGGAATTAGTAGCTTTACTACATAAAAACAACAAGCTCTGTATCGGCTGTACGATTCGTTTACCCGGGGAAGGTTCATTTGAAGCAAAAAAAATAATGGACAGTATGGTAAACATGGATGTTGATCTGATAAAAACAGATTTTCCACAGCTCACATTAAGCTAAACTAATCATTGACGATCGATTTTTCTTAGGTATAATATGAAAGTACCTACGTATTACATGTGTAACATGATACGTATAACACAAAAGCGGTACATCCCGCTTTTTTTAATGAGTACACAAAAAAGTGAACCTCGTACTTTTGCAGGGGACAAGGTTCACTTTAGCACTTTTTTGGTGCGTTTTTTGATTATAGCACTTACTGAAAATTTGTAACTAGCTTGAGTCAACTCCCCTGCGTTGTGAATACATGTCACATCGGCAAGATACTTCAATTTTTACACTTTTAATACCAAAAAGTGACTGTTTGCTCACTAAGGCAGCATACCTCTATCTGATATTCAGTTCAACTTCATTAATACTTTGTTTGACAATGATTTTATTTGCTTAAAATTTATTTGGAAACACTGATAGTTGGAGTTACCTCTCCCCATGCACTAGCTGTTATTTTGCCATTTTTGTCAGCAAAGATTGTATATCCGGTATCATCAGATGTTCCATCTAGAGGATCACGCGGGATAGTCTGTATGTATGTAGGAACTAACGGTATAGTATCTCCCGATGTAACAAGATCAAAGCAGCTCATGCCTGCACCAATACATGTAGCTGTAGTTGGAAATGGATTACCTTCAGCGGATCTCGGTAATGCATTATTGTCTGCCTTATATAAAGAGAGCGCTGTAATAATTACTTCCAAATCTGACTTGCGCTTCGCATCCCTGGCTTGGGCATATGATGATCCCAAAGGCGAATCGGTAGACTGTTTTTGTTGTTGAGCAGATTGCATTGTCTGCATAATTTGTTTAACAAACTCTTCAACCAAAACTGCATTTGCGGGAGTATCGATTGGAAGAGTTTTTCCAAAATCGGTAAGGCGAAGTGCCATCACCATGAGTACTGGTTTTGTTGGTACAGCAATGCCCGAGGGAAGTCCACTAATTGCTCCGTTTTCAGAAGTAGTTTTTTGAGGGGTTTCAAATTTCATCGAAACCATCATTTTACGCATATAATAGTCTTTTTCATCGATCCACCATGTCAGTACTACATCTTTTGCATATGTTGATATGGGTTTTTTCTCAGGCGCTGTGAGGTATTGCTGCGAATTTACACCCAGTACTGAAGACGTATTTAGTTTTGGTAACTGTGTTTCCAAAGTCTGGTCTAGTTTATCTAGTAGTTCAGAGGTAGGTGCAAACTCCATTTTATATGCGTTGCGCCCATCCATTGTATCGTGGCTCAGTTTAAGATGAGGTAAGATATCTGTTTCAAGAAGCTTGAGGAGAATGGCTTGGGTTGCCTCAGTTTCCGGTGTTTGCGCTGTACGCATCTCCTGCAATTGCTTTTGGGCATCTGTATTGAGAGTGGAGGTGTCATAACTAATCCAGTTGGTAATTATGGGTTCAATCTGATTGGCTTCAAGTCCAACTAAGGTATACAAAATCGGTGGCACTTTATTGATTTTAAAATACAGCATCTTATCCTTTTTACGTATATCAAAATTAAAATCTTTGGTGATTGATCCATTCAAGGAGAATTGGGGATTGGCTGTGTCACTCACATCTGAGTAACCTGATATCTCAATATCGATACTATTGCCACCTACTAGGCTCTGGAAATCATCCGAAGATGCGGCCAGTGAAAAATTTAGACTACTTTTGAGAACCTTCTGATGAGCCAAAGCCGATTTCATTAAGATCACTTTTGGCGGCTTGGGTAAAAGTGGATTTGTAAGAACAAGCTTGTCTGCTATCAAACTGATTTGCTTATTAGGAATAGTAACCTTACCAGCTGATATTAGATACGCAAGCGCGTTAACAGAAGTTGCAAGTACAAGCAATATACCAACTACAGCACCAACTATGAGAGGCAGCTTGCTCCTCTTGTGTGTTGTTGAAGGCAAGGAAGAGCCATCTGCCCCGATATTTCTGATAGTTTGGGGTGAGAATTGCCTAGTTTGATTCGTTTGAGAAGCTAAACTAGAGGGTTCTAAGACTGGTGAAGCTATCACCGAAACTTCTGGTATCGATATATACCACCGATGAGCTTCTTCCAACTGCTCAGCATTCCACCCTGTTGACTTCAGTTGGGAAGATACGTTATCCCATAACAATTGGGATTTTTTACAAGAATCAAGAAATGCAATTGAAGCAGTATCCAACATACGTACTAGTATAAAGGTGCTTTTTAGTGATATGCAAATGCAATTACTTTTTCCTTAGTATTGCTACAAACATGGGGTCAAACCCCTCTTTTGGAAGTACCCTAAGTACCTTGTTCTGATTAAAACCACCTTCGGCCTGATTATGGAAAAGTGATGAACTTCTTACAGGAGTATCCCAACTTATCAGCTCAAGCTGGTCTCCTTTTTTCCTAAGAAACTCCCCTACTGTTCCCTCGTTTTCAAGCGTATTGACCGCACAGGTTGAGTAAACCATAGTGCCGCCAGGTTTGAGAGCCAGGAGCAAGCCCCCCAACAATGCCAATTGTCGCTGGTGCAACGTTTTGACCCGGTTTGGTGTCCATTGATTAAGATATTTGGAATCGTTCCATACATGTTTTTCGCTTGAGCAAGGAGCATCCAGTAAAATCTTATCGAAATGGTTAGGGTACTGTTTAAAAATTGTTTCTGCCAGCCTACCCCATATCTCTACAGTTGACACCTGATATTCATCAAACGTATTTTTCATGCGCCTACGACGAGCTAGTGAGAGATCGTTTGCAATGATTGCTATGGGAAAAGAAGATTTTTGCTCGTTACATCTATAAACAACCCCCAAAGTCTTCCCTCCGGGGGCTGCACAAGCATCCAAAATGAGCTCACCTGGTTTTGCATCAAGCGCAACAACCGGTACTAGTGATGAGATATTCATGGGGTACAAAAGTTTCTCTTCAAAGCCGGGAACAGTTTCTCCAAAGGGAATTTCAGGCGGCCAGTACAAAGCCTCGTTAAACCACTCAACCCTGCGCCAACTTAAACCAGACTTTCCCCACAGAAACCGTATCTGTTCCTCATATTCGGGATTGAAAATAAAAACGGGAGGATTTTTTTGTTCAAAACTAGTGACAAGTTCGGTAAAACCATCTTCGCCAAATTGTTGTGAGTAATAGCTGACAAATGCTTCTTTACCTTGTAGTTTCTGTTTTTTCATACCTGTCTTCCAATTAACCATCAAACAATTTTTGTTTGCTTTATAATATCTATTATACGCTATGGATACTAAAGAACCAGAAAAAACACAACCTATCCGTCTAAACAAATACCTTGCTAACCTAGGTATTGCTTCAAGACGCAGTATCGATGAGTTTATTTCTCAAGGTAAAATAAAAATTAATGGAAAAATACTCAAAGATTTGGGAATAAAAGTTGATCCACAAAAGGATGATATTGAGGTTAACGGTAAAAAGATCGCTCAGCAAACACAAGAGCTGACTTACATTATTCTCAATAAACCAAGAGGTGTTTTATCGACTGCTGAAGATGAATCAGGCAGAGTAAGCGTTGTTGATTTGGTCAAGCTTCCAATGCGGCTGTATCCCGTAGGCAGATTGGATAAGGAGTCCCACGGTTTGATCCTGCTCACGAATGACGGCGATTTGGCTTACAAACTTACCCATCCCAAATTTCATGTCCCAAAAGTATACCGCGCCAAGATGAGAGGATTTGTAACCAATGAGAATATTGCAAAAATGAGACGGGGTGTCTATCTGGAAGACGGGAAAACTGCACCAGCTAAAGTTAGAACCATCTATCGTAACAGCAATGAAACCATGTTGGAAATTACATTGTATGAGGGCAAAAAACGCCAGATCCGCCGTATGAGCGCCCACCTCCATATAAACCTCCTCGACCTGCAACGCATCGCCATTGGAGCAATTCCATTGGGAGAACTGCAAATGGGTAAGTGGAGAAAGCTGAGTGAAAATGAAGTAGCTAGCTTAAAAAACTGTGCACTTAACCAACAACAAAGAACCAACAACTAACAACCCATCTCCTATTCTTCTTTCTCAAACTCCTTATTCTTTTCCATGTCTTTTTCAATCAACCGGCGTAAATATACTGCCCGTGGCATTTTTTTCTTTTTGGCGATCCAATCCAAATAGTTTACAATATTTGGAGAAACAAAGAAATTAAACCGAACATCCATTTGGTCTTTAGTGATATCTATATAATCTTCTAAAACATCTCTCAGCGTGTCTCTCGTATATTCTACAATATATAAACTATCTTCTCCTTCATCGCGTAACAGATGAGGCTCACAACCCGGCATATGTATGGCAATTACTTGTTTACCATTCGCTATTGCAGAGGCAATTTCTTGTCCAACACCAAAACTTGGTGTGGTAACCTCAGCAATAACCAAATCTGCATATTTTTTTCGTTTTGTCATGATCCTTTGAACTGCTAAAGCTTGTTCTTCAGTTTGATTTTTTATATCGTCAGCTTTTTTATTAATCAGATGATCTGCAAACACGTTATGACCCAAATCTTGTAGTTTTTTTATAATTAATGCATAGTTTTCTCTTATTTCTGATGTAGCCCTTGAAATTGGTCCGGTAAAATATATTTTCATAGTTAAAATTATAATAAATGAGCTTATTTATCTTTTCACAACAAAGCAGTCTTCACATCTAGGTTCATATGATACTACAGATGATGGAGGAAGCAACTCAGGCTCATCAATTGTGGCTGCTTTACCATCAATAAGCCTTTGTGAATATTTATAGGCTTTTCTTCCACACATTTGGCATGTAGCATACAAATTATATGTTTTGTTAGCTTTAAATGTTAATAAGTCGCTTAAAATAAATTCACCACCCTGACTCGTATATAATAAGCCCATTGCAATTAACCAACCTCCACGCTCAATAAATAGCTTAATTTCATACATTAAGTAGCTCTGTAAATTTGCCGGGGTAAATTGGATTTCATCTATAAAAATAACATCATTTTCGTGGAACATTTTTTCAATATCACTTTTATTTGAAAATGAAGTTATATGAAGAGACAAACCAGATCTTGATAGGATTTTATCCTTGGGAACATCTGCTCTATCTAATAAAGGCTGACTAAAGTAAGCTTTTCGATTGCCAATTTTTTGTTTTTTTAAGTTTTCGTTTAAATAAATTGCAACAATAGATTTACCACTCCTCTCAGGACCATATATAAAAATAATGCCCCCCTCGTCTATAGGCGATCCTGCAATCATATCAGTAATTTCGTCAGCAGTATTTTTTGCATTTTTTAATACAAAAGCATATATACCGTTAACTTTAGATTTAGGTTCAATTTGTTTCATAGATAATTTATGTTAAATAATGGCTATAGTTCGCGCCTACCCTCAAAAGCCCGGGAAAGAGTCGTTTCATCCGCATACTCCAGGTCTGCACCTGTAGGCAAACCTCTTCCCAAACGAGTTATGCGGGTAAATATCCCCTCTTTTTCTAGCAAGCGTTGTAAATATAAAGCGGTAGCCTCACCCTCCATTGTCGGGTTGGTGGCTACCACGATTTCGGTGACTGTATCACCAGATTTTATTCTCGGTATTATATCATACAAATGTAATTGGTCAGGGCCTATATTATCTAAGGGGTTTATAGTGCCGTGCAAAACATGATACAGACCTAAGTAGGCGCCGCTTTTTTCAATAGCCATAATATCCAGGGGTTGTTCAACGACACAGATTATTGTTTTGTCACGCCCTTCATCACTGCAAATGGGACAGGGATCAGTTTCAGAAATATTAAAACAGGTTGAACACATTTTTGTATTGCGTTTAAGATCTGCTACAGACTTAGAAAAAAAATCCAATTGCTCTTGAGGAACGTGAAGCAAATAGTATGTCAGACGCTGGGCTGTTTTTGGCCCGATTCCCGGAAGTTTATGAAATGCATCGATACAGTTTTGAATAGATTTTGGTGTCTTCATGGGAATAGCTATTTATCTGTCTAGATTAAAAAAGTCTCATCACCAATCTCCTAATACTATGTTTAAATACGCATCATTTAATTAGCTGCTATCTAAACAAAGTTTTCTCTTAAACGGTTATCAAAAATTGGCCGGGAAAACGTGTGATTTGTTGTTCCATATTCTTCTAAAACATATGATGCTGCAGTTGCTCCCATCTGACCCGCCTCTATTAGAGTTTTACCATTGAGATATCCACTTAAAAATCCAGCAATATAAGCATCTCCAATTCCTGTGGGATCTTGAATTTGACGCGGCCTGGCTATACCAACCACGATTTCTTCTCTTCCTTTTTGATGAATAACTGAGCCTTTTTCACCAACTGTTTTTATGACTATACTACCCCGATCTAATAGCTGTTCTTCAGTCAAACCCGCTTTTTCAAGCATTTGGGCAATTTCGTAGTCATTTCCTATGATAATATTTGCACCTGTAATGCCGGCGAGCATATCCTCACGACTAAAATTGGGGGTTTGTTGAGCCGGAGCAAACAAGTAACGCAATTTAAGATTGTTCGCTTCATGGATAAACTTAACCATGGCCTCTGATGAGGTTGGAGCTAAGACAAGAAAAGCGTCTTCCGGTGCAACCACAAGTGTATCTAGAGTATTTTCAAGGGAAAGTTCCGTGTCCCGTTTCATAGCTCCCTCATAAAAACCTGAAATTTGACAATCATCCTGGTCAGTTATGACAACAAAGCTCGCTGAATAATCATAGGTAATTTTTTGGATAAACTGCGTATTTACATTATTTTTCTCTAAAAAATGTACGTAATCCGCCCCATCTTTACCGATACTTGCCAAACAGACAACCTTTTCACCCAAGAGCCCAAGGTTATAGCAAATGTTTCCCGCTGTGCCTCCTTGATTTTTCTCTAAATGATCAATGGTGAACGAGGTTGATATGATATGACTCATACCAGGTTTTATTTGATCAGCAATTGCACCTGGGTAGAGCATGATCTGATCAAAAGCGAGTGAGCCAGTGACAATAATATGCATATTCCTGTTTATCATCTTCAAGCGAGTGAAACTCGTAATAGAATTACATTCGCAACAAAGTTAGTTTATATATTACCTACGTATTTAAAAAAAACGTTTCGATTTGATTTTTTATCGGGCCTCTAAGACTATTTTAGTAGCTTATTGTCCCATTCCTTTTAACAGGCCTGAAAGTCCCCCGCTCATATCCTGCATTTTCTTCGCTGCCAGTTCTTGTGATTTTTTAAGAGCTTTATTTAAGGCATTCACTACCCGCATATTGGGAGAGCCATCAACGATAAGTTCTTCAATCTTCTGATCACCCGTAACAATGACTGTGACCCCGTCTTCGGTAACTTCTGTTTTGATTGCTGCGAGTTGTTTCTGCAATGCCATTGCCTGGTCGCGCATTTTTTTAAGCTCACCCATTTGTTTTACTTTGTCAAAAACGGACATGATACTATTCAATAATCAAAGATAAATGTTTTAAACATTTGATAATTGATAATTGAAAATTATGAAATTAACTAAAGATTTCTTCTACATTCTTTTCTAGCTCATGGTCTTTGGCTGTGTCAATAATCTGTTTTTCACTCTTATCTCCAAGTACATATTGTAGCTTGAGTTTAACCCCAAACATATCATAAAAAACAGATTCTACAATCTTTAAATACCTATCTGATTCCAGCTGTTGCTTATGAAGTCCATAGTACACGGTTATAGTCAAAATGTCACCTTCTAACAGTGATAAAACACTTCCCCGCAACAAACTTTCCAAAGACCTATTTTTAGGTTTGACCTCCTGCAGGACAGTATCCCATTTTGACTTGATCTGATCTATTGAAATTGTAAGTTTAGGTGAAGTTTCCTTCTTAGGCATTGTGATATCATGTGCTTGAGATTCAGCCGATTCAGACATGACGGAGCTAGTTTCTGATATGCTAATTTCTGTAGATTTTTGTTTTTCACTTAGTCCTGAATTTGGAATGTTAACCTTTTGGTTTTCAGGTTTTTTAATAATTAGATTATCTGAGCCTGGTGTATCTTCTAATTTTTTTGCTGGTTTTGTGTTTTGAACCTTGGATGGTTTTGAACTGTCTTCTCCTACCCACTTTGCGACCAAGAGCTCCAAAGGCAATGTCTCAATAAGCGTAGTTTTCTGCTCACTGGCTGCTTGCATACATATTGTAATCATTTCTATTATATCTGACTGTTCTATAGTTTTATATTTACTCGTTTCTTTTCTCAATTTTCGAAGTAGTTCAGCTTGCAACTGTTCGAGAATATTTCGGAATATATTTGTAAAGTCTGCACCATTTGTTTCCTGTTTTTTTATCCATTCCAGCGCCTTCACAGCGTCACTTGAAAACAGAAATTCTAAAAATTGTTCCGTCTGGTCTTGTCCAAAGGTTGCTTCAAACTGTTCCACGGTAATAGTTTTTGACCCAAATGCCAGCTGCTCGAGCAGCTTTACACTGTCTCTAAACCCCCCGCGGGTTCTTGTAGTAATGTGCTCCAAGACTCCAGCTTCAACGTCAAGTTTTTCGCCTGTAGCTACCCTTGAAAGTGATCGTACTAGCTCTGTTTCACTAGCACGCTGAAACTGAACATGAAAGGAGCGGGACTGTATCGTCTCGGGGACTTTGTTGGGTTCTGTAGTTGCCAGGATAAAGACTACATGACTGGGTGGTTCTTCCAATGTTTTTAGAAGAGCATTGAACGCTTCTTTGGTCAGCATGTGTACTTCATCGATAATGTATACCTTTTTTTGCAAGCGCATTGGAGCTAAAGATACTGTTTCCCTCAAAGTACGGATATCATCAATACCTCGGTTGCTTGCACCATCTACTTCAATCACGTCAGGACTGCTTCCTTTTGTAATAGAAACGCAAGCCTCACACGTATTGCATGGTTCTATAGTATCCTTTCGATTTTTCGGTGCAATTTCGCAATTGAGTACTTTTGCAACGATACGTGCTGCAGAGGTTTTACCCAATCCCCGAGAACCTGAAAATAAAAATGCGTGTGGAACGGATTTGGCTGAAAGCGCCTCTTTTAGTTGTTTACGCACTTTTTCAAGGTCAAGCTCATCAATTGTTTGCGGTCGGTACTTAAGGTAAAAAGTCATAATTAGTAAATCAAAATTACAAAAATCCAAAGCACAAAACAAGTAGTGATCGATCAAATATCGTCACTGGCAACTTTATACCAGAAAACTACTACAAAGTCAGTCATGGTTAGATGGTTGAAACTTAAATTAATCAATGCTAATTAAGCTTCGGTTTTGGGTTCCTGAGGGATTAAGATTGTTCTAGTTCGTTCAGCTTGTTCTTGTGTTATTGATCCCCGTTCTAATAATTGTGCTAAAGTTGCTTCAACTAATTGGGGGGCTATCCCTTGATGATTTGCTCCTTCGCGAGCAATTGACACAAAACCCATTACTTTTCTTAGATTAGTTAAAACTTGTAATGACACGTCTTGAGGTCCTCCCTTAAGCTCCACTGGAACTTGTATACGGGTAACGGTTGTTTCAATTAAACCTGCAAGTGCTTCCTGCAATCGTTGCCGTCCCTCGTTTTCAGAACCATAATATTTATCCTGCTTTCCAATTAATGGGGAAAATCCCGCAGAAGAGGGCTCCATTCGCCGCGGCTCAGCTGGAGGCAAGCCATATCTTCGAAAATATTTCTCTTCCGCGAGCCTGTTTATCTGTTCACCAAATTGTTTACCTACTTGTTCACCTGCTTGTTCAGCCAAATGTTCAAAGTCTAACGGTTTTTGTGATTCTGTTGGAGACATAACTGCATTTTCTGTATTTTGCTCTGCTCCTTGTCCAGCCCCTTGAGGATTAAATGTTCCTTCTTCTACCATAGAACCTCCTTGATTCAATCATTTAACTGTTTATAAAACTAATATATCACAGAAAGCAATATCTCGCGTTTGAATTTGTATAAACGCGATGTTTTAGATTGCCACACTTGATACACTACGTGACCATGTTCTCAATGATAAACAAAAAAAACAGTCTACTCATGGTGTATCCCGAGTAAATGCAGCATACCGTGCTCGACAAGTCTATTGATCTCTTCATCAGTCGTAATATTGTGCTCGTTAGCTTGTTTCTGAGCTACAGGGTATGAAACCACAATAGATCCTAAACGCAATATACCATCTGGATCAATAAAGTCAGTATTTGCATCAGGTTTTGCCCTATTAAATATATAGCTCTCGTGTAAGGGGAAAGAGAGAACATCAGTCGTTCCCTCCTCTTTCATAAACTGTTCATGAAGCTGAGTCATCTTCCGGTCACCTACAAATGAAAGTTCAACCTCAACCACATCTTCAACTTTAAGGGTAGAAAGTACGTTTTGGACAGTTTCTTTAAGCTGTTTACGCCGAATGGGATATCGGGAACTGGAAGTAATTATAAGACTAAGCATGATTTATTTTTTATATACAAAGCATAATGTAAGTCAAACTGTAGTCATTTCAATATTCTATTACTTCTCTTTTATTACGTAGTCTAGTAACTGATTGTGAAGTCTATCAACTTATTTGTCTTAAGTGGATGGCTAGGAAAGACAATTAATATAACCATTTCTTTATACCTTGCTCCGCACCACTTCACTCACCAACTTCCCCTCCGCTTTTCCCGCTACCATTGCCATTGTTTTCTGCATAATCTGACCGAAATTAGCTTCATCCCCCAATTCTGCTTTTGCCTGGTCAACCAGTTTTTCAATCTCTTCCCTGGGCATTTGAGCCGGCAGGTATGTATGGATCAAATCCAGCTCATACTGCTCTTTATCAGCCAAATCCTGGCGGTTACCGCGCTTGTATAGTTCTATCGATTCCTCACGCTTTTTTGCTTCACTACGTAAGATTTTGATTACATCATCATCTGAAAGTTCTTTGCGGGTATCAACCTCAACTTGTTTAAGTGAGGCCTCCAGACCACGCAAAGCATCAGCCCGTTTTGTTTCACGAGCTTTCAACGCTATGAGAAAGTCCTCTCTGATTTGCTTACGTAACATGTTGTTATGGATAGGGACAGCTGATCCAACTTATCGCCGGATAGATCTTTGCCCTTACAGAATTTAATGATGCGCACGTCTGGCTGCCTGTTGGCGGCGTTTTTTGCGCTTACGGATTTCATCCCGTTTTTCCTTCAAAACTAGGGATGGTTTTTTGTAAAATTCTTTTTCTTTGAGTTTGGTAAGAATATCTTCCTGTTGGACTTTTTTCTTGAATTTCTTGATTATCTGGTCATTTGTATCTTGCGGACCAGCTACTACTACTGTAGCCATGCTTGAAAACACCTCCCCTCCAAATTAGAGGTACATATTGTTAATATACCAAAAAGTATTAAACGTCCATTGATTATACTAAAAAGAGACAGAAGTTTGAAGTATGAATAATGAAGTGACGCAATTATTAGCTTATCAGATTAATAAGTTCTTCAACTTGTAATTTAGAAAATTTTGAATTTGGATTTTTATAGCTTCCGTTTAAGAGCATTTTTTTACTCGGGTGCAGATACCAGGTGGCATCAGGATCGGCATGCTTGGCATTTTCACAAACCTGTGTCAGATCTACTTCACTATCCGGCCTACCCTTGATACGCACCATTCCCACAGGATCTTTGCGAATAGTGAGCACATAGCCTTGTTTCTGAGCAACAGTCAAAACCTCATCATTTTTTGTTTCGATAGCAATTCCCCTTCCCCATGGGCTGTCAAACTGTCTGCCTTTCTCTAGTTCTTTTTCGGCATCAATCTTAAGCTTCATACTGGTATATACGCCGTCTAGGCAAGTAGAACCAAGATCAATCAACCCCTGATCAGTGAGAGTATTGTTTTGCTTAAGTCCATCCAAGATCGCACTCATCATGAAACTATAGCGGTCAGAGAGAGGCTCTGGCCACTTCACTTCATCAAAGTGGTCATCACCCACAATCACTTCCACCATACGGGCTAGCGCTTCATCCTCAGAAATATACTCAAACCGTTCCTGTAGGTGTTCTAGTATTAATTTGGCTGCTGATGTTCTGGTCAGGCCTCTATCCGGCTGGTGATGGTCAAATTTACCTAATCCGGTATCAACATGAACAATATCCGGATCGCTGTCAACACGCTGATCCTGATATGTCCCACCCGCCGGCACAAAAGCGACACTTGCTTCGCTCCAGTCTTGGTCAAAACGCCTCAAAAGCCACACGCTTGTGATTGCATCTGGATCGGGGTTGTGGTGGGTTACTATTAGTTTTGACATTTATATTTGACCTAACTTCCCAATTACCTCTTCAATTCCTAATAACTCGCTCTCTTTCTCACTTCTTCTTTTCCACTCCACTTTCTCCCCAGTTCTTGGTGAGACAACCAACCTCACCGGACAGCCAATCAGATCCCCGTCAGCAAACTTCTGACCGGCTGTAACATCCGCTCTATCGTCATATAAAACCTCTATTCCACTATCGACAAGTTTTTGGTAGATAGCATCGGCTTTCTCAATCAGTCCCCGATCATTATTTGCAATTGCTACCAAGTACACTGTATATGGGGCTACAGCTTCCGGCCATTCAATTCCTTTTTCATCATGGTGCATTTCAACAATTGTTTGTAAATTGCGTCCGATTCCAATACCATAGCAACCCATGTAGTATGGTTTTTGTGTCCCATCTTTATCTGTAAATGTGGCCCCCTCCATCAAATGTGAGTAGTGGTAGCCAAGCTGGAATATGTTCCCAACTTCAATTCCGCGTTTGGCAATCAGCTTCGCACCACTTTCTGCCATATAACCTTCTTTTGCCAGTGCAATATCTCCCTCTATCTCATGCTTAAAATCCCTACCGTAATTGACATCAATACTGTCTGTTGTCTCTTCTTTTTGGCCGCCAATAAAGTTTCTTACCGTATATAATGATGGATCAGCTACATATATTACTTTACATGTCCGGTCCTCAGTTTTGGCGGGACGCGGGGCTATAAACGTATGTCCCCAAGCATGTACGTATCCCGGTTTGGTCCCCAATGCTGCTAAATCTTCTTCGGTTGCCGGCTCCAAAGGCACAACTTCATGTAATACATGCTGGAGTTTAACTGGGTTAACTTCTAAATCCCCTCTGATAGTTGCAACAACTATGTCACCTTGAAAATTACGGTAAACTACATTTTTAAGACAGTACTTTGCTTCTTTTCCGTAGTGTTTATATACATCCTCCATGGTGTGCACCCATTCAGGCTGGTCGATGATCTGCATCGGCCTCATCTCCTCTTCCAGATTAATATCATCTAGCTTAAACTTAGCTACTTCCTCATGGGCACAATACGATCCATCTTCAGCCTCTAAGAATTTTGTTTCTCCGTCTTTGTGCTCGACTACAAATTCATGGCAGTAGTCGCCACCAATATAACCGTTATCCGACTCAACGACTTTGGTTTCATATCCTAGACGTTTAAATATCATTGTGTAGGTGTCCCACATTTTTTTATATTCTTTTTTAAAATCCTCTTCGTCCTTGTCAAAACTGTAGGCGTCTTTCATGACAAATTCCCTTACCCTAAGCAAACCACCTCTGGCTCGCAGTTCATCCCGGAATTTGGTTGAAAACTGGTAAATATTGAATGGTAAATCCCTATATGAAAGCGGGAACTTGCGCACCACATCCACAAACATCTCCTCTGCCGTTCCTCCCAAAGCAAACTTAGCCCCCCTTCTATCTTTGACCTGCATCAGCTCGAATCCGGCAGCATTGTTGCGGTTTGTCTCTTCCCACAGCTCCAGCGGATGCAACACGGGCGTGATCATCTCCTGTGCTCCGGCCTTGTCCATCTCTTCTTTGATGATAGCCATTATTTTCTGTTGAACACGTATCCCAAGAGGCAGCATGAAATATCGTCCGGCTGTTGACTCACGGATAAAGCCACCCTGGACTAAAAGCTTGTGAGAAGGAAGCTTGATATCATTGCTGACGGTTTTAGTTGTTTTGCCGAATAGTTTTGAGTAACGCATATTGCTAATTTTATCACAGAAGAATAGGTGAAATTGGAGGTAATTTAGGGTTTACGAACCAGAAGCAAGCGGTGTTTGCCCTCACCAAAATAGTTTTCTTTCCAGGCCTCGATCTCAAATCCTGATTTTAGATAGCAAATAATGGCACCTGTATTTTGAGGGTGAGTAACCAACCAGAATTTCTTATTAGGATGCTCTAAAAAAATATGATCAAGCACCTGCCTGCCATGCCCCTGACCTTGGTATTGTGGTAGAAGAGCCAATGATGTCAATTCGATGGAATCAATTTTATCTTCTTCAAGGCAATAATAACCAATCAATTCTTGTTCTTCATTATAAATGAGCCAAACGTCACTTTTCCCATAAAATGTGAATAGCTGGTCCTTTTGTTCTGTATGTATATCAAATGGTCGAGTAAAGGTTTGGGAATCAATATTGAAAATGTCATCCAGACTGTCGTGCAAGTATATTTGCTTAAATTTAAGTTGCATACATTTGCTATTTCAAAGCATCTGAGTGAAAATGAGCAAAATTCATCGCCTTTGTTTCTAATAACATTATTTCTAGTTGAGATAATCCCGGAGCATGCGCTTGTTCGGTAAGCTCTTTTAGTCTAGCCGTGCAAGCATCTCGATATGTTTATACTGCAATAGGATCACCTGTTTGAGCATTAAGCTTTAACATTTCCAACGATGGTGGTAAACCAAATTCTGTTAACATATATGGTTAATTTTTAATATCAGTATTTTACCACACAAAGGGTAACTTAATTTTTATTCCTGCACCCCCACCCCCACTTCTTTTCTCTGGGCTTCCTGCCAGGCGCGTCTGGTTGTCTGAACGTGCTACTTGGTGCTTTCCATAAGATAATTAAGGACCCGTTTCAGTTCAACATCATCACTTTCAAAAACTTCAAAGAACTTACACTCCAGCAAAGCCTGTTCCTGCGCATAGGCATTACTCACAGCTTGCAGATAGGTAAAGTTCGTGGCTTGAGCTTCTAAGATAAGCCTATGCCGGTACTCCATCGAAAATTTTATTGTCTGAGGATTAAACCGGGTTTGGTTAAACAAAACCTTACCGTTATGAATATGGTTTCCCAATAATTTTAAAGCTCTTGCATGATATTTTTCCTCTTCACTTATCTTGAGCCAAAATTCTTTTTTATCAGGGAAGCGGTCTGCGTAAACTTCGTACAACTTTGATATATACAGTTCATTTTGCATCAGGAGCTGTATCATTTCCTCCTGTTTTGAGTGGTCTGACATATGTACAGTAATTTTTTTACAGTACTACTATACACAAATTGAAATGAAGATTAAGAGAGAGATTTTTAACCGCCCCTGACTATTCGCAATACATCTGCAACGGTAATTAGTACCATCAAGGTAACCAGAATTGCCATGCCAGCCATATTGATGTAAGCCTCGATCTTGGGCTTGATACGCTTGCCAATAGCTTTTTCCAGCATAATAAAGGCAAATCGTCCGCCATCCAGAGCCGGAAATGGCAGTATGTTTATGACAGCCAGATTGATCGATAAGATCCCCATAAATTTGATAACCGGAAGTATACCCTCTGCGGCAACTGTTTTGGTAATTTCATAGATCCCGACCACTCCACGAACTTCTGGTTTTTGTCCGGCAAATAAGCCAGATATCATCTGCCATAGACCCTCAAACATCATCTTAGTCCAAGCAAACGCCTCTTCCAGGCCCACCTTGGTGCCTCTAAAGGGCATCTGCCAGGCAGGGTAAAACACATTGTCATAATTTGAAACAGCCACACCAACTGCCCCTTCGCCTTCCGGAGGATTAACTCGGGGAGTTAGTTCAACAGCTACTTGCTGACTGTTTCTCTCAAGTAAAATAGCAACTGGCTGACCGGCTTTTGTTTTTAGATACTCAACAAATTCTGCTGTTTTAGCTTGGGTAAGCCCATCTATAGCCAATACCTTATCACCAGTTTGTATGCCCGCAGCCTGGGCTGGAGAATTAGGAGCTATTCCATCAACCACAATATAATCAACTTCCTGAGGTATGCCCCGTAATGAGTAAATTACAGAAAAACATACTATAGCCAAAACCATATTCATAAATACGCCGGCTAAAATAATTGCTACCCGTTGTTTTTTTGATTTGTTAAAAAATGCCCGCGGGTCTTTTGAGCCTTCAGCCTCAGCCTCCTGCTCGCCAAACATCCGCACAAATCCGCCAAAGGGTAACCAATTGATCGAATAAATTGTCTCGCCTACCTTTTTACCTATAGCTCTAGGAGGATATCCAAACCCAAATTCCTCAACTTTTACCCCTGTCCATTTGGCAACCAAGAAATGCCCCAGCTCATGGATAAGAACCACAATTGATAAAATAATTAAAAATGTCAGAATTGGTGGTAACACAAAATACAGTATGAAGTATGAAGTATGAAGTATGTCCTTTCCCACTTCTTACTACGTACAACTTACTACCTGCAACTATTTATACTTTCATTATCTCTTCTTCTTTTTCCTTAATGGCGTTGTCAATGGTTTCGATAGCGTTATCAGTGATCTTCTGTAATTCCTCAAGATCACGTTTGATCATATCTTCGGATATACCAGCACCCTTCTCGTCTTCAATTAATTTTTTGTAGTGTGATCGTTCAGCTCTCACCATCGCCCTATGTGATTCAGCTTTTTGATTTATCAGTTTAACCAAATCCCTTCTAGTTTCCTCAGTTAAAGCAGGAATATTGATCCTGATTATTTCTCCGCTAACATTTGGATTTAACTTCAGATCAGACTCAGCAATACCCCGAACCAGATCTTTCATGATCGACTTATCCCAGGGTGTAATTACGATTGTTGCAGCATCAGGAGCAGAAATACTAGCAAGTTCCCTGACTTCCATCCAGCTCTGGTAGACATTCACTTTTAGGTTCTCAACTAAACTCGGTTTTGCCCGTCCGGTCTTTACTGTAGCTAAATCTTGACTAAAAAGTGTGGTAATTTTACCTGTTTTTTCTTCAAATTCTTGTAAGAATTGATTCATATGTATAATTGAATGCAATGTGCATTCAAAACCTCTGATATTTGCTTATTATAATAGCAAGAAAACTGTAATCAGCCAAACCCAATCTCAGAATAACGCTTGCTTGCAGATGCGAAAATACTTTATACTGTATATAGTATAAAAATACAAAATCTGCCTATGTCACAAGATACTGCATTCACATTCAATAACAACCAAGGTGCTACTGTACAAGACATCACAATCCCCCCAGTCACCACACCTGTACCAAATACACCACTGCCTTCAGCTCCAGTAGGTTCAAACCAGCCAGTAATATCTTCTGTTATGGCTCCTCCTCCACCTCCTCAGACAATAATGACAGGAACTAATCAGGGTTTACCGAGCATATCAACTTTTGATTCATTTGACCCAAGTTCTAAAATACCCGTAGATGTACCTGCAACTGTCGTGAGTGAACCACAAAACACTGTCGAACCTGAAACAACTGTATTACCAAGCTCAAACCAGAGTATGACTAGCCCTGTAAACATACCTATCCTAAATGCGGTTCCCACAGTACCTACTACACCTACACAACCTACATCGGATACAAACACAACCGCTACAGCTACTCCTGATTTTAGAGCACTAGCTGAAGAAATTGTCTCACACACTCCTGAACCACCAAACATACAAACGCAGGATAGTTCTATTCCACCGGAAATAAATGCTCTCCCTCAAACTCCACTCGCAAGCCCAGCAACTACACCGGTAGTAGATCCTCCTACCCAAACCCCACCTCCACTTCCATCTACTGCCCCCGAACCGCAACTTGAAGCAGATCCATTTATACAAGAAGTTCATGAACAGGATGTAAAAGTTGAGCGTGATGCCCTAGAAACACTGATTAGCAGTAGCCGTATTGATCCGGAACTTAAAGAACACCTTAAAATAGAATTGTTGAAATTTAAAGAGATTGAGAACGATACGATCCCTCTTGGCCAGGATATAAATACAATTGCCGCTGAAGTCATGGCACCTGAAGCATCAGTAGAATCGCAAACACCCAATACTAATCCCATACAAACGCTTCCACCCGAAATACCGATGTAATTTTACCTTATGGTGCATAGATATATATCATTGCCATGGAGCATCAGGCCAAAAATTAGAATAGTTTCCTATTATTTAATTATTTTTCTAATATTTCTCATTGTTGGCATCATGATGCAGACAATGGCTCCCCCAAAGGTTTGGCTTGGCTCTCTCCCTTTACCCTTAGGCTTAGCTATTCAACATATAGAAGGAGTTTTTGTGATTCTCTTTGCAGTCTTGGGACTAGGTATTATGCTGTTTGTGAGCACAAAGCCAATCGTACAAATCCATTCTGATAAAATCTATATCTGCCGGCGCGTAAGCTCGAAATTCCATTTTCGGATTTAAAAGAAGTGCAAATTGCAGAAGATACATCGTTTAACATACATTGGCTCATGCTATATATGCACGATCCAAAAAAATATGCAGCCTAAGAAAAATTATCAAAAAACAACGATCTTAATGATGGTGCCGATCTGATTCTGGATTTTTCTCTGACTTCAAGACAGAACTGGCTGGCAGCATACGACTTGATTACAGAGTATATCAAAATAAAAAGGGCACATCAGTGATGTGCCCTAAAACTTCCAATTCACAATTTCTATTCCCCTATCGCCATCCGGTGCATTTCCAGCACTACGATATTCTCACCCATCTTGGCTATAGCGGCTTTAACTAAATCCCCGATAGTCTGTTTGGGATCACGGATGTAAGCCTGTTCAAGAAGTTCTTCAATAGTCTGAGCATTCATGGAAGCTGTCTGCATAGCAATCTCTTTACACAAAGCCTGGTATTCTTCAGTGTTAGCAACAAAATCAGTTTCACAACCGATTTTAACCAGAGCTCCCAATCTTCCATTATTATGAATGTAGGCATAAACTAAACCATCACCGGTTTGCCTATCAGCTTTTTTGGCTGCTTTTGCCAAACCCTGTTCTACCAGCCAAGCCTTAGCTTTTTCCATATCGCCTTTCGCTTCTTCCAAAGCTTTTTTTACTTCCATAACCCCGGCTTTGGTTTCTGCCCTGAGTTTTTTGATTTGATCCATTGAAATTGACATAAAATAAAATGTTATTTGTCAGATGGTTAATTTTAAAAAACATATCCCCTTTTAACCATCTATCCAGCTAAACATCTAGCAATTAATTATTAGTTTTCTCAGCTATCCCTTTTGCCTCAACGATATAGTCAGTAAATAGTTTGGTTAATAAACTTACTGAACGAACTGCATCGTCGTTGCCCGGAATAGGAAAATCAACCAGATTTGGATTGGCGTTCGAGTCTATGAGAGCAAATACCGGGATCTTTTTGGCACGTGCTTCACGCAATGCAGTTTTTTCTCTGGTAATATCTACGATAAACAATGCATCGGGTGGAGTTTTTAGATCCGCCACACCGCCAAAAAATCTCTTGAGCCGCGACATTTCTTTCTCAAGGAGTACCCGTTCCTTTTTAGTGTAGTGTTTGAAAGATCCTGTCTCTAAACCTTTTTCAATCTCATGTATCCGTTTGATTGATTTTGAGATCTGATCCCAATTGCTAATCGTTCCACCTGGCCAACGGGTAACCATGTACGGCATTCCAGCTCGTATGGCCTCATCCCGCACAAGAGCTGAAGCTTGACGCTTGGAAGCTACGAAGAGAATATTTTTCCCTGATAAAACCAGCTGTTTGGCAGCCTCACCTGCTTTAGCCAACGCTTCAGCTGTTTTGAGAAGATCAAAAATATGGATCCCATCTCGCGATTGCCAGATATAGGGAGCTACGTGTGGGTCCCAACGTTTTGACTGGTGGCCAAAGTGGACACCCGCTTCAAGCATTGTTTGTAATAACTGGGGAGAAATTGCAGAAACATCTGCCATAAAAACCTCCTTTTTCTTCCGATAAATCGGAACCTCCACATCTTAGGATTGTGTCATACTAATCTCGATTTAGTATAACGTATCCAGGACGGTATAGATGTGTGTGAGTTAAATAATGTATTATAGTTCTGTAATACAGAACAAAACGTTATTTTATCAAAATATTTTCAGGTGCGCAAAACTAAATTCAAACATCAATCTTATGGATGTCAGTTCTGCATTTCGTTTACATATCAAGTATAATAGTCGCATGCCCGTATCTACTGCTCAAGAAACGCCACCTTTATCTTTTTTTGAGGTCCGCGTTCCCAAAACTTCAGAAACGTCGCCTGAGGCAATGGCAGCCTGTTTTCAGGGTTTGCCCCTTCCAAAATCATCACTTCTAGGCTTTTTGTTTAAAACGCATTACAGTTTATCCTTTGAGATCGTAGCTTGGAACCAGCGGATTTATTTTTTAGTAGCAGCTCCAACTCCGCTTGCTAGCTATTTTTCTAGCCAACTCATCGCACAGTATCCACAGGCCTTAGTCTCTCCAGTATCTGACTATTTTCCTCATTTATTCCCACCAAACTTGCCCCAAAAAGAACAGCTACTGTTTGTAACCTTGGGTAAGATGACCATGGCCTCACCATACTATTTACCTTTCAAAACATACAAAGATTTTACAGATATTGATCCCTTATCCACAATCTTAGGTGCTCTGGCAAAAACTAATCCGGAGGACAAGATTATTCTCCAGCATATTGTCACCAAAGCCCCAAGTAACTGGCAGCAGGAAGGCTACCATGTTGCCCAAAAAACGTATCCTACCTCTGATCCAAATAAAGTAATTCCCAACCCCCAGAAATCACTGATCGAGCAAAAGATTGCCCAAACTGGTCTAACTGTTTCGATCCGCATCCTAGTTGTGGGTAAAGATCCATTCAAACGGGAAGCGCTGTTACAACAAATTGCCGGATCATATAGCGCTCTAGCTCACGGAGAGGCTAACAGGTTTGTACTCAAAAAACCGCTCCCTCTCACCAAAGAGAGATTTTTAGATCAGATAAGAAACCGTAGTCTTGACTATGGCAGCAGAATGCATGTCCTCACCGCTACTGAACTGGCAACCATATTTCACCTGCCTAACCAGAACCTGGTCAATATCCGTAATATAGCTTGGGGCGGAACTTTAAAAGGAGAACCTCCTGAAAATTTACCCATCGCAACAAATATGGCTGAAGAGGAAAAAACAGACGTAAACTTTTTTGCCAAAACGGAATTTAAAAACCAGGAAACGGTATTTGGAATCAAACGAAATGACCGACGCAAACACATGTACATTATTGGAAAGACAGGTACAGGTAAATCGACACTTATTGCCAACATGGCTATAAACGACATGCGCAATAACGAGGGCGTCTGTGTCATCGACCCTCACGGTGATTTGTGTGATATTATGCTTGATTACATTCCAAAGCATCGGATTAATGATGTTATCTACCTTGACCCAAACAATGCTGACTCTCCGTTCCGTATCAATCCTCTAGAAGTAACTAACCCTGAACAGGGTGAACTTGTAGCATCAGGAATCGTAGCTATTTTTCATAAGCTCTTTGCATATTCGTGGGGGCCCAGACTTGAATACATACTGCGCAATACCATTCTCTCGCTTACCCATCACCCGAATGCAACGCTCTTAGATGTTCCCAGAATTCTTACCAACCAAAGTTTTCGGGCGAAAGTTGTAGATCGCATTCCCGACGAGATGTTAAAGAGGTTTTGGATTGAAGAGTTTAATCAGCTTGACCAGCGAGCTAGAAACGAAGCTATTTCTCCTATTCTAAATAAGGTAGGCCAGTTTACGACGTTCCCAAAGATTAGGGCAATTCTTGAAAGACCTAAGTCAAGCGTTTCCATAGAAGACGCAATGAATACCGGAAAGATTATGATCTTAAACCTTTCTCAGGGAAAAATTGGTGAGGACAACGCTGCACTTTTGGGTGCTATGATGATTACCCGCATCCAACTGGCTGCCATGAGCCGTGTCAATATCCCCGAAGATCAGCGGCGAGATTTTTACCTCTACGTTGATGAGTTTCAAAATTTTGCCACTTCATCATTTGTCAAAATTCTTTCTGAAGCGCGAAAGTACCGGCTTAATCTGGTCGTTGCCAACCAGTACAGGGCTCAGGTACCAGAAGAAGTTCAACAGGCTATTTTTGGCAACGTCGGAACGCTGGCTTCATTTCTGGTCGGTGCAGATGACGCAGCAGTTCTCAAAAAAGAGTATGGCGGAACGTATGAAGAATCTGACCTTGTGAACCTTAACAACTTTGAGATCGTGCTCAAACTTTCTATTGAAAATAAAACTTCGTTACCTTTCCCCGCCAAAACCCTACCACTACCCTACTCCAAAAACCAAAACCGGGAGAAAGTAATCAGGCTCTCGACAGAGCGATATGGAAAACCAAATAAAATACTGCAAGACACTGACTATCAAACACCATTAGTTACGACAGATAAACCAGATAGTATTATTAGTCAGAATAAACGGTTTGTAGTCGAAGAGGTGGGTCAGAAAACTGCAAGTACACCACCCCAACTTGATACCCACTTTCAGAAATTGGCAGTTCCTTTTGATGTTTCTTCACAAAGCCAAGAGAAAACTCATAACCAAAACAATAAATCAGTATCTCCCCAACGAAAGGCTGCTGAAGAGGCTTTAGCAAAGCTGGGCCTAGCAACTGTTATGCCAACAACAACAACTCCTAAAACCTATACGCCCCAAAAACATCACCAGGAAAAACAAACACAAAGTCAGCTTCAAGACGCACGCACCAATAAACAACAGAAACACCCTAAAACTCACCAGGCAAAACCAAAAGCGATATTTGAATCTGCAAAAAAGTCATCCAAACCAATCTCTCATATAAAACGGCCGAGGTTTGTGGTGGAAGAGGTCAAAGAGTAACCTATTTAAGTAGATTGTTGATCTGTTGGTTATAATTGATAACAACCTTACGAGATTCCTCAGCAAAGTTATCTCTATCAGAAGCAAAAATTACACTTCTAGAAGCATTGACTATAAAATTACGTCCGCGCAATGCGCGCAAGTCATTAATATCACCCCCCTGAGCTCCTAAACCAGCTATAAGAAAAAACTGATCAGTTGGTGATAGGTCAATGACCCGTTTAAGTACTTTAGGATACGTTAATGGGCATTCGATTAGAATATTTCCTGTTTTGTTCCAGAAATTGCATACAAGCTTTGTAACGTGTTCATATAGAAAATCACCATTTTTCAAAACCACATCCTGAACTTCACCTGCAGAAGGATTAGAATCGTGGCATAGTACAAACGCAGCTTTACCCTCGCAATGTAAAAATGGTTCTAATGTATCAAACCCAAACCAAGGGGTAATGGTAAATGCGTCAAAAAGTAGTTCGTCAAAAAGCTCTCTAGCTACCAATTCAGCACTTCGTTTCATTTCACTTCTCTTGCAATCAGCGATGATTCTAATTTCAGGATAGTTCTTTTTGATATATTCATTTGTCTTTTTGAGGGTTTTAATTCCTTCTATTCCGTAACCTGCATAAAACGAGTTATTCATTTTATATAATGAGGCAATATCTGCAGTGCTATCAATGATAGCTTTATTGAATATAAACAGTGCTTTTCCAAGAGTATTGTTCTTTTTTACAATGTCCGGTAGTTTTTCATAATCAGAATCTAGCCCAACACAGATATGGGATTTTTTAATACTTATTTGATCGGCTACATGTTTTACAAAAAGTGTATTCATATTTAGACATTAATACTTAATAATCTAAGTATCTTCCAGAGTCTTTTTTAGCTTGAATATCGGGCACTGCTTGAGGTGCTAATTTATCCAAATCAGCTTGAATTGGATACGTCCCAACTATTTCTACTCCATTTGCTTCAAAAGCTGCAAATTTTGTTCTATTATTAGATGCGACTCTCGCAGCTTTTAATCCAGTAATTTGCCTCACAACAGATACTAATTCGTAGGTACGTAAATCTCCTGGTAATCCCAACTCAGACTCGCGTGCCGTTAAGAGGTCTGTTACTCCACGACCAGTGTATTGTGTCTGGGCAAATTTAAGTGCTAAACCAAGATCCATTCCTTCTTCATCACCATATATTATCATGCCTGAACCATGTTCTTGAATATACCCCAATGTCTGCTGTAATTGGAAATGGCAATCACATCCATTACCACCTAGTTCAGCTGTAATACAAGCAGAGTGATATCTAACAACTGGAATAGTGTTGGCAATATCTCCCACACTAAATACGTAATGTCGCTTAGGTCTCTTGTTATAGTCTCGAATTTCCGATTTTACAGGCTCTTCAATTACTCTTAATCTCGCCGGATTACCACCACGAAACGTTACCGGTATATCGGCAGTGAGAATAAAGGGGCTACCCTTCGAACCTCTATATATTTCCAACGCCCTTGGTGAAGCCAGTAATTTATTTCTTGTTGAGCAAGGTCCTGCAAGAAATGGAGAATTATATCTAATATCAGAAACACCCATGCCCCTTAAAATATCGCGCATCGTTTGAGGACTATCCACTGGGGGTGTAAATGTATCCAGAGAAACATACATTGCTGCAGTAGGGTCAGTATTGTATAGGCTTTGGATAGCAGTTTCTTTTCTATCTCCACAGCCACAATCTACATCGAAATATCCACCTGGACATAGAGTATCCATTTCAACTAATGCTTCATTTCGCAACTCAGCTTGAGAACCATGGCTGTAAACAATATGCCGCAATGCACCATAATCAGGGCTATAACTGCCCAATAAATGCATAGCTTCCAATTCTCCAGGTTGTGAAGCAACCATTTGCTCACCTCTTGCTAAATAAACCACTGAAGAAGATACCTTCCCAATCAATTCATAGCCTGGAAGTCGAGCAAGACCGCTCCGCTGAGCTAACAGTGCTCGTTCGTTAACAACTGCAGCATCTAACAGTCCATTCGGAAATGTTGGCCATTCATACCTACTACCAATATTACCTAATCTTTCTGCCATACTTACAAAAAACCAACCTTTCGGTTGGTTTAATTTACATTGTTAATATATGCTTTCCCTATACATTGTATACGTGTATGTTGTGAACGACTTATCTGATCGGAGATTGGGACAGTTTTTATCATAAAAAAACCAGTTGCATATGCACACTGGGATTGTAGTATAGCAAATGTATATTGGATGTGTCAAACAGAGGAGATGTTTATATGACAATAGAATATCTATCAAAACCAAGAGTCTTATACAATTGTTCAGATCTGCGCCGGTACCTTTCTGCTCCATCCAGATCATCTATGTCGCAAATATTAGTAAGCCTATCATCCATGAGGTTTATCTTGTAACCACGCTCTCTGGCTATTTCAATGCCAGCAATAATACCTGTGTCTCCATTATTTGGTAATTGTAGCCATTTCCGTTTTACTTTGTCAGATAAACCAGCTGCAAGCAATTTACCCTTATTCTGCTGGGTTTCCTGCATCAGACCTCCTGAAATATAAACTTCATCTATATTTAAAGGCAGACGCATCGCAATATGTCGTCCAAGCCCACAATAGACTGCTGCAGTAACTTCAATTTTGGTTTGAATATCGGCAGATGCAAGCTCACTCCAGCTATATGGTTTTCCGGATTCATCATATATTCCTCCTTTACATCCTGGAAACATATCTTCGGGAATAAAAAAGAAGCGATTATTTGCAAGATTTACTACGCCTTCTCCAGCCCATTCGTCAATCTTAGCAAACCAATCATTAGGGTCTTTAAACGAATGTAATTCTTTTGTCCAAAGTGGAAATAAAATATCTGTATTTACACTAGCGCCATTTATTTTCTTGTGCTTGCCATAAACATTATAATCTGGGAAAAATGCTCGTGCATAATCATTTGTACCATAGTAAGCAAGCTTACATATTGTATCTGCTTCGATATATACTGCCCGTTCAACCTCAAGACCGCTTGAGATAATCTCATGCTCTGCCATGACTTTCATTTGATAGTCTCCTGCTCCTCTAGCAGTTTTGCCATTTGGCAGTTGAAGGACTCGGTGCTGCCTCATGTCATATTGATGAGGAAGTAACCCCATAGCCTCCATTACTTTTGGTAATATGTTATGTGCTACATCCCATCCATAATCTCCACCAATCCATGGTTTCCATTCATGTTCATGGAAGCCATATCTCAGTCCAGTTGCAAGACGAATATAAGCTGATATCGCTGGTTCAACATATAAATCACCAACAGTAAGCTTTGGAATACCACTCTCAGCAGCAAACTTATCTAAGTTAGATATAACCGTAGCAAAGCGAAGAAGTGGGTTTGTTTTATCTTTCCAATCGTATACTACACCAAGTGGCTTGAGTCTCTCTTTAATATCTGGGCTGATCTTGACCGGAAATACAGTTTTTGTTGTTAATCCAATCAAGGGTAGTCCGTATGAATCTGATATGATTAACTGCCTACGATAAGAACCGGTTACTCCAATATCTACACCATATGCATCTCTAAGCCAAGGGACAATACTTTCAAAATTAATTGCAGCCACATCTCTATTCCACATATTAACTTTATTCCTAAATCCAGGTATTCTCTGCCTGCTGCCAACTGCCGTAACCCATTCAGCAGAATAAAAATCCAATTCGTCATCAAAGTTTACATAGCCTGCTGAACGACGATAATTTGTTGAACCAACATCAATAGTTCTAATAATATCTGGACTTACCATAAAAAAACCAACCCTATGGTTGGTATAAAATAAATAAGCAAAGAAGATTACAACCCAGCCATATTCCGGATTTGGATTGTATAAAGATGAAATAGAAGTGTCAATGATAGATTATAGGCTTATGATCCCATTCAAAAGCTTCTTCATTTTTTCACTTTGAGCTTGAGCATTGGTTACCACATCTGTATGGTCATGTTTGACAAACGCGAGGTTAGTTACACATGACAGGCCTAGCACTTGTAATCCCAAACTGTTTGCCATGATCGTCTCAGGTACGGTGCTCATCCCGACACAGTCAGCTCCCAATTCAGCCAAAGCGCGCTTGTCTGCAAAACTCTCATAGTGGGGTCCGCGGACATACGCGTATATACCTTGCTGATATCTAATACTGTATTGTTTGTTTACCTCAATTGCTCTATTTTTCAATTCCGTATCAAATGGTTGAGACAGGTCTACAAAATGTGCTCCCTGAATCGGACTTTGGCAAAAAAGAGTGAGAATATCGTCTAAAATAACAATATCTCCCACCTGATATTCACCGTTTAAGCCGCCTGATGCAGAAGTTATAACTACCTGTTTAACCCCTAATTGTGCGAATGCCTGAATAGGTCGGGTAACTTCCTCACTCGTATATCCTTCATAGGTGTGAAATCTTCCCGCCATGATCCAGACTGGCTTCCCTGTGAGTCTACCCAAAATAAGCTCCCCTTTGTGTCCAGCTACACCTGAGCCCTTGCCAAACATTTCATCAAACCCGAAGCGTTTTTCTACTTCCATATCTTGAACTACATCATTCCATCCAGAACCGAGAATCATGAGAGTTTCTGATCGATCGTCGAAAGAATGTAAGTTATGGATGATTTGTTCGACAGCTTGTATTGACATTATGACTCCTACCTCCCGCTTTCAGACTACCCCTGTCTAGAGGGAATTTATTACAAAATATTCGACTGCTTGCCTATCAAAGCCAAAGCTGATAAATCGCTCTTTGATCTGCTCATCTCCCACACCTTCGCCTTTCCATTTAGGAGTTAGCTGGTGAATTGTTTCTCTAACCTCATAGGGAAACACAATCCAGTCACTTGTTTGTATGCCATAGTAATCCGGTTTTATCTTTGAGTGAGGTTTATAAAAAACCGTAGCAGTTTTGATGTGCTCAATTCCTTTAGCATGCAAGTAGTCTTTTACAAACAACAGTGACTCTCCTGTATCAGCCACGTCATCAAACAGAAGTATATTTTCGCCATTGATATCAACAGGTAACTGCTGATAGATGATAGGTTTTTCGCAGCGCTCATTCACTCCGCAGTAAAACTTGACCCCGATGCTGGCAACTTCTTTTACACCCAAAAGGTCAACGAGGGAACGTGTCATCGGCCAACCACCCTTGGCAAGCGTAACAATACGATCTATCTTGATTCCGTCTGCCTGTATCTGTTTTGCAACCTCAAATATAAACTGCTGGAGCTGGTCCCAGGATGGAGTCAGATAGCTAATACCGTTGTGAGATGAGTTGGTCGGGTGCATGGCAGGTAAAAAAGTATGTTATGGAGAATTATCATAGGAGAAAATGAAGAGTTGTGCAAAGGGGAAAAGCTAATCGCCACCCTGACGCTTGGCAAAATTGTATGCAGCAGTTACGTAACCACGAGGTCGCGCTGATTTATAGGGTGCAGTTAACGAGACAATTTCATCCCATAATATTTTCGAAGCTCTAGAATCAGCTGCTCTTGTATATACATCTTCTGGCAATCCTTTAGGTACATACAGCCTACCATTTTTTATGATTAGCATAATCATTTGCTCAGGTGCTTGAAAAGCCAATCGGACTAACGCATTCTTAGCTCCCTCATCTAGTATTCGCAGCCACGCCCGCGGACCAATACCCCCAGCAATAGGTAGATAGTCATCTTGCCAATAGTTAGCTTGAGATGCATCCATCATTCTGGCTAAAACCATTCCATTAGATACAGTCCAATTTCCTATTTGGGGATTAGTTACATCTGGGGCTTTTTTAACATCCTCTGGAGCATAGCCAACAGTGTCTCTAGCATATTTCTTGATTATAGATCCTAAATCATTCAGCAACTCATCGCGCGCGCGACCAATCAAACCTAAATGATCAGCTAATGATTCAATAGTATTTCCACCAGCTTGCTCGTTTACCATCTGCCTCATATCTCTCCAATCTAATCCTAATTTTTCCCAATATGATTCCCAATCAACATGCAACGGGTTCCACGTAACTACTTGTAGTTGCCTTAATGCATGGTGTCTACTAGCTGTTTGTTCATCTAGTATCCTAAGCACTAATTGCTTATATAACATTTGTTTATACGGATCTGGTTCAAGCCGATCAATATCTTGGGTGAGCATACCTAATCTCTCCTCTGGATTTGTAAGTAATCTTACTATGCTTACTGGTATTTGACGCTCAGTGTTGGGATTTTTAGTACCGGTGATTAGAAAATCTAGAGCTGCACCCCAGGAATCTACATCATGTAAAAAGACATGCATTTGCTTGTCTTGACAGGTATAGGCAATTTCAACTGATAAGCTTCCAAGCAAACCAGGATCAGCAGCCAAAAACCCTGCCCATAAACGCTCAATTGCCTGTCCTTCTGCTTTAAGTGCTTGTGCAACTGTAAATATAGTTAGCTCTTCTATATCCTGCCTTTCAAGTACTTGATCAATATTCACATCTTCCCAATCTCTAATAACCAGATTACCTGTTGAGTCAAAAACAAAATCTAGGTTTACCTCTTTATATGGGGTTCTTGCATGAGCATTGCTTTCTTTTTCACCCTGAACAACGCGATTTGGTTTATCCCCATATACCACAGCTGCTTTGACTTTGAATACTGTCTGACCTTTTTGGTCGACAATATCTTGCAGCTCAAACCTCATGTTTCCCCCAAGGGTAGATGCCACTGCTTCACTGGCAAAGCCTTTCAGTGCGGTTAGCTCATCAGATTTGTGCAGCACAAATACGTTCATGTGATATCCTGGATTACGTCTGATAATTTGCTCTGCCATTTTTTCTAAATATTCTTTTTGTAAGCTTGGTAAGATTTCAAAACCTGGCAGTGAGCTGCTAAATTCATCCCCTTCTCTGGGGCATAACCTGACATATAACCCATGGCCTTTTTGTGACTCCTCCTCAAAAAACCCAGCTAAATTAGCAATTTCTCCTGTTACGGTTTCATAAATTTCTCCTCGCACTCTTGCCCCTGAAACACTTCTAATTGTCTCGCCTTGTTCTGTCAGAGCATCATTAGTTGCTATTACATCATTAATAACGTAATCAAGAAGCGGATCATGAGTTTGGGCGACAGTTCTCACGAGCCCTCGCTTAAGTACTTTAACGTGCAGATTAGGACTTTCTGGTGAGGGTAAATGGAGAAGCTCCCTAACCCTTGTCAATAACTCTTTTGGTCTGTTTAAGAGAGGGCCTTTTCTGGGATCTCTTACATCTATACTTGCTGGAGATGCAAATACAGTGTCAGGCTGTTCATCATCCAAGCTGACTTGCACACCTGCATTAGCCGGCATATCCGTATCTTCATATATAGTAGTTTGTTTTCCTGAACCATTCCTACCATCTCCTCTGCCATCAGAAAAACTACCAACTACTGCTACATCGGAGGATGAATTATTACCAGAATAAACATAGCGGGGTTCACCGCCAGACTCTCCAATGCAAACTAAAACAGCTTGATCAGGAGCAATTTGTAGATCAGCTCCCTCTTGTCCACTTGAAATAACAACTTGTTCGGATACACGCTCTTGATGAGCCATAAAATAGAATTTAAATTCTGTGCGTACTTTATCAAAAAGTGTGTGAGAATTACGTTAAATTATTGAAGTATTATACATCTGCTTGTCAAATGAAGCAAAATATTAGAAACACACATAGTTTATGTTATCAATTTTCTTCTTTTTATTTCTTTAAGTCTTCGAAGGGAACCCATCATCTCTTGAAAGTCTTGCTGAACCAACTCTCTTGCAGTCGCATTTTGTCTTAAAGTAGGTTTTATAGCCATTAACACCTCTGGTCCTGATTCATCTGGATATAATGGTGCTGTATCAAGACCTACTTTTATACAGGCGTCATAAAATTCATTCATTGGTTGTTCATTAAATCTATTTGGTTCAAACTGATTACGAAATACTGCTTTAAGAACTCCTCCTGGTGTTAATTTTCTGAATATAGTTTCTATTGCTCTTCTAGGTAATGTACTATACCCCAAAGAATGAACAGCTAAAAAACAACCTACAGAATTATCATCGTATGGATCTAACGATTCTACTGATGTTATATCTATATTTTCTCTTCCGAAAAACTGTTCATGTTCAGGTATATGAGTAAGTGCAGTTGCTCTGAATTGTAGACTATGACCTTCATAGGCTTGCGAAAGATCACTTATACCTTCTGATGTTCCACAACCAATATCTACTACTAATTTATGCGGAAGTTGTGCAATATACCCAATGGTTGAATCTAGACCCAATAACACCGTAACATACGCACTACCATCTCTATCAACAGTATAAGATTCCTCAGGGTTATCTAATTCAAGAGCTACCGCTCTAGTTGTTTGTTGAAGTACCATTTCTCTTTCTTGTGGTAATAAGACCATAATCAATAATTATACAGTATAATCCTATATTATTTTTCAATTTCTCTTTTTTCTTTTATGTTCAGCAACTCCTGTTGCTCTTTTAAACATTAATTGTAATCTATTAGCTAAACTTTCTTCCAGATCATCTACATCGTCTCCAACAAAATCCGTATTAGCAAAACGCTGTACGACACAAGAGCCTCTTTTCTTAACGTCATAGTCAAGCTTATCTAGAGCAGCTTTGATTACCCAATATCTATGTGGTGCCGACCCGAGCACGGCCATGTCTTTCATAAACATATATGCAGCATTTGCGGGATCTGCAGCCAAAAGATTATCCACAAGTAGAATATGTCTGCGTGCAATTGGATGCTCTGATTCAAACCCTCCGTTCGCAAAAGGGTTTATTTCCATTGATAAAATTTCTTCTGGTAACAACGGTGTCATGAGAAGTTGGTGTCTTGTTCGAAATACAACTCCCTTAACAGGAGTATCCTCTTCAATAGGCCATATAACCCTTTTATTTGAACCATTCTTTTTGGGCTTTGATTTTTCTAGAGCAGGATCATATTCGGGCATTCTAAATAAACAGACAGCTTCACCGAAGTTTATATGAACCTCAAATAATGAAGTTGGATCTCTAAAAAGAGTTGAAAATAATAGTAGTTGTCTAGTTTTTGTCTCTTCTTTGCTTTCGCCTTCTTTAGGTTTATGAAGAGCGGTTATTTGACCTGTTAAAGGATCTTTGACTGTGACTATTACATCTCCACCTAAAGATAATACATATGGCGATCCAGGTGTATCAGCTACAATACCTGCTCTTTCATCTTGTAAGTTCCTAATAAGAGCTCGAATGTCCGTGCATCCCTGCATATCCCTAGCTTTAGAATATGCTACTACACCGGCGGCGGCATCAAAGTGATTCAATTCTGCACCCGGTTTACATTTAGATCCTGCCACAAATACTCCCGGCGCTAAATAACCCATACCTGCAATTGTGTTTACCACCTTACTTGATTCTCTTTCTGAACGAGCTAGGACTGCTGCAACCTGGTTTCCTTGTAGTCTTTCACGAACCTGCTCCATCTCAGTACGTACCTTTGGGTCTTTCATTATATGTTCGAGAAAACCAGGTATACCTCGCGTAACTTCTCTTTTGAATTCATCTAAATCAAAATGTACTATGGGATGCATATCAATCATCTTTATATATGGATCAACTTTTTCTCTAATATACCTAGCTAGATCTTTTTCAGGAGATGAACATTGTGCACCGTCAACTTGGGTATGACCGTTTCTATTCTCCCCGAACGCTACAGGTACTGAGTTGCATTGTAATAATGATCGTAAGTCAACAGGTAACATATTACAAAAAACCGCCCTAAAAGAGCGGTTTATTAATACACAGTATATATGTTTGGTAACATTGTTTGCCAGCCATATGGTATTGTCTGATACGGCTGAGCCTATGTCAAGCAGAGCTTAGGCTTATAATAACTATCATTCTATAATGTTTATTTCTGTTTCATGCCTTGAGCTGTATATTGTTCCAACGCCTCTACCGCAGGCTTTCCGCCACTAAATATCACTTTGTACAAGAGGAAAGGATCAGGCTTAATCCTATCTACTAGTGTTACCGGCGTCATTGAACCATCTGGTAGCAGGTGAGTGGTACATATCTCCATACTTCCCCTTGTTGATGTAAGTAATTCCCAACCGATATCAGTTATAGGTAATGATCCAGCAACCTCGAGCACATAACCAGTGTGATCCACTAGACGTTTTGCATCAGCATGGGGAAAGGCATGTAGCTGAGTTTCAATAATTGTTACATCTGTTGTTGGTCTAAAACCGTTGCGACCAAAATAGGTAGTGGCAGCACAGTCATATACGGTAGTGTCATTATGTGTCAATAATGCCAGTTGTTCTAAAGCTCTTTCTGGTGTTCCGGGTTTTTCCAATGTTACCCATCGGCCATTAATTAAAACTACCCTCACTGTATCTGCAGTCTGAAATACGCATTCTTCTCCTCCCGCCTCTTTTGAAGTCAGAATTTGTTTTGCGGCAGTAGCTTTTGCATCTGACATCCATGCTACATACTGAGCTGGGTCGGCAGGCCTGCGAGCTAGTACGTCTTTTCTGATCCCATATTCATCAAACACGCCTTCGGGTGAAACTGGGGCAAGATGCAAACCAACAGCCCTTGCTTTCCATCCTGCAATAGCAAGCCGATGATGGGCAGATGTTACTGGAGAGAATTCTTTAAACATACAAAAAACCCGCCTTGAACGTGCGGGTTAGAAATACAATTTTGACTTAAGTTTATAACGCGGTGGATACATGACTCATTATGCCTAATGAGTAACTGATACGTCAAGTATAAAATTGTTGAGGTATAGCTTCCAAACCGGGACGCACACCTGTATAGCTTGGCATACGAGCAAGTTCGTTGCGGATAATGTGACAAAACTGAGCTGCTACCACAGGCAACTGACCATCTACATTAAGAAGTACAAACTTTGACAAAGTAACTCCTCTCATATCTTCATCAATTTTCCTTAAGCGATCTCTCACTTGTTCAGGGGAAGATCCTGGACGATTACGTAAACGGTTCTCTAAAACTTCCTTTGATTCTGGCATAACAAAAATTGGAACTATTGCTGTATTTCTTAGTATTTGGTTACCTTGCCATAGTTCCAGTACACGCTGTGCTCCATCATGTTCAACCCGCAACACAGAAATTCCATTATGTCTTTCTACTCGCTCTAATTCAGTAAAACTTGTACCCTTAAAATCATCAACTCCATAAGGTATATGTTCAACAAATTTGTGATTTACTATCATTTGTCCAAATGTTTCCTTATTAACAAAATGGTAATGTACCCCGTCAATCTCGCCCGGCCTTGTTTTACGCGTTGTATGAGTGACAATCCGTTGCAACAATCCTCGTGACTCAAGTTGTTCGAGAATCCCATCTTTTCCGGCTCCTGATAATCCCATGAGAATAACCATTAATGAATGGGCGAAAGTTAATCGCTCTGGAGTATTAAGTTCACTACTTGAAACTCTATATACATACGGTATCTCAAAAGATAAACCCACTCCTTGGTCTTCAACTTGCATTTCATACCAGGTTTGAAACTGAGTAATAACGTTTGGTACTCTTGGTACTCTTTCTTGAGACATAACCGAAGAATTATACCAGAGAGAGAAGAAATATTCAGAGAGGAAGTAGTATGTTTAGAGTAAGCCTTTTTGTTTGATCTGTTTTATTATCTGTTGATGAACTTCTTCGATAGTCTTTGAAGCATCTACGACAATCCAACGTCCGTGGTCGTTACGCTTTGCTAGTTTAAGGTAACCGGCACGTACTTTGTCGTGAAAATCTTTTTGTTCCAGATCCAAACGATTCATCACTTCGGAAGCACTCCTTCGAGCTAGACCTAGCTCTGACTTAATATCCAAAAGCATCGTCAGATCAGGATACAGGTTTTGTGTGGAAATATTATTCAGCTGTTCAATCAGGTCTTCTCCAAAGCCCCGTACTATTCCTTGATAGACTACGGATGAGTCTCTTGTGCGGTCACACAAAACCACCTTACCTGTTTCTAGAGCTGGAATGATCAACTCCTGATAAATCTGTGCCCGAGCTGCCTGGAATAACAAAACTTCAGTCCCAAATGCCATACCAGTATTTTTTGTATGTAAGACAATTTCTCTGATTTGCTCAGAAATTGCCGTACCCCCTGGTTCTCTGGTGATAAGTACTTCTTTGCCTGTTTTGATTAACAAATCTGCCAATAGTTTTATCTGGACTGTTTTACCAGCCCCTTCTCCACCTTCAAACGATATAAGAAGGCCTTTTTTATTAATTTTCTTTTGAGCAACATGATGTAAACCATTGATAGATGAAAAGTGGTGTTTTTCGCATTTGGGGAAATAGTTATATGACACTTTACCAACCAGCATGAGCGCGTCAGAGTTAAACGATGCCGGCTTATCATCCAGATTAAGCTGGGTAAAGATAGCCGGATTCTGACATTGAGGTTCGCTACAGCGGGCAGAAAGCACCAGCATCAGGTCAGCGTGGCCAAATAAGGCTCTGTTGTTTTCCCATTGAATCCGTTTATATGAAAAATCAAGTCCGGCAATAACTAAAGTTATTCTTTTTTCATTAATAATTTTTATTAAAGATCGAAACTCGGAAGCATCAACCTTAGCTCTATCACAAAAGTGCCATTCATCAATTAACACAACTGTCCCTGGCTTGACATCGTGTAAATAAGTTTCTAGATCACTGAGGTCTTTATACACTTGAGCCGGGTATTCCTTACCGGAGCCCCATGATTTTATGACAGCCTTATCACTCGTACGCTGCATATCCTTCTGATGTGTAAAGGCTTGTATACGTAATTTTTTTACTGAGGAAAGTAGTAGTAACAGGGCAGTTTTTCCCGATCCCATAGGCCCACAAATACCGATAATTCCCCCGTTTGGATGAGCCTCTATATAGTCGATTATCCGTTTAAGTGCCGGGAAGTGGTGTTGGTTATAGCCTTTCTGTTTACTTTCAGATGGGTCAGAATACCAGTAGGCTTTGCTTTTTCCAACTGTAAGTGTGGAAACAGGGTACGGAATAAGATCTTTGTTCTGGTCATTTACAGCTATTTCAGACATACATGGTTAAGTATATTCATTTTCTTACATTTGTAAAACGGCTGATTGCCGGTGATGTGCTGCATTGGGGACAAGTACACGAGCCTGTGAATTCTCTGGTGTGCGTAATTCGTTGACCCAGTCCATAAACTGTTTCCATGTAGGGTCTCCGCGCCATCCACTGGCTGCAAAATCAATCCACAACTGTCCTGTAATATCAAATACCCAGTCAATATTAGGCACACCCCTGAGGTGACGCTGGATATTTGTGTCAATATCAATCCCTCCATTTAAATAAGCTCTGTGAATCTCTTCAGAATGTAAGATTGCCCCACAGGCTTTGCGTTTATAAGCAATGAGGGTATCAACAAGGCGGCTAAACGGCATCTGTTTTTGTTGACTGAGGAAATCGTCCCATGTTAGTTGGAGCAAGCTATGTACCTTGGTGGTAATCCGAGGTAGGCCATCAACGGGACTGTATGCACCCGCAGACGTAGCCATGAGCACTTCAATGGCATTGCTGGTAAGCTGCGTCTCAACCATGAGAGCAGTCTCAGCCTCATCCCTTGGTTTAAACAAGACTGCCGAGCCATTATCCTGATATGCAACTACAACCATATCTTTTGCAATTTCCGGAACTACCAAGCCTTGTGCCATCTGCCCAAGCATTTGAGGTTGCTCAAGCTGGCTATGTAGACTGCTGGCTACTTTTGAAGCTGCCAACATTTGTGTAAACCAGTTGGGTAGCCACTCTGTATTGCGTGCTTCCACCAGCATCACCCGCTCGTTAGGATGCGTATGCATCCCAAGTGACTCTCTAAGCGCTACTTGAATAGCGTACTCATCATAACAGGAAGGCAAAGGTTGAGAGGGAATGCCAAACTGCTCAAAGTAATCCTTAAAAACGGGCTGAACGCCCCCTTCTCCATTTCGCATGGACATGTGGGGGAACGCAAACTCAATATCAGGCTTCGGCATAGGAGTCAGAGAAACTATACAGATTACTATCTCTTACAACAGAGTTCTCAGTATGCTAACGGGTTAATATGGCTAATGCAAGAGCTAGATTAGGTGAATGTAAAAACACTTATTCCTGAATTGGAGAATTTACGTATTTCTCAAAAAATATCAAATCCCGCTCCACTACCTGATTCCAGGAGCCTGCCATATTGTGGTCAGCATAGGGATAGGTGTAGTACTTGTAATTTTTTTTAAGTTCTTTGAGTTTTTTGACAAACTCATTTGACCACTTGAGTGGTACAGCATCATCCGCTCCACCTTGATGAATCTGAAGAGGTGCCTGTACAAGGTCAAAGTAGTCACTGATCGAGTACTGCCTGGCGTCATAATCGTTTTCAAGCCTGGCAACCTCAGCCCGCAACGCCTTCCCCTCATCTTCAAACTCATCTGTAAAAAAGAGAATGGCAAATGGAAATGGCTTGGTAACGGGTGCCCATAAAGTAGTTGGGATATTTTGCCGGGAAATCTCCAACACGGAAAGGGCAATCTGCCCCCCATTACTGTGCGCCCAGATTCCGATTTTTTCAGGGTCAGCTTGGTCAAGTGTCTTAATAGATGCTAAGAGGTTGAGCACTTGGACGGGGTTATTAAACCGTTCCCACCACACATCGTTTTCTGGCATATCTGATTTTCCATAACCTAGAAAGTCAGGTGCTAAGGTGATATAGCCATTCTGGGCAAATACCCCAGCCGCCCGTTTGGTGCCAATACCGGATTCATACATATCTCTATCTACAAAGCCCCGAAGCATCACAAGTACGGGATACTTCCCGTTTAGGGGTATCTGAAGCAATGCCGATTCACTCGCTTCCTGTGCAGAATCTGAAGCTGTTGGCGGCAATGGAATATTTATCTGTCCTGAGACCCGTTTCCCATCTGATACAAAGAAAAACAGGTGTGATTTGTACCGGTCTTCAGCTTCTGTTTCAGTGTTGAGTTGTTTGTCAATCTCAATCTGGCTACCTCTATATTCACGTTTGCTCAGATTATCAAATGTAAATTTCTCTAGAGGTTTCTCGGTTGGTACAGGGACAAAATTTGGCTTAACTTGGACTATATTTGAGCGATATTGTGTGAAGTAATAAATTCCTGTATACGCTCCAATTCCCAAAAGCAACACATTCAACACGATAAGAAAAACAATTAATGCTTTATTCATATTATAGGATTTACAATTATACCGTACATATGTATAATTACCAGCTCTTAAACATTTACCTGTATCTTAGATTGACCAAAATTGTATGGCGTTATTAGAAAGAATTATTCATCAAGCATATGAAGGTGGACAACACCCAATTATAACTGAAGATCCTGACAACACCAATGGAGCTTTTTTTGTATTGCAAATACCTACTCCTGAATTATTGGGATTTGAACGCAGGAACTCGATGGATGCTATTATAAAAGAGGCTCAACAGCTTGATCCTCTAACTGTGATTACACTAAATGAATCAACTGAGCTAGTAGTCGGAACCACCTTCAACGCATCTCCTCACTCTCCATTTTTTGTTCCCAAAGAATCGTTTAATCAAGTATGGCAAATAGAGCCACAACAACAAGAACAAGATCTACCAGATTATGTTCCTTTACATCATGTTATTTGGGTCACTATACGACAACTCCAACCTGACGGTTCCTATGTGTATACCCAAGTGGATAGCTATGACTTGGTTGGTGCTAGAGCTGAAACACTGAATACCCTGATTCCTGGTGTAAATAATGATCAAATACAGACAGCCTTACCAACAGCCTATGAAGATATTGCAAAACGTGCACATAGGTCGGCAGCTGCTCTCTCAACTTTATATAACGAGCTGGTACGTCCACAGTTAAATATTCAACTTGCTTCTAAACTCTTCCAACTAGGGTGCGCTACTACTGAATTAGAACTTTTCCCCAAAAGACAGCATGCTTTTTTAGCAGAAGGGATCGGACAAAGTGAACATATCGAAATAGGGACTCCTTTCAATGTACAAGGGTTCGGCCGCGGACCCCAGTCTGTAAAAAACAAACATGTACAACTTGCTCTGTATGTATCTATCGAGGAAATTGAGCAGATAATTGAAACAGTCAATACGGCTAACCCTTTCGTTAGTAAACTAGAAATATTACAAGCTGTATTAAATACATTACAAACTGATGAGACTGATCCTATATATCCAATACGAGGTTCACTTACGCTCAGGCCTATAGAGCAGCTCCGTGATGATCAAATTTTAAAGCATGTCGATCCCTATGGATTTATCGCTACCGAAGTGCTAGATCCGGTCGTCAAATCGTGGCTAAATGCTCACTTTGCACAACTTGATCCAAACATCCAGGTTAGGAAGTTTGAAGATGTCAGTAGTCGAGATCAGCTGACCCAAAGGTTTGCAACTGGGTGGGAGATTGAGATACCAAAAACTATGTTAGCTCAAGGATTGGCTTTAACTGGGGAATTTGAGAGCCAGATGTATAGTTTTTGGAAAGAAATAATTAAACAATATGAACAATGGTACCGAACAGGTTCTGATGAAGAGTTGAAAACATACATTGATACGTTACCGATAGAAGATCCAAGAGATAAAATATATCTCCTCAGACTTATAAAAATAGTCCAACCGACTGAAGAACAGCTTCAAGAATGGAATATGATGCGCAAGCAAGAATTGATCCTAACATATGAGGGACAGGATACTAACCCAGCTACTCAAGTTGCAATTTCTCTTAAGCAACAAGTATTGCCAGAATATAATCAGGGATACAATCTGCCAAATGTACCTGGTCTAGGATTCTCCGTAAAGATCAATGGAGTTGATACGGTACTCCTCAGAATACGACCGATTCTTGATCTCAATGGTCTAGCTGAAAATATCTCAAGTTTGGTACTTGCAAGAAAAACATATTAAAATTCCTCTATCACCTAATATTGTATTCTAAAAGTATTGTTCCCTCTTCTCCCAGCTTTTGACTATTTACTAAATCAAGTCTGAATTCGTGTAAACTTTGATTAAACAGTTTCAGACCTGCCCCAAAGACCACCGGTTCTACAGTCAATAACATCCTATTTACCAGCTTTGCCTTCATAAAAAGGGTATAAATAGTTGATCCCCCACATATTGCCACCTGCTCATACCCCCTACCCTCCAGCTCTGCCAAAAGCTGTTTGGGGTCTTTGTTGGTAAACTCCAGATTAGGAAACTGAAACTGTCTAGCCGAAACCTCCGGTTCCATACTAAAGACAATATTCTGCCTATTAGGCAGCGGTTTTCCAATGGTTTGGAAGGTATTCCAACCCATCACCATAACACCAATCTCTTTGGTAGTTTTTGCAAACCACAAGCGATCTGCTTTGCTCGTCCAAGCAGTCGAAACTTGAGAAGTCTCTCTGGCAATAAAGCCATCAGCGGTAAGAGCGGCGATAAGAATTACTTCCATAAGTTCTTTTGTAGATTTACACGCTTAACATAACATCTTACCATGAGTACATGCAACATAAAATCGTGGTGTTAGTTATTGCATGTATATGCTTTTTCTTGTATGTCATTTCAAAAGACACAACATATTTTCTCAGGGATGATTTTGATTTTTTACTGTATGCCAAATATCCAATTTCAAACACGCTGCTTATTCCCCATAATCAGCATATCGTTATTTTACCCCGGCTCCTTTTTGCAATTGAATCAATTCTGTTTGGCATGAATCACAATCTCTATTTAATAGTATCAATACTATTACACGGCTTAGTTCTGTATGGTATGTACAGAGTTATACAAATAATTACTAAGAGTAAAAAATTTTCATTGCTCTTTACTTTAATATGTGTAGTGCCTGGTTCATCATACAAAGTAATTGCATTAGCAAATAGCCAAATGTTCCTTCTAGCTAGCCTTTTGGGATTACTCAGCATCTTAGTTTTGCTTCTATTTAAAAAGACAAACAATAGTCTATATCCCATTATTAGCTGTATTGCTGGTCTTTTGGCTAGCTGGTGCCATGGGATTGGTCTTGCAGTTTTATTGGCATCTGTCTGTGTGTGTGTATTAAACAAAAGAATATCTTGGAAATTAAAACTTACAACTCTTTTGATTGGAATTGCAGGGGTAGTGACATATATTCTATTTGTAGGATCATCCCTCAGATCTGATTTGAATAGCCAAGCAATACAAACTAAAGTCCCAATGATACAACACTTTATTCAAAAGGGAATTATTGACGGAAGCATGTGGGGCATAATTATGCCAAGATTTACCTACAACAATATATCCCCCAACCTAATCCCTCCATTACTGATTGCGTTAATGTTAGTCAGTATACTGGTATTTTTTCAACTACGAAATCAGCTTAAAAATATGTGGAATTCTATTGAAATTTTTATTATTTTTATCTTATCTCACTTTTTTATTTTAAGTATAGGAAGGGCAAACAATCTTATGTATTCAGTAAGCCCCCAATTTACGTATTTCCCAAAAGTGCTTATCACTGTACTACTTGCTACTATTTTATTTCAGTATTGGATGATAAATTCTACAAGAATTACTAAGCTTATTTTGGTAAGTTTTGTATTGTGTGTCTTCTTTGTCCAATTTATGTTTTATACCGATAGACTCAATGCATTTGAACCACGTATCGTCTTTACAAAAACATATATACAAGCAATCTTACACACAACTACAACACAAAAAGAGGTTATCAATTTCCCATTACCTGATTGTATAAATTCTAATATGCATTTCCAAGATATTGCATATGTATATAAAGTGAAAAATAGTCCTCACTATATAGATCAAAAACACATTCCTGATATTAATAGCTATATAAATAGCATCCAAGATCCTATTGTAAAAGAAACGTACCATACAGCCCTACATCATCTGGATATGTTCAGTAGTAATTAAATTACATCCTGTCACTTGTAACCTGTCAATTCACTTGTTATATTAGGTCAGCTTTACAAACAATTTAATATGGGTTTTATGATGCGCTCCTAAAATCCCAATCTTATGCCCCGACCAAGACATCCTGAATACCAGTACCTCGATCTCTTGCAAGATATCATGAAAAACGGAGTTGAGAAAGTCAGCCATTCCACAGGCATGGGACTTAGGTCGGTTTTTGGTAGACAGATGCGTTATGACCTATCAAAAGGCTTCCCTCTGTTAACGACAAAAAAAGTATTTATGCGCGGAATTATCCATGAACTGATTTGGTTTTTATCGGGAAGCCCAAATATCAAGTATCTGGTTGATAATAACGTTCACATTTGGGACGACTGGGCATATAAAAACTACCAAACTGCTATGAAAAAGGGTGAAGTTAAGAAAATGGATATCGATACCTTTGCCCAGCACATCAAAAATGATGATAAGTTTGCAAAAAAATGGGGAGATATTGGGCCTGTCTATGGCGTTCAGTGGCGAGACTGGCCGGTTGGTGATGGCCGCCACATTGACCAGATAGCCTGGATGCTTGAAAAAATGAAAAAGGAACCCCAGAAAAAACACTACATTATTTCTGCATGGAACTGCGGCTACATCTATGAAATGGCGCCATCAAGAGATGAATCCATGGCAATAGCCCCCTGTCACACGTTTTTCCATGTCAATATTGCTGGAGATAAACTATCACTCCAACTTTACCAGAGAAGCGCTGATATGTTTTTGGGTGTACCTTTCAATATCGCCAGTTATGCCCTATTAACCTTAATGCTTGCCCAGGTAACTGGCTACAAGCCGGGTGAATTTATCCATACATTTGGCGATGCCCATGTATACCATAACCACTTTAAACAGGTCAAAGAGCAGTTAAAAAGGAAGCCACGCAAATGGCCGACAATGAAGATCAACCCGGCAGTCAAATCAATAGATGATTTTAAATTCGAAGATTTTAGTGTAGAAAATTACAATCCATATCCTCCAATCAAAGGTGAAATTACTGTGGTGGGAGGGTTTTAGATACTACAGGCAGCAAAGCCACAAGCCTGGCAAGACTTACAACCCTCGTGGACCTGTAAAGTTCCCCCGCATTGCGGACAGGCATCGGCTTTGAGCTTAGAACTTCTAGCTTTTAATTTCCCCACAATAGTGTTTGATTTATTACTTTTCACTTTGGAGTTACTGCCTGTTCCTACATTGAGCACCTGCGTGGATCTTGAGGCATCACGGTAAATTGTAATCCCCTTGAGTTTGAGCTTCCAGGCAAGCATGAATGCCCTGCCTACATCTGCCACAGTTGAATCATGGCGCATGTTGATGGTTTTAGAAACCGCATTATCGGTATATTTTTGCCAGGCAGCTTGCATCTTGATATGATCTTCGATGGACAAGTCATGGGCAGTTACAAAAACTCTGCGGATTGAGACAGGGATTTGCTCAAGGTGTTGTATTGAACCTGCTTCCATAATTGACTGGATTTCGCCGTTATCAGCCATATGAGCTTTTTGAAGGGCTTTAAGAAGGTCCTGATTCATGTCGGGCAGTTTGTAACCTCCCATGACCTGCTTGTAAAATGCCAGTGCAAAGTGAGGTTCAATACCATAGGAGCATCCAGCAGCCATAGCAATAGAACCGGTTGGGGCAATGGTCGTAATGGTTGCATTACGCATAGGCTTGAGGCCTTGTTTTTCCCACAGTGATCCCTTCCAATTAGGAAACTCACCTTTCTCTACTGCTAGCCTTTGACTTTCTTTACGGCCTTCATCTTCAATAAATGATGCTAGTTTTTCGGCCAGTTGTACGGCTTCCTTACTATTGTAAGCAACATCCAATCGTACAAGCATATCTGCCCAACCCATAACACCCAACCCAATTTTCCGATTCGCTTTTACAACCCGATCAACCTTTTGTAGAGGATAACTGCAGATAGAAACCACGTTATCCAAGAAACGGACCGAAAGCTGGACGGTCTCGCGGAGCTTATCCCAGTCTACGGAATAATTTATTACTTGTTGGCTGTTAGTTGTTGGTTGTTTGCCATTTCCCTTAATTCTTAATTCCTGAGTCTTAACTCGAGTGATGTGCTTAGCTAGATTAATACTCCCCAAATTACAGGCTTCGTATGGCAGCAGCGGCTGCTCTCCACAGAGATTGACTGACTCTATAGGCCCAACCTGCGGTGTGGGGTTATACTTGTTAATCTCATCTAAAAAGATCATGCCAGGATCGCCGTTTTTCCATGCCATCGTGGTTGCCAGGTCAAATATCGAGCGGGCATCAACTGAGTTTATTATCTCGCCCGTACGGGGGTTGATCATCGGCCATGCTTCATCTTTTTCAACCGCTTTCATGAATTTACTCGTTAATCCAAGTGAGAAATTAATATGGTTAAGTGAGTTTTCATCTTCTTTACAGGTTAAAAACTCGAAAATATCCGGGTGAGTGACAGGTAAAACAACCATATTCCCAGATCGCCTACCACCTGCTTGCAAGAGCATGTCAGAGGCTTTGTTTAAAATGTGCATAATGGAAACCGGTCCGCATGCTCTGCCGGTGGTGGTTGCTACCAAATCACCTTTTGGCCGGATACGACCCATAGAAAACCCTACTCCGCCGCCGTTTTTTTTCAGAATTGATGACTCTTTAACCACCTGAAATACTCCATCGACGCTATCTGGCATAGGTAAGACAAAGCAGTTTGCCAACTGATTATTGATTGTGCCTGCATTAGCCAATGTCCGCCCGCCTGGTAAAAACCTAAACTCAGTCATGAGCTGATAAAACTTATCTTCCCATACTTTTTTATCCCTTTTCTCAGTTGCTGCTAGTGCTTTGGCGACTCTCTGGAACATTTCCCTAGGTGTTTCAATAATCTTGCCATTCTCGTCTTTTTGAAGGTACTTGTTGCCAATAACAATCAATTGGTTGTAGGATAAACCAAGATCATCCTTGACTCCCAAACCCTTGCTGGCTCTTGCCTCTTGCCTCTGACGCTCCCTGGCAATGATGTAGGCTTTGGCAATATGGAACAGGTTTTCCTCTAAAAGTATGCGCTCTACCGTATCGCCGATATCATCCGTACCAATTACTGCTTCTTTATGTAAACGATTGTTAAGATCAGCATCCGCAAGATCGGCTATTCTGATCGCAATTTGCTCATCTAGCGCATTTATATTTTCCTGGGCACGCAGAATTGACCGGTAAATTTTATCCTTTTGGTAGGCCTGTGTTGACTTGGATCGTTTAATGACTTGCCACATGAGTGCAATTTAAAGTATGAATATTGAATTGGGAATTATGGAGAATGCGTTACCATACTTCTTACTTCATAACTCATACTTCCATTATTTATGGTGCCTAAAATTTATATCCCACTATGGGTAGTGTAGTCAATTGGAAAATTGAGAAATAATAAAGGGTTTATTTGTTGATAAATATTGTTCTATTAAAAGATATTATTATGTAATATCTACCTTTTCTATGCTTATATATCCTGTTTAACTGTTCATCTGTAACTCGTTTCGTTTAAGTGTAAAGGAGATTAAGCATGCTACTCTTGATTCTTAGAAGGTTTTGGCTTAGTCCAGGAAGCCCATTTGCACTCGGGGTATTTAGAACAGCCATAGAAGTGGCGACCTTTTTTGGTACGGCGCATGATTACCTCACCGATCTTGCAGTCCGGACACGACATATTCTCAATTTTTTCGACATGGTTTTTCTTGAATTTACAATCTGGAAAGCGTGAGCAGGATATAAATTTACCAAACCTACCGGTACGCACTACTAAGTCCCCTTCCTTACACTCGGGACACTTCTCACCGGTCGTTTCGGTGGCGATTTTGACCCGCTCGGCGTCCTTTTCTACACTTTTCACCTTATCAATAAATGGGTTATAGAAATCGGAAATAACAGGCACCCACTTAACTTGAGCCTGCGCAATCCTGTCCAGATCTTCCTCAACTTTGGCGGTAAAGTCATAATCCATGATCTTATCAAAATTGGTCTCCAAAAACTCAGTTACTGCCCGCCCGATTGCTGTCGGATGAAAGCGTTTTTCAATTTTTTCAACGTACTGGCGATCTTCAATCGTTGATATCGTTGGAGCATATGTCGAGGGCCTGCCGATACCTCTCTGTTCAAGAGCTTTAATGAGTGTACTTTCGCTGTACCGCGTAGGTGGCTCAGTAAATTTCTGCAATGATACCACCTCAATCAGACCCAATTTTTCACCCTGTGTAACCTCAGGCAAAACTATCCGATCTTTTTCATCGCCACTCCCGTAGACTTTTCGCCAGCCATCAAACGTCTGAACCTCACCCACAGCCCGAAGGATGTATGTATCAGCTCTTACTAACACGGTAGTTTTAAACACACGTGCTGCAGCCATCTGAGAGGCTAGGAATCGATTACTTATCAGCTGATAGAGTTTTTTACCCTGCACACCACAGGCTTCCGACACTGTATCCAAGGATAAGATCTTTGTTGGCCTGATAGCCTCGTGCGCCTCCTGGGCTAGTTTGCTCTGCGTTTTGAATACTCTGGTTTTCTCTGGATAAAACTCCGGTCCGAACTCTTTGATAATGTGCTCTTTGGCCATTGCCAAAGCTTCACTGGAAAGATTGAGCGAATCCGTACGGTGGTATGTAATAAAGCCCTGTTCATAGAGCTGCTGGGCTGCCCGCATGGTATTTTTAGATGACCAGCCAAAGTGGTTGGCTGCAGACCGTTGCAAGGTTGAGGTAATAAACGGCGGCATCGGGCTTTGGGAAACTTCTTTTTGGTCGACAGAGTCTACACTATAAGAGGCTTTTTTGAGTTCATCCACTATCTTACCCGCATCTTTGCCATTTGTAACCTTAGCCGTTTTACCATCAACTTTATAGAGTTCTGTTGTGAATTCATCTTTTTTCTGTTTTGACTCCCCACTCCGCTTCACGTCGGAGACTATAGTTTGAGTTTTGACATTTGCAGTTATTATCCAGTACTCCTCAGGTTTGAATGCCTCAATTTCTTTTTCGCGCTCGACAACTAGTTTAACAGTAACTGACTGAACCCGTCCGGCAGACAAACCACGCCGAACTTTTTTCCACAAAACAGGGGAAAGCTTGTACCCTACCAGGCGGTCCAGGACTCTACGAGCCTGCTGGGCATCTACAAGCGCTTCATTGATTTTTTCAGGATGATTGATTGCATGTTCAATTGCAGATCTCGTAATTTCATGAAATGTTGCCCGAACAAAATCAGGCTTCTTTTTTGCTTTTTTAAGGGCATCCTGCAAGAGCCATTGAACGTGATACCCTATCGCCTCACCCTCGCGATCAGGGTCTGTGGCAATGATAACAGTATCGGCTTTTTTTGCAGATACAGTAATTTTTTTAAGAACTTCACCTTTTTTATCAGCAATCTCATATGTTGGCTCAAAATTATGTTCCACATCGACACCTAAGCTGCTTTTAGGTAGATCACGTATATGACCCATAGAAGCCATAACTTCATAACCATCGCCCAAAAAACGAGACAGTGTTTTGGCTTTGGTGGGAGATTCAACAACGATCAACTTCATACGAAGCAATTCTAAAGGAAGTTAGCCTATCAGGCAATGAGGAAAGAGTTTACGAGTAAAAATATATGAGATATTTAATAATAGTATATGCGTGCTTTTTTAGGCTGCCATCCACACTCCATCTCCCAAATGCTTTATCATGCCCTTCAACTCTAACAAAGTCAAAGACGTAGTTAATAGAGGCAATGACAGTTTCAACTCCCGACCTAATTCATCTACATGCCGTTGGCCATTTACCAGAAGCTGCCAGACCTGTTCCTGGGTTTTATCATCAAATTCCGGTTTTGTTATCATTTGATGACCATTGGGTGCTGCGTTTACTGTTGTGTTTATATCAACAGAGGCAATATGAATTTCACTTAAGATATCCTCCACTGATAAAACCAGCTTAGCTCCCATCTGAATCAATTTAGCTGGTCCCTGTGACATTTGGGATGTAATAGGTCCGGGTATGGCGAATACTTCACGGTTTTGATCAACAGCCATCATAGCCGTAATGTTTGTACCGGACTGAGATGAACCTTCGGTAACCAGAACACCCAGTGAAAGACCAGAAACAATCCGGTTTCGTGCTGGAAAGTTACCCGGCATCAGTTTTGTATGTGGTACAAATTCAGAAACAATCACACCCCTTTGTATCACTTCGGAAGCTAGCTGTTTATGTTCTGGAGGATATACTTCATCTAAACCACATCCCAATACTGCAATTGTCCTTCCCCCTGCAGCTAGTGCAGCTTTATGAGCAATCCCATCAACTCCCCTAGCTAATCCAGATACAATAGTAAATCCTCTTGATACAAGCTGTGATACAAAACGTTCGGTGACTTCCCTGCCGTACGGAGTCACTTTACGGGTACCAACCACAGCCAGAGCCTTGGTATCGGTAGGTACAAATGATCCTTTTATAAAAAGACCGATAGGACAATCAGGGATTTCCTGAAGCATCGAGGGAAATGTAGGATCACATTGTGGAAGGTATTGGATCTCAAACCTTGCGAGCTGCTCTTTGACGTTTTTAAGATCAAACCTTGCTTTAGATAAAAAAACGGCTTCGATTATTTTAGGAGGAAATCCAAGTGAAAACCACTGGTCTTTAGGGGCAGTACATGCCAGCAGTGCATCACCAAAAGCCTGGACAACGAGCCTAAACCGTTTCGGGCCAATACCTTCGCAGTAATGAAAAAAAAGGTGGGCATCGGCTAGTGTGGAGGGTGATTGAGCGCTCATTCGTGAACGTTTTTAAAATACTCAAGTAATAGCTCTCTTGCAAGAGGACCAGCTTTATCACTGCCCTGACCTGCTTCCTCAAGCAATACTGTAACTACAATCTCAGGATTTTCAACGGGGGCAAAGGCAGTTATCCAAGCATGCGTTGTTTCATTGAGTTTACCGTGTTTGTCCATTCCCCCAATTTCTGCAGTACCTGTTTTACATGCGACCGGAATACGTGTCACAGTAGCTGATCCGCTTGCCTCTTCATAATAGTTTATACTATCTACAAGTTTTAGTAAGCTCTCGTTATCGACTCTAAAATTAAACAATGGCCAACCAGTTCCACCACTATCACACGCCCGCTTCATACCTTCTTTTATAGTTGCCAGTGTCTGTTTTTGTATCCCTACATCAATACACCGTTTATAATCCTCACGTTCGCCAAGCTCAACTCCGGAAAGCGGTTTTTCCGTTATGACAGCAATCACATCAGACGCACACCTCTGTCCCCCATTCGCTACAATTGTCGTCAGCATGTGCACCTGCAACGGTGTGACTTGCAGGTTTCCCTGGCCAATGGACGTTATATAGGTATCGCCCGTATACCAGTCCTCACCCAATTGCTCTTGCTTCCATATTTCATCAGGAACCAAACCGAACGATTCTCCTTCAAGTGGAATGCCAGTTTTTGAGCCAAACCCTAGCAAACGTGCCCACTGTGCTATTGTGGCTATTCCTGTCATTTCTCCAGCTTTATAAAAATAAATATCATTTGAACGTTCTAAAGCTTTCACTACATCAACTTGACCATCTGTCCTGCCATATCCTGTGTAGTACCAGTTGCTATAGCTAAAATCACCAATCCTGATAATTCCCGTATCTTCTATAAGCGTTTCCACATTGATTGCCTTGCTTTCAAGTCCAGCTATGGCAGTAACAATTTTAAATGTTGATGCTGGGGGATATAAACCGCCAATAGCCCGGTTAAAAAGTGGCATGGCTGTATTAGACAAGACTTGAGCAATTGCTGAAGTATCATGGTTTTCAAATATGTTGGGATCAAAATCAGGGAACGACACTAAAGTAAGCAATTCTCCCTTGAGCGTACCAGCTAAGATCGCTCCCTGATATCCGGATTGTTGTAGAAGTTGTCGGGCTTTTGATTGCAGCCTGCTATCCAAACTAAGCTGTACATTTTTGCCTGAAATTGGTTCCCTTTGGGAATACTGCCTCAAAACTGTACCATCAGAACTGATTTCCTGAACTACTCCCCCGTTCAAACCAGCCAATACTTGATTCTCCTCTTTTTCGATACCCATTTTCCCAACCCTGCCACCAATTTCAACCCCAAAAAAACCAAGATCCTCTATATCTGCTTCACTCATGTAGCCAATAACATGAGAAAAGTCATTTGAGTAGAGATATCTTCGTTTTGCACCATCGTTGCCAACAACTAAAATGCCATTACGGTCAATTATTTTGCCTCGATTTGCAAGGATTGGTTCTATACGAAAGCGGTTCTGGGCACTACGCTGAATAAAAGAGTTGCCCTGAATCAATTGTAATTGGATCAGGCGAACAGTGAGGATAACAGAAATCAGAAGAATTACTACTCTAGATAGACCGGTCATGAAGCAATTATATCAGTATAAAACAAAGACAGTTTCTGTATGATTTTAAGTCATCATATTTCTTTTTTGCTTGTACCTGTCTATTTATGGGGCGACTTCTTGCCATGTATACTGATATATCTTAAACGCTTTAAGGTCTGAGGAGGTGTTTTTTAGCCGGTTAACCATTTCGGTATTTTGCATAAATTTTTCACCGGGAGTATTCTTATTTACCACCTCACCCAGATCGCGCCACAAATTTACTCCTTTCCAACTTATTAATCCACCTTTTATCTGTAACTGCACATCAACTGGAATTTCGGTGCTTGAGTTATTACTCTCATCTGTATATATCTCTCCGTCCGCTATGAAAAAGCCGTGTGCTTCAGTCACTTGATACGTACTTTCATAATTAAACCAAATTGATCCCTTGGCAATAGCTACCACAATTCCAGTACTTGAAGCAAGTATATTAGTGGTAATACGAATATCTTTATTAAATAATATAGCAATTTCATTTTCAATTACATTAGATGCATACAGTTTTATTTCTGAGATGCTATCAGTTGCCTCCACTTCATATATGCCATTTTTTAAAAGTGCTAGATCTATAGAGCCTGTGCTGCCATTAAGCGGGATCAGGTAATCTGCCAATTGCTTTGTCTGCCAATAATCATAAGTAAACTTGCGACCTTGGTATTCTCCTGATTGAACTTCCAATCCGCTTCCTATTGAACCATTTTCACCCAGCGAAGGAGCATTTCCTTCATTCCAACTGGCTGCACCCCCGCCTGTAATAAAACTTTCCCCAGAAGGGAGTATACTTTGAATCGAAGCAGAACCTAAAGTCGTATCAGTATGTACATTACCAGACCCAATCTGCCACCAAGGAACAGCTGGGGTGGGTGGAGGAAAAGCGCTGACTCCAAAATCAGCTCTGCCTGAACCTGCAGATGACGCCCATGCAGTCTTATGTGGTAGTTCTGATAATGTATAAGCTGTGGTTTGGTTGTAAGCTATTGCTGTCTTTGGACTTGTAGAATAATACGGACTTATACTTCTTACGTAGGCACTATGATTTTCAAATAAATCAAATTTTAGATATACCTCATAGTTACCATATGATCCACTCGGAAGTGGTAAGACATAGTACCCACCATACCCAGTGTGATCACTACTGATTCCACTATCCGTTGATAAGTAAAACTTCCATGAATCAGTATCGATTCTTTCATCTGCCTCGAAAGTTCCATTTTTATTAATGTCAACTTGGTAAGGCCAGCAACATTCTGACATCCCGCTATCCAAAGGATAGGACTTACAAGTTCCTATGGGATTTGTACCGCAATCACAACCACCTGTTGATCCCCGACGGCAATCCTGGAAGCCATTCTGGTTTCGATCGTACCAGACGTAGCCGACAATTTGAGCTGGAGTTACCCCAACAGCTACATCCTTACTGATCTCACTAGCCGCACATCCTATCTTATCGACTTTAAGGGTAACTTTCTTTGTCCCTTCAGTACTGTACCGTTTAGAGCTATTTTGGGTTGTAGCATCCACTGTCCCGTCCGTTTCAAAATCCCACCACCATTTCTCAGGCCCATTTGTCGAAGTATCAGTAAATATAAACGTAGTAGACGTAGTACCAGATGCAGATACAGGTTCGATGGAAAAATCAGCTACAGGACAAGCTATAGCCGAAGTTATAGCCATATCTTTTGTACACGTTGCTGTTAAGCCATTTGAAACTACATCAAGTGATATCGTCCACGTGCCTGTATTGGGGAAATTGACGTCAGTGAATGGATTGGCATTGTAGGTGGCTGGAGTTCCATAGGGGTTTTGCCAATTTAATATATATGTCCCATTACCTCCTCCAAGAATAGCATTAAAGGTGAATATTGTATTAGTGTTTCCTGATGACGGAGTACTGGTAATTTGACAATATGGGGCTTCTGCCACACATGCAGTCCCAACTCGCTTGTATCCAAGTTTGCATCCATATTCACACTTTGCGCTTGTATCTGTATCTTGGTAATTCCATTGAGTTCCCTCTAGCACTGGTACCGTATTCTCATCAGCACCATACACTTCATATGTGCCCTCAGCCTCACCATATTTTGGGAGAACACCTCCGCATGTAACCGGAACACACGCAGATCCGTCCCACAAGTAACCATCCAGACACTCGTATTCACACTTAGTAGTGGTACAGTCTGTTTTTACTGACCAGTTTGTTACTCCAGTGAGGCCGGTATCATCTCCACTGCATTGCTGAGCATATGGGTCTGTAGACGGCGTCCCACCGCAGATGTACTTGTACTGGCATTTAGTGGCAGTATCAGATACTGATAATGTCCAATCTGTAGCTGAAGTCAGATCGTTTGATTCTTCAGTGTCATACGCCTGTGCTCCTGAGGGGATTGTCCCACCACAGACGTACTTGTACTGGCATTTAGTGGCAGTATCAGTAGCTGAGAATGTCCAGTCCGTGCCCAACGGAGGATCTTCAGACTCTTCGCGATCGTGAGCTTGCGCCCCCCAAGGGATCGTGTCACCGCACGTAGGAATGATACATGCAGACCCATCCCAAACGTACCCAGTTTTACACTTGAAATGCCACCATAGATCTACGTACCCTGATGCTGGGGTTGTAAAGGTAGCACTGGAACTATTTACCAGATAAGGAGCATAATTAGTTTCAGTTGTTCCTCCATTACTATGACAAGCAATCGAATTATCCGGGCATTTACTATACCAAACGTCCATATTCAAGTTAGCAGGAACCGCAACTGAACACGTTGTAGATGAATTTGCTTTTAAGGTAGTGAACGCATAACTGTTGGCTGTAGAAGTAAGGCTGCTCGTACCATCCTCACACGTTACCGTTAATCCACTAATGGGAGAACCGCGATGTCCAATCGGATCACGCATCTGTTTGAAACCCTGAACAGTGATCGCGTTAACACAGGTACATGTACAGTTGGGACTTACACAAGCTGTACCGTTCCAATACGGCGGACCCCCCGGTTCACATACCCCGCTTGCGATACCCTTTGCTCTGGTACACGCTATTGAACCAGCCCACATTTTACCAGCCCCACAAGAGCTTATAATCCCAGCACTTACCTGACTGTTGCAGTATAAGTTTATTGCATCTTTATTAGATTCAGTATAATTGCACGCATCACCACACCTGCGTACGTACTCACATTTTGCTGCTGTACAGGAAGTAACTTCAGTATAGTTTTTATCAGTGGTCACATCAGTGGCGTCAGCTGTATCACCAGCATCCTTACACAGGACGTACTTAGCAGTATCTCCGGGCGGATTTTGACACGACGCCTCTCTCCCCATCGTAAATCCCAAGCCGAACATAATGTCATACGGACAGCCATCACATTGCTCATGTGTAAACGTTGCACTACACCCAGATCCACTTATGTCAGTATTCGTTTTGTAATTATGTAAATTCCAGGTAGTATTTGAACAATGATACCCACATCCTGAGGGGATAGATAATGTAGCTGTAGTTTCACCGGTAAATTTATTACTCTCAAAGTACGGCCCTTCTGAAGGTGTTTGCCAATTTACGCCTCCTTTCGTATGAGATATATTTACTCCTATTCTGTTTGCACAGCTTACCGTGCCGGGACCCCAGCGTAACGTACCGGTGTTATATGCAAATACTGTACCGTTAAATGCTGTATCAACTAGTTTATTGTGCACCGCAACACCCTCGGCAAAGAAGGTTTTGTTTGAGTCAACTGAAATATTATAAACCTGGGTTGGTTTGAGAACTTTCTCTATAGATGTGACTATATCAGGGACAAGCGTTTTATCTTGCTGTATGTAGATCCGGTCGCCAATCAATATATTTTGTGCCTGGGTGAAGTTTGTATACTCTGATTCTACTTGTACCGAATTGGTTTGTGTGCGGTTTCCAATTAAACCAAGACCCACAACAACAAACCCCGCAATGAATACTAAAGCGAGTATGATAAAACCTGGATTAACATGCGTACGGTTTTTATCCAACATAAGAGGTAGATTATGCTTGTTTGTTGAAGTTTGTCTCGTACTCATACTGGTCTTTTTGAGATTGGGTAGCATATTTTTTAGTCAATCAGCGATTGGGATGTGTTATCATATTATGTACCTGTTCCATATAAGCTCAAAATGGCAACAAAGCTGGTAATACCCCAGTTTCTGTCACAGCAAGATTTTTCAAATAGTATTACCTCAACCCAATATCAATCTTAAACTCTTTCCACCCATACTTCACATATGTCGTATAGCGATACCAAAGATTCTTAAGTTTTTGGGACATTGTTTTTGGAGGTTGGGGATTTGTACCGGTAAAAATTGGGTGTTCCGCAGTAACGTTAATCTCTTTTCCTGAGGCAGTTTTGATAGTGAAGTATCCTTCGCTCGTAACAGAATATCGTTGTGTTACTGTATCAGCGCTTACTGAACCTGTTTTATCGTCAAAACTCATTACCTGATCTCCTATCTTTAATGCTTCAATCGCAAGCTCTCCACCCGGAGTTGCTACCTTGGTACCGGGGAGGAAACAACCACCGCCACAACAAGGAGCCCCTCCTGTATTAACATGCCAATAACGATATCTGCCCCAATGCCCTAACACGCCTCCTACAGAGCGTAGTTCACAAGGTCTATCCCAGAACATGTCTATGAGGGAATAAGCTGTCACTGACCCTGTGGGGTGTGCCATACAACCAGAATTATCATCTGCATAACACCTATCTTCATCTGTAATTAGATTACATGTCTCTTGCGCATGTATAGCATGAACAAATTGATTGAAAAACCACAACCATAATATGACAATAAAACCAAAACGCAAACATTTACGTTTCATATTTATCAATATCAAATATTACTAAGCTATTTAGTTACGTAGTCAGTTATGAATTTACCATGTTCTTTACTAATCTGTGATACTATTATGGAATCACCAATTTTAAAATCATCTAGAGTTAATTGTATTATCTTGTTCTTATAAGGCATATCCGGTTCCATTGATATACTACTCTCACTCTCTTCTGGGGGTTCATAAATCGAGGTGTTAAACTCCGTCTTATTTGTAACGTATACATCAATAAAATCATTAGGTGTCTCGAAGCTGCCTAATCTAATTCTCCCCGTCTTTAAATCAATATCAATAATGATTCCTTTTAAAATAGTATATATTCTATTATCTGTACCAATAGTAAATTGATATATTCTGCCATTTTTAATATTCTGGGTATTGACAGGACCGGTTTGAACCTCAACTCCGTTAATCGGTTGTGCATTATTTTTTGTACTATTTAAGCTAGTCACCATTTTATATCCAATATAAATAAAAAATGTTATCGTAATTACTAGAAGTATTATAAAAATAGTAGATAAAAGATTTCTCATTGATAAATAATCCTACGTTTTATATATAACATCCAGTATACAATAATTAATACTTGGAAGTTCTATGAAGTTATAATGGAGCAATCAGCTATTAAACTAGCTCCTGTTATTGATAGACATTAATTGAAAGATTGCCTTCCAATTTAGATATTTCGTGGATTTCACCCATAATAAACTTACTTTCTGGCTTGTTTTTATCAAGCTGATATACCTGATTTTGGTCAATAAATTCCTGAATTGTTTTTGAAGATTCTGATGTTTGCTCTGCTGATCTTGATTTAGAGCCAATCAATGTAAGGATAGTAATGGTCAGTACTATTCCCGCTATAAGAATAGCGATCGCGGTCAATAGTTTCATGACACTATCGTAGCACACTCACTGTATATTTTCTGGGTGGTTTATTGCATGCCCGGTGGGTCTTTTCCTTGAGACTATCTATTAGCTATCGCCAATTGAAGGGTACTTTCCAAACGGCACAAATTTCTTGCATCTACATTACGGGCATCTACATGTACCTGTTCAAAGACCCATTCTTTACCCCGATTGACTTTACCAGTAAAATCAGCACTGGTTAAGCTTCGACTGGCAGCATCATACCTAAATTGACAGATCATAGTGCCATCTCTACCAAGAAACCTGCTCATATAATACTGCCCCATTGCGTCATTTCCTGTAGGTCCATCCATATAAGATACCGTTGTTTCTGATCCATCTTTCCTTACAACTCTAACGTCAGTAGGGAATTGTGAACCTGATTCTCCAGCTACAGTCACAGGCAAGAATTTTTCCTCTATTTGGGTACCATCAGAATCTACGACACATACCTGATACCCTAAACTGGCGCCTCCTTTACCCCTTATAACTGAACAACTCACCCGCTCTTTCGTTCTGCCAGCCTCTGCATTCTTGGGTTCAGTCAAAGCGTTAAAACCTACAGCAGCCAAACTGGCTTTACAAGCTACCCGGCCAGCATCGATAAAAAATTGTCTTCTACTTTTTGCTTCTGTTTGTGACATATGGATAAATAATTTTTATAACCTATATCATTGTCCTATATAAAGTATAGCACAAGCTGTCAAGAGTATACATACATATATGGATTCCATTAAATTAATCCATATTTATTAGTCTTTCTTCTATTATTGTTATTGTAAATATGCCATAACATCAAAATCATCTTAATCCGATAGTAAGTCAGTATGCACTTTTGATACAGAAAAGTATGGGAAAATTTATTTGCTTTTGTTGAATTAGAATTGTAATGGTTTTAGTTTAGTGGTTGACTTCACTCCAGACATACTGGTAGATTTTGAAGGCTTTGAGGTCTGACTCGGTAGTCTTGAGCGTATAGATCATATCTGCGTTGTGTTCAAACTTTTCCGCCGGTGTCTGGTTGTCAGCTCCCTGCATATGCCTCCAGAGATTCACCCCTCTCCAGCCGATCAACCCACCACGGATAAGTAGACGGTTGGCATCAACATCATCTTTGTATGAGCTTGTTGTAATATACTCATCCGCAATATAAAAGCCATCAAGTTGTGCTACTCCATCGCTTATGTAGATATTACCCTTCTGCCCTCCCGTACTATCCTGATTTCCCGATATAAGGACAAAGATGCCTCCTTTGTCAGTTATGATGTCACCTAAGATATCCACCCTACCGCGGTACAGGATCGCTATTTGGCGAGAACCCAAATTAGTTACGCCGCTCGTGCTCCCGATTACCAGGGGAAATTGGTCAGCTTCAATCTCATAGATCCCGTTTGGCCACGATGCGATGTTTGCAACATCAGCTTTACTTTTCCCATACGTCGTATAGTCAGCCAGTTTATCCTGCCAAAACGCATAATTATAGGTATCCTTTTTGACATAGGTTCCTGCCTGAGCCTCCAGAGCATAGTCACCAAAATCTCCTCCCTGATCTGCATTATAATCTATACCACCCTCGTTCCAGGTGGCTGATCCACCAGATTCAATCAGGCTCTCACCGCTGGGAACAATGCTCTGTATAGCCCTTTCTGTGCCTCCTCCGTAGTTTGAGAATACATTTCCGATACCAACCTGCCACCAAGCATCAGGGTAATTACCGCCGATAAGTTCAGAGTGGCAATTGTTAAAATTATATTCCCCGATAATCCTCCTGGTCATATAAAGGCTCAGGCCAGCTGCATCAAAATGGCAAACTTGTGTTTCAGAAGGTAAGTTTGGGTTGCCTTCAACTAATAGTTCCGGATTAGAACCGCTGCAGGTAAACCTCCGGTATTTTGTTTCTGATACATCAGCGTAGCCGGCAGCACTAAAACCAGTCACCATATCAGGAAAGGCAAATGTGACATCCAATGGATAGGTTTGCTCGGGTGGGCTGTACGTTTCTTCAGTATCACTATAGGGTGCTTGGTAAAAAATAAAGTTACAATTCTCTCCGCATCCAGACGCTTGTGATTGGTTTTCGTACTGCATTTTTTTATCCTGTGTTGCATCAGTTGCTGTTGTTAACAAGGGTTTCATATAGTAATTACCACCAATCTGTATGACAGCTCCACATACATCAGTCCCGGCATAGCTGTTGCTTTGGATACTGACTGAATATGATGAGCCTCCATTTATTGAGGTAGAGAAATACCCTGTATTATCAGTAATGAGTGGGGTAATTTTTATTGTATCATCTACAAGTACTGTAATACCCTCTATTCCGGGACCATCAGAGGAGTTACTTCGCACATAACCAGCTACAATATAGGGTGTGACAAAGCCGATATTACAATTGGAAACTACAGGTGAAGATCGATAAACTGTTCCGCTTGCATCAGAAAAGTGCAAATTAGCTGTCAAGGGAATCGTATAGTTTTTGTTCTCATTATATGTATGTGTTGCAATAACACTATCCATGCTAGGAGGTGGCGATACAGTTTGTGTGTCTGACCCATCTCCAAAATCAAGAGTAAGCGAGTAAACCTGTTCCCTACCGTTGACAGCCGCATTCTTAAATGTCGCGGCAAAGGGGAATGTGCTTGGAGAGATTGATACAAAATCGTTTATACGGCAACTCGATTTTGGTAATGGGTACATTTGGAAATCACAACTGCTTGTGGCACATCCTCCAACTTGCGTTTGGTTGACATAACTCAATTTTCTGTCCAGATACGTTAAAGGAGGAAACTGGTAGCCCGATATTGACTGGCTGGGAATCGTGATTGAATAGGTATCACCTTCACATAAATCCAAAACCGTAGAATAGTTACCGCCACTGTCAGTCTTTAAACTGTACGTTTGTCCAGTTTTATCATGCTTGACCACAACATTTACATCTTTAATTACTGGTTTTGTCCCGACTAGTAACCCCTCTATATCATACCGACTACGAATATTACCTTTGATTTGCGTTTTTTGACATATAGTACCGACAGTAACTGCAGTATCACAGGTAGCTTGCCTGCCCCCATCATCGCTAACTGTAAGCACAGCTGATTTAATTCCTGAAGTTGTGTAGCTCGTTGTTACACTTGCACTAGTAAGGCTGCTATACCCTGTTGCTGAACTATCTAATAGCCAATTAAAGCGTACAGTTCCTATTCCTCCCTGAGCGTCTCCCTGATGCGTAAAAATGTCGCTTCCAGTATTACCGCTTGTGGGATTTGAGCTTGCGTTACATGTCAAATTTGGAACAGTATTTACTGTGACTGTCGTATCACAACTGGCTTTTTTACCAGAGCTGTCTTGAATATTTAGGATTGCTTTTTTAGAACCGCCAGTTGAGTATTTTGTAGCTACACTAGAACTAGTCAGCACTCCACTCTCCAGGGCTGAATTATCAAGTGTCCAACTATACGTCACTGCGCCAATTTGGCCCGAAACCTCACTCAGGTGAGTAAATATGGTGTTGTTTGGATCACCGCTTAGTGGATTTGATGAGGCTTTGCAAGTCAATACTGCACCATCAATCACAGTAACTGTCGTATCACAAGTAGCTTGCCGACCCAAGCTATCCCTGACTGTAAGGATGGCTTTTTTTGACCCTGAAGTTGAGTACTTTGTGCTTACATTGGATCCAGTTAGCGATCCTGGTTCTAATGCTGAACTATCAAGCGTCCAGTTATAGCTTACTGAACCAGACTGTCCTTGAACAGTGCCCTGGTGTATAAAAATTGTACTACCTGTAGTGCCTTCGATTTGATCAGAGGTGGCTGTACACGTTAATGCAGTTGCATTACACGATGAGCGTACTTCATTACTTTTTGTCACAAACCGGCTACATTCACCGCTTTTACCGCACACCCAAACCTGATAGTCGTATTCCTGCCCAAGACTAATAGTGGTGTCCGTATAGGTTACTGTACTGCCAACTGCTCCTGTATATGAAACCGGAGAAAGTGAAGTATATGTAGCTGATCCAGCATTTTTTCGGTATACAACATAGCCACCTTTAGCATCAGCAGTGTGTGTCCAAGTGATAGATATTCTACTTGGATTAGATGCATCCGCTAACAAACACACAGCTGAAATAGTTATCCCCCTGGGAAGAATATCAATATCTTTCTCACACTTTTGACCAAACCACGCACCGACTTTGGGACTTTCGACAAGTGACCGCCAATACAATTTATAGGTGTTCCCAACTGTAGCAACATCAGTTGGAGCCAACATACTTACATTCCACGATACCGGATTGCCCGGCGAAATTGTCTGTGATGAAGTAAGCTCACGCCGCATTCCAGGCGAAGGAGTAAAGCAAAACATTTGTGGCTGGCTGGAAACCCAGACACTTCCTTGCCAGCCTCCTGGAGTCCAGCCATTTCCTGTATCGCATGAAGCATTGCCCAGCTTATATCCTAACGCACTTGTCCAATTAGATGGATTTGGAGCTCCTGAGCCTCCCGTATTGGTCAGACCAAGCGTCCCCGAAAAAATAGAGCCAAGCGTTACACTTGATGGAATCCCTGAGGAGTTACAGGTTGAGTTATCTACATTAAAATTTTCGTGACAATTGTAGTTGTAAACGGAACTATCAGGATTTGTTCCGGATGTATTTACCCCATATTGATCTTGACCATATGCAGCTATAAGCATTTTGTTATTATTGGTAAGTGCAAAATCATAACAAGCCTTCGGAATTTGCCCTGTATAGCTAATGGTAACTGACTTAGCATTTAAACCTGTATTCGCGCTGTCTGGTATCGGAGTAAAATTGGAAACTGATGTTTGGCAGGAGAATTCACCTGAAGTAATGTTTGCTGTTGTTGAACTAAGTTGTGCTGTAAGAGTAATGGTTTGATTTGGATCAGTCCATGTAGATGGGCTGATAGATATACTTGTGTCTGTCTGATCCTCACCCACACATACCGGAGGAGTAAATGGTTTCTTACATGTGAGAGTAAAATTGTCGGGCCGATCAGAACCATCCCACCATTTGATTAAGGATGAAGTGCTATCAACCGTACCTGAACTATTTATCCCTTTTACTTTTGCTGTAAAACTGTGGGCAACATCATCCTGATACGAAGATGGCAGTTGCACCCGAAAGCGGTGATTAGAGTATCCGCCACAGGATACTGGTGATTCAAAATTATCATCAGCCAACACAGTACTTATAAGCTTCGCCCCTTCATATATCTCTACGCTGAGTGGCTGACTGTATTTATCAGGATCGCACGTCCAACCAGATACGGTACAGTTGTTGGGATCTGCTTGTACCTCAAAATGGGCATCATTTCTGCCAACAGGGTTTTGTCCAGATGGCAGGCCGCTACAGTTTAAAATACCACTTCCATCATATACTGTAGTACAGGTCTTTGTACCACTGCAGCTTGGGTCACATCCGCAACTTTTTACCTCACCACAAGTTAATCCTTCAGCCGGACAGTAGGCAGATTCAGCTGATTTGATTCCGCAGTTACTACTTGTTGGACTTGTACCACAGTCACAGGTACATGAACATGAATACGCATACACATCTTGAGGATTTAACAGTTTGAATGTAAATAAACTTCCAATAAGTAAAATAAAACAAATGTTATTGAGTATGAAGTGATAAATAGATTTCAAAGAATACATAGTATGCACAAATATTTATGTATTTACTATTATTGATTGGCAGAATTTTGTCAATAAGAATGCATAAATATTCCTAGCGCAGTCCCCCAACAACCTTTACCTTTGCAAGTAGTTTTTCATCATCTAAAACCTTACCACACCCGCGGACTACGCAGGTTAGTGGATCATCAGCCACCCATACAGGCATTTTAGTCTCTTCTGCCAGGAGCTTATCCAAACCTGGAAGTAATGCTCCTCCGCCAGCAAGCACAATACCATTTTTAATGATATCGGCAACAAGCTCAGGTGGCGTTTCTTCCAAGGTTTCTTGTGTTGCTGAGATAATCTGGCTAACTATCGGGGCAATGGCTTCACGGATTTCCTCGCTATTAACCTTTATAGAGGAAGGCAGGCCTTTTTCCATAGATCTACCTCGAACGACATGTTGTTTTTCTTTATCAAATGGATACGCCGAACCGATAGCAAGTTTCACTTCTTCAGCTGTAAGCAATCCGATGATAAGGCCATATTTTAAGCGCATGTAGGCAATAATTGCCTCATCAAACTCATCTCCAGCAGTTCTCAAACAACGCTCAACAACGATGCCTCCCAGAGAAATAATTGAAATTTCGGTTGTACCGCCACCAATATCAATAATCAGCTGGCCTTGCGGGTCTGTGACTGCAATACCTGCTCCAATTGCTGCAGCCATTGGCTCCTCAATCAAATAAGCCTGCCGAGCACCAGCCGAAAGCGCGGCTGACTGAACAGCTCTTCGTTCAACTTCTGTCACACCAGATGGAATACCAATCACCACCCGAGGCCGAAGGACTTTTGGAAAAACTGAGGGTATCTCGTGGATCTTGCGGATATAGTTCCTGACCATGGCAGATGTTGCATCAAAATCTGAGATCACCCCATCCCGCAAAGGCCTAACTGCTTCAATAGTTTGAGGTGTTTTGCCAAGCATTTTTTTAGCTTCGCTACCTATTGCAATAACTTTACCCACATTACTACCTTGAACATTTACCTTTTTTTGGCGGGCTACTACTGAGGGTTCACGTATCATGATCCCCCTGCCTTTAATGTACACAAGAGTATTTGAGGTACCTAGATCGATACCCAGATCGTATGTAAAAAAATCCCAGAGATTATGTGACAAGTGTTGGGTACAAGTGGCGGGTAACAAGATACACCGACCGTGTTTACCCTGCCATTGTTTTACTATTCTACCATTTGGGATCTAAGTGGTGTGGGGTATACTAAAGAAATTGTTTGATGGTTACAAAGCGTTTATGTATAACTTTTACCATCAAGCGTCTATCCATGAAGACCTCATATATGCATCGACTGGAAAACAGTACCGAACATAATAATAGAACTGAGATTATTCCTACCCTCATCCACTATTCGTATCTGCTCCTCTTTTTCTTAACACCTCTTCTGATCAGTCTTAAAAGTACCGAATTGTTTGAGTTTCCTAAAATGTTATTTGTATACGTCATGACTGCATTCATAACAGGGCTATGGATACTTGATATTGGGATAAGCGGTAAGCTGGTTTGGAAAAGATCGTGGCTAGATAGTATCTTTGGTGCAGTTTTGTTAAGCCAACTGGTATCTTCTCTCTATACTATGGACCGCTATACAAGTTTTTTCGGTTATTATTCGAGGTTTCATGGAGGCTTCTGGTCAATCCTGAGTTATATCATTTTAGCTTGGATATTCAAGAATTATGGTAGTAAAAAATGGGTACAGGATGTCATCATAAGTATGCTGGGAAGCGCAAGTCTGGTCAGTCTGTATGCTATTGGAGAGCATTTTGGTATCGATGCCCATGTGTGGGTACAGGATGTCCAAAACCGTGTTTTTTCTACCCTGGGACAACCAAATTGGCTCGGTGCATGGCTTGGCGCTCTATTGCCATTTGCCTACCTGTGGTATTTACGACCACCAAAGTCATTTTGGCCAACGGTTATTAGCCTCAATGCTATCACCGTATCAATAGGCTATGCCCTTACATACCTTCTTACTAACAATCCTTTGCCTGTCGGAGGAGGTGACTTTCTGCTTTTTATAATCATATACGGGACTCTAAATGGACTCGTGATGTGGAAAGCTAAGTGGTTGCATGAGCGATTTGCAGGCTTGCAGCGGTTCAACTTTTTGTTTCTTATAATTCTTTTACAATTTGCGATTTTGTTTACAAAATCCCGTTCGGGAATCATGGCATTAGCTATAAGTACCATACTATTTTTATTACATGAAGCTTTTTCAAACAAAAAAATTAAATTGCTGCTTCCTTTATTACTTACTTCCTGCTTCCTAGTTTTGTTAATTGGTACGGAATGGACCCCATCTCTGTCAAAATTGTTAGGCAAGAGTAATCAGGTAATTAAAAATCCATTGGTTACAACTACCAATACATTGGGTATCACAGACAGTACTGATATCCGTAAAGTGGTCTGGCAGGGAGCTACGACAGTTTGGCAAAACTATCCCCTGTTTGGCTCTGGTACAGAAACGTTTGCCTATAGCTATTACAATTTCCGCCCCAAAGAACATAACCTCAACTCAGAGTGGGACTTTTTATATAACAAAGCCCACAATGAATATCTGAATTTGCTTGCAAATAATGGCTTGGTTGGGACTGCCGCTATGCTTTCTATAGTGGTTGCACTTGTATGGCTCTGCCTAAAATACAATACAAGAACTTGGACATATCTCGCCCTATTTACAATGCTGTTTGCAGGTTTTGGCTACCTTTTATCCCCGCACACGATACAAACGATCATTAATAAACTTCTGATATACCCCCCGCTCATCCTACCGCTTGGCGCTAGTCTACTGGGAGCTGTGCTTCTGGTCTTTATAGCCCAAAGAATGCATACAAATGAGCAAAATGATTCAAATAGCGGATTGGAAAGCGCTGTACTTGCTAGTATTGTCAGTATCGTCATTACAAATTTTTATGGATTTTCAGTCGTAACGGTTGCCCTTATCTTTTTTATGTTACCTGTTTTGCTTTTGTTGTATCAGCAAGAACCACTCCCCAGGCATGAACTTACCATCGCAAAGGCAAGTTCATTGGATAACCCCTCAGTCCTGTCCTGGATCGGTGGTGGAGTTGGGCTTGTGCTATTTGGCGTTGTATCAATCTATACAGTAAATTACTACAGAGCTGATCTTGCATACAACTACTCACAAAGCTATCTGCAAGCGGGGGACGTTTTACAAGCTGATACCCAAATCAGCACTGCCCTTAGGCTACACCCCGCCAATGCAAACTATTGGTTGCATAAGGGCTTAGTAGATGCCCAAACTGCATTTATGGTCAACTATAAAGATGCATCGGATAGTTCAGGACTTGTAACTCACTACACCAAATCTGCTGTTGAATTTACCCAGCAAGCACTCATACAGAATCCAGTTCATGTCAATCTCTATAAAAGCGCTGCCCGGGTATATATAACCCTTGGTTTGATCGACCCAACATATACCCAATTTGCTATCAAAACCTTAGAACTTGGCTCTAAACTATCACCTACTGATCCGCAACTTCCTACAAATACTGCACTCCTCTATCAGCAAAACGGAGACTATGATAAAGCTTTACAACTCTACCAGAAAGCTATCGAACTAAAACCGGATTATGGAATGGCTCGGTCACTTTTGGCTCAAATGTATGAAGAGAAAAAGGACTATCAAAAAGCTATCGAAGCATACCAAGAATTGTATGAAGTGATTAGACCCCAGGATCCTCGGGTGGCTTCACATGTGGCTGAATTGAGGAAGAAAATTACAAATACCCCTTAGTATCCAGTGCCTGTACAGAATGCTATAGATATACGGTAGAGAAAATCACCTATTTTGAAACTATTGGCTTCTTGGAGGGTTTTGCTGATTTTGTCAGTTCAGTTGCAGCGTACTGTTTGACCATGCGTAGGCATTTGGTACACAAAAGCATCTTAAGCGAACTGCCGTCAGCTTGTTTTATTTTGGCACTGTGCAGGTTTGGTTTAAAGGCTTTTGGGCTACGGTACAATAGCTCCTGACGAGCCCTAGCAACTTTGTTGCCCATCATAACACCTTTGCCACAGTTATCACATATTCTTGCCATAGGAATACCTTTATCGATTAAATACAAATGAATATTTTACTAGAGAATTGAGATTTATCAATTGGTAAAACAGTATCAATGCCATGCTATACTCAATCATCACAGTATTTTCATGATTGTACAGTTTAATAAATAGACTAACTCGAAATTATGTTGGAACTTTTATACCAAAACCCTACCCTATTCGTACTCTGGGCAATTTCACTTGTTGTGGCTGTAACTATCCATGAGTTTGCCCATGCATATGTAGCCGATAAGCTCGGAGACCCAACCCCAAGGGCTTACGGTAGGGTTACTTTAAATCCATTATCTCATCTTGACCCGCTGGGTACGATTGCAATTCTTGTGGCTAGCATTGGCTGGGGCAAACCTGTACCTGTTGATTCGTATAATTTTGAAAATCCCCGTAGAGATACGCTCTTGGTTTCGTTTGCAGGCCCAGGAAGTAACCTAATACTTGCAGGACTTTTAGCTATACTGATACGTATCGTGCCTGCTATTACAATTTTTGCTATCCCTATGATCATTCTCAATGTTGGATTGGCAATATTTAACCTTCTACCAATCCCTCCCCTAGATGGTTCCAAGATTTTGCCAGGGCTAGTTTCAAAACAGGCTGCATATGCTTGGGAACAATTTATGGACCGGATCGGAGTTGTGGGGTTGATTTTCCTAGTATTACCACTTTTTGGTGGCAGATCTATCATTTCGATACTAATTTCTCCAATTATCTCAGCCCTAACAAGAATACTGATTTCCTCATAGTGTATATCATGTTTCTTTCATTAATCTTTCATGCCACCTAAGTACACTGTATGTACTGCTCTTCATACAACGGCATGTGCGGGAAACGATTTTCTCCACATACCAAATTGCTTTGGGAAACAGTAAACTTTCAGGCTGCTGAAAGTGTGTCTTTAGACCTGTGGGTTTTTTGACTAGTTTCCCCCCTAATTTATTGGGGAGCGCAAATCCCGTACAACCGTTTACATGAGGAGCAGTTTTTTTATGCTTTCTGCTTCCTCTACCTCTTTGTCTAGTTTTCCTGTAAAATATCCTGTGTTCTTTGATGCATCTTAAGGTAGTCCAGATTTTCTGGATCAGCTAGATAGAGCGCCTGTGGCGCTTGTCTCTTAAAATGCCGAGATGGCTCAGTGGTAGACCTGTCCACCGAAGTTTTCGACTTTTCAAATGACTTAATAGTCAAATTGAAAAGATCGGTAAACGCAGTGTGGAGCGCCTGTTTTGTCCTAAGCTCTAGAAAAATTAAAAATTTTTCGTAGAGATTGGGATACTGATATAAATTTGCCTTCCTAGCTCAGTTGGTTAGAGCGCCTGTTTTGTAAACAGGAGGTCCCGGGTTCGAATCCCGGGGAAGGCTCAAATCAGGCAAATTTAATCAGTGTAAACACAGCCAAGGCATAACTCGGCTAGGGTGCCGAGTTCGGAGTCTCGGGGACAGCTCATATTATTGACTAGTTACCAAGGAGAATATATAGTGGGAATATGGAGGTTGATGAAGTCTCAAAATTGTACTTTCAAGAAGGACTAAGTTGTAGAGAAATTGGTGATAGATTACAGGTTTCAATCTGGAAAGTTATCACGTTCATGAGAAAACATGATATCAAAAGAAGAAGTTTTAGTCAGACTCGAAATTTACAATACCAACGACAAGCCCTTTCATATAATAAGAAAAATTCTTTAACATTATATGAACAGCAGTTATATATGGCTGGACTCATGATCTATTGGGGAGAAGGTGCTAAAGTTGATCATGGTGTGGTTGATTTTGCTAATAGTGATAAACACATGGTTTTAATTTTTTTAGAAATGTTAAGAGTCATTTATAGAGTTAAACATGAACGTCTAAGAGTTTTACTGTATTGTTATGCAAATCAGAATAAAAGCAAATTACAAAATTATTGGATTGATTTACTGAGGATTCCCCGGGAACAATTTACCAAGCCATACGTTCGTTTTGATTATAATTCTAGTAAGTTAGACAAAATGCCATATGGATTAGTTCATATTCGTTACAATGATAAAAAATTACTTAAACAGATCAAAGAAGATATTGTTATAATAGCAAGCAAACTAAATAGCGGTAAATGCTGGGGTGGTGGAGCGGTCAATCATACCTGACTGTAAATCAGGCGCCTTCGGGCTTCGTAGGTTCGAATCCTACCCCCAGCACTCATATAAAAAAACGGGGTTCAAACTCTGTTTTTTTATATGCAAGGGTGGTGATGAAGAGAACCTATTCGAATCTCGTAGCGAACGAAGTGAGCGAAGATCCAGCTCTGCTGGACTTACCCCCAGCACTAGTTCGTAAACAGATATCCCCGCTTACGTACGGTATGAATCAGTTCCCGGTACAACCCTAAGTCATGTAATTTTTTACGGATATTCTCAATCACCTTGGCAATTGCATACAATGAAAACTTATCTTCAGTAGCTTTACCCCACAAAGCCATTCCAATCTGGTCGTAATCAATAATCTCGTTTGGTTGGGTAATCATGAGGCTCAGCACCTGTTGCTCCTGAGCTGTCAAATAATTCTCCAAACCAGTACCATCTGATAACACCAGTCCTTTGGCAGTTAGTCTGATAGCAGGATCTAGGTCAAAACCCAGTTTTTTAAGATACGTACTACTATCTCTTGCAAGCGTTTCAATACTGATGGTTTTGGGCGTGGGTTCTGCTGGTGCCAAGGTTGAAAATACAGTATTGTGCATCAAAAATTCTATGGTCGCCATTTTATTGAGCCAGTGGTACTGATAAATTTCAGCCCGTTTCCTGGTTTGCCTTGTCCAGAAAGCCATCAGTAGCAATTCAATCAATCTAGATACGGTCGTATCTGACCTCATTACAATCATAAGTATCTCTCCTGAGCCTTCTTTTTTATAATCATAACTTCCGCTGGTGCCATAGGGACTGACATATAGTTCTATCCGCTGTAAGCTGGATATACACTCATGGAGGATCAAAAAGTCAAGACAGTAGCTAAAAAAACGGGCTTCAATCGCTTGCCACTGAGTTTGAAGATCTGCGTAATCTGTTTGCATGTTTGCCAAACGTTGGATAGCCTCTTGGACTGCTTTGGCAGGATAGGGTTTGCACAAATCCAGATTGCTTGTTTTTTTAATAATTCGCCAGTATTCGGGACTATACTCAAAATCCGGAAAAAAGACTGCCTTAACAACATCGGGTACCAGATACGGTAAAACCCAGTATCCGCCTTTTTGAAAGCCGCCCTGCTCTATGGTTTTAGCCAGAAAACACAGGTGCTGGGCTTGGATTGTTGAGTTTGGCTCAAGCCAGGTGATTGAAGGATATTTCATAAAACATTACTTACATTTATCATAGCAAACTCCTGACTATTTGACCTAGCTACTATCCCCACTCAAACTAAACTCAAGATAATTATTATAGGTCTATTATCCTATTTTAATTATGTGTTGTCCAGAAAGTCCCTTATCTAACCCAATTATTAGACTGCCCACATATGCAGGAATGCATCCGGCTAGTCCTAATTCTGAGAGTAACAGGGCAAGAGACGGTATTCAATGGTATGACACTTCCTTAACCATCCCATATCCGTTGGCAGAAAAAATCCATATATCTCGCTTTCCTGTTCCCAATAATACGACTGATAAAGAATTTATTTCAAAATATGCCAAAGCACTTGGTATAGCTTTTGATATGCAAGGCAGGGACTGGCACAGCCAAATAAACCCAATCCAAGATGTTTTAGTCTATGGGGTGGGATCAGGTTTGGATGCCGGATATTTATATGGAGTATGGGGTAGACATAATCAGACTTTTCACATGACAGGAACTCAAGCCAGTAATGAAGAATGGGATATGCTCGATCGGCGGTTCCCAGAATTTGCTGCCCAGTTTCATCGAGAAGTTGGAGGACTTGAATGCATGGAACGCTTATATAAAGAAGGTTCAACATTTGACATCATCTCTGCAATGCGGGGGGTCAGTGGTATCTGGACGGGGACAGCAAGTGATGGTAATAGATACACTCTCAATGATGCCCTATATTATTTTCATAAACTTTCAAAACCAGGCACCATCCTTATTATGGATGTATTTACGGAAGGCATGGAACAGGTGATGCGCAGGCTTCATGGCCTCTTAGATGAACGATTACCGTTTGAGTTCTACTCTTTCACTCAAGGAAATAAAGGAGATAAGACAATTACTGGACTAACGGTGTATGAGCTTTTGAACGCTCACAATTTTTTTGTTTTTGACGCTCTACCCTATTGCCACGGTAGAGCGATGAGAGAGTATATAAATCAAACTGTACCTGAATATGAAGATATGGATGAAATTGTCACTCACTACATCATAACAGCCGTGAAATCACCTCGGAGACTGCCAAAACTGCCTGACTGATAACTTTAGAAATATACTCAAACTAAACTCAAGAATAATATTTATTAAGTAATAAAATTCATTTTTATTGAAGTAACATAATAACTATTTTATGACTCGAGAACGGACTGAACCTAATTTGTTTGTAGATCCATCTCAGTGTAGTGTTGCTATTCGTGAATGGATTACTCAAACTACAAAAGGCAAGCAAAGAGAAAGCTTTGAAGTATTATTGGGCTTGACTGATCCTGGAATAGTCATAGCAGCTCTAGGAAGGCTTAAACCAGGAACAACTAACTTATTACTAAGTGGTGATATAAGTCTTCAACAGCACTTTGCAACACAACTAGCAAGGAGAATTCTGTTGGTCGGTATGGAAAACAGAGGCATTGTATTACCAGGGACTAATGACCCATTGGTAGATAAAGATAGATGCGGAATATGGTTAAATGCGATAGATAGAAGAATTAATAATCGTGAAGAATATTACGAAAAAATAAAACATTTTTTAGAATATTTATCTTTCACTCAATTGCCAAATACAAGGAATGTTGATGAATTAAATTTCATGGATTTTTTACAGAAATTAGGATCAAACATTGCTAAGGAAGATTAATATATATTTTTTAAGATAAAACAAAATGATTAGTGAGTAAATAACTGTTAAATTCTAACTTCAAACAAGAACTCGTTACTAATTATTTATAAAAAATATGCCAAATTGCAAAAAAAAAGGGTGTAGCACGTATACATATAGGTTAGTTTTGCCTAAAAAGTTCGTTGAGAATGCTGCTCAAAACAGAAGATATAGACTTGATAACAATTTGCCGACACAAATAAGACTATCAGAACTACCCATATATTTATTAGATGCAATGAAAGTACCTGAAGTTGTCCGCCAGTGTGAGGGTGGTGAGAAATGTTTAGTTAGGCAAATTAAAGAAGGTACTTATCCGTTAGATTCGGATGAATACCTCGCTCAGAATTGTAATAATGGTGAGCATGTATTTGGACACGAAGCCCCTCGTTCTGATTTTGCAGATCCCTAATGCTAGTTTAGTTAGCAGTGTTATAATATCCTCCATGCATGAGTTATTTTTCATCCTTTTGGCAACGATAAGCGTCAGCTTGTTATCTCTTATCGGCGCCCTCACTACTTCTTTTAACCACAAATCTCTCGACAGATTTTTGCACCTGCTGGTAGCCTTGGCTGCCGGGACTCTCTTGGGAAATGCTTTTTTTCACCTCCTGCCGGAGGGTCTGGAGCACTCCCCTTCTGTGGAGACCTTTACCCTGACTGTCGTGCTGGCGTACTGTGCCTTTTTCCTCATGGAAAAAATCCTGCACTGGCGTCACTGCCATACCCATAACTGCGATACCCACCAGTATGGGACCCTGAGCCTTGTCGGTGACTCTATTCATAATTTTTTAGACGGCATGATCATCGCTGCAGCCTTTTTACAAAGCCCCAGTTTGGGGGTAGGTACAACGCTGGCAATTGCCCTGCACGAACTGCCTCAGGAGATCGGAGATTTTGCCGTTTTACTGCACGCCGGCTACTCGCGCAGCAAAGCCATCCTAGCCAATCTCACAGTGGCTGCTACGGCCATCCTGGGAGGCTTGATCGGTTATCTTGTCGGAACAGTATCAGATCAATTTAATAGCATCCTGATCGCCCTAGCTTTGGGAGGCTTTATCTATATTTCAACCTCTGACTTAATTCCTGAAATCCGTAAAGAACCATCTCTTAAAAAATGGCTGACCTCGTTTGGGATGTTTATTGTGGGACTTGGGATTATGTGGGGGTCAAAGGTGATAAGTGAACATTAGATTGTGACTTGCTTCCCCATCCTTTGACAGTATAAAATACCTTGTTCTTTATCATGAAGTCACAATTGTTAATAGCCCGGTAGCTTAAGCGTTAGCGAAATCCAGTAAGCGTAGCGCACTGGGTCAGTTGACGCGAAGCGAAAAGTCTTAGTTTTAAAATATAATATAGTAGAAAAAAGTCTACTTAATGCCCGGTAGCTTGAGCGTAAGCGAAGTCCAGCTCTGCTGGACAAGCGTAGCGACGTACTTAAGATACAATCTTAAGTATCAGTTGGTTCCGAAGTTGAGCATAGCGAAATCCAGTGAATGGAATGAACTGGAGAAAATATAAATATTGACAAGGCGATACAAAGGAAGTAATAGTTTGAGATTATTGCCCGGATAGCTCAGTTGGTAGAGCGCATTCTTGGTAAGAATGAGGTCTTGGGTTCGATTCCCAATTCGGGCTCCAATTACCTGCTTAATAGGGACGAATACTATTCGCCTCTACAAGCCCCCTTTGCTATACTATTTCCATGCCCACCAATCTGCTCACCGATCCCCATACCCTGATTATCTTTACCACCGCCCCAGCGGGCTTAGGCCATCTGCGGGTTACTCAAGCACTTTGGGAAGGTCTGCCAAAGGGATCACATAGTTTTATTCTGGGCTTACATGACAAAGCCATTTCTTCTATTCACAGGGCTCTCAGTAATAATCGATTCCTGTTCAATACCCAGCTCTTTGTCCAGCATAACCATAAAGCCGAATCCGTTTTTACCAATCTATATCGAGATAGCTTGAGAAAGCAGTCGCAGGACGTATATGACCAGTTGTACACTCTTATCACCAGCCATCAACCAAAACTAAAAGAGGTTATTATCGTGGCCACTCACTTTGGCCTGGCTCATCAGATAGCAGAGATCAGGCATCATTTGATCGGAACAACCGGTGTCCATATCAGCCTCCATGTCATTGTGACTGATGATACATTTCAACCCATATGGGCAGTTGAGAATGCCAACAGGCTTTGTGTCCCGAGCCAAAAAATGGCTGACCTATACAAAACATATTTTGAAGATGAAAAGATGCGTGTACCAAAAATCGATGTTCAAGCCTACCCTGTATCACCGCAACTAGCTGTATCCAAGCCTGATGTACTCATCAAACGGCGTAAACAGTTGGATTCTCAAAAAATTCCCACTAGAATATCTATCCCCATCAGTGGTGCATCTACCCAACTCGACTACCTGATGATGTTTGTTCATCACATCACTCAAGATGATACTGGAAAGTTCCAGGTCAATGCAATCGCTTCACAAAACCCCCTGACTTCATCGTTTGGAAATATTGTCAAACACCTGCCCAATACCCGTATTGCATTTGGAGCAACAAATCAGGAAACAGTAGAAAAATATACTCAGATGCTGACTGAAGATGAACCGATCACTATTGAAGTCACCAAACCGTCTGAACAAGCCTACAAATGCCTGTACACACCCAAACAACGAGGTGGCCTACTACTCCTCTTCACTCCCCCTGTTGGCAAACAGGAGGAAGATAACCTGCAATTTCTTAGTAGGCATAATCTACTTCCCAACCCCCAGCTATCACAGCAACTCGCGCGTCTTGGAAAACTTACTAAACTAGAAATACATAGTCTTCTCATTGACGCAAAAAAGTGGCGGGCAATCTGTCTACCCAAACATCCTAGAGAGGCTGCCTCCCAGGTTTACATGCTCAAATCGAGCGGAATACTAAAGGCAATGCTGGAATACAAACGCCCGAAAGATCTTGAACTGTCTGACAAGGGTGTAGAGATGTTCTGGAAAGGAATATGTTAAGTGTATGTTTAGTCTTTCTCATATTTACATTACCTCACAAGTAACTAGATCCAATGATAACTTGCTCCTGTTAGGAAGTATTTTGCCGGATGCAGCTTGGGTTGGACCAGAAGGTCAGGATTTACGTCCGCTACATAGTTCTCCCATGGATTTCTACCACTATGTTGAGAAAGAGCATCCTGACATGCTTAATATGGCAGTTGGGTTTGTTTTGCACAGCGATTTTGAAAAAGGGGCTGACTTTTTCAGTCATGATGAGACTACAGGTTACGCAATGACAGAGGGAGCCATTCTTAGACCTCAGATCGAGCTCGTATCCCATATTCATGATCAAAAGGAGTTGCGTGTTATTGGTCATACATGTATTGAAATTGCTGTTGATCTCCATCTGAACAAATCTCAACCTTCTGTACTGGATACATACCGCCAACTTATAAAAGGTGCTAATATTCACAAAATTGCCCAACTATTCAGTGATTTTTTCCAAAAAGATAATTCAATTTATGCTACAGCATTAGAGAAGCTGTTTTCTTATACAAACCCTCTTCATTTTCAATCAGTTGATAATGCAGTTCTAGGTATGCTTATTCCCTATTTTGATTTTAAGTATGGTAAAAAACTTACCGTAGAACTAACTACTCCCATCATTGAAGCTGCTCTGGATATTACCCATCCAACTTGGCAAGTATTTTTAGGAGATACCATCGAATCCATCCGCAAAAGCCATGCTGAACTTATAAAACTCATATCCGTATAGACTATCGCAGCATTGGCTGGTAAAATAACATCTTGTTTTAAATATCAGAATATATTTTTATTGGAGTAATATTTAAAAACATCCAGATCCTCATTGGATTTTGGATTTGTTATTTTGAATTTACTGATTTTATGGCAAAAAAAGGCGGAGCGCGGGTTATGGTTGGCCTGCAATGTACCAAATGCAAATCCAGAAACTATGTAACTGAGCGAAACAAGCTCAATACTGAAGAAAAGTTAAAGCTTGAGAAGTACTGTGCTCAATGCAAAGCTAAAACAGCACATAAGGAGGTAGCAAAATTAAAATAATACAATTATTTTAATTTTGCATCCCGAGTATCCCTTTGATCTTCAAGATCCTATATACGAGGGATCGTCATCATTAAAAATAGAATTTTAATTTAGCACCCTGAGTGTAACCTTGTTTATTCAAGATAATAATCATACGAAGGGTCGCATTATTGGAGCTTAATAAACCTAAGATATTGCTAGGTCATTTGTTCTGATACACAATCGCAGGTATGAAGTCCAAACTCCCACCCCAACTCCAGCAAAAAATCAAACAGTTCAAGCAAAACAATCCCAAGCAGAACTTCAATAAATCTTTTGGGATGCAGTCTCGTGTGGGAATCATGCAAAATATCCAGAGAGCATCAGGTCGTAGGGGAAATTAAATCTGCATGTGATTGATCAAATCCATCCGCTTAACATTTATCTTTTTATCCCGAGTCAACATAAACGTAATCGCCTCAACTGACTCCTGGGGATCAAACATCCATGGCTCATGAACTTTGTATTCTAAACCCGCCTTTTTAAATAGATCTGTTTCCATACCTCCCGGATAGTAACCCATAACCCGAATATTCTTGTTTTCGAACTCTTTGGCCATTGCTTCACTAAATGCCTGAACTCCAAATTTGGTTGCAGAATATATGGTATGGAAGAAACCTGAAGGAATCTCAACTCCTGCAATACTGCTCACATTTAGTATTTGAGCAAAAGGAGCTTTTATTAAAGTTGGTATTAGTGTTCGGGTTACCAGTAGTGGGGCTAGGAGGTTGACATGAACCAACTCCTCAATTTTGGAATCTGTGGCTTCAATCGTATCTCCTTCAAGCCATACACCTGCATTGTTTACCAAGACATCCAGATGAGTTATAGCTTTAAATGCACTAGCAATGGTTTTAGGTTGATTTAGATCACATATAATTGCTTGAACTGAAACGGCCGGATACTTGCTTGTAAGCATGTTTAGTATCTCGGCTACTTTTTTCTCATCACGACCATGCACGATGGGATTAGCACCCTGCTTTGCCAACTCAAATACTAGCTTTTTTCCTAATCCATCGGTTGAACCTGTAACTAGCACGTATTTGTTTTTTAGAATCATCATATATCTATATAATAAACATAAGATTATATATTGTAGTACCTCTTCACCCAAAACCCCACCCCCACCATTCCATACAGTACCCCCAAAATCGCAAAAGCCGGACCATATCCTCCCAATATTGTCACCAGTAAGCCAGTTAAACCCGCTCCTATCATAAAACCGCCATTGTAGATCATACCGCTCTCCCCCTCTGCCTCTGTTTCCTGGCTGTGGTGTTTTTCGACATATTTGCCCATCTCAGCCTCGAGTGCTGGTACATATAGACTGTACCCAATACCAATCAGAAATGATCCAGCAATAGCTACTAATGGATTTGTGGTAAACCCAAAGAAGAATAAGGCTACAGCTGAAAGCAGGAGGCCAAAGACTATAAACCGCTGTCTACCCAGACGGTCTGCCAAAGACCCGAAATATCCACTGACAAATGCGGTCGGCAAAGATAATCCGGCTACAATAAAACCACCATAGATCTTAAGTTCACTAGTAACGGCTACAAATATCGGCACAAAACTGGTCAAAACCCCGTCTGCCACTCCTCTGACAAAATAGACCCACAGGTATGCAGACATGGTTTTGCCTATAGCTGACCAGATACGGATGTGCTCTGTCAGAGTCCTGCGTCTGATTTTGGCAATCTGCGGTTTGGGTAGTTTGTTCTGCCACAGCTGCAGCCAGAACAGAACCAACATACAAATTGAAAAGAACAAACCGGTGAAAATAGCTAAATCGCGGCTCTCAACCAGAGCCAGTCCAATCATGACCGGAGCCAGAGCAAAACCAAGACTGCGGAAATTGCTGATCAGGCCAAAATGCCCTGCCCTATCTGTTTCTGTAGAAGTTTTAACCACAAAGTCAAAACTGGCAAAGGTAAACAGCTCGGTATACACCCCCCATAAAACCGTAGCAATAATCAAGGTCACCGTATGCAAATGTAACCCGATCATGGCAAACAAAGCGAACATGATCATCCCCACCACCTGTGTCAAACGACGGTACGACGGATTGAGCCGAGTCATACCAAGTATAAAATCAGTGGTGATATTCCAAACAGAAGATGAAGCAAGTATCAGACCCACAATAGTCAGAGATGAAACTGTTTCTTCTAAGAATACGGGTAGTAAAAAGCTGACCATACCATTTACTAGAGAATAGAGAAACACCACCATGGCATAGCGGTAGAGATAGTGGTCAGCATGTTTCCAGTGTTTGAAGATGTGATACAAAAGCTGCAAAATGCAAAGATGAAAGATCAAAATGCAAAACCTAAAAAAATCAAAAATTGTACAATTTACTACTTATTACCTATAAATTAGGTTTTGGTCTTTGGCTTTTGCTCTTTGCACTAAAATATCATATCCAATTCTCTACCCTTTTGGCTAGCATGGAAAAGTTTGGTATTGGAATACTGGCGGGATTTTTATATAATCATCTGGTTAAAGATGGGCCCGCTGAAGCATAGCGACGTCCCTTGAGTGTAACGAAAGGGATAGCCGAGCGAGTAAAACGAGCGAAGTACTTACCATTTCATGGTAAGTATCACTTTAATCAGTAACTTTGCAAACTAGTAGGGCTTTGAAATTTACAATCAAACTTGGGCCCGTAGCTCACTTGGTAGAGCGCTTGTATGGCATACAAGAGGTAAGGAGTTCGATCCTCCTCGGGTCCACAAATGACACCATTTTAAAGAATGGTCTCCAATTTCACATTAAGCTATTTTTGAGTTTAAATTATTGATACTATATATTTAATGAATAGTTCTGATGTGATAATACCACCCTTTAATGAAGATAGCTCTGAATCTTCAAATGCCCAAACTGATGTTTATGTAACGGCTGATGGTACGATGTATCCCCTAAAACAATCATTTTTAACCAAACATAAAATTGCAATCATGGGAAGCTTACTTGTTCTGGTTACGACCAGCACTGGCACGCTAGCTTATAAAGGCGTTATATTCTCACCTAAGATTACCAAGGATGCAACCGTATATTCTCCTAACCCAGCTATAAATAATGATAATCCTTCGGCAACAATTTCAACCACTCCAATTGCCTTTATACAACCCTCGCTGAAAACAGATGAGGCTAACCCAAAACCCACAAAAACTACTGTATTTACTAACTCCAATCCTAAACCAACTCTTGCTCCAACACCTCAACCACGGATACCTAATCCTCCTCAAGTTAGTATTTATCATCCCTACATAGGTGAGCAGTTTAACTTGACTGGAGACAGATACTTTACGATTAATGATCAGTTCTCGGGTAATAGTTCAGGGGGAATAAAACGTAAATACAGACTAAATGACGGTAATTGGTCCGATTATTCAGAAGCTAATGAACTATCTCGTATTTTCCCATCAGAAGGCAATAATATCCTGCAGGTGAGATACAAGAATCGTGACGGCGACGAGTCGCAAATCTATACAATATCTTTTAGTGCACATTTTATACAGGTTTTAGATATAACAATAAATGGTGAAATATATGAAGATAAGAACTGCAATAATATAAAGGACTATAATGAGGGCAATACAACAGTACCTGCAACAGTTAACCTTATTCAACTTCCAGAATATTCACTAATGAAAACCGTATCTTCAGATACAAACGGACGGTACACAACAACCTTTCAGATGCTTGAATCAGAAACAAAGACTATTACAGCTAGCATAGTTGCTCCCGACGGTTATAAGATTGTGCATACATCCGAACAACAAGTGTTGTTCAGCAAAGACTCACAGAGTTTCACATTTATTTCAAATATTACCTCCATACCTGATCTAAATCAATGTCAGCTCTAGTGGTTTAAAATTTCAACAAGCATATCTCTATATATAGAGTGGATATAAAGGGTGCTTTAGAATCCCCTATTGTAATGTTAAAATATCTAACTGATAGGGCTATGATGTCAACGGTAGCATGGGGGTCTCCAAAACCTCTCGTCCAGGTTCGAATCCTGGTAGCCCTGCAACAATTGTTATATATTCTCCTTTAATATATTTTTAATTATCAGTAATGGCATAGAACGTGATTATTTTAATCTAAAACCCAACTCTATTACTTACCATATCCGCGCAAGTTCTTTTAGAAACAACATTGAAAATACCACCAACACATAAAACAGGTACGCTCCACTTGAATAACCCAAGTAATGGATAAACAGTATTGCTTCTTTTGACCGGAAATAACCCATGTCGCTTTTAAAGAACTTAAATAGCATAAATTTTGTAAGTTCGTATCCAAAACCCAAACAAAAAATACTTATAAGACTCGTTTCAAACGGTTCAAAGTTTTCAGCAATTGCTTTGTTGGCAAATATGGTACCTCTGTATAGTTGAAAAGATAAATATAAAAATATACTTAGAGCAGTAGCAAAGACTATTTTATCAATCTTTTCTTTGCCCACATATAACTTGAGCATACGGTACACATCAAAACTAGTTCTTAAAAAAATGAACGCAATCGGTAACAGATTAAAAATTGTATGTTCCATATCCAAATCTCTATTAATATATTATATAAAGCACTGAATGAACCTCAAGTATTAAGTATTTAAAACGTATTCCATTCATAGTATTTATATTTAAATAACTATTCAGACCATTCTCATGATAATAGATCAACGGTATGCAGCGTTAATTATATTTATATACTAGTATAGAGTTTGTAATTTATATTGTCTGGCAGCTTTTCTCTGTTGTAAATATATACATTCTCACATCTTTAACTATTCCTTCCTCTTCAAGCTTGAAAATAAAGCATATAGAACTATACTACTCCATTAGTGTGATTATTCTGCATACATCTCATCATTACCATAATTCATTACATTGCCTGAAAAAGTACTAATTATGGAACCAATCATTTTAAGCAAAGTAACCATACGAATAGCTACTGCCAAAGACTGTGAAGAGCTTATTAATTTATTTGACGAGATCACGACATCAATACAAAACGTCGGAGGAAAATGGGAGAATTACACAAACAACTCTACATTTCTTCAAAAGAAAAAAGTACTCAATGATATTCTTCTAAGTGACAGTAAGGTATTTATTGCCGAATATTTGGGCAAGATTATCGGAGCTATAAATTTGCAAATTATTAATAACATTAGGCATGGATGGAAAAGAGCCCACCTGGAGGAAGTGATTATTGAAAATAATTATAGAGGAAAAGGTGTGGGTAGTATGCTTATGCTGCACATAAAAGACTACTGCCAAATGAATAACATAAAATCAATAAAGTTGATGTGTGGTAAACAGCTTGTAAATTCCCAAGAATTTTACGAAAAAAATGGATTTATATTTACAGATAAGGGATATCGTTTTGAACTTACATAACTCTTCGTTTTATATACAAATCTATGCAAAAGCTTAGATTTCCCAATACATTAGACTAGAAAATACACTCCGACTAATGCCAAACATCCTGCAACTAGTTTTCTGATTAGGTTATCTCTCTCCTTAAGAACAAATATTCCAGCAATAATTATAAACAATGTTGATGTTTGCATCAGTGGCATCGCTTGGGTAACTTCTGTAAGCGTAAAGGCTTTAAGTGAAAAAAGGTAGCCTAGCACATTTAGGGCTGCTATGAGTACTATTTTCCATGATCCTATCCTTATAGCTTGCTGTAAGTCAGAGATTTTAACTGAAGGGAATATTATTACCACAAGAGGCAGCACCCAAACAAAAATACTGTATGTTTCGGGAGAAAAATAGAGCGCTCCCCGTTTATCCAGTACTTGAGCCAAGCCAAGTGCTGTACTAATGAGGATACCGATTGCCAGTCCCTTGACCGAAATCTTGTTTGTTCCCCTTTTTACATAAGAAACAATACATAAGGCTGACATGATAAAAAATACTCCTAGGATTTTTTGCATGGTTACGGTTTCAGAATACAAAACCAAAGAACCGAGTAAAGCAATAACCAGACTAATGTTAAAGACAGTTGTGAGCACTGAAGCCTCCAGTAGTTTGGCTGCATAAAACCTTCCCCTTTCAAACAGGCCATAGCACACAACTGCCATCCCCATTGAAATCCAGGCAACATAATTGGTGGGAAATATTAGATTTGAAGTTTTCCCGCTCAGAACAAATATGGTCAATGCAATCAGGGCAGCAGTAGCATTAAAAACCACGGCAGTAGCTCTTGGATTTGTACTCTCTACTGCCAACACACGCTGCAGCAAGCCAAGCATGGTAAAACAGAAAACGGAAAGTAATGCAAATAAAATCCAATCCATTATAAAAGTATAGCAATATTGAGAACCAAAGTAGTGTTGTCATACAGATAAAGAAACTTTAGCCAAAGGTGAGGCCTGTTTCATATTTTCTCCCAATCCCCAAAAAAAACCTAGCAACCAAATCTTTAATTTTTTAAAGGACTAATTATTAAATAAATATCTGTACTACTAAATTTATAGTACTACACAATGAAATAACAGGGCTTTTCCCAAAGTTTTCCTTATAATCTCTTACCATTTACCTGGCGTTTTCTTGAATAGGTACTCTACAAATATCTTATGAAATCAAATAGTGGTGCAGTATTGCCATGGCTCATTATCATTGGTGCAATTGTGATCATACTTATCGGTTTCTGGGGGTGGCGGGGGGTTGTTGGCTCAACGCAAGTAGCTCCCTCAACGACTGTAGCTCCCCAGCTGCAAGGCCAAAGCCCTTCTGCTGTCCTATCAATAGCTGCCGTAACCCAAGACTTTAATATTTTCCTGGATAAAACAGTATCGCTACGAGGATCCCTATCTGAATGGGTGACTGACAGGTCATTTACCATATCAGATGTGCAAAGTGGCTGGCTACCCAGCACTAGTCAAGGAATTCTTGTTTTATCATCGAATCAGTTCGATGTACCCCTGCAAACTCCAGATGATCAGATCGCCTTAGGTGAAAAACCCCAAGTATTTGTCAGGGGACCTATACAGATATTTAATGCAGATGAGTTTGCCAACCAGTTTAATTTACGCCTAGAAGATAGAAATGAGTTAGAGGCATACGATGGCCGAGCAGTAATAGTAGCCGAACAGCTCCAAAAAGAATAATTCAGCTCCTTACCCATAAAAATTCATACTATATTAATCCAGGTATAATACTATTACATGGTAAGTCCCGCAGCGGAAGAGTTGTTCTTTAAATAGTAGTATCCGCTGCGAAGGTCGGAATGGAATCGGTTGTCAGCCACCCATGAAAAAGTCCGCTATCCGGTAATCCGACTGCTTACTCTTAAAGATATGCGAGAAGTAAATATATTCCATTACTAATTAATAAGTTATATGCCTCAACTTATCAAATTAATTTCTCTTAATCTTTGGGAAGGTGGTATTTTATTTCCAAAAATTGTTGACTATCTTATTCACGAACAAGCTGATTTGTTGCTTCTCCAAGAAGTATATGACGGAGCCGATTCATCTTTGGATATCCGTTTTAGAGCCAAGTCTGCTCTTGGGCAACATTTGGGGTATAAATATATGCATTTTGCCCCAACCTTTATGGAGTCTGTAGGAGAAACTGAAATATTGCAGGGAAATCTCATTCTCAGCCAGTTCCCTCTCACGGAAATGTCTATCCGATTTTATGATGTCCCGTTTGGAAAGCGAATAGATCATCCTGACAACTACCATCAATCGCCTCGAAATCTGCAACATGTAATTGCTTTGGTAGGAAAAACGAATCTGCACCTGCTTAATACCCAGGGGATCTGGGGTACTGACGGAGAAGATTCAGATCGGCGGATTGAGATGAGCCAGATAATATTAGATGAAATCGGCAACCATCATCCCCTTGTATTAGCTGGAGATTTCAATGTCCGCCCTCATACCAAAACTATGAGTCAAATAAGAGAAAAATTGACTGATGTGTTTTATAAAGAAATTCCGACAACATTTAATCTAAAACGAAAGGATCTGAAAAAATTTCCTGAATTTGCCGATGCGATTGTGGATATGATGTTTGTCAGCCATGATATTGAGATATATGAAAAGTCTATTCCACAGGTTGATATCTCTGATCATTTACCATTGGTGTCTGGGATTAAAATAAACACAAAAGAGTGATTACTATTCGCCACAAAATACTTTAGGATTTTTTACCGAGCAATATGTATCGTAATTTCCTTCTCCCCTATCACATTTCCATTCTTATCCTTGGCTACAAACTTGATTTTGTATGGACCAGTACCGTTCCATGTCCATGGTCCCACATCAACCCAAGACTCTTTGTGAGGATAGTCCTGCTGAGAATCTCCCATTTCATTCAAATTTCCTCCATCGACCTGCCAGTACATCTTGTAGTCACCTAAGCTCAAAGCATATATAACGGCTTTAAACGGTTGAGTACCCGAAACACTTACCCCATCGCCCGGCCACCAGACATCTATTGTTTGATTGGTTGAAGGAGGATTGGAAGGATTCCCCGTTGGGGAAGGAGTTGGAGTCGGGCTTACCGTTGGACTCACCGTTGGAGAGGGTGTGGGAGTTACAGTAGGTAAAGGCGTGGTTGTTGGTGTCGGGCTTGGAGTCACTGTTGGTTGCGCCGTAGGCGTAGGTGAAGGACTAACTGTCGGTGTGGGAGTTGGTGCAACTACATTCTGCACAGTGAAGGTGAAATCCTGATTCCAGACCAAATTGCTTGACCAGTTCGATGTAAATATACCCACCGCAAACATATAGTTTCCGGTTTGGGTTGGAGTATACATCTGACTGTACTGCTTGGTTTGGTTAGCTGAGAAGTTCTCGTTCTCATAATAGTGCTGAAACACTTTTTGCCCGTCTTTATAGACCTCAAGGTCAATAATGTAGCCATTTTGCTGACCTATTGTGTTATTTTTGACAGATGCTTGTAAAGTAATAGTCTTGTTGACCGCAACAGGATCAGGTGTAACTGATGGAGTCACTGTGAAACTGGCTGGCACTACAGGCACTGACGTGGGTGTCGGTGATGGGCTTGGAGTGGGGGTTGGACTACCAGATGGTGTTGGGGTCGGTGAGGGATTGCCATTAAAATATGATGCCAGTACTCCCTCTGCGATCTTGTTCTGGGGTGTATAGCCTGTATCACCTGCTCCACCAGCATTAGGATTGACACTCCAGTCCCAAATGTGTAAACCTCCAAAATATCCTTTGTCCTGCCAGTATGAGAGTAAGGCCTCATATGCCATAGCCTGGTCTTCCTGACTGACTGCCCCGCCAGAACCATAGTCCCAGGGACGATTGTATGAATTATCTACACTTCTGTAGCCTATCTCAGTAAATACCAACGGTTTGTTGTACTGAGCTTGCCACCAGGATAGGTACGTCGTATTTATGTAGTCCCACTTGTCTTTGAGTTCGGCAACGGTATTCCCCTGCAAATTGTAATATCCAGATACTCCTAATATGTCCAGATCATTCCAAAACTGAATATTCTCCATCTCAGCTTCCCATCCCCCACCCTCATTCCGCTGAGCCGAATATGTTAATTTTCCACTATATACTTGCCGTACTCCCCCAATGATATTTTGCCAGTTTGTCGTATTGGTCGGGTTCCAAGTGCCTGAAGCCATTTTGATCAACTCTGCACCCAATGTCATTTCCTCGGCATTGCCAGCAGCAGCCACTACCGCAAAACGCTGGACATGGGAATTGTAATTATTAAACCAGGTCATTCTGTCAGAAGGATCAATATGGGCCCGCCACTCTCCGGTATAAGACTCAACATGCATCTTGACGTTAACTCCCATTCCCTGCGAGTGAGCGTAAGCAATACCGTCAGCCAAACTCTGCTCTGTCGGCGTATTCCAGCCTGAATGTACATCAGTAGAATAAAGATTTGACTGATATACAGGTACAATAAGAGTTACGTAGTTAACTCCAATGGCTTTGGCGTCCTGTATTGACTGCTTAAAAGAGTTGGAAGAAAAATCAGTGGTTGAGTTGGGGACAACTGATATTGACTTGGTCCAGGTAGATATCTCTGCTCGTGCCCCCGATATTGGGATGAGAGCAAAGATAAACAGAATTATAAAAAGGGTAAAAGAGATGTGCAATGTGTGTTTCATAGTAGAACCAGAGTAGAGTTCCAGTACGAAAACCACACACGAGTTACTTAAGAGAAGAATGATAGATATTGAAGAGTTACATTAAATTTTACTTTTTTGTACTAACTTAGTTAGATCAGATAGTGATGCTGATAGTAACAGTAGTAAACTGCCGATAACAAACTGGATAGTTACCAGCTCTCCAAATAGTACAATCCCAAACAAAGCCGCAAAGATTACTTCCAAAAGCCCCAAAACGCCACCAATACTTGGCTCCAGGTATTTAAAGCCGGCAATCACCAAGGCATTGGCAGTAACCAAAGATAGTGAGTATGTTACTTCGGCTGCCCAAGGGATTACTAAAGAGAAGCTCGGCACAACTTCTCCAAATGCCATGCTTAAGGGAACGTTTACCACCAGCATGGCAAGCATGATAGCGGTCAAAATTTGTGTCTCACTATAGATAGACGATAATTTCTTTGAGAAAACTACTGCACCTGCACCCATAAGCCCTGCCAGCATGGTCAAAAATGCCGGAACGATTTGGTTTGCACTCAGCGTAAACTGGTAAATCACAAAAAGACCCAATACCGCTAGCCCCAATGCCATATATTTTATTTTGGTGATCGTTTCATTAAAAAACAGTTTTCCTATAACGTACGAGCCTACAGTCAGCGTGAGATAAAACAAGAGTGTAGCTGTACCAACAGGCAAGTGCTTGAAGCCAAAGAAATACGGAGCCTGATTAAATCCTCCACACAGGGCAATGATCAGAAACCACTTGAAGTCAGTTTTAGTAATTTTTGTATAGCCTCTAGTAATAAAACCAAACGGCACAAGCAAACCAAGTAGTATCAGCGCCCTCACCCATGCCTGGTTAAACTCACCAAAACTACCGCTCATTAGTTTCGACCAAATCCCGTAGGTCCCGAAAAATAGAGCGGAAGTAGTTATAAGGATAGAACCCCGAAGATTATTGTTCATATATCGAAAGTGTACGCCTACTCTGCTATAATACAAGCTGATGTCCGAACAAACAGACAATATTACTAATCTATTATTACCCTATGGTTTGTCCACTGATGAGAGCAGGGTATATTTGTTTCTCTTAACACACTCTAGCAGTACTGCCCTATCTATAAGTAGAGAGCTAAAAGTGGGAAGAACTAAAGTATACAGGTGCTTAGACAAACTCAAACATGCACAGCTCGTCCAGTTCCAACTAGATAGCCGTGGTTTGCGTTTTCTGGCTACCCATCCCGCCAAATTGGAACAGCTAGTCATTGATAAAGAGCAAGAAGTATTGTCTCTTAAAAAGTCCCTGCCCTCACTCATTCAACATCTGACTAAAATTTCGAGCCAGTCATCTAATATAGGTTCCAAGGTACTGTACTATGAGGGAATTGAGGGTCTGCAACAGGTCAGTTGGAACTGCCTCAAGGCTAAAAAGGAAATCAGGGTATTTGAGAAGGAACATATATCAGACTTTTTACCTTTAGACTTTTCAGAAAGATTCAGAACTGAGCTAGTGCAACGAAAAATTACGACGCTTGATCTGACAAATAAACCTAAATTTGATGGTTTCACTGATGTAACTGAGCTTATAGAACAATTTAGCTTGTTCCGCTATATCGATCCTGACAAACTGCGAATCGATTTTGAGGCGTTAATATACGATGACGTCTATGCCACTTACACCTATCATGGAAGTGAGGTGTTTTGTGTTGAGATCCACAATGCACAGCTAGCACACATGCAGAGGCAGCTGTTTGATTTTATCTGGAATGAGGCTGTACCGATGAAGTTTACTGATAAACGAGGGGGAGCAAGTATTTAATGCGTTATGCTACCTTTACATCATCAGGTTTTAGTGCCTGACTCCACACCATCTCAAACAGACTTTTCATGAGATTGACATAGCCCTGGTTAATGATTTCAATACCCGAGACTTCATCTGGTGTAATACTGTAGATATAAAAAGCATCCGGAGATATGACAAGCTCATTCTCGATCGGAAATTTGTCTTTTGAAATGTAGCGCTCCTGATACAGGCTTTCCAAACCCGTTACTTGTGTCCATTCACCCGTGATGTACTTTTCTTTATTTAAAATTTCTCTCAGATGAATGTTCTGCTCTATATGCCGCTGCCTGATTTTTTCTGCCGTCTCATGTCCGATAACGCGCCACCATTCATCAATCCCAAACACCAATAACTCGCTATTCGATTGCCTGGCCATTTTCCACTCTATTGCTTCAATACCTTTAGCTCCCCTATAAAAATGTACACCAGTAGATGAAGGGTCAATCTGTGTTAAAAGCGTTAGTTGAGAGACAAGGTTACTCAAACTTTTGCGCATATCCAGCGCTTTTTGTTCCTGCCGTGTAACAAGACTTTCAAAAACTGAAGGGTCAGCGGCTTTATAGTAAGTTGTTTTATCATCAACTTTCATCTCCACCAAACCCTTTATCATCAAGGAGTCGATGACACGATAAAGACTGCTGCGTTTGATCGAGCTTTTCTTAGAAATAGTTAAAACTGTTGACCATGGATACTTTAGCAATAACAAGTAAGTTTCCTGTTCATGATGACTAAGAGAAAAGGTTTCAAGAAGTGAAGTAAGGATCATATATTATATGTTGTCATTTTTGGACAACTAATTTACATATTATATATCTGTATTTATGATTGTGCAATATTCTTGTCCATTTTTATGAACAATTATCTTTGTTTACTTAGCCCAAAAGATGAGTTTAGCAAAGCTCAAATAAATCAACTTGAAAAAGTCGGTGCGCTTAAGTTTGTTCCATCAAGAGATGAATTGCCAATCGATAAACTTATTCAGATAGCTAAACATGCTACCGTACTAGGTGTAGATCCTGACTGCCTTGGCGGTTTTGAGAAAGCACCAATGGTTTTAATGAAACTCATCCCTACCCTACGATATTTAAAAGGTATCGCATTAGATACGACTGCATATCACTATATAGACTTGGATTATTGCTCAAAACATCATATTCACGTCACTAACACTCCTCACTACTCGACTGAATCAGTGGCTGAGCATACGTTTGGGTTCCTACTTGGAGCAGCAAAACGAATCTTTGTGTCCGACCGTCTGACTCAAAAAGGTGCGTACAAACTCATTGAAGGCATTGAGCTCAAAGGGAAAACGCTTGGGATTATTGGGCTTGGATCGATCGGGACTCGTCTGTCAGAGATTGCCTATGCCTTTGGGATGAAGGTTATTGCCTACAACCGAACACCAAAACAGATTACCCATGTGCAAATGCTAGATTTGGATAAGCTTTTAGAGACAAGTGACGCAATTTCAATTCACCTAGCATTAAACAGTGAAACAAGAAACTTTATTTCTAAAGAAAAGATAGAGCTTATAAAACAAGGAGCTATTATTGTAAACACTGCAGACAGAGAGCTTGTGGATGAAAAGGTTATGGCTAAGGCTTTGGCAACAGATGTGGTTGACAGTTATGTTCTTGAGGCAGAGGACCTCACCCAAACTCCCCTTGCCGTACAAACTAATGCTTTTTTGTTTAAAGGCTTTGGCTGGTTTACAAAGGAAGCCCTCGAGCGGAATAAGCAGATGTGGGTGGAGAGTATAATCGGGTTAACTTCTGGAAAATCGGGTTATCACGTCGTATAACTTGAATAATTAAGCTTCTAATTAAATTGTCTGCAAATGCTAGTGTTCTTTCTAGCTAGTTCTCATACAATAGTCAGGTATGCCAGTAATTGATTCAGAGATAGTAAAACAACAACGTATCAGTGAGCTTCCGGCCTTAGAAGCCAAAAATTCATGGAACCCTGTATATGCGCCGGAAAAGATTGATATCAGCAAACCTCCTGAAAATTTGACCTCAGCAAAAGTTCAGGCTCATTTACGTGATTTGGAGCAGCAACAACCAGACCGTTATAAAGAAGTAATTCGAGGTCACGAGTCTTTGCTTTTTGAAGTATTGATGATGACAGATGAGCTTGGCAGACCTTACCCTGTTGATATACCTTCTTTAAGAGCAATACTTAATGCAGTTGATACAAAACACCCAAACAAATGGCTTCAGAGTGGAACTTTCACCAGAGCAATTCATGGACTATACAATAGGTTAAATTCAGGCTTAAGAGACGATCGTTCGTCCCAATATTATCAAAATCGTGTTAAAGAACATATTGAGCACCATCATGGGTTTTATAAAGATGGGTCATATAGTCTTGCTACTTTTATCCATTTTGGGGGTCCCCGTTTTGAAAACGCTAACCAACCCGATCGATATGTAACCATGTTCAATGGCAGAGCCCAAGATGCCGAAAAGTTGAGACGACTTAGTCCGCTCTTACCCCCAAGAGATCCTGATGAATGGTACGGTTACATTTCTGAAACAATCTCGACACCACACATTGTTCATCCAGAATCAGTATCAACCTTGCATGATGCAGAAATACAAGCCGGAGGAGAACTCTTTGTTGAGCTTGAAGATATATATGGGATAACAGATGATGAAAAAAGGCACGATAATCTTTTAATTTGTGTTGATATGAGAGATCTTCCATTTTATATTACACTAGAAAATTCAAGTATTCATAGACATTCAGGAATCCCAGGAGAGACAATAAAATACGATATTTCTAAAGATCTACCTGACAGGTATCATTTTTGTTTACAAATTGCCCGAATGTGTCAACTAACGCCTGATCAACAACCCAAAGAGTTGGCTGCTTGGGTATCAACTCTTGTTGAACTAATAACTGAGGATCCTAAACAGCTTGATGATAGATTACAAGACGTAATTGAATGGGTAGCCTATGAGGGTGGGGATGATGATGTACCTTCTTGGTTTTTTAAAGCGCATGAAAATAGAGTTTCGGAATCTCCCACGGTTGCTCTAGTACAATCTGGCGAACGCCCAATTTATCAATATTTTACAGAACAGTTTCCCATAAAACCCAATAGAAGTATATACTACCTAGAAAATATCCAAGCACTACCCAATCCAGAAGATCCCGAATTTACCAAGATAATACAAATGATGTTAGAAAATAATAAATTAAGATTTCTACCTTTAACCAATATCGAGGTATTAAATGAAACACTTAATGATATTTTTACTAACCCAACAGATAATACCCACGTTGGTGAAACTACGGCTAATGCTCTTCCTAAACTTGCACAATATGATTGGGACACAATCATAACTCGCTCTCCAAGTATTAATGAACTACATAAAATTCCACCATGGACTAGAAAATTCATCGCATCAAAGAGAAGAGTTGGTATATGTGGCGTGGCTAAAAAAATTAATGGTGATGAGATATTGATTATTACTCCACTCTTTAAAAAAGATGTAAGAAGATCAGATTAAATATAGCAACTATCTCTTCACAAAATATAATTGTATTGGACATTACCCCCACGCGTTCTGACTTTGTACCTTCATCAAGACAGCCCAATCTTCATAACCTAAATTACATAAGTTTTATTGCTCTCATTTCATTAAACTCAATAAGATTGCCCTTCCATAGTACAATTACCAGTATGACTAGCCCAGAAGAACACAGACATTTGTTGAATATAATAGAATCTCAGCACGTAGTCAGTCTTGAGAGGGGTAAGACTGCCAAAGTAACGACAGTCACCTTCCCGCCTACATCGAGAATTTCACTCGTTTGGGATGAGGCTTTGACCGAGCATGGTATAAAAACTGAGCCGGGAAGCTTGCTCATTGATCAAAAAGCTACTGCAACACTGATTGGCCGTCCTGCCGGTATACATCCCAGTACTGCTATGACTGAATACGAAAATTCCTATGTTTTCCCAGGTAATCACTTTGGATGGCAGTATGGGGCGTATTTTATAAATGATGGGCACTTGATTGGCTTACCAGATGATCCTACAAATAGAATCCTCAATTTTCTTATCCGCAACCAGCAGGGTGAGTGGGATGACAGACATCTCGAGCTCCGGAATGGTTCTCTAGCTAGAGAAACTGATATATCAGATATCGCACATGGATTAAGCGGCCCATTTATTGTCAGAAATGGTGAAGAGCAACCTGTCAGAGAGTTGTTGAGTAATCCCCGCCTGTTAGCTGATCCCCGCAATGTGCTTGATTTTTCCAACACTAACCAGTTTAATTTTGTTAATGCTGAGGAAAAGCGAGAGTTTTGGCAACTGATCCGAAAAGCTTTACCATACAACCCTTCCCTGTTGAGTTGGCTTTGGGATAGAGAAATACCAGTTGAGTATAATCTTCAGAGTATCAGTGATGTTGAGTATGCAAAGCTGCGGTACCTAATTGCCAAGTCAAGAATGGATCACCTAACTCTGGATAGAGATGATGAGCAAATACTTATGGAGATAAGTCGTACTCTACCTTATCAACGCATGCCTCTCATGGCTATCGGAATAAATAAAGATAACTCTTGGTTTGTCATAGCTGCAGACGGAAGATCATCGGATAGTGCAGGGCTGACTATCACAGAATTAGCACAGCAATGTGTCTTAAAAGGAGCTTATCATGCCATATTAACTGCGGGTGGTGGAGATGTATTTATTGGAAATAAAACGAAAGGAAAATTTAAAACAGTAAACTCTCCATCTAATCAGTTACGACCGTATCCATTGTGGATAAAAGTATATTAATGCAATTAATACATTACAGGATTACCTCCTAACAAATAAAATTGCATTAGGAATTGCCCTGCCCGGACCGGCTTTATATCCCCCGTACCACAGAGCGGTTGAGCCACCGCTATCCAAATTCAAGGCGTCTTCAAACCCAAGTGCCTTGTGGGCATACGCAGCCTCGGCAACCGTGGCATTGTAAACCACCCCAATATAGACAGTGTTTCCCTTGTGGGAAACAAAACTGCGGGTGCCTTTACTTCCTTTTTTGGGGTCTCCATCGCCCCCAAATGCAATATTTCCTCCCGATAGCGTCATCGGCTGGTTGGCGATCATACTATCAATGCCAGTATCTCTGCCCCAGTCTAAAGATCTACCGACAAACCGTACCCATGAACCGCCAAATACAACCGCCGGAACTGTACTATAGACATTATTATCTGAGTTGAAGTAGGCTTTATTTTTGTTCATCAACAAGGTATCAAACGAGTTGGTCTTACCCGCACAAGAGGGGTATGAAGCCGGGCAAAAGTATGATCCGTTTATGCCTGCATATGCTCCATTTCTCGATACGTAATCACCAAGCGCTAGCACAGGACAATTATCCCTACAGTCGGAATCTGAAGCTGTATCTACGATTACCTTAGTTGAGCTCAAATCGCCTGCCACCATCGAAACCAGAAATTCGCCCACTTCCGTGCTCACTTTTTGGCTGGAATAGCCTGATCCGGGAGGTGTATTTGAACTGGGAGCTGATGCCGGGATGTTGAAGCTGGCTACCAGCCTATCCTGTTCAGTCTGAATTTTTTTAGATAAATTAGTCAGCTCAGCTGATGCAGTAGAGTAGTCACGTTTTGCAAGTATTGTCAATGTTTTACTAAATGCTGCATCCAATTCCGCGGTTTTTGATGTCCCCTCTCTCAGTTTAACCAGCTTTTCGTAGACTGTAACCGCCTGCTGATACGTATTTTCAATTTCTGTGATAGTTGACTGTAGCTTGTCATTACGTATTTTCTGATCCTCATTCTCAAGTATTTCAAGCTGGGCAGATACTGAGGCGATTTGCGCTGACATTGAGGCAATCTGCAGTTGTAATATACCCTTATCCTCAGTAAGCTGCTTGACCTGTAGGTAGTTACGCATTATTTCCTTCTGTTGAGACCTTCCAAGAAACAACACATAATATGACCCAAATCCAAGCAGCATGGTTACTGCCAATATCGAAATTGCAAAGATAAGATGATTTCGTATTGCATGTGCTATGGGCAGCGAAAGCTTCATATAACGAACCAAAGTAGAGTACGTTTGTTTTATTTATTAAATGTAGCATATTTTTAATCAGTTTCTGTGTTATACTCTTGGCCATGTATAAATAATATTAATTAAAATTTAATTGTATATATGAAAAAAACCAGTTCTAAACCTTCAAAAGCCACTAAAACTAACGTAACAACACCCGTCACAGATACCCCAGTAGAGACTACAGAAGTTGTACAGGAACAAAGCTCAACAGCCACCCTTGTCGGCAAACCATCTGTCAAAAACTCAAGATATATTGTGCTGGGTATTTTACTGATTGCCTTAGCTACCCTTTTATACTACTTCAGGGCTAGTTTTATCGCTGCTACCGTCAATGGTCAACCCATCTGGAGAAAAACAGTAAATGAAAAGCTCTACAAACAGTATGGCCAGCAAACAGTGGATATGCTCATCACTGAGGCTCTTATTGAGCAGCAAGCCAAAGTCAATGGAGTAGATATTACTCCGGATAAAGTTGCATCCGAAACAGCTAAGATCGACGAAACCTTAAAAGCTCAGGGCCAATCGCTTGACCAGGTTCTTCTTTTGCAGGGCATGGACCGAGCCGAGCTGGAACGCCAGCTGAAACTAAACCTTATGGTCGAACAATTAGCCGGCGCTGCAGCCAGCCCGAGTGCTCAGGAAATACAGGCTTACATCACTGCTAACGAAGAGGTTTTACCTGCCGATCTCAAAGGCGACCAGCTCAATGCGTATGTAACTGAAATGCTAACCAGCCAGAAAAAGAATGAATCAATCCAGAGCTGGCTTGGTAATCTCAAGCAAGGAGCAAAAATCCAAACCTTCTAATATATTTTGCAATCCTAAGAACAATAAAGGGCGCATCATCGATGCGCCCTTTTTATTAAACTTATCTTTAGCAGTACTATATGTAATGTCCTATTTTACCTAATCCCCATACTCGCCATCCAGACAATTAGCAAATCTCTTACTCCTTGTAGTGTTGTTTCGTGCTTATGCGAAGCCATTTTTAAATGCTCTGTTGGATCAGCTGATACAACAAATATGCCCCTTGAAAAATCTGACTCAAGAGCATCATACCTTATTGTTGGTTCTTGTGAACCTTGAGATCCATGGTTTAGTTCAGGATGCATCATACTTGATATCTAATTTTATAACAAAACGTGAATTGTACTCATCTTTACTATGCAGTCAATATGCATAAAAAATATCCTTTCTTGACTTCACTCCCCTGTCCTGCTTGAATGAGTATACTCACATTTTTAAATATGAATAAAAATACTTAGCATAGCTTTGATTTTAATACGCATAAGTTGATTCCTGTCCATTTAAAAATCAAAGCCAGGCAAGTACAATTACAAAATATCAATAGTACATATGCTGAAAAAAATTTTCAAGGGTTTTGTACATGCCTTTGCCGGCATTGGCTCAGCTTTTAGATCCCAGCTCAATTTCCAGATCCACATTTTAGCTGTTACCTTTGTAACTCTGGTTTCTTGGCTGCTCAACCTGTCGCTGACAGACTTTTTTATTGTACTGCTTCTCTTTGCTATGGTAATTGCAGCGGAATTGTTTAATACCTGTATTGAAGAACTGGCAAATTTTATCCGGGATCTGCATAAGCTCAACTACAAGGCCACAAAAAATGTACGGGATATGGCAGCAGGAGCGGTCCTGGTCAATGCAATCATTGCAGCCGTTATAGGAATTCTAATCTTTTTGAAATATATATAAAAAAGGTGAGCCTTGACCCACCTTTTTAAACCTATCTGTTTTTTTCAGAATTAGAACGGAAGTCCCTGGAGGTACTTCTTAAAGTCCTCTCCCATCTCCTCATTGCGCAATCCAAACTCAACAACCGTTTTTAAGTACTCAAGCTTGTTCCCTGTATCGTAGTATTTGCCGTCTTTGATCTCAGCTGCTAAAACCCGCTTTTTATCCCGCAACATGAGCTTGAGCGCATCATTATAATATAGTTCACCTCCGGGAGATAAATTTGCCTGTACCTCATCCAGGTAGTCAAAGATATCGGGAGTCATGATAAAACCGGATACATTTGCCAAGTTGGAAGGAGCTTTAGCTTTTCCTGGTTTTTCAATGATCGTATCGCAGTCAATAATCCCAGGCTCAATTTCTTTTCCGCCTGCAACTCCGTACCGATCATACTCTTCGTCTTTGGTCAGTCTGATAGAGGCCAGAACTGAACAGTTGTACTTTTCATATATAGCTAATAGCTGTTTAAAGCGGGAAGGTGTTGCATAAATAAAATCATCGCTCCACGTGTAAATAAAGGGCTCATCGCCAATAATCGAACGGACATTGATCAGCGGTGTTCCATTACCATAGGGGCCCTTTTGGCGTACGTACACAAAATTTGCCATGTTTGAGATCTTTTCTACTTGTTCAAGAAGCGGTTTCTTTTTCTCTCCTCCCATGCGTAAGTTCTCAATCAGGTCCAGATTAGGTGCGTCAAAGTGATCTTCAATGGTTCGTTTATGATATCCAGTTACTAGGATAATATCTTTAATACCTGCATCCACCAGTTCTTCAACTATGTACTGAATAATAGGCTTGTCTACAATTGGTAGCATTTCCTTGGGCATTGCCTTCGTTTGGGGTAAAAAGCGGGTACCGAAACCTGCTGCAGGAATAACTGCCTTGGTGATTTTTTTCATAAACTCAACTCCTTTCACTTTGTGGATTTTAATTATGTAGTAATTTACAGGCAAATATACATCTTAATCGTACGCATAAAAACCCCTAAGTTTCGATTTTATTCTTTTTTCCCTTACTTGCAAAGAGCCTGAAAATACCGTATAATACTTGACATAGACCGCTATCATAGCGGTTTTTTCATTTAGTACACTGGTGTACTAATGACTTAAAAATACAGTATACTAGAGCATTACTCTGCAAGCAAAGAAAGGCCGACAAGGCTTTTCCTAAAAACAAATGGCTGAATTTACCTTTACCACCCCAGATTTTGGCTCAAGCCCTAAACAATATCTGCAGGAGGTGAAGGCAGAGCTTAAAAAAGTTTCATGGCCATCCAGAGAAACTCTGACTCGGTCAACAACGCTGGTTATTATCATAAGCGTAGCCGTAGGTCTATTCTTAGGAGGCTTGGATTACCTTTTTACAAGTTTGCTCTCTGCAATATTGTAAGTATCCTTTTATTAAGAAATGGTTAAAAACGGCATATAATCTCAATAGAAGCCCGTCTTTAACTCAAAATCATGGCAAAAAAAGCAGACAAAACACCGAAAGTAAAAAAAGTAAAAGATGTTGAGGAAGCACCTCAAGCCTCCCCGACTCACGTAGCCATCGAGTCAGCTGCTGATTTGATCGAAAAGCCGGTTGAAGGCAATCATGTAGTCATATCAAAAACTGAAGATTCCCGTGCTCGCTGGTACGTTGTCCATACCTACTCAGGTCACGAGAATAAGGTTGCAGCAGCCCTCAAACAAAGAGTTGAATCAATGGATCAGACTGATTTGATTTTTGAAATCCTGATCCCCACTCAAAACAAAATCAAGATTACTAAAGGTAAAAAACAAACCATCGCTGAAAAGATATTCCCAGGATATATCATCGTCAAAATGATTTTAACTGATGAATCATGGTTAACGGTCAGGACTACGAGCGGAGTTACAGCCTTTATCGGTGTAGGCAACAAGCCAACACCAATCTCTGAAAAAGAAGTTGAAGTTATCATGAAATTCATGCAGCAGGCTGCACCCAAGTACAAAGCCACCTTTACCCCAGGAGAGGCTGTCAAAATTGTTGACGGTCCATTTAATGATTTCTTGGGAACGATTGAGTCCATCGATCAGGATAAAGGAAAAGTCCGCGTGCTGGTTTCAATTTTTGGTCGGGAAACACCGGTAGAACTGGATTTCCTGCAGGTAGCCAAGATATAAATTATGAAGATCGTGCTTTAGCATGGTCGTCAGAATTTATTCCTGGCAATCCCAACCGAAGGTTGTGGATAGCAAAGATCTGACTTATCAGACTATGGCCCTAACGGCTTAAGCGTAGCGAACGGGATAACAAAGATTTAGGTTTCCTAAATCTAGGAATGATAGATTGGGGAGACTATACTGTATCTTGTAAGCAGAATCGGATTGAATATCATTTATATTTAGGTATAATAGCAGTTTGTTATTAGTCTTAATCATATGGCAAAAAAAGTAAAAATTATTCTCAAACTAAATATTGCAGGTGGCAAAGCTAATCCTACACCCCCTATCGGACCAGCTCTTGGTCAGCATGGGGTGGCTATCATGGAGTTTTGCAAACAATACAACGAAGCCACAAAAGACCGCATGGGTGAAGTCATCCCCGCTCTTGTAACGATATACGAAGATCGTACGTTTACATTTGTCCTTAAAAAGCCACCTGTATCAGAATTGATTAAAAAAGCGCTGAAAGTTGACAAAGGCTCTGGTAAAGCGGGTAAAGAGATGCTTAAAGTTACATTAAGCCAGGAACAGGCAGAAGCAATTGCTAAAGATAAAATGGAAGATCTTAATACCAAAGATATTGAGGCAGCCAAAAAAATTGTTTTCGGTACTGCCCGATCAATGGGAATAAAAAGTGCATAAAGGAAACATATGGGTAAAAAACGTAATATAACCATGGACGAAAATCAGGAACAGATGGTACAGCAAGGTTCCTATAACAAGTATTCACAACGATCTTCAGATCCATTTGATTTACCAGAAGAGTTTGCAATGATTGCAGCCCAAGATGAGGCTCGCAAGCAGGCAGCCAAACTTGCAGATGGTGAGATGCCCTCTACAGATGAAACTTCAGATAAAAAAGTTAAGGTTCGTGTGGCTAAGGTTAGATCCAAGCATTATAAGAGTCTTAAATCTAAAACCGATCCCAAACAAAAACTAAACCTTACAGATGCTGTAAATAAAGTACTTGAACTTTCTAAAGAAAAGTTTGACTCTTCTGTTGAATTGAATATTGTGAGTAAAAAAGATGCTCTTTCCGGATCCATAGACCTTCCCCACGGCACCGGTAAACAAAAAAAGGTTGTCATTTTTTCAGATGAAATATTAAAACAAATTGAGAATAAACAAATTGAATTTGATGTATTAATTGCCAAACCTGAAGACATGGGCAAGCTCGCTAAACATGCCAAACTACTTGGTCCCCGCGGTCTCATGCCAAATCCTAAAAACGGTACAGTCACCAAAGATACAGAGAAGGCGGCCAAAGATCTAGGTGGAAACAAACTACAGTATAAAACAGAGAAAAAAGCTCCCCTGATTCATCTTACAGTGGGTAAACGCTCATTTGGTGAAGCTAAGCTTGTCGAAAATCTTAAAGCAGTAATGAAAGCTATAGATCCACGCATAATCCGCTCCGCTACATTGTGTACGTCTATGAGTCCTACTGTCAAACTCGACATTGAACACTTAGGATTGTAAGTCTCTATCCTTCCTATTTCTATTGTGCATATTCCAGCGAATTCTGTATTTATGTTCATTTTCCTTATCATTCTTTGATATATTTATTTACTCATTTTACGTTTCTTAGTATATTAAATTTTTTAATTAGAGGTATTGATACCCAGTAGCTTCTTACCACTCGTATTATCAGTTATTGCTTTCACTAGGCTCTTATGTCTTTCTTTATACTGTATTTATATGGTTTTCCTCATTAATATTATTTTATATGACTGTATTCTTACTATCATAATCTCAATATTTTTCCATAATTTCTTTACTATATGAAATAAAAGATTCTAATATATGGTTCTTTTTAGTATGTATGATCTACTACCATGGTTTTAATGTGATGTATAACCTAAATAAATAAAGAACCTGTATTTTCTATTTATAAACGTATGTTTACATACCTTTATTTATTTTTTTGTATACCACCGTCTTCATAGGCATTGATTATGTAAAAGTCGTAATGTTTCACGAACTATATATTTTCGTAATATTTCCTTAACTTTATATAGTTGAATTATATTTCTTATCTTCCACCACTTATTGTTCTTTGTCTGTTTTATTGTTGGTGTCTTATTATTATTCCACATTTGCTATCATTTATATTATCAAAACATGCTCATATTTGCCAATTTCAATCTCATTCAAAATGACGTTATCTGATGTAACAATCAACAATAACTATACTATGTCGTTTATTTTTTAATAGAAAATATAATAATTTATGTCTACTCATTTGTAGCTAGCACTATGTGTAACAGTTTGCTTTTGTTATGTATTAGGTGCCATTCAATAATCCTCTATGTATTACTATTAGGATTACATTTTTAGATTAGTTATTATATTCTTACATTCGTTGTAGGTAGACCTAAGGGTAATGTGTTAAATTTAAACCTAACGCGTTCTATAGAGGTATTAAAATGCTTTCAGTGACTAGCAAATCAAAGTAATATTTGCCAGCCTATGTAAGGTTATGGTTATAGATTGATTAAACAGTAATAATAGCATCATAACTAATTAGCACATAAATTCTCATGTATAAATAAAATTTATGAATAATTGGCTATTACTATCTATGGATCTATATACACAGATAACGACTTAGAGATACATTAATATGTAATGTCATCAGTCGTAAAGAGGAATATTAATAACTGTTGGTGACGTATAACTGTGACACCAGTATAAACAATACTAAACTTAATGAATTTAACTATTTATATTCTATTTATGGATTATCCAGTTGAAATAGATATAAAAAATTATGAAGAAGGTATTAATGCACATTTATAAATAGACTATAGGAATAACTATCATATAGCATACCTTTTGAAGACAATTATTAGCCAATAATTATGCATTGACTATAATTAATCAAAAACTATTGACACGTAAATCATGATTATTACTATCAATGTATGAAGGTAGACTCTTGCAATTTCATATGTATATTGTATACTAAGCTGTTTCCATAGACAGTGTGGCCGTGTCGAGTGATTTGCAAAATTCACACGACCATCTCAATCAAGTCACAAGACCTGATTGAGATGTGAAATCGACATGTAAGACCCACCGAGGAGCAAAACAAGTTGAGATATAGTCTTGTATTATGTTAGCTTGTTATATGCGCCTCTAGATAGGCGCTTTTTTATTTTTAAATATAGAAAATAAAGTTAGTGAATGTAAAAATACTTCGTTACAGGCTCTGTATATATAGTCAGAGATAATAAGGATAGAGGTAACTTACATCTATTAACCAATCCGCTATGCCAAGTAAAAAGAACATTGTAGATCTTACAGACTTACAGACAAAACGAGATAACTCTAAAGCAGTTGTTTTTGCCCATTACCACGGCTTAAAATCTAACCAAATCAATCAGCTGCGCGATAAAGTACGCGATGCAGGTGGTGAGATGGTTGTAGCTAAAAACACACTACTCCGCATTGCCTTTGGTAAATCAGACGAAATAAACTCAACCCTAACTGGACCGACTGCTGCCATATTTGCATATGAAGACGAGATTGCACCCTTGAAAGTAGTGTCAGAATTTGCAAAAGAAAACGAATTACCTAAGTTAACTGCTGGCTTTTTTAATAATCAGGTTATCAACGCTGATCAGGTTACCAAGCTTTCAGCACTACCTGGAAAAAAAGAGCTCAGAGGTCAGGTGGTTGGTACATTGTCAGCACCTTTGTATGGGTTAGTGAATGTCATGCAGGGAAATCTTAGAAACTTGGTATACGCTCTTAAGGCAATTGGTGACAAAAAGTCCGAATAAACATTATTAACAGAGGTAACATTAATCTTAGGCTTAGTAAGCGATTATAAACACAGTTCATAACAAGTAACTACATCTTTTGTTATTTGTTTACTGAATTTTGAACAATTTAAAGGAGGTGAGCAATCATGGCAGACGAACAAGTAAAAGTAAGTGAAAAACTTACAAAAATCATGGAGTCAATCGAAACATTAACTGTTTTGGAACTCGCAGATCTGGTTAAAGCATTGGAAGACAAATTTGGTGTCAGTGCTGCCGCCCCAGTTGCCGTGGCTGCCGCCCCGGTCGCAGGTGCCGCCAGTGCTGCTCCAGTTGAAGAAAAAACAGAGTTTGACGTCATCCTGACTGCTGCTGGTGCTAATAAAATTGGCGTCATTAAAGCAGTTCGTACACTCAAACCTGATCTTGGTTTGAAAGAAGCTAAGGACTTAGTCGAAGGCGCTCCCAAACCAGTGTTGGAAGCTGCTAAGAAAGAAGATGCTGAAAAAGCAAAAGCTATCTTAGTTGAAGCCGGCGCACAAGTCGAGCTTAAATAAGCTTTAGATTTGCTATAAACCTAAAACCTTGGGAGCAATCTCAAGGTTTTTTGTAGAGTAACTGCTTGACCTGTAAGTCCAGTCGAGTAAGACCGCATAGTTAGATTAAAATAGAAATATAACTTGTGGCCCTAAAAAGGTAAAAGTTATAGACTGGGCGCACAAGTCGAATTGAAATAATTCGACCTGTAAGTACTGAGTAGCGCAAGCTACTCATGTAAGCGCAAGTTGAGTTGAAGTAATATTCTCTCATATGCAAAGACAAAACCCTAGGTATCCCCTAGGGTTTTTTGTAAGGATGCCTATACTCAACTGGCCATCCCATCAAAGCATTAATTAATAAACAAAAATACGTGTGGAATTCAACTTACGACCCTAATATGATATAAAGCTACCGATGGGGCGCGCAAGTTGAACTTAAGTTAGCTTTAGATTTGCTATAAACCTAAAACCTCTGGACTTTCAGTTTCGGGGTTTTTTGTTGGCAATAAAGTTCTTTATTTATCATTACCATTTCTGAATAACATCAGGAACGGGTAATTATTTTGAAAAAATACTATAATTGTAGTCTTCTAGCTATACCTGTTATGTAAAGCATGCTACATGCATAGGATCCCTCATTCTTGATTCCCATTCAGAAAAGGAGATAGCAAACAGAAAGCCATACTTGACACACTACACATCTTTTTGTTATTTTGAGTAGTAGTAATGTAGTATTTGTATCACAAGGAGGTACTCTATGATGGATCTTAATATATCAAACAATAAACTTAGTGATAAAAAAAGGGTAAAGATGGATGATCTACCTGACCTTCTCACCGTTAAAGAAGTAGCAGAACTTCTCAGGGTTGCTCCGCTCACCATAAAACGCTGGGGTAAAAGAGGCAAGCTCCCTCCTATCCGTATCAATGCCCGAGGTGATCGTCGCTATAAAAAAGAGTCAGTACTATGGCTTCTGGGTATCACGCCGAAAGAGAATTAGTTCTTAGTTCTTAGTATTCTCCACACAAACTCTACTAATTTGAGTTGACGCTTCCAACGTGATGGTTCTTGGATTAGGCGGTATAGCCACTCCAAGTTTAGCTTTTGCAACCACAATGGCGGCCGACTTAAATTGCCCGCATAAACATCAAACGCTCCACCAACTCCTATTGCCAATCTTACATGTGGCATTTTATTGAGATACTTTGATATAAATAGTTCTTGTTTTGGAGCACCCAAAGCTACAAAGAGTATCTCCACTTTCTCATCCTGTATTTTTTGGACAATCTCTGTATCCGCTTTACCATATTCATAGTATGGCAAAGCAATAATATCTACATTTGGAATCAGTTTGCGAAGTCTGTCAGCAGCTTTTGAAGCTACCCCATCAAGACCACCTAACAAACCTACTTTCATATGTGCGCCATACGTTTTACAAAGATACAGCATCAAGTCTATACCTGTTACGCGCTCTATTGGTCTGAATACGCCCTGTTTGGCTAGGATTCTTTTTGCTGCCCAAACCAAACCTATCCCGTCAGGTACGTTAAGGTCGGTATGTTGTAGAACAGTAAAATAATTGTGTTGCTTTTGAGCGAGTATGATGTGTTCAGGATTGGGGGTAGCAATAAATACCTGTTTTTTTTCTTCAAGCAAGCGCAAAACGGCACTATCAATGCTTTTCCAGGTAACACAATCTATTGGTATTCCTAACACAGTAATCTTATCCATAGAAATTATGGTAACGGATTTTGGCACGCAATTTTTGAGCGCAAATCTTCCTCAAATCGCAAAATCTGTGCAAAGCCTCGCTTATAGAGCTTTACAGCTGATTTGGTATAGAGAGGATCCACCTCCACGCCTGTATTTTTTTGCTTGTTAGTTCCATAATACCAGTCGTTGAAAAAACTCACTTTCTCAAGTGCTAGTTCAAGTTTACCTTCCCGCTCAAGCTGGGTAAGCAGTTGAGGCAGTCCTTTTCTTGCTTTTTCGATCGTAAATACGGGATCAAGCTTAGTAACATGCAAATACGAAAGCATTGTGTAAATGCCGATGGGATTAAGACCCGCACCCCGATCAGCATCAACTAATAATCTTCCGACAATATTATCAGAATGCAGCAGTTGTGGTTTGTTATGCTCCCGTACAGCCTGCAACACCTTGTATATGCCTTCACGGCCTAATTGTTTTTGAAAGGGGGCTACTATTGATTTACTTTTCTGATAAGAGATTTCTGCATGATTTGACTTAGTAAATTCCAACCCTGTCTCCTCACCTACCCTACCAATATCGTGTAACCAGCATGCAATTTCAACAAGTACAGTATTTAATGAACTTAAGTGTTCTTTTTTCGATAATAACCTGCCATTTTTTACAACCCGCCGAATGTGGTGAATATCATGAACCCAGTCAGTAATTTGACTGTACTGTGCAATGCATTGGTGTTTGATCTGGTCAATAATCAGTGAACGAGTCAATAGAATTAATGGTCAATTTACAATTATCAATTTCCAATATATGTTTTACTGTTTATTTTCACTATGTACACGTTAGATCATACTAGTTCATTGAAAATTGTATTTTGAAAATTAGTTTCTATTATACCAATTATTTATCTCCTCGATAAACTCTTTTTATACATATCCAAGTGTTCTAAAACCACACCTGTTCCTTTGGCAACGCAGAAAAGCGCATCTTCAGCTACATAACAGGGAATTCCCGTCTCTTGGGATAAGAGAGAGTCAAAATTTGCCAACATGCTTGTCCCCCCTGTCATAACTAATCCCTTATCAATAATATCTGAAGCAAGTTCCGGGGGAACTTCCTCAAGAACTTTCTTTACCATTGTTACTATTTGAGAAAGTGGATGGCTAAACGCTTCAACAACATCATTGCTGCTTATCTGGAGGCGCTTAGGTAAGCCGGATACTACATCCCTACCTTTAACCATCATTGTTTTTTCCTGTTTCAATTTCAGGGCTGAACCGATACGTAATTTAACTTCTTCTGCAGTTGTTTCTCCAATGATCAGACCATAACGCTTGCGTACCCATGCTATAAGGCCATCATCAAGCCTGCTTCCTGCTACACGCACTGAGCGATGAACAACTACTCCTCCTAGAGAAATGACTGCAGATTCTGCTGCTCCACCACCAATATCTAAAACCATATTTCCTGAAGGTTCGCCAATGGGTACCCCTGCGCCTATAGCAGCAGCTAATGGCTCCTGAATAATGTAAACCGATGATGCCCCGGCAGCTATGGTGGCATCCTCTACAGACCGTTTCTCAACTTGTGTTGCTCCAGCAGGTATGCAAATGAGCACCTCAGGTCTAAAAAACATAGATCGCCCTACTGCTTTTTGGATAAAGTAACGCAGCATTGCCTCAGTTATAGAGTAATCGGCAATGACTCCATCGCGCATCGGACGCTTTGCAAGAATATTTCCCGGTGTTCTACCGAGCATTTCTTTAGCTTCATGACCAACTGCAACCACTTTCTTATCGTATACAGACACAGCTACAACTGTCGGTTCATTGAGGACAATACCTTTACCCGCCACATATACAAGCGAATTTGCAGTTCCTAAATCGATGCCAATACGAGAGCGAAAAGACATTATAAATGTACCAATTTCCAATGATCAATTTATAATTAGCCCTTAAATATGCTATTTTAAAAATAAATATAAGCCTCACGAACTACATTGAGAATTGGTTTTGTAAATTATGTTTTTCCTATACAAACCCATCTTTAGGCATTATAATCTACCCATATCGGGAAAACAAAACAAAATGGAATAGTTTTCTCTCTCTGTTCACTACGGAAACTATACTATAATAATTTTAAATATAAATTAAAACATGAATCAACGGCTTCTCATTACTTTAGCTATTGCCATTTTCCTTGTTGGGGGAACTATTTTTGCAATCCGGTGGGCTCAAGGGTATCGATATAATGTAAAAAACCAAACTCTTGAGGGAAATGGCTTATTGGTAGTTAATTCCCTACCCAAGGGAGCAACCGTATACATTGATGATGAACTTTCTACTGCCACCGATGATACGCTACATATGTCACCGGGTGAGTATGCAATCCGCATAGAAAAAGACGGATATAATACTTGGAATAAAAAGTTAAAACTTGAAAAAGAGCTTGTTACCCAAACTAATGCCCGCCTATTTCCCTCTGTTCCGAACCTGGCAGCACTCACTGTTAATGGAGCAAGTAATATAACACCTTCTCCAAATGGACAAATGCTTGCTTTCCAAATTGCCACAGGCTCAGCCCAAATAAAGTACGGTATTTGGGTGCTCAATATGAGCGAAGGTATGCTGCGCGGTGGGGGTAGTGCTGTGCAGGTTATCAAAGATACTGCTAACTTGGAATTTTCGAAAGCGCGACTCTTCTGGAATCCAAACTCAAGTGAAATTTTAGCCTACTTTTCCGAAACACAAAGCTATCTTTTGCCTACAAACGCAGAACAGAAACCCCAAAACCTAATCAATGTTGCACTTCAGTTGCCCCTTATCATTGAAGATTGGCAAAAACAGATAGCCTTGCAGCAGCAAAAACGCTTAGCGAAACTACCTATACAGATGCAAGAGATCGCAACCCAGTCTGCTACCCTCCTCTATTTCTCACCAAATGAGAAAAAGCTACTCTACGTTGCTACACAGTCTGCCCAACTTGATGAAAATCTTATTCCGCCCCTACCAGCAATCAACTGCCAACCACAGGAACGCACCCTACATACCGGAACTGTCTATTTGTATGACAGTGAAGAAGATACTAATTTTGCGATAGCCCGTGATATGTTTGACCAAACACAACTACTTCAGATTGTGGATCAGTTTATGCTTCCTACTGTAACAGATGATGAGATTGCAAATTTTCCCTCTACCAGCCCGTCACCCAGAATACCCACTAAAAAAACAGTTACCACCAAACAGTCGCCAACCAGTTTACAATTATTAACGAACATTCATACCCATTATTCGCCAGTATATAGTCCCCTGACCTATCAGTGGTTCCCTGATTCATACCACTTAATATTGACTGGTAAAGACAAAGTAAGTTTGGTTGAATATGATGGGTCAAATGAAACTGAAGTCTACGGTGGTATGTTCCTTGAAGGTTTCTCCTATCCGTGGCCTAACGGTCAGAAGCTGGTCATTCTAACATCTTTAACTACCAACCCCCTTACCTTTGCAAATCTGTACGGACTCAATCTAGAGTAGTATGTTTGTGCCCCCAGGGGGAATTGAACCACCATTTAAGGTTTAGGAAACCTCCGTTCTATCCGTTGAACTATGAGGGCAATAGCAATTTTCAAATTCCAATTTTCAATCAATTAGAGTAAAATTCTATCGTATTGTAGCAAAAGAATTGGCTTTTCGGGATGTTGTGTGGTCATATACATGCAGGAAACAAGCGATTCCTTTTTTATTTCGGGGTATGGTCTAGTGGTATGATACGCGGTTCGGGATCGCGTGACGCCAGTCCGATTCTGGCTACCCCGACAAATAGTACTGGGCAATTGTAACGGCGTACCAGTCCTCCCTTTCGCTTCGCTCAAGGGATTTCGCTCCTAACGTCGCTCAAGATTCTGATTACCCTGACAAATATAAAAGGCAAGCTAAGAAGCTCGCCTTTTAATTATCAGATAAAAATCTACAACCCCCGCTCCTCCTCAGAATATACCTGTAAATAATCGTCTTTATCATACTCGAATATTTCAGAAGGTTGGAACACAAGGTCCCGCTCTTTTTTAGCACTTTCCGTGCTATCTGAGGCGTGTATAAGGTTGTTGGACTGGCTCATAGCAAAGTCACCACGAATCGATCCAAGTTCAGCCTCACGGCCTTTAGTGATACCTACAATTTTACGAACAGTATCGACACACTCCACACCATCCCAAAGCATTGCCACAATTGGAGAGCTTTCCATAAATTTTTTCAAATTACCAAAAAACGGCTTTTCCTTATGATGTGCGTACCAGTTATCCAAAATCTCATCGTTGAGATACATCATCTTCAGACCAACTAACTTTAAACCTTTACGTTCAAAACGGTGGATGATCTCACCTATTAAACCCCTCTGTACTCCATCCGGCTTGACCAAAACGACACTATATTGCATAAGGATAATTCGTAACCCCTACCGACTTAGTAAACAACTAAACGTGTAGGCATTACTGATTTAATACATAATTATTTTAGAACTAACGCTACAGAAGCCATTTTATATCAACATAAATATTTATTATAATGCGAGTTTGCTTACCCATTTATCCGGACCAATTGCAGCTAAATTCTCGGCTTTAGGTTCAAATAGCTGGATAGCCAAGCGTTTTACATCTTCACTTGTAACCGCATCTATACCCGTGATTACTTGGGAAATTGACCTGGTTTTACCCTCCAAAAGCATATCTTCCCCATAAAAACTGGCAACCTCGCTTGAGTCTTCCAAGCCTAAGAGCAAGTGCCCTTTCAGGTACTCTTTACCTTTATCAAGTTCTTTATCAGAAATGCTTTTTTGCTTGAGCTTATCAAACTCAGCTTGAGCCAGTTTGACTACTTCAGAGGCTGATTCTGGCTTGGTTCCCGCACGCATAATAAAATACCCTGTTTCTGTAAAGGCATCTGCCATGGAGCCCACGTAGTAAGCAAGTCCCCGTTTTTCTCTGATCTCAGTAAATAATCTTGAGCTCATTCCACCACCTAAAACCGCATTTAACACAGATAGTACGTAGCGGTCCTTATTTCCTTTACCAAACGACCTAAAGCCATAGACAAGATGACACTGTTCTGTATCTTTAGAAATTTGGCGTACAATTGGCTTTGTTTGCTCATAGGTATAGGTTACTGGATCAAACTCAGTTCTCTGGTGAACACTACCAAAGCTATTTGCAATTTTTGTATCCAAATCGTGTATATGATTAATACCTCCCGCTACTGCAAGCACCATCCTGTTGGGTGTGTACAAATAGCTATAATAATCCATAAAATCATCCCGCTTTAGTTTACGAACAATATCGCTTTTCCCAAGTGTATCCCATCCAAGGGTGCTCTTAAAAAACATCAGGTTAAAAAATTCCCGGATTACTTTGTTTTGCGGCTGGTCTTCATACATCCGAATCTCTTCCAATATTACACCCCGCTCAATTTCCAGCTCAGCCTCAGGTATCGTAGGGTGAAACATAAGCTGGGAAACAACTTCAAAAGCAACGTCAGCTGATTCAACTGAGGATTTTACGTAATACCCGGTATATTCTTTATCAGTAAAGGCATTTAGTACACCCCCGACTTGGTCAACGGTAGCTGAAATATCCATGGCGGTCTTGTACTTTTGGGTTCCTTTAAACACCATGTGCTCTAAAAAGTGGGAAATACCGTTATTAACCCGTGTCTCATAGCGGGTTCCTGCTTTGACAAGACCTAATACGGTCACTGATTGCAATCCTTCAACAGGAACAAGGACGCACGTTAAACCATTTGATAATTGGGTGATTTTGGGAGGGTTATTCATAACCTGAGATTATAGCTAATCAAGTGTAAGATAGGAATTAGGAAATTAAAAAAAGCAAGCCTAAAAAATAAGTACAGACAGTATTGGGCTGTTATTTTATAAATAAACTCCTGATCCAGTTAATAACTCGACTAAAGAAGTTTTTTTCGTTCAGTGCTTCTGTAGTCATCGCAGGTTCAGTAGTTGCGTGTGGACTGCTTATTTGCCCGAAACTGTCATAAGTTCCTGATACGGTAGGCTCTGTCGGATTATGTACCCTACTTATGAGCCTAATGGAAAATAAGTCAGTTCTACCTTGAGAGACTGTAATGCTTCCACCCTGTATCAGAGGTATGTATGCAACTGCAGCTGTCCCGGTGGAAGGATTGATGCTTTGAACAGGAGAAAGGCTATGATTGCCCTGCCTGAGGCCATACGCTTGGTCAAAATCGTACTGAACCGGATCCCAAGTGATCTTAGCCGCCATTGTTTGCGTAGTACCGCCCTGAGACTCCATGACTACCGTTACTATTGTTCCGCTTTTGGCCACCAACGTAGAGGATGCTGGGTTACTAATAAGTGAGAATACTGGATTATTTTGGTTTTTATCAACATAGTTTATTGCCTGAACTTCTCTGTCAATAAGAAGTAATCCACCAGTACCCATACCTAAAGCAATAATTATTAGAGCCAGAAAATTCAATTTGTACAGAAATTGCTTGGGAAATTTAAAAATACAGTTTCGAGCAAGTTTCATAAGGATTACTGCCTAAATGGCGGTGCCAAAGGATCTTGTGGCGACTGCTGTGGTTCTTGCGGCTGCACATATCCCTGCATGTCTTGTGGCGCTTGCGGAACCTGCGGATCTTGGACCATTTGCTCACCTTCTGCATTAAAATTTTGCTGAAGAGGCGGTAGTTCCTGATCATTTCCACCTCTAATAAATCTAACAAGCATAATACCTAAGATCACCAGGACTACAAGTCCAATCCATGGCAGTATCTTGGCTAAGGTGAGCAGCAAACTCCCACCTCCTTGCTCGCTTGGCGCAATGGTAGCAACAGGCTCAACTGTAGGTGTTGGCTGATTCCAGCTTTCTGTATCCCAATCATCATACAAACCAGAAGAAGTGGCCTGCGGTGGGGTTTCAAGAATAAAGGGTGTAGAAGTTGGAGCGAGCGTAGCTCGTGGAGCAACTGTTGGACGAGGAGTAGTACGTACTGTTGAGCCAGTACCACCGGAATATGTGGCTTTACCCGCAACTGCCTTTGCACCGTCTGAATATCCCGAAGACGCACAATCATTTACGGAAGTAACTACAAAATAGTACAAGACACCAGGTCTTAATCCTGTGACGAGAAACTGGTCAGTATTGCCTATATTGGGACTGCCGTATTTAAAATCCATCCATTTTTCTCCAAATGTAACGGTGTAATGTGTCGTATTTTCTGTCCTAGTCCAGGTCAGTTTGACCGTGCCCGGTTTTACTCCGGTTGTAGCAACCAGGTTAGTTGGTCTAGATGGATATTCTTTTGTACACCAGGGACCCCGGTATGGTTCTGATCCGGTGGTTGGTATGCTTGGACTACCTCCACCTGTACCGTCAGATATGTTTGTGTATAACGCCCCTTCTGAACCGCGACAAGTAAATACATTATCACCTCGCTTGTAAATACCACTGTTTGCACAATCAATCGTGAACTGGATCTCGTCTTTACTAAGAGGTGTAAACTCAATATTGGCAAAGTACCCAGTCCCGTTATACGTTTGCTCTAAACTGGTAAACAAACCGCTGACCCGGATAATCCCGTTAGAATTGTCTGCATAGGTATTTACGTATTTGTTAAAAACCACTCCATCAGTTTTTGGATTTCCATCTACTCTAACCCGATTTTTATCATACTTAATCACAATATCAGCAGAATCAACAGCGTGACTGGCTGTATTTATCTCAATTCTAAATGTACTTTTTGTATCTTTTCGTAAAGCAGTTTCATTTTGTATGAGCCTAAATATTGCATTTGCTGTTTCTCCCACAAACACCTCAGGTATTGCATCTGATGAGGTAGTCACATCCCGCTTGTCAGGCACACCGTATATAGATATTCCTATAATCACTATCCCAAAAAGCAGAAGTAACGCCATGGATATAAACGAAATAAGCCGGGAATGTTTGTTAGCAGCAGGTTTCATATCAAACTTTTGATCAATACTTAATTATCATCAGGCCTGCTCAGCAGAACCTCACGGACGATTGAGTAGTCCAATAAATTGACCACTCCATCATAGTTCACATCAGCAATATTAAGCTTGGATGCTTCGGGAGCTGTCAAAGAGGTGATATTGTTGAATATGGCTGAAAGATCATATTCGTTAGCCAAACCATCCTGAGCTGTCTGATTCCATGGCAGATCTCCGGGCATAAGCGGATAGGCAGTAAGGTCAATATTTGTGTTTGTACCTGGAATACTATTCACCCTTCTTCTCAGGTGTTTTGGACCTTTGATACGAATAGCCAAATCTCCAGTATAATTTCCCAGGTCAAAAACAATAGGACCTGCAGTAAAGGTTCCACTAGTTACCGTTCCGCTGCGGAATACACCATTTGTATCAGATTCAAATGTTACAGTTTTTGTTTGTAAAGGAGTATTCCCACCGGAAGGAAGAACATCAACTACAGCCTGAATAGACACACCCGGCTTGCTAACTTTGTAGAGCTTTGCCTTGATATTCAATCCTTGGGATGGGTCAGGATCGGTGCTAGACGTTACTTGAATGGAATTTACGTAGCTGCAAGCACCACTAACAGATCCAAGTGTTGTAAGAATACGGTACTTAGGAGTAAATGTACCTGTTTGAGTGTATGTATGCGTAATATATCCATTGGGGGATGGATCAAAATAATCAGTATCCCAAGTCCCATCACCCTCAAAATCAACCTGGTACCCTTGTATTCCGCCTGTACCATCCACTCCTCCACCAACATAGATGTATGCAGAAAGTGGCGCCGCACCGACAACTGTTTCCCGGTACTCATATTCTCCTTTGGAAATATAAATATTAGCTGAGCATCTTGGAACTGAATTTACACATCTTCCATCTACACACCCTTGTCCGGTACCACAGGTAACGTTGCTACATGCATCACTTGTTTTACATGTCTTTGAAGTAGCATCCCAGCACCCGTTAGGACAGTCACAGCTCGTAGTAAACGCTTGGGTGCATGCTGATCCCCTATTGCAGAGATCTGCACAGCCATCACTAAACTCTCTCCAAGTTCCACCTGCAGCAGCACATGCTTGCTGTTCACTAGGGTTGGTATCACCAACATATTCAATTTGGCCAGTACCTACAGGCATGCTTGGATTGGAAACCTTACTGATTAGTTTAATAGAAAAAAGGTCAATGTTACCTGAAACTACAGTTATATCTCCACCCTGGACCATGGGAATGTAAGCTACTGAGGCAAAGCCTTCACTGGTATTGATAGTCTGTACGGGATTGAAACCGTGCGAAGCCTGCCGTAACCCATAGGTCTGGTCAAAGGTGTACTTGGCTGGGTCCCAGCTGATTTTAGCAGCTATGGTTTGTGCCTTGCCTGCTGTGCTGCTCATTTTCATGGTGACCACCGTGCTGGCATTGGCTGCTATGCTTGTAGCTGTAGGATTTGTGGAAATTGAAAAGGCAGAAGACTGCTCACAATCCACTGCACAGCTGGTAGCTGTCTCTCCACTCTCACAAACGTTGTTGCCACAGCTTGAGCTAGCTACAAAGCCATCATAGGTCCCTGTTGCAGCAGGGGTTGTGGGGTTAGCTACTTTGGCAGTCAGCTTAATGGTAAACAGGTCTACATTTCCTCCAGGCAGAGTTATATCTCCACCCTGGACCATGGGAATGTAAGCTACTGAGGCAAAGCCTTCACTGGTATTGATAGTCTGTACGGGATTGAAACCGTGCGAAGCCTGCCGTAACCCATAGGTCTGGTCAAAGGTGTACTTGGCTGGGTCCCAGCTGATTTTAGCAGCTATGGTTTGCACTGTACCAACACCACTAGACATTTTCATATTGACCACAGTACTAGCGTTAGCTGATAGAGTAGTTGCCGAGGGGTTAGACGAGAGAGAGAAAGTAGGCTCACCAGTGGTCCCTCCGACAAATATATCGGGTTGAGTTTGCTGCTTATGCTGAATAAGATACTGTATTACCAGAGATAAGGGAGCTAAAATCATAATCGCAACTGCGATTATGATTTTAGAATTTACTTGAGTGGTTTTGGGTGTCTGTTTCATGATTCAGAATAGCAAATTTGTTACCACTGCATTGTATTAAGTACGATTATGATGGCCGGACCAATCTGAGCATCGGTAAACTCTGTCCCCCATTTATTGAGGATATATACAATATCCTGTATCGTTACCGTGCCATTCCGGTCGTAGTCGCCCTTGATCTGACACGTGTTTGCATGCCACATGCAGTCAGTTCTACCAGTGCAGGTAGTTTGAGATGTGACCCCAGAACACGTTGTTCCTCCACAGTCTGCTGCACAGTTTGCTGTTGTTTCACCTGCTTCACAATAGCCGTTTAGTTCACACTTACTTACGGGGGTTATACAAGCAGAACCATTCCAGCATTTCCCGATTCCACACTGACAACTGTACTTTGTCAAATCTACTACATCAATATTTGTTGATCCGGCACATAAGCTTGCAGCCAAAGTTTGACGTGTTGAATATTTGGCAGGCTCTCCTCCCTGCTCTCGGCAGGTCGTGCCACCCTGGATATTTGTTAAAGGAATACAACTGCTTACATCCCAGAAACAGTCATTACGGGCTTGACAATTAGTTTGACTTAAGCCTGGGCATGACAGCGAGCTAACGGTAAATGTGCCTGGTCCAAATAGATTATTTTCATCAGACTCCATAACAGTATTAGTTGAATCAACTAATACATACATCTTATGCTCACCTACGCTAAGTGTATTTGCAGCAAACGTATGGGTCGCTTCAGCAGTACCACCAGGGTTAAGAGTCGCGCTGGTAAAGGTTTTAGTACTGGCTGTTGAGTTGGTTGGTGGAACAGTAGCCGGATCTACAAATAGCTTGTACGTGAATCCATTGGCTGATGCATCACCTATATTTTTGACTGTAACTTTTATCGAGACTGTGTCAGTGGTTTTGGGCTGTGTTGGAGTAACTACCACTGAATGTGAGATCAGGTTGGGCTTATTTGTACCAGGAGGGTTAACGCAGGCTGTTCGTGCATCATTGAGCACCATTCCGGCCGGACAACAGTCATAAATATTGTCAATAGCAGATTTGGAAAGACATTTTATTGTATTAGGATCAGCATTCTGTAAAGATTTAAATGTACAGGATCTTCCGCTTGGACACAAAGGATTATTGCATGTATTAGGATCAAATTTGCCATATGAATTACAATATTGAAGAGCTGGAGTGCTACCTGCTAATGTAAAATCATTTGCCAGAGCTACCTGATTAGCTGATGAGTCTTCAAGGGATATAACGTTATTGGGGCTGATAGCTACAAGCTTAGTTTCATTAGTATTCTTTCGGAAAAATTTAAATGTATACAGTTTTAAAGGAGTTGTGCCCGTCTGCTGCAAAGCTGCAGTGGCATTTGATGCTAAAAATGACATGGTTATTTTACCTGTCGTGTACGACTGTGTCCTAACGGTACCTCCATCAGGGACATCCGTCATAATATTTGTAATTGCATCACCACGAGTAAAGCCTCTCAACTCAAGATCTGCAGTCGGAAACGAGTAATCAATATCAATACCAACTATTTTTTTAGTCGCAGTACCAGTTTTTTGCTTGATCATAAGATCCAGAACCTGTAGACCTGTATTATCAACACCGCCATTTACAAAGTACAGTTCCATCTGTGCGCTTGTTGGGCCTTCCTGTACGAACTGTTCTGACCCCTTTTGTACAGGAGCCATTGATTTTGTACGTACTAAAATGAGAGATCCGATAATAACTAAGGCTAAAACACTCAGCATTGATATGATATATATTTTATGAAGGGACGTTTGGTTCATATAGGTACCTCTAGTTATTTAGTATATTCAAATACAGCTTTTTTAAGTTCTCTGTAGTCAAGAGCATTAATTTTCTCATCTTTATTAAAATCTTTGCTGGCATCAAATGTTGTCCGATATCTAATATAATTATTTAAGTAAGCAGTTAAGTCAGTTTGATTCAGGTACCCATCACCGACTACGGTGCCAGTGCCAGTTACCTGATCGTACTCGTGAACTCCCTTATAGCTGTATGTCAGTTTGTTTGATGAAGTCTGAGTCGTAGTACTCGGATTTGTCAAATAAAAACTGAGGTTTTGGATTGGGAATCTTATGTCGGCTTTGTTAAAAGCATACTGTATCTCAGGTATGAAGCTAAACACGTACGCATCTGTCTGCCAGCTACCTCTGATCACTCTGTGCAGACTTACTTTCCCATCAGTGCTGCCACAACCTGCTGCTGTAATATCTGCATCTGACATTTCCAAAGGTGTCTTATTGGCTGTGTAGATAGCGCACAGAGAAGTCTTGAAAACTTTATTGGCTGATGCATCTTCAGCAGCCAGCTGCCAGGTACTTGCAGTAGTGGCACCCGGCACATTGAGTTTAATACTCTGGTTCATGTAGGCACTTGAGGCGGGAATTGCCGAGCTAATGGCTGGTACTACAGCCGTATTACTTACACATTTACTTGAAGCAGTGTCCCATTTACATGGCCTTGACACATCAGTACATGTACTGCTTGTTGTTTGCAATGAGCAGTCAGTGCTCGCACAACCAGTCGTATTGCTTGTGCCGGTTGGCCAGCATTCTCCATTGCACATATACCACGAGCATCCTGCAATAGCTTTACATTTAGCATAATATTCTTTGTCATCTCCAGCTTGGCAGGTTTGTCTGGTTTGGGTACTTACACAGGCTGTTGTATTGGCTGTGCCAGCAGGCCAGCAGGTATTGTTACAGGCGTAGAATCCGCATCCTGGAGTTGCTTCACAGGTGACATTATTATTATCACCAACTTTGCATGCATCTCTAGTGGTGGGTGCTTCAATTGCACAAGCTGTTTCATTTGCTGTTCCTGTAGGCCAACAGGTATCGTTACAGGCATACAAACTACAGCCTACAATCGCCTCGCACTTATTAACATCCAGATCACCAACTTCACAGCTTTCACGAGTCTGAGAAGAGCTAGCAGGCTCAGTGACTGTTACGTTTACAAAGTCATTAGTACTTGGACATTCATACACGGGCGGATCTTCTCTTTGGCCTTGGGTTAGAGAGCGGCATTCTGCTCTACCATCATTCCAGGCTCGACATGAGATCCTAAAGGTCCCAGCTGTTGTGGGAGTCCATGTACCTGAACCAGATAAGGTAGTTGATGCTATTGCTTGATCAAAGAAGTAATTAAAATCACCCACTCCAATTCTACCGCGTAAATCTCCACCCGGTGAAGTAAAGGTAGCCGCATATGTGCCAGTTTGTCCAACGGTAAGTGATGTGGGACCTGATGTGATTGAACAGTCAGGAACTAAATTAGTAGGAGCTACTGTCTCAAAGGTCATGGTATTACATGTGCATGACCCGTTGTTGACTGTAAACTGAAGCGTATGGGTACCAACCGATCCACTACTAAAGCTTGTGTGATAACCCAAATCACAAGACTGGTTATTGGTATAGCAAAGAGCTACTCCTACATCCACCCCATCTATTTTCACACCCACATTGTCCCAGTTACCTGTACAGTTACTAGCTCCAGCCCGACTCATATCCAAAGTCAGCTGTTTTCCTGCATAGAATTTATTTGTGGCTACCTTGTCTGCTGGGGCAGAATTTAGAGTGTAGGTAATATTTTGACAAGCTGAGCTGCCTCCACCATCACCATCACCATCACCATCACCATCACCACCATCACCATCACCATCACCATCACCATCACCATCACCATCACATGAATCACACCAACCCCCTACTTCCCAGCTACATTCCCCCCATGTTCCATCACTTTGACAATACTTATGTCCACCAGCACATTCCCGATCTGACCCGTCTGTACAATACTGATGACATGCTTCTCCTTGTTCACCAGGAGTACATGTGGTAGTTGTACTTGGAGCTGTCTGACAATTAGTGCCTGTGTAGCCATCCCTGCAACCACATTGCATGTTATGGCTATCATTCCAGAAACATGACCCATGTGAGCCACAGTTTAACGTACATTCCTGAGTATCGCATCTTGAGCCAGTATATCCTGTATCGCACGAACAAGAAAGTTGATCGCCACTGCTCGTACAGGTTCCATGATTGCTGCAGTAAGCCCTATCACAACTCTGGTACTGACAGGTTCCACCGTACCAACCTGTATCGCACGAACAAGAAAGTTGACCGCCACTGCTCGTACAGGTTCCATGATTGCTGCAGTAAGCCCTATCACAACTCTGGTACTGACAGGTTCCACCGTACCAACCACTATTGCAAGTGCATGTCACTTGGCCTCCACTACTCGTACAGGTCCCGTGACCATTGCAAGAATCTGCGCTGCACCCTGGAGCACCCACATCATAGACTTCTGGTTGAACTTTTTTAATCCATGGCAGCCAGCTAAACAGATCACCTACCGATACTTTGATGGAGTCAAAAAATGTAAATTTGGGTACACTGGTTGTAGAAACTCCCAACACCACACCTTCAATTTGTTGTGGAGCTGCAGCAAGATACTGTGGGGAAGGCTCTACATCTATTGATGCCAGGTAGGCTTCGGTCTGTTGCTGGTAGGCAATCGTCTGCTGCTCTAAAGCTACAAACGGAGTCAATGCCATCTGCAGCGATAACAGGGCAAAGACAACAAGGGCACCAAGCATACCTACGGTTGCAGGCAAATGGTCAGGATGAAAAATGCCTTTAAAGGGCGGTTTGTAGGTGTACACAAAGGAATCTTTATCTAAAGCAAAGCGCCGTGACACAAGCTTGTGCTGACGCATAGAGTGAGCAGTGTGGGCAGAGACCATATATATTTGTATTTTTTTAAATGATTGGGAACAGTACCTACTGTATCCAATTTTCCCAATATATATCTAGAATAGAATGGATGAGAAAGGATTGTCAAGTGGGAGTTTTGGCGTTTTGGGTATATATGGTGTACGTAGTGGAGATTAGGAACTGATTTCTTGAGGTAATAGGATATTTATCATCAAGTTATAATTTAGTTACATACGCTGCGGAGCTTGAATACCCAACAACCCTAAGCCATTTTTCAAAATGATAGACACAGCGTTTGTAAGCGCAAGCCGGAATGTCACCACTGATTCATCTTTGGCAGATAATATGGTGTGTTTATTGTAGAACGTGTTGTAGATTTGTGAAAGTTCGTATAGATACGTACATATATGGTGGGGAGCCAGTTCGCTCGCAGATTGAGCTACTATCTCTGGAAAACGGTAGAGATAGCGCAAAAGAGCAAGCTCTTCTTGGTTGTAGGTTGTGAGTTTTTGGTTGTTAATTATGGTTGAAGAGAGAACTTGACCATCGACATTGTTACTTTTGTCTAATACCGATCTGCACCGCGCAAAAGTGTACTGGATGTAGGGACCAGAGTTGCCTGTAAAACTAATTGCTTCTTTGAACGAGTAAACCACATCTTTACCAATATTAGCCTTTAGAAACGCATACTTGATCGACGCAATCCCTATCATGTCAGATGTTTCTTCTTTATTTGGTAAATTGGGATTGATCCCATTGATAATGTTGAGTGCATAATCTTTAGCTTGGTTTAACAAACTGTCGCCTGTGATAACTTTTCCTGTCCGAGAGCTCATTTTCCCCTCGGGTAACTTTACCATTCCATGCCCAATATGGGTTGTGACCTTTCCTAAATCAGGTAAAAGAAGGCTCATTGCGGTAAGCAGTACTTTAAAATACTCATTAATCTCGTTTGCAGTTATGATTACTGACTTATCATAGATAAAATCTTGATACTTGGCAGGGGCCAGACCCAACTCTTTGCCCTCATACGTTGGTAAGCCATGTTTATTTATAAACACCCGGGTGTGTAAACCGTACTTTTCTCCAGGAAATACGACTGCTCCATCGCTTTTCTCAAATATCCCACCCTCTAATCCTTTTTGAACTAATCCATAACCGATCTCTCCTACCCTACTCTCAGGATAGTATCCATTAAACTTAGTACCCAAACGGGTATAGAGAGTTTCAAAATACTCTAGACTCCAAGCTCTCCCATAATTATAAAGTTTGGTAACCAGCTCAGTATCAAACGGCATGTGCTGAACAAAGGACTCGTAATCAACCTGCTGGGATATCAGTGGATCACCCTGATGCATCTGCTGGGCTATACAGTAAAGTTGAGTATTGAGCGCGGTCATTTCCTGCTTTGTCTTATCATCAGTATCATACGCTTGTGCTCCTAAAGCATACGCTCTGCCAAGTAAACGTTGTCTTTCTGTGATTGGTTGCATGCCAAGTTTATCAAAATCAATGTTTTCTTGAACCAAAAGTTTCATCATTCCCCATATAGCCTTAGCTACGTGCACCCCAACATCCCCAAAGTAGTCAGCTCTCCAAACCTGTGCGCCACAAGTTTCAAATAAACGGGCGACGCTTTCACCTACTGCATTTGAATACAAGTGCCCGATATGGAATTCTTTGAAGGGGTTAGGATCTGTGTATTCAACTACAATTTTTTTTCCTTTATATAATTCATTTGATCCATACTGATCACCTTTGACGCTAATATGTTCCAGTTCCTTAAGTAATGCTTGGGGCTTTATAAAAAAATTGATAAATCCTGCACCGGCGACCTCTACGCGCTCGACTATGTTCATCAACTCACTGTCTTTGGTAAGCTGCTCTTTTATATGCTCTGCAAGGGCCCGTGGTGATTTGTAATCTGTTGTATGTTTTATCTGTGGATACAAAACAAGAGCTGTGTTGCTTGCATAATCACCATGGTTTTGATCAACAGGGTGATCAAGTGAAAAAGTAAGATCAGCTGCTATATCCTTAATAACAGTATTAACAGCTTGAATAATATTATTAGAAATACTCATGAATGTGATTATAACTGAAAGCATAAAATATAAAAACCCATGACCGAATGTGTGATTTAGAATTTTTTGTCTTAGATTAGAAATCACATACTCGTTCTGGTATTTGAATAAACGAGGTTTGAATAGGAAAGAATCATTTACGGAGTGTTGTGGATAAGTCCTTCGTACCTTACTTGCTTAAATAGTAATTTCTTATTTATAATGATGTATTTTCTATGAACATTAAAATTATTCTTTTTTGTGGAAAAGCTGTGGAATAAAAATTTGGTTGTTGGTTGTTGGAAAGATAGTAGGAAATATGTTTTGTAGTTGGTACATGCAGATCTCTTTCATTTAGAATCTAAGACCAAAGATACCTTTGTCCCCTTCCAATCGCCACCAACTTTTTCCGTCACTGACTAGTTCAATTGCACCTATCTTATCGGTTCGATATATCATTACATCCTTATCTTGCAAACGTTCTAAAACTTCTGGGTGGGGATGACCATACGAATTCTTACCTACTCCGATTAAAGCTACTATTGGAGTCACTGCCGTAAGCCATTCATCTGAGGTAGAGCTCTTACTGCCATGATGACTGACCTTAAGTACCGTGCTGGCAAGCGTTTGAGAGCTTTTTATGAGATTTTCCTCTGTTACAGTATCTATATCACCAGTAAAAATAACAGAGAAAGAGCCATGTTCTAAACGCAAAACAACTGAGTTTTGGTTGTCCTCATCTTCCGCTTTTACTTCACTTACAGGCCAAATAAACTGGAGATCCATACCTTTTAAAGTGTATCGTTGACCCCGAGCCATAATAAGCTTTGACTTTTGACCTAATTGTGACTCCAGAATCTGCCATTGATTGGATGAATTTGTTTTACCATTGTAAACCAGGGACTTAACCTCATATCTCTCAACAACTTCCTTCAGACCACCAATATGGTCATCGTCATCATGCGAAGCTACTACCATATCTAGCTGTCTATCCCAAAATGGAAGATGTTTATCCAAACATGACAAAACTGCCCTACCTCTACCTCCATCTATCAAAATCTGATGAAAACCATGGGTTATTAAAAAACTATCTCCCTGTCCTACGTCACAAGCAATTAGATGCAAATTCTGATCAGGTAATGAAAAAAATAAAGAGCTTAGTATGATAGTGGTGACAAGGAAATAAACTAGAGAAAAAGTACGAAAGGTCATACATAGAATGTGAATTTCTGCTTTAACTTGTGGTAAACCAACCCTAAACCTAGCCAATAGATAAAAACCAGAGTCCAATCCAAAGTGAAATTGAGTACGGTAATCTTTGATACTGAAGTAACCGTGCCTACCCAAGCCAGGTAGCGCAGCAATAGTTCTAGAGGAATAGCTGCAAGTTGAGCCAGCCATGGCACCAGCACTTGTAACCCTAAAAGTACCATACCACCAACAACTAGAGGTGTCACCAACCAGGATACCACACCATTGGCAAAAATAGAGATAAAATTAGTTTGACCAAAGTAATGTAGTAGTAGGGGTAATATACAGATCTGAGCAGCAATAGTTTGAGATATTAACCCTAGTACCCAGGCTCCAAAAGGAACGTTTGAAAATAGATATTTAGACAAAGTTTCAAATGGTTCACTAAACAGTATAATTCCACTGGTGGCAGCAATAGAAAGTTGAAAACTGAGTGAAAATAGAATAGGTGGAGTTATGACTACCATGGTAAGAGCAGTCAGTAGTAACACCCACAAACTAGACGTTTTTCTGCCTATTAGCTTTGCCACCCAGACTAATAAAATCATAATCGTTGCCCGTACAACAGGTGGTTCTAAACCCGCCATAACCATATATGACAGGACAATAGACATTGCGACAAGATATCGTGCTCTTTTTGATAAAAAAGAAAAGATGCTCATGCTAACTGCAGCTACCAAAGCGATATTACTTCCTGAGGCAACTACCAGGTGAGCCAAACCGCTTTCTTTCATACTATTATAGAGACTAAAAGGTATCTCCTCACCAGCCCCTAAGACCATACCTGCCATAAGGCCTGCACTATTAAGAGAAAAGAGCTGTCTAAATGTCTTAATTAAATTTTGCTTTAAATTGAATAAGCGTATACGGTACTCAAGTAAAAGACTACGAATATCGCTTATTTTTACTGATTTTTCATCATATTTTTGCACTATTTTAATATCCTGCGCTTGCAGCCATTTTTCCCTGTATAGAGGGTTTATCACTCTTTCTTTATAGCTGCCAACTATTATAATAAGGTCACCTATACCCAATTCATTTCCATTATTTTGAGAATAAATCACTGGGGTACCGTTAACTAAAAAGTGGTACTCTTCTCTGTTACTATCTACCTGTGTTTCTATAATACCCTCAAGCGATACCTTACTTCCAAAATACGTCTGATTATTATTGAGGTTATGGAGTCGGAATAAAAACAGGGATGTAAGTACAATGGGTAATAAAAAGTATAGAACTCGCATAGTGATTTTTTTAGATACAAATGAGGTCTTTTATTCCGGAATACAGCTTATCTCCTATGCCAGGTACTTTCGTGATATCCTCTATCTGGCTAAAATTACCATGCTCGGTTCGATGATCAAGTATTTTTTGAGCCGTTGCCTGCCCTATACCCGGCAAACTGTCTAATTGAGTAAGGTTGGCAGAGTTTAGATTGACAATACAATCTTGGGATTGGTTATGATCTACTTTTGGAGCTGAGGATGATTCACCGTCAAATGGAATGTACAGTTTACTACCATCAGTGAGTGTAGCTGCTAAGTTGAGACTACGATTGATCCATCCTGCATCAGCTTCGGGCCTAAGACCCCCTGCTTTTATAAGGACATCTTTAACCCGTTCATCTGCTGTAAGTGTATATACTCCTGGTTTTTCAACTGCACCTGATATATCTACTAAGATACCATTTGTAACAATATAACTATCCTTTTTTATCTCTATAAGTGTAGTTTTTGATTCCTCAATACGATACCAAATATAACTGAAAAGTATTATTATTAGGACTATTGTTCCCAAACCAAATAGTAATATAAAGGGATCCAACCGTAAGGTAGTAGAGGGCTGCGGTTGATCGACAAACTCAGAGAGTTTATCCATATAGGGCAGGAAACAAATATGGTTATATGATTTGATGGTTATCAAGGGCTAGAAAATAATACAACCATCTAAAACGTTAGGACATATCAGTTTTCTAAGTTTTACTTTGTATCAGCATAGGCAAACATCAATATAATTATGCCAGGTATATTATAAACACCTCTATTACACAATTAGGTTTACCAATTTTCCAGGCACAAAAATGTGTTTTTGTACCGATCCCGTAATATACTTTTGTACAGCCTCCTGTTGCAGTACCATATCTAATACTGTTTTTTCATCTCTGGATTGCTCTGTGGATACATCTACGGTTCCTCTCATTTTGCCATTAACCTGAATAGCAATAGTCACCGTCTGGGACTGCATTTTCAACTTATCCAGGCGTGGCCAGGCCTGTTGATGCACCGATATATAATTACTGCTAGCAGTCTTATTGTATATTTGCCATAATTCCTCACTGATATGAGGTGCAAATGGGGCCAGTAACTGTAAATAGCTATCAATAATTGGACGTAGCGGATACTTTGCATCTTGATCATGAACATAATCGTTCCTATGAGATTCAAGGGCATTTAGAAACTCCATCAGCGCTGAAATTGCAGTATTATACTTAAAATTTTCAATGCTCTGGGTCACTTTATAGATTGTCTGGTGCTGTATTTGCTCAAGATTGCGGACAATGTCTTGCCTATTTATCCCCATTTCTTGCCATAGATATAGACGATTCCAGAGACGGTTTACAAAGCGCTGCATCCCCGCAATCCCTGTGTCCCTGAAATCTCCTCCATCACTGTATGGCCCCATAAATGCCATATAGAGACGCATGGTGTCTACTCCGAAACGATCAATATACTCATCGGGGTCTATAACATTGCCTCTGCTTTTACTCATCTTGGCACCATCTTTAATGATCAAACCATGAGCATAAAAACGGGGAAATGGTTCCTCAAAATCTAAATAACCCATATCATGCAGCGCCATAGTGATAAATCTTGAATACATCAAATGTAAAACAGAGTGTTCTGCTCCACCGCAGTACTGGGTCACGGGTAACCATTTCTTTGTAATCGATATATCAAAAGGTGATTTTTTAGCAACCTCTGCATCAACATCACCACCTTCAGTACTGGGGTAGCGCAGGAAATACCATGAGCTATCCAAAAACGTGTCTGAAACATCAGTTTCACGCCTTGCTATACCACCACAACTCGGACATGTAGTTTCGTAAAATTCGGGATGACGCTCCAAAGGAGCCTTGCCTGAACCATCAGGTAAATAATCATCAATATCAGGTAACAGAACAGGTAATTGGTCATCAGGTACGGGATACCAACCTGCATTAAAGGGATTGAAATATGATAATATCTCAGGCAACCGCTTACATTGTTCTTTTGAGCCAAAATGGCCTCTGTTAATAAAAATACTAAAATGTGCAGCTGGTAGGGCTACTTTATAGATATCCTGATTAGATTTATTTATATAAGGATCGTTATTAGAATAAAAGATGGCAATTTGATTGACATTACCCTGAATCAGATCAGTATTAAATGTACCTCCGACATGGTACATGCGCAAAAGCATAGTAAGCTCTTTTTTATATGGTACCTGTAGTTCTTGAGGAAAGTCAGTAATTTTTTGCTGCATAGCAGGCGCTACAGCAACTATCCGAGCCAACTTATATTTTTCAGCCAGTTTTATGGCTAAATAGCCACCTAAAGAATGACCTATAACTGCTAATTGACCTGATATAAGCTGATCTTTATATTCTGTCTCGAGAAACATCATCAATTTGGCATAATCTGGGTACCTGTTATCTGGTAAGTTCGGTATCAGGGTTTTGTATCCTCTGTCTTCTAGCTCCCGCTTGAGCCAGGGAATCCAATTTTCCTGATTGTTTCCATACCAGCTGTGAAGTATTAAGACTGTTCTACCCTTCTCTTCCTCCTCGCATTGTTCACAATGAATCATCGGTATGGGTGGTCCCCAGTAGCGCTGCCTGGAAATGTTCCAGTCACGAAGTTTGTAGGTAATTTTCTTTTCACCAATGCCTTTTTCTACCAGCCATGAGAGGACCTTAGACGCATCCTGAGGGTAAGACCAAGCATTCCATTCATTCGAATTAATAATGCTTCCAGGCCCACTGTATGCACAGTCGAAGAGGTGATCTGAATCAGAGGAAGTAAGAGGTTTAATTACAGGTATAATCTCCAGTCCATATTTTTGTGCAAAATCAAAATCGCGCTCATCATGGGCTGGTACACCCATGACTGCACCTTCCCCATAGCCCATCAGCACATAATCAGCAACCCAGATAGGAATCTGTTTTTTATTAACAGGATTGATAGCAAAAGCACCAGTAAAAACCCCTGTCTTCTCCTTATCACCTATTTTTCTCTCTCGCTCTGTTTTTGATTTACTTCTATCAGCGTACGTTTGTACTATATCTTTATAATTTTCTTTAGCCAGTATTGGCACTAAAGGATGCTCGGGTGCTAAAACCATATAGGTACAACCATGCAGGGTATCGGGTCGTGTCGTAAATACTTCAATTACGTGCTCTACATATTCTGTTTCAAAACGTACGAGTGCTCCTTCCGATTTTCCAATCCAGTTTCTCTGTGTGGCCAATATCTTATTGGGCCAATCCAGCGTGTTTGTATTTTCTAGTAATCTTTCAGCATACTCAGTTATCTTTAAAAACCACTGATTCATGAAGCGTCTCTCAATAGGAGTTTTACAGCGTTCACATACTGTTTGCTCACCTTCCTGTACAGTTTGTTCATCTGATACGGTTGTTTTACAACTCGGGCACCAGGTGACAGGTGATGGTTTTTTATAGGCTAGACCTGCCTTAAACATCCGGGTAAATATCCATTGAGTCCATTTGTAATAGTTGGGGTCCATAGCCTCTACACTATGATCCCAATCAAACATATTCCCCATACGCTTCAGTTGTCTGGTGAAATTTGCGATATTCCGCTCTGTCATTATTTTGGGATGTATACCCATTTTTATGGCAAAGTTCTCGCTATGGATTCCTCCTGAGTCAAACCCCATTGGCTCAAAAACGTCATACCCGTTCATCCGTTTGTATCTGCCATGGATATCAGCGCCACCAAAGGCAAACACGTGTCCAACATGGAGACCTTCTGCGCTTGGGTAGGGGTACATCATGAGATTGTAGTAAGGCTTATCAGCTGTTAGAATATTTGTCTTATACAAGCCTTCTTTGGCCCAACGGTCTTGCCACTTTTTTTCAATTTCTTTATGGTTATAGATTGTTTTTTCAATATCTTTCATCTATGAAATAAGTCAACTACGAGTCATAGAAGATCCGTAATGTGACC
>CAYLQQ010000002.1:0-136271 GCA_964386355.1 uncultured Pseudomonadales bacterium
TCATGTATTATACGAAGCTCCTAGAAACGCAACTTATTTCATAGCATCATATTATAGTTTTGGTATGGAATTTTGAACAATAATCGATAGAATAGAAAGCTATGCTTAATATCTTTAAATCTATATTCGACGAGAACAAAAAGACCATCAAACGTTACCAAGAAATTGTTAGCAGCATAAACGCTCTAGAATCGGAAATGGAAAAGCTTTCTGACAATGATTTTGCGGGGAAAACTGCAGAATTTAAAGTCAGATTAGGTAAAGGCGAAACGCTCAACGACATACTGCCTGAGGCGTATGCGTTGGTGCGGGAGGCTGCCAAACGTGTTTTAGGTATGCGGATGTTTGATGTGCAACTGATTGCTGCTTTGGCTTTCCATAACAGTCAGGTGGCTGAGCAAAAAACTGGTGAGGGTAAAACACTTTCTGCTGTTCCTGCGCTTTACCTGAATTCACTTACTGGTAGAGGCTGCCATTTGGTTACGGTCAACGATTATCTGGCTAGGAGGGATGCGGGTTGGATGGGAGAAGTTTTTGACTTTTTAGGCGTTACTGTTGGTGCGATTTACTCAGGTAAAGGTGACCAGCCAGCAGTCATCTATGATAAGGACTATCGGGATGAAGAACAGTTTGATGAAAGACTACGGCACATGCGGCCCTGTACCCGTCAGGAGGCATATGGAGCTGATATCACGTATGGTACTAACAATGAGTTTGGGTTTGATTACCTACGTGACAACATGGTGCAATCGGTGGAGGAAATGGTGCAAAGAGGCCATCATTTTGCCATTGTTGATGAAGTAGACTCCATTTTGATTGATGAGGCTCGTACCCCTTTAATCATATCTGCTCCAGATACAGACCCAACAGACAAATACTACAAATTTGCTACCCTTGCAGCAGAACTATCAAAGGATACTGACTATACGGTTGATGAGAAATTTAAGTCAGCTATGTTGACCGAGCATGGGATCACAAAAATAGAGAAAAAACTAGGGATTGAGAACCTGTATGAAAAGGATTTTGAAGTGATTCATCACGTTGAAAACGCTCTTAAAGCCCGGACTCTCTTTTTACGTGACCGCGATTATGTAGTCAAAGAAGATCAGATCATTATTGTTGATGAGTTTACCGGACGCATGATGTACGGACGCAGGTGGAGTGACGGTTTGCATCAGGCCGTTGAGGCCAAAGAAAACGTCAAGATCCAACAGGAATCCAGAACTCTTGCAACCATATCATTCCAAAACTATTTCAGGATGTACGAAAAGCTAGCCGGCATGACCGGTACAGCTGCAACTGAGTCAGAAGAGTTTCGCTTTATTTATAAGCTTGATGTCGTCGTTATTCCCACAAATAAAGATGTAGACAGGACAGATTATCCGGATATGGTGTACAAAACTACTCGAGCAAAATATACAGCAATTGCCGAGGAGATAGAAAAACTCCATAGAAAAGGTCAGCCGGTTTTGGTTGGTACCACCTCAATAAGCAAAAACGAAGTTGTCGCATCACTTTTGAAAAGAAAAGGAATCCCTCATCAAGTTCTCAATGCCAAAAACCATGAGCGTGAGGCAATGATCATTGCTGATGCCGGTAAAAAGGGAGGAGTAACGATTGCTACAAATATCGCTGGCCGTGGAGTCGACATAGTTCTGGGAGGCTCAAAACCTGATAAACATGCGTTTTCTGATGAAAAAGCCTATGAGAAAGAAATGGAAAAATGGCAGAAAGACCATGATGAGGTATTGGAGTCTGGTGGTTTGTTTGTAATCGGTACAGAACGGCATGAGTCGAGGCGTATCGATAACCAGCTCAGAGGCCGCTCAGGTCGTCAGGGTGACCCCGGAGCATCAAGATTTTATGTTGCTCTAGATGATGATATTATGCGGCTGTTTGGAGGAGAGCAGGTTTCAAGGCTTATGGATATTTTCAAGCTTCCTGAAGATGTACCTCTAGAGCACGCGATGGTTTCCCGAGCGATAGAACAGTCTCAAGTAAAAGTTGAGGGCTTTCACTTTGACTCAAGAAAGCACGTGGTTGAGTACGATGATGTCATGAATAAGCAAAGAGAAATTATATATAAGCGGCGGGCTAATGTACTGAAGTTAGCACAAGCTTTACATGATTCTGAGGTCACTACTCACGATGGAAAATCAGAAAAAGTAGAGAATAAAAGCAGGAAGCACACAGCTGATGAGGCTGAAGTTTCACAGTCGAACCAGTTTTCTCTAAAAGATAAAATAGCTGAAAATATTAATACTGACATAGCTAATATTGTTGGAATGTATGCTCAGGAAGGTATAGAAGAGATCGAGTATGAAAAAATTGTACGAGAATTTAGTACGATAGTACCCTTTGATACTAGCTCTCAAAAATATTTAGCTCAAGATTTAGCCAAACAAAAAGATGCCAGCAAACTAACTGAAATTCTACAACAGGTATTTACCGATGCGTATGCTCACCGTGAAACCCAGATGGGTGAACAACTCATGCGTCAGATTGAGGTGTTTGTGACACTACGTACAATGGATAGGCTTTGGATGGAGCATTTGGATAGCTTGGATGATCTACGGGATGGTATTGGTCTTCGTGGGTATGGGCAGCGCGATCCTTTGGTTGAGTATAAAAAAGAAGCATTTGATATGTTTGAGAGGCTTTTAACTAATATTGACTATGAAATAAGTCGGCAGATTTTACGTATTGGTATTGTCAATCAACCGACCATGCCAACTGAAATTATTACTCAACATGCCCAAGCTAGCTTGCCAGGACAAGAAAGTACTGGTGAGATCCATCTGGGAAGCCATACAGTGAAAAATACTAAGCAGATTGGCCGTAATGATCCATGCTGGTGCGGTAGTGGCAAGAAGTGGAAGAAGTGTCATTATCCCCAGGTTGCATAGTCTTTCTTACAATCCTCTTGTCTGAATATTTCCCATATCTATTTTAGTCCAGATACTATGTGCCTATATGAAAACATATTTAAACTCAATCGACTGGATAGCGCTAATATTAACAATTATTGGAGGTGTAAACTGGGGTCTAGTTGGCCTTGCTAACTACAACCTTGTTGAAGCTCTGTTTGGAACGGGGTCTGCACTTTCCACTATTGTGTACGCTTTGGTGGGTTTGTCAGCGATTTACCTGTTACTTAGCCTACTATCCAAAACTTCAGAAACTGAGATTAGACGTGCGGTTTAATAACAAATTACTTAGATGTTTAAAACACTCCTTTTAGGAGTGTTTTTTTATTCTCTAAATGTATTCATATTGACAAAGCTATCCATTTTTTTCTACACTAAATGTATTACAAAAGTCTTTATACTCGTATGCCAAAAAAAACCAAGAAAGTTGCAAAAACAGTCAAATCAACTAAAGTAGTCAAACGGACAGTGACACCAAAAAAGGCTGATGTTAAGGGTTCGAGTAGACCAACTGCCTTTTTATTTAGACGTTATGACAACAACATTGCGTTTACTCTGATTGTTAGTTGTGCAGCGTATGCTTTTTTTCTAGCAGTAAGCTTTGTCCTTAGAAATACCGATAGTTTGCTAGTAAAACAGGAGCAGCAAGTGGCAGCTATGTACAGTCAAGAAATGGGACAAGTAGCCGGTGTGCAAACTGATGTGGAAGAAGAATAATACGTACACTTTAGAATATAAAAAGCCCCGATTAAACGGGGCTTTTTTTTATCTAGTAGAGCTTTTATTATTCTTCTGACTGGTTCTGACTATCATCCCCCATTCCTTTAAACATCTCTCCCAGTTTTTCCAAATCTTCAGCCGAGGGTACTCCATCGGGATTAGTTTCAATTTGTTTGCTCATCTCTCCCATTTGCTGAAAAAATTGAGTCATATCCTGAAATGTTACATCAGACGGAGGCGTGAACTCAGCATCAGTCAGTAAGGCAGGTTGGCAGTCAACATCGTTTTTAGATTCGGTTTCCTCTACCCACTCTTCAAAATCAAAGCTATTTGTTTGCGGGCTCGCTCCTGGTTCGGTTTCCTCTGCCATTGCCTGCATGTCTTTGAGATTAAACTTAACTCCCTGTTTGGTGACGTTGTCCCAGGAATACATAAACTCACCGTCTGAGACCACTCCGCCGGTGCCTTTGCCATCTTCCAATACCACCTGATCAACCTTGTATTTATTTCCCTTAATAAGAGACGTAACCGTTGACCCATTTTCATTATAAGTACATTTGAGGCTCTGACCCAATGTGAGCGCATTTTTTAGAGAAAATTTTTCCTGAGCTTGGTTTTGAGTTTGGTTTTGCTCAGTTTGTCCAACCGGAGTGCTTGTACCGCAAGCGGTAAGTAAAAGGGGAACTGTGAGCAGTATGAAAAAAGAATGTAGTTTCATAGGATATATATTTTTTATAACTAGCTATAGGATAGCACATTGTGAGTATTTTAAAATAATGATATTGAACTAAAAAAATACAGTATTAATAGTAAAAAATAAATATTTCCATGTATATTTATAAAAACTTGACAACCGAATATAATAGTAGTAACTTACTTACAGTAATCTTGCATTATCTGACCGGTTTCTTACACAACGGCAGGATCATAGTTATAGCTGAGATAACTATAAAGATACTAATATGCTAGAAACATATCAAATCAAGGTCTGCTGCCTAATAAATAGAGTTTAAGCCGACCCATTGGTCGGTTTTTTTGTGTCTGCCAATTATTATAAAAAGTATTTTTAAAGGAGGTGAACAATTAATATGAATAAAAAACTATTAATTAGCTTATTGTCTGTAGTCGTGGTAGCCGGTGTAGCTTTTGGTGCAACCAGAGCCTTTTTCTCGGATACCGAAGTATCTGCCGGTAACGTCTTTACCGCCGGAGCGATTGATCTTAAAGTCGACCACACTAGACAGATATATAACGGCGTTGACTGTAAAGCATGTAATATAGTAGTAAAAAGCGATATTACAAATGATGTATATCCTGTAAATAATCCAGATCCAACTCATGTCTTTCCAAAAAAGGCAGAAGTGGTAAAACCTACAACAATAACAGATCAATACTGGATAGATCCCGTAGGTGATTCTGATTGGATTTGGGTAACTTCTGAAGTAACTGCACATGATTACCAACAAACAGTGACTTACGCTTTTGAAAAGACCTTCTATTGGAATGGTCCCAAAACGGGAGCTTCGCTTACATTTGGTATAGCAGCAGATAATAGATACAAAGTACTACTAAACGGAAATGAGGTTGATAGTGGCCAAACAAATGAAGGTTATTCTTCATCGGTAATAGACGTACCACAAGGAGATATCACACCATTTATAAACGAAAATGGTTTAAATACTTTGAGGTTTGAAGTCACCAATCTGGCTCAACCTCAACTTCCGGCTGTAAATAATCCGGGAGGTTTGATGTATGAGCTGGTTATCAACGGTGATTGTGACAGCGACTTTTTCCAGCAGTACTGCAAACTTTGGCAGTCAAAGGATCTTGTCGAGGGTGATATCTTCTATAACTTTGATGATATCAAGCCTGGAGATTCCGGTCTCAACGTCATTAGTTTAAGAGTTACCAGTAATGACTCATATGCATGTCTTAATCCATCCATAACCACTACATCAGATCAGGATATTAACGAACCTGAACAGTCTGATGAACCAGTGGATAGTTCGAATAAAGGAGAGATCGAAGACTGGACATATTTCTTTGCCTGGCATGATGACGGTAACGGGATATACGACGGTTCAGAACAAGCAATTACATCTGTTCCCGTATTGGCATCTAGCTTTCTGACCAATCCGCAAGGATTGTATGAACCTTCGACAGTACTACCTGCTGATGAAACAAGATATCTAGCCATTGCCTGGTGTATGGGTGAAATGAGCGTACCAGCCTATGGACAAGCATTTACTTGTAATGGCGGTAGCGTTAATAATGCCGCTCAGACTGATCTGCTGGAAACAACATTGTCGTTCTATGTCGAACAGTCCAGGAACAATGACAATTTCAGTTGTATTCGTCCGATCGTCAGCCCATCCCCATCAAACAATCCTACAAATGGAAGTATTGTGGGGGAGTAGTTAGTGTCTGCCTTTATAAACCAATTTTTCACTAGAGGAGGTGAATAGTATGAAAAAAATATTATTTAGCTTACTGACCGTTTCTGCTGTAGCTGCCGTAGCCTTTTTTGGCACACGCGCATTTTTCAGCGATACGGAAGCATCAGAAGGTAACACATTCACTGCAGGAGCTATTGATCTGCAAGTTTCGAGCACAGCAACCTATAACGGTGCAGATGTGCCTGGATCTACCTGGATAATGGAAGATTTATCAGCAAGTTCTGAAAAGTTCTTCAATTTCAGCGATCTTAAGCCAGGTGATTATGGTCAAAGTTCAATAGGGCTAGAAGTAACAAGCAACCCTGCTTGGGTATGCGCTACTATTGAGCTGACATCAGATGATGATATTACCTGTAATGAACCAGAAATTGCAAATGATTCATCTTGCAGTACGACAACTGGTGTATTTAATGGAGAAATTGCTAAAAATCTATCTCTAGCATGGTGGCCGGATCTTAATGATGATAATGTCTTGGATCCAGGTGCTGAATATGATCAGATGTTCTTTATGAGTGGAGCAAAGTTAAAGAATCTTATCGATGCTTCATCAGATCCAAAAAAACTGCATCTGACATTAGCTGACAGCTTACAAAACTTCTTTTTGGCTAGCGGAACTCAACCGCTTGCACCTGAAGAAGAGCACTCAGTTGGGATAGCCTGGTGTATGGGTGATATGGAAATTGCACCTTCGGGTGTTATTACCTGTGATGGCGCACCATTGAATAATGAATCACAAACAGATTCAATGACGGCCTCCATGTCTTTCTATGCAGTACAAGAGAGACATAATACCGCTTTCAGATGCGAGGATACGTATAAACCAGTGCCAACACCTACACCTACGCCTACACGTTATACTTCAAGTAATATGAATTTTAGCGATACAGGTTGGGGGGGATGGTCATGTCCTACCGGTAAAACAGCTGTTGGTGGGGGAGTTACAGGAGCAACACAGCCAATAGGAGCTCAAGGTATTGCTAATACAGGAGCAACTATAGGTGGTTCCACTTACCCTGTATTTCCTCACTATACTTTTAGTGCAGGAGAAACAGGTTATGTAGTCCAAAATGGTGGTACTGCACAAAGCATGGTGTTGTATGTTGATTGTATATAACTAATCAAGAGATTTGATAATAATCAAGCGGGGAGGGCGGTGAATACCCCCTCCCCAGCTGGGGAAGTAATAAATTTACGTTTTAAGTGAGCAGCCCTTTATCACCAGAAGCAACAAAAGTGTTGCCAGCAGGGAGTGCAAGTTCAGGTCCAGAAGATACTGTGCCTTTACCCCAAAATCCGTATGCTTACTATGATGGTGACGGCCATTTAGTGACAGGGATATTGCGCTTAACGCAGGAGCAAGCTGATAAACTGGGATTATGTCAAACCTCGGAAGGTGTGGAATTTTTTTTGGATGATGCATTTCCGATTAGTTTTAGAGGGAACAAAGACATATCATTAATACAAGCTCTAGAGCAAATAAATAACGGTTAATGAATATATTTAAAATCATCTCTACCATATTTTATACGATACTCTTCTTGCTGCTGACCACCATGGCAGCATCTTTGGTTTTGACCAGACTGAATACGCCACTGCAAATTAAGCTCTATTCTGTTTTGTCAGGATCAATGGAACCCAAAATCCCTTTGGGGAGCGTGATCATTGCCGTACCCCAAAGTGAATATAAAGAAGGGGATGTGATTACGTTTGGTGCCGAAACAGACAGAACCAAAACAGTCACCCATCGGATCGTAGAGGTATCTAAAGATATAGATTTGGGGAAAGTTTCGTACCGAACCAAAGGAGATGCTAATGACTCTCCAGATATGGAACTAATCGATTCAAGCCGGGTGATTGGAAAAGTGGTATTTCATTTGCCGCTTCTTGGGTACGCGGTGGCTTTTGCACAAACTCAAATGGGTTTAATTTTACTTATCATCATCCCGGCAACGATCATAATATATTCTGAGTTTTTAAATATCGGCAAAGAGCTTAAGCGGATGTTTACTAAAAAACCGAAGACAGAAAAGATCGTCGATCCTACAAAAGAAGAGTTTGAGCCTGTGGAGGTGAATGTAAAAGTAGAGAAAACGGGGAAGAAGTTTGTGAAGAAAAATGATTGATTGATGGTTGGATGGTTGAAAGATAAATGAAAGATTGCCACACGGTCAGGCGCACGCCTTCGGTAGACGCTTGACCCGGCACACAATGACAAGCGGTTACATGAACCATATTAACTGCTCGCTGGATTATGCCAGCAAGAGCAAAACTCCAAGACAAAAGAGAAAATTTAGCTTCAAGTCTATATTACCTGGGCGAAGGTTTTGGCGGGCATTTTGTAAAACCGCAACAGTTCTTTTGCTGGTATTAAGCCTGAGTATTCCCAATTCACTTGCCTTCTTTTGGGATAGCGAAATTTCTAATGGCAACGTCTTTGCTGCCGGTTCTTTAGATTTGGGGTTTACCAGTACTCAGACTACATTTGATCCTACTGCAATTATCAAAGGTGGTAACAGCACTTTTTTTGCTAAAGTTTCCAATCTGGATGGATTGTCATTTAAGTATAAGCTGGGTATTACAGATTTAGATCCGTCTGTTGAGCTATGTAACAATCTGACGCTTACAGTTTGGAGATTACACTACAGCTCTCCCGATAATCTACTTGCTGACCAGATGTATACAGGCTCATTGAGCTCTTTTGCAGTCAATGAAGCCGGAACAGATCCTGATATGCTGATACCAAACAGTTACTTTTATGTACCCAACACTGATTATCTGGAGAATGAGCATTGGTATAAGTATGAAGTTAGCTTGCCAGCAAATGCTGATCCGAGTCTGGGTAGTCAGACTTGTGATTTCAAGCTTACCGCTGAAGCTGTTCAGACCAATATGGATTGGCAGAACGGTTTTTGGGACGAAGAAAGTTTGGTAACTTCAGTCTCAACCGGCAGCTGGGCAAAGGTCTCGGGTATGAAATGGAATGATACGGATAAAGATGGAGTGAAGGATGATGGGGAAGCGGGTCTGGCTGATTGGACCATATTTGCCGGCAAGCAGTTTGATCAGTTTGGAGTCAAATCAGACGGAACGGCCAGTGAAAGCAAAGTCCTGGAAACAGGCAAAACCTACGTTATACGAGCAGCCGGCTTTATCCAGGCGAGCACGGATATCAGATCAGATGCCAAATATGCCAGTAAAGATCCGTATAAAGATTGGACTGACACTGTCAAAGGCTATGAAGGTAACGGTACAGCATTCCTTGATCTACAGATAGATGGAAAAACTCCGGAGTGGGGCAGTTATCAGGTAGACCATGAGTACTGGGTATCTGTTGTGGGTGGTGGTAATAAGCTGACATTTGATATCAATGACCAGGTTTTGACGGAAAACAGCGGCCAGATAACTGTCACTATATTTGAAACAACAGCTCAAGATGTGACTGATAGCAGCGGAAACTATGAAATTGACCTTAGCAGTATTTCCGGTGATTTCATTGTAGGTGAAGTCCAGCAGGCAGGCTGGACACAAACCTTCCCAATCAAGGGTTTTTATGCCTTTAACTCAGCGGCAATTTATGAGAATAATGATTTTGGAAATGTGGAAGTGCCTCCGGTCCCCCAGACTGTAAAGATTGTTATCAACGAGGTATATTACGATGTGGCTGATATCAGCGATCCAAAAGATCAAGATTACAAAGGAGATGAAAACAGTAACGAGTGGGTAGAACTCTACAATCCCAATGATTTTGCTGTACCGCTCAAAGGCTGGAAGCTCTATGATAACGCAGGATATGAAGAAATTACTGCAAATTCGACAATAATTCCTGCCCATGGTTTTGCAGTCATAGCTCATGATAATACTACCTGGACCAAATACTGGAATACGTATGGAGCTGCAACTGAGAATCTTGGCGGAAAGTTGCCATGGTTAAATAATGATGGAGATCAGCTGACACTGAAAGATCCTCAGGGCAACACCATTGATTTTGTAGCCTGGGAGAAGGGCTATGATGATACCTATCCCAGTTGGATAGCCAATGCTACTGAGGGCAAGTCCATTGCCAGGCAAACTGCAGGTATGGACAGTGACCAGCCAAGTGATTGGGTGGTTTTAGACATCCCCAATCCGGGTACGAACCCGCACAGCCACATCCAAGTCAATCTCAACCAGGAAGGCAATAACTTGTTAATCAGCTTTTCAAACGCTACCGGTTTTGATCTGGTCAAATACCTGATTACTTATTCGCATCTCTACAGTGGAACCTACATCGAAGAAGCCATTGAGGGTCAAAAAAGTAAATCATCTGATGAAGATCTGCTGATTCTAAATCCTTTTTATATGGGTACTTGCTCAAGCTTGGGTGAAGTCTGTGTGCCGCACACTGGCATTAAAGATATGCAAATCCAGTTGGAATATTTTGAAGGCGACACAACATTGGGGACAAGCACTGTTGAGTACGGATGGAAGTAGGGGGGGAGTTGTAAGTTGTAGATTAGGGAATTAGGTAATAGGAAGTAGGGGGGGGTGGTAGTAGGAAGTAAGAAAAAAAGTAAAACGTATGAAAAAGATTTTGCTGATCATAATCTCATTTTTACTGTTTAGTCAACCGGTTTTTGCTGGGGATCTCAATATTACCTGTGATAACCAAAGCTGCGAAACTGTACCTGGCGGGCAGGCTGCTCTGTTTGCCGAGTATGAATTTCCCAACTACGATATCAAGCCCGGGGACACAATTTCCCGAAAGATCACAGTCGATAATAAAAGCGATGAGATATGCAACTTGTATATGTTAGTTAAAAATCCTATCACTTTGCCTGAGTATAGTTTGGATGAAGTGATGGATATGGTTATCAAAGATGGAGTACGTGAGTACTTTGGCAGTTTCTCAAGTACTGGTTATGCGGAAAAAGATAAAACGCTGCTTGATCTTTATGGAGTCGGCGTTTTGCTTTTGGGGTCTATTACATCAGGACAAAGCAACGTTTACGATTGGATTATCACTGTAGATCCCAAAGTCGGTAACGAATATCAGAAGTCAAAAACCAGCTTTGATTTTGATCTGACATTTGAGTGCGGTAATCCTTTTTCTCCAACCCCCACACCATCCCCCATCCCCTCCTTTGGTCCTACGAGTACACCTACTTCTACCAGCACTCCATCCGGAGATGGGGGTGGAGGAGGAACTGGTGGAGGCACTGGTACAACTCAGACTCAAACCGCCAATCCTCTCATTTTGGGGGCTCAAACAGTTTTTGCCAGACTCACTCAAAACGCCAACGATATTCTGGAGCCTTTTTATCCGTTGCCGGAAATAAGAGGAACAGAGGGCGAGGTCAAAGGAGAGTCTGACCAGAATTGCTGTCCGAAAGTAGAGCCTTTATGGTGGATCGTGCTTATGCTGCAGGTTTTAGTCCTGATGCGCTACTTTATGCACCGTATTATTGGAGGAGATACCGGCAACTGGCCGGTCTATATCCTGGCAGTGACAGTGCTGGCTGTCCTAGCACACTGGCTGGGTCATCCATGGTTTATCAACAGAGGATATACAGAGAGCAGATTCTGCGACTGGGCTTGGCTTTTGTATCCGGTGACCTCAATTATTTTAGCTACGGTGTTTAGGTTTGTATTCAGGGAGGAATATGAGAAATAGTAAACATAACCTTCTTTCCGTTACTGCCTTTTTGGTAGTATCTTTACTTATCTTAATTTCCTTACCATATCCTTGGTGTGGGCTGTCCAGCAGGCTGGAAACGCTGATTACCAAACAAAACGAGTGCCATTGTCTATGTCCCTGGTGGCTGTTTGTAGTAGGACAAATTGTAAGCAGCTATTTTCTCTTTCTTTTGGCCAGGACTCCCAAAAAACATTCAAAGGTAAAATATGTTGTGCTGCAGGCTGGTATCGGGATCTTCTTTTTTGTATATCATCATCTGGTGCATAACTACTATATAGGCAAGTCTATGTTTGAAGCATCGGTATTTTGCAACTGGGTATGGCTAATCATGCTAGGGATAGTTCTGTTGTTTTCCATTTTTCCAATTTATGGGGAAGAAGATGCCAAAGATCCTATTTGACGGCCGTTTGTATATCAGCTATAACTATTATAGTTATATATTTTTACTGTACTATGAAGAAGACTTCAACTAAAAATTCAAAATCGGTTACCAATAAAATAGCTCAAACAAAAGTAAAATCTAAACCAAACTTCTTTCTTGTATCTATACATCAACTTCCAATTGTCATCGCTTTAATGTCTGTAATATTGGCAGCTGCGTATATTATGACTAGTGTTTATATCCCCAAAAAAGAAGCTGAAACCTACTGGTTAGATCCAATACAGCCAATTGGTGCACCTGTTGGTACTCCAACTCCAGAAGAAGTTAAAGCTCGATTAGAACAGTTAAAAAACAGTATTAATAAGAGGCCAAAGTCATCATTTGTACCATCCCAGAAACCTGTTCCAAAAGAAACTGTCGATCCAACCAGATTTTAAAAAACTTAATAAAATAAAGTAAAAGCCCTGCAATTGCGGGGCTTTTTTATAATTCAAAGCGGAACTTAGTTACAATCCTCTTTTAAGCCGTTTTTCTGCAACCCGTAATTCCATGATTGCCCTACGCATGGCTGTTTCAGCTTTGAGGATTTCTGTTGCCGATAAGCGTTCTTTTTCTTCCAAAGCTTTTTCTGCATCCTCTTTGGCTTTGCGTATAGCATCAATATTCAGTTCTTCACTGCGTTTGGCCGTATCAGCCATTATTGTCACGGTGTTATTAGGGGCGACATTGATAAAACCTTCGTAGAGAGTAAAGAACTGCGCTTTACCTTCAGATTTTATTTTCAATTCACCATGATCCAGGCGGCTAAAAAGGGGAATATGGTTGGGTAGGACGGCGATTTGACCACTCATGGTATTTGCCACAACCACATCTACATTTTCTAATGTAGCTAAAGTACCAGTTGGGGTTAGAATCCGGACTGAAAGGCTACTATCCATAAATTTTTTGCGTTTCGTAATAACTATCTGGTTTGATGGTAATAAAACCAGTTATATAATCACAATTTATTCTATAATGTTTTTGCTTTTTCAACAGCTTCTTCAATCGTGCCGACCATATAAAATGCCTGCTCAGGTAAGCTGTCGTGCTTACCTTGTAAGATCTCATCAAATCCTCTGACTGTTTCTTCGATCTTGACGTATTTTCCTGGAATACCCGTAAACTGTTCACCTACATAAAACGGCTGGGTCAAAAATCTCTGGATCTTTCGAGCTCTTGAAACTGCCAGCTTATCCTCATCAGATAGCTCATCAATACCCAAAATTGCAATAATATCTTGCAGCTCTTTGTAGCGTTGCAAAACCCGTTGCACTTCTTTGGCTACTCTAAAGTGATCTTCACCCACACTTTCGGGTGTCAGAACTGATGAGCCAGAAGCTAGGGGATCAACGGCAGGGTACAAGGCTTGATCAGCAAGAGCACGGTCTAACACAATTGTCGAGTTAAGATGTGCAAAGGTTGTTGCTGGTGCGGGATCTGAGTAGTCATCAGCAGGAACATATACTGCTTGGAATGAGGTAATAGAACCATTTTTTGTAGACGTAATCCGTTCCTGAAGTGCGCCCATTTCTGATGCCAGGGTCGGCTGATATCCTACTGCTGAGGGGATGCGACCCAGAAGAGCCGACACCTCAGAACCTGCTTGTGAGAAACGGAAAATGTTATCTACAAACAATAGCACATCTTCTTTCTTTTCGTCCCTAAAATATTCAGCGAATGTCAGACCTGTCAAAGCTACACGTAGCCGAGCTCCAGGAGGTTCATTCATCTGTCCATAGACCATGACAGTGTATGGCAAGACTCCGGACTCTTTCATCTCTACGTATAAATCATTACCTTCGCGGGTTCTCTCTCCTACACCGGCAAAAACCGAGTGACCGGAGTGTTCCATGGCAATATTACGGATCAGCTCCTGCATGACCACTGTCTTACCTACACCTGCACCTCCAAAAGCTGCCACTTTTCCTCCTTTAGCAAAGGGAGCGATAAGGTCAATGACTTTGATGCCAGTTTCTAGCATGGTTGCAGATGCTTGCTGATCAACGAGGGCAGGTGCAGACCTGTGTATTGGCCAGTATTCTTTTGTCTTAACCTCACCCTTATTATCAACTGTTTTTCCAAGCACATTAAAAATACGTCCCAAAGAACCCTCTCCAACCGGCACTGAAATGGGTTTGCCAGTATCAGTAGCTATGGCACCACGCCTGATACCTTGAGTGGTTTCCATAGCAACTGCTCTTACTTCAGTATCTGAAAGAATTTGTTCAACTTCAGCAGTAATTGAATTTCCATCTGAAACTTCAACAATGACTGCATTGTAGATCGCAGGTACTTCGCCTTTATTAAATTGCAGGTCCAACACCGGACCAATAATTTGTGTGACTTTACCTTGGTTCATATATGTCCTTTCAAATGCAACTTAGCAATATAACGATTGAGTTATATAGCAATTATGTTTATGTTATTAGTTACTTGTTTATACTGCCATGCTGGCAGTGATAATGTCTGCCAACTCGAATGTGACTTGCTGCTGTCTCATCCGGTTGTATATAAGCCGTAACTGGTTTTGAACTTCTTTAGCATTCTCGCTGGCATTTTTCATAGCTACCATCCGGGCAGAGTGCTCAGAGGCTTTATTTTCCAGCAAAAAGTGGTACAGCTGCAGCTCGACAAAATAGGGCAAAAGCCAATCGATTATTTGCTTCTGGTTTGGTTCTATTACGTACTCTTTGGGTTCAAACTTTTTGGTTTCTTCTTCGGTCAGCTCTTCCAGTAAACCAAGTGAATCCTTCAGTTCGTTTACATCAATTGGTAAAAGCTGAAATCTGATCGGTTTCTGGGAAAGAGTTGATATAAACTGATTGTAACTAAAATATATTTTCCTATAATTACCTTTTTCAAACTCGCCTAATATGAGTTGGGCAATAGGGATAGCGTCTGTAAACTCAATTGTTTCTGTCAGATCGGAGAAATCTGCAACGATGTTAGCACCAAGGCTTGCTAAAAACATACGGCCTCTTTTTCCGATAGTCACAAAATCAGTATTTGGATTTTGTCGGTACCAGCGCATGATTTCACGGAAGTGGTTAGTATTTAAACCTCCACACAGACCTTTGTTCGTTGTCACAAAGAGACAAAGACTCTTATTAGTACCAGTTTTGGTTTGTAGTAAGTGATGGGAGAATTTCGTTGCAGTAGATAATAGAGAAATAAGAATTCTGCGCATTTCCTTGCTGTAGGGTTCACCGTTGAGTGCCAAATCCTGAGCCTTTTTCATTTTTGAGGCTGAAACCATCTGCATTGCTTTTGTGATTTGCGCAATGTTTTTGGCAGATTTGATACGGGAGAGTATTTTGCGTGATGAAGCCAATGCTCTAGTTGGTAGTTAGTAGTTGGTAGTTAGTAATAACTTCATCAACTAACTACTCTTATTTTGTTTCGCTATCTGTTGAATATCTTGATAAAAAGTCATTACTGAATGTTTCTACACCTTCTTTGATCTTTTCTTCCAATTTCTCATCCATTTTTTTCTCATCAACGATTTTTTTTAGAATTTCTTTATGGGAACGTTCGAATAACTCAATAAGTCCTTTTTCATACGTTTTAATATCAGACTCCTTGATTTTATCTACATAACCATGTGTTACTGCCCAGAATACAAGCACTTGATGTGCCATTGACATGGGTTGGTCCCAACCCTGGCGGAGCAATAACATTGAACGTTTACCCCGTTCGATCTGGCGTCTGGTAGCTTCATCAAGATCGGAAGCAAACTGGGCAAACGCAGCCAATTCGCGGTATTGGGCAAGATCCAGCCTTAGGCGTCCTGCAACTTGCTTGATGATCTTGGTCTGAGCAGACCCTCCGACACGGGACACTGATGCACCTACGTTGATAGCGGGTTTTTGTCCGGCATTAAACAGATCAGTTTCGAGATAAATTTGCCCATCTGTAATTGAAATTACATTAGTAGGAATATACGCTGACACATCACCCTGCTGGGTTTCAATGATTGGTAAAGCTGTAAGTGATCCACCACCAAAATCTTTATTGTACTTAGCTGCTCGTTCAAGAAGCGCTGAGTGGAGATAAAAAATATCTCCCGGATATGCCTCGCGGCCGGTTGGTCTGCGTAATAGTAATGATAATTCGCGGTATGCCCAGGCATGTTTAGTCAAGTCATCAAACACAACTAACGCATCCTGACCTGATTCTGAAAAGTATTCTCCGATAGCAGCACCAGCCATAGGTGCAAGGTACTGTAAAGCTGGTGAAGTAGAGGCTGAGGCATCAACAATGATGCTGTATTCCATCGCGCCATATTTCTCTAAGGTTGCCTTGAGTTGGGCTACAAATGATTCTTTCTGTCCGATTGCAACGTAGATACAGGTCAGATTTTCACCTTTTTGGTTAAGAATGGTAGTTAAGGCAATTGATGATTTACCGGTACCTCGATCTCCAATGATTAGTTCGCGCTGACCTCGTCCAACAGGGATAAGACCATCGATTGCTTTAATTCCTGTTTGTACAGGTTGATTAACTGACTGGCGGGTAATGATTCCAGAAGCAACTTTATCAAGACGCATGTATTTTTTAATTTTGATTGCACCCTTGCCATCCAGTGGTTGTCCCAGAGGGTTTACGACACGCCCGATCATGTCCTCAGAAACGCCGATCTCCAGAATCTTGCCCGTTGATTTGACGGTATCTCCTGATTTGATGTGTGAAAAAGGACCCAAGATGACTGCCCCTACAGAATCCTTGCGAAGGTTTAGGGCTAAACCGAAGGTATTACCAGGAAACTCCAAAATCTCACCAAACATGACTTCTGATAAACCATCAACAATTGCCACGCCATCACCAATTTCCTGAATCTCACCAACATTGGAAACAGTCGTCTTTTGTTCATATTCAGATATCCGTTTTTTCAAAAAATCAGCTAGATCGACAGTGGTTTGGCGTGCTTGTGGTGTCATATTATTGTTTTAATGTTTGACTAATATTGTTTAAGGTGGAATCAAGCGTTAAATCAATCACTTGATCATAAATCTTGACTTTCATACCACCCAATACATTAGGATTTACAACATACTCAAATTCAAGATTACTTCCAAACATGTCAGTTAAAATCTTTTCTACCCGTTCCTGCAGCTGTGTATCTATCTTAAACGCGGTTGTAATGACTGCTGTGTTTAGCTTTTCTTCCTGCTCAAGCACGGAATCAAATTCGTCTACAATAGCCCGTAGTTCATCCATATCACCGTTTTGTTCGAGATATTCTGTAATTAAACTTACAACTTGTTTAGCCTTTTTTTTATCTGACATAGCGGTATCTTAAATTTGTAATTCTGTATGCAATAGTTAACTTACCTTGGTTTTTGCTATATGAGTTAGCTGCTTTTCAATCAGCTCTTTTTGTTTGGCTTCATCAAGATATGATTCCAGCACTTTACGTGCAACTGAAACAGATAGCTCTGCCACTTTACCTTGGAGAGATTTTTCCTGAGTGGCTAACTTGTCATCAATTTCCTTACTTTGGCGCTCCATGAGTTTGGAAGCTTCTGCCTTTGCTTGATCAAGGATTTCCTCTTTGGTTGTGGCTGCATCTTTTTTGGCTTTTTCAATAAGCTTTTCAACATCTTTACGCGCAGCCTGCAACAGCTTTTCGCGCTCTGTTTCTGCTTCCTGCTGCTTTTTGAGGTTATCTTCAGCAGCTTTGATGCCATCTTTAATCAGCTTGCTGCGTTCATCCAGTTTTTTTAGGATGGGTTTGTACAGCACCTTACTTAGCACAAACATAAGAATGCTGAAATTGATGATCTGCCAAATGAGGTTCACGGCATTAATGCCTAGTGAGCCAAATACATTGGTTGACTCAGTCATACGTTTAGAACTTAGAACCTAGAACTTAGAATCTAGAATGTGAAATTCCAATTTCCAGTTCGAGTTTTTAGGTAAATTTAATGATCAAAGCAGTAACTAAGGCATAGATTGCGATAGCTTCAGCAAATGCCACACCCAAGATCATGGATGTCTGGATTTTATCGGCTGCTTCAGGGTTGCGGCCAATGGAATCCATAGCCTTACCTACAATGTTACCGATACCAAGAGCTGGACCAATACCACCAATAGCTATGGTCAAGCCTACTGCTAAGGCTTTTATGCCTTCTACATTAGAAACGATGTCTGCCATATTTCCTCCTTTAAAGAGACTAAGAGTTTATAAAATTAGTGATGCGAGCTGGTTGCACCGGCAGTAAAGACCAAGGTTAACATCACAAAAACCAGTGATTGGATCACGCCTACAAAAATCTCCAATCCCAAAAAGGGAAGAGGAGCAAATAGTGGAAGTAGGAATGCCATCACAGCTAGTAAAACTTCACCTGCAAAAATGTTTCCAAATAAACGGAATGCAAATGAGATAATCTTGCTGATCTCAGAAATGATCTCTAAAAAGCCAACAAACGTGTATATAGGGTTGCTAAAGTTAAAAAACTTTTTCAGGTACCCAAGTGATAAGTGGCTAAGTCCTTGGAATTGAATAAACGCAACTCCAAGTAAAGCTAAAGCAATGGTTGTATTTAGATCTGCTGTTGGAGCTCTGAACAAAGGCACTAAAACTGTCTCTCCTCCATGTTCTTCCCATATTCCAATGGGCCCCACACCAGGGATAAGACCTGACCAATTTGAAAGCAGAATAAATACAAATAGAGTTGTTAAAAAAGGGAAAAATTTGCGGGCTTTTTTCTCACCAACTACGGATGCAAAGAATCCATGCAAGCCATCGATTATCATCTCTAGCACATTTTGTAAACTGCGCCCATGTGGCACCTCCTGCATCGGTTTAGATTTGAACATAAGTGCGATACCGATGAGAAGGAAAAGGACTATAAAAGTGGTGAGCAAAGAATTGGTGATTGCGAATTCCCCAATATGAAAGACTGGTTCTGCGGCTATTGATATTGCCAATCCCATAGCTATTGTATGTCTTTATTACGTATGCATTATACCGCCCGTGCGGCACAAATAAAACAACCAAGATACGTTTGGAATGTGTGCTTGGTTACAGTCGTATTCTATAGGTTGATAAAAAAAATGCAAGAATATATTTTGTTAACTACAAAGATTTCAAAATTGCCAGAGTATTATTTATTTAGATAGTGATTAATGTAATTTATTGATTTAATTAACTAAAAATGAATCAGATGGGTATAATTTATACATATAACAGTTCCATTTTTTAAAATGCCTACAAAAACTGGGAGTAAACCTTAGACAGTTTTTCTACTTGCTGCTCATAGGTGTAATTATTTTTATAGTGCTGATAAGCGGCTCTACCCATTTTATGCCGTAAATCATGGTTATATATGAGTTTTTTTACCATATTTCCAAGCTCTACAAAGTCTTTGTTCTTAACCTTATATCCCGTAACCTGATCAATAACCGTTTCCGGATATGTGCTATCTCCAAAACTGACACATGGTATTTGTACGGCAGCAGCTTCGGCAATAACCATTTCAAGTGCAGCCTTAACGATAGTTGTATTGACTAATAGGTCACATTTTAAGAGGAACTTCCACCTATCTTGAGTACCCAGTATATCGACAATATCTGATAAGGAATGCTGTTGAATATATGTTTTAATTTCAGACTCCAATGGACCTTCGCCTGCAACAAGAAATTTTGCCCCCGTTTTTCTCATAGTTGACTTGATGCTATGTATTGCTTTGAGTGCATAGAGAGGACCTTTATCTGGGTATAATCTACCGATAAAGCCGATAGTAAGACTAGAATTCCCTTTTTTCTTATGCACATCAGGTAATCGCACACCTGATGTATAGTTGCAAATATTGATGTATGGGTACAACTTTTTTAATTTTATTTCATACGTTTTACTATTTGCTAACACTGCTGCACAACGAGAAAATACCCACTTTTCTAAAAGTACATATAATCTAAGCTTCAATTCATAAGGTATCCAGGGTATGCGGTAAGGGATGATTTCATCATAAGATGCCCGATATTCAATACATACAGGGACTTTACATAGTTTCCCAAGTAATATTGCAAATGGCCCGCTAATATGGGGAGATTCTGCATGAATAAGATCAATTTTGTGTTTTTTTAGGAAAAGTAATGCATGGACAAATAAAATTATGCCTGTTACATAGTACCATTTAGAACTACTAAACCCAGAAATTGGGACAATTGAGATTTTGTCTTCAAGTTTTGTCTTTTTAATTGATTTAGGATCAATGTCATAAAAGCTTTTCCCAGCACGTCCCATAGCATACACATGATCGACTGTAGGTTGGGCTGCAATGACTCGTAATTCTCCTGGGGCAATGGTCTGGCTATGGTAGGTTTTGGGTAAAATTGACTCAAAGAGGAAAAGAACCTTCATACTAATGTGTGGTTACTGTACATATTTTGGTTGAATTTTAAGATGTCTTGGATTACGCGTGCAATAGGGATGGTTTTTGCCTGTGTAAACGTAAGAAAGACCACTGCCTATGCCTTTAAGATATTCAATAAGTGTATTCCATGACCGGATGTACATGGCAGCGCTTGCCCAGATAGTGAAGCTTAGGTAAAACAACTTCTCAACAATGTTAATTTTTTTATCTTTAAAGTAAAAGACGATACCATTTCGTCCACTCCAGTAGGCCTGAAATGGAGTAAAGGTGCTTTTCCCTGGCACACCCAAAGTAGCTGAAACTTTGTGCCTAATCAGTGCTTTTTGGAGGACATAATTGTTGGCATCTTTGGTAAATGCTAGATCATCGTAGTAGAAATAGTAATCCTCATCCATATATCCATGGTGATCTAAAAATTCTTTTGAAAAAAAGTAGCAGCTTCCATTACCGTACCTTACCTTGTTAATTACCAAGCCATCCTGATTTGCTTGAGAAGTTAGCTTACCTTTATCAATACTTTTTGGGAAATTTACAAGTGGTAAATCATACAATCCGTTATACCAAACCCGGTCCACATCATAGAATGCAATGATGCTACTTAAATTGTCTGTTTTTGGATTTAATTTAAAGCTTGTAAATGCTTTGAGCAAAAGCTGTGGCGTATCTTTGGCAACTACCGTATCGTTTCCCAGGATCCAAAGGTAATCCATGCCATCAGTACGAGCGTGTGTAAGACCTATGTTATTCCCTTTGGTAAAACCGTAACTGTCATCTAAGAGATCGAGCTTAACCTTTGAGTGAAGTTTGGCAAACTCAAGTAGCTCAGGTATGTATTTGTCATCAGAATCATTGTCTACAATATATATGTATAGTTCCGGATACTGTGTTTCATCCAAAGACTTGATGCATTCTTTGGTGTGATGAAAGTTGTTGTGATTTAAGAGAATAACGCCAATTTTTGGATATTGCATAAGCCTACTTATGAACTAAATCCCAACTATATGGGATAAGATCATTTTTTAGAGGATCCATCCGCTGCATTTCTCCATCTTCAAATGCATGAGTAGAGCAGTTGGAGAGAAGTACGGGTTTAGAACCAATACATTTAAAGCCGTTCCATACCATGGGAGGAATCGTGACAAGGCAGTAGTTATCTTCACCAATAAAAAGTTCTTGTAATTCTTTATATGTTGATGACTGTGGTCGATCATCATAGAGTACAAGTTTTATCATCCCCAAGGGGACTGCATAGTTGAGCGTCATTTTAGTATGTTTGTGCCAGCCTTTAATAACACCAGGATATGCGCTTGTAAAGTACACCTCTCCAAACTGTTTAAAATGGGGAGCATCGCTGCGTAGCATGTGATAAATCGTACCTCGTTCATCAGGTATACGTTTTAGAGGGGTTATAATGACTCCATCAATCATATTGTGTGAATTTTCATTTAATTCATTCAGTAGCTGTTTCTATTAAATGGAAAATTTATGAGTGTTCTTTTTGATACTCATCATACGTTTTTTGTAAGCCTTCTGCTAGATTAACTTTTGGTTCCCAGCCTAATAGTTTCTTTGCCTTGCTGTAATCACATGCCATGTACATGATTTCATTTACTGCGTACGGTTTGGTAAATTGAACTGGTAATGGTTTGCCTGCAATGTTTGAAAGCGTATCGATGATTGATTTTATTGTGGTTGGATTCGATGTGCCAATATTAAATACAGTGTACCGATCATACTCCGGGGAAGTTATGTATCTAATGGATTTAATAAATGCATCTACAATATCAGAAGCATAGGTATATGGTATTTGTTGGGCTCCTTTAGTTAATTCCAGAGATCTGCCTTGAAAAATCGAATCCAATAAAAACGGTATTAATTTATCATGATCCCTGGGTCCATAAGGATAAAATAGCCGTAAAGTGAGGGCTTTCATTCTATCTGATTCAGCAAAGTACCTAAGGATTGTCTCAAAACTTAGTTTTGTTGCAGCGTAATAGTTGTAGGGATTGATTGGACTCTCTTCGGATACTGGCTTGTTTGAGGTTTGGTATTCAAAGCATGTGCCGGTATTGATAAAAAATTTTATTTGATGGTTGTGTGCCAGCTGCAGTAGTTGGGCAGGAAAATCGATGTTTGTCTTGGTCATGGCTGATATATCGGAAGTGCGGTTTGTCTGTTTAATATATGTTGTAGCTAGATGAATAATGCCGTCAATATGGTGTGTATTAAACAATTCTTCAATATGCTGCCAGGTATCACAGTTTACAAACATAATCTGTTTTAACCAGGGAGTTAGTCTTGTGGTATCAGAAGACTGACGCTTGAGGATATATACGTTGTGTCCTTCTGATAATAAAGCCGGGATAAGATGGCTGCCGATAAAACCTGTTCCTCCAGTTACAAGAATATGCATACTATCTGTGTGGTAGGTTTTTTAAGAACGATTTTATAGTTTGTTTAATATAAGCGAGTCTAGGTTTGTCAATTCCAGGGAATACACCAAGCCAGAATGCCCGGTTCATGATCAGGTCTGCACTGTGCATTTCTCCAATTTTTCTATATTTGATATGCTCATAAGCTGGATGTCTAAGTAGATTGCCTGAAAAAATGTTACGGCTAGCTATTTTATGTTCTTCGAGAAATTCAGTTAATTGGTTCCTAGTAAATGGTGCATCAGGATTAACTAGTATAGGAATACCAAACCAAGACGGGTCTTCTTCGGCTGAGAGTTTTGTCAAACTAAAATATTGGGGATACTGGCTGAAAAAATCATGCAATACGTTATAGTTTTCTTTTCTGCGCTTGATAAATAAAGGTAGCTTTTTAAGCTGTGCTACTCCAATTGCTGCCTGGAAATCAGTCAACTTCAAGTTATATCCAATCTGGCTGTACGTAAATTTGTGGTCATAGCCAAACGGCAGGGTTCCCATTTGCCAGGCAAAACGTCTTTTGCAGGTATTGTCTTTGCCGGTATCACACCAACAATCGCGCCCCCAGTCACGAAATTGACGCAAGCTTTTATGGATGAGTGGATTTTTAGTAACTACAGCGCCGCCTTCAGCCATGGTGATATGGTGTGCTGGATAAAAACTGAAAGTCGCTAAGTCTCCAAAGGTACTCACCAGTTTGCCATTGTACCTTGATCCAAGTGCATCACAGCAATCTTCAATCAGCCACAAGTTATACTTTTTGCAGATTTTTGTAATGATATGTAAGTTAAAGGGCTTGCCTAGTGTATGAGCGAGCATGATGAGCTTAGTTTTTTTTGTAATTGCCTTTTCGATCTTGTAAGCATCAATGTTAAACGTATCAAGCTCTGCATCGATAAATATTGGTTTTAACCCGTATAAAATTCCAGGATTTACTGTTGTAGGAAAGGCTACCGGCGTAGCGATAAACTCATCCCCTTTCTGCAGGCTACGCTCCCCAAACGCAGAAGATGTTAGAGAGGCTAGGGCAAGTAAGTTAGCTGAAGAACCTGAATTAACCAGTGTCACAAATGGCAATCCAAGGAATGCAGCAAAATCCTTTTCAAATTGCTTTGCAAATTCACCCTCAGTCCACCAGCCGTCAGTAGCGACTTTTGTAGCATTTACAATCTCATCTTTATCAAACACTTTACCCGCGGAAGGGATGTAGGTTTGACCTGGTATAAATTTTGGTAGGTTTAGTTTTGCCATAGTAGCTCGTCGTTAATTTTATGTTCTGATAATAGTTTTTTTAGTTGTGTTATCCGGGCAAATTTTTTTGTTTCAAAATCCTGTTTCGTATATTTGTGAGTTTTGAGCTGCTTGACCAAGTCTGCAATTGACCTAAGCAGAGGCCACTGTGGCGTACTATTTGGGAATATATGATTAAATTTATCAAAATTTACCTTATAGCTACGACTATCAGCTCCGTGTTCGCCAGTAATAATAACTGCACATCCTGGGAGAACTTCAGCTACTGCTTGGGCGAGCTCTTTTACTTGATAATTACTTGTATTAAAACCAATGTTAATTACTTCACCGTTTACCGTTTCAATATCAGCATGTAAAAATAGCGACATAATAAAAGCTAAGTCGCGAACATCTATCAAAGGCCGCCAAGGCGATCCATCACTTAAGATACGTATTTCGTTAGTTGTCATCCCGCATGCAGTGAGATTGTTTACCACCAAATCGTCTCTAAAAGCAGGTGAAAAACCGTATACAGTTGAGTTACGCAGCAGGCAGACACAGAATGAAGCATCATGCAGTTTGATAAGATCTTGCTCACAACGTATCTTAGATGTTGCGTACGATGTCAGAGGATTAACTGGTGATGTTTCTGTTACGATTCCAGAAGATGCGATACCATATATGCTGCAAGATGATGAAAAAATAAAACGCTTAACACCTGATGCTTTCGCCATTTGGGCAAGCCTGACTGTTGCCTGATAGTTTATCTGTTCGGTTAGGCTTGGGTTTAAATCTCCCATTGGATCATTGGAAAGGGCAGCTAAGTGGATGATTGCATCAACTCCTTGCAGCGACGCTTGTGAAATATTACGGACATCAAGTTTTTCTCCATTGATTTGCTTGCTGGGCAAGTTAAAAGCAGTCGATACGTAAAAATCAGTGTCCCATCCGATTACCTCAAATCCTTGAGAAGTAAGTAGTTCAGTAAGAACCATTCCAATATAGCCATTATGACCTGTAACTAGTACTTTTTTTATTACCATAATTTCCAGGGTGCATCTCCGGATGTCCATATTTTATTTAATTCCTCGTATTCACGGTAGGTATCGATTGCATACCAGAATCCATCGTGTTTATACATTGATAGTTGTTTTTGTGCTGATAGGCGCTGTAATCCGGGGTGTTCCATTTCGTTGGGTCTAAGGTATTTAAAAAATTGTCTATTAAATATCATAAATCCACCATTCACCCAATCTGTTAGTCTAGGTTTTTCTACAAATTTTGATATTAAATTATCTTTATTTACTTTCATAAGTCCATATTTTGAGTGAGGATGAACTCCGGTTATCGTTCCGATCGTCTTCTGTTTGTGGTGGAACTTAAGTAGTGTTGGGATATTGATATCAGATACACCATCGCCATACGTTACCATAAACTCTCTATCTGAATCTGGAATATAGTTGCTGCAGCGTAAAATACGTTCTCCAATGAGTGTTTCCTGGCCGGTATCCACAAATGTTATCGTAAAATCATCATTATTTTGCTGATTTTCCAAATGGAAGGTTTTTTTAAATGTTTTAGTATTAAGGGTAAAGTCATGAATGAATGCTTTTTGGTCGAGAAAATAATCTTTAATATATTCAGACTTATAACCCAAAGCCAGGATAAATTCGTTAAATCCCCAGTGTGCATACAGCTTCATGATATGCCAAAGTATTGGTTTATTACCCACAGTAACCATGGGTTTTGGTTTAAACTCGGTTTCTTCCTTCATGCGTGTGCCGATGCCGCCACACAAAATAATAACTTTCATAGGATGTAATAGTTTTATTTATCGTTTTACCATTTTCCACACATATGGGTTTTTATTCAATATGAAATAATCAAACCATCCCAATCCTCTCCCTAGTAGCTCATAAACTGTAAGCCTGATCATTGGCCAGATATCTGTTGGGTGTGATCCTAAATGTTCTAAAACAGCCGAGAAATCATTTGATACTTTCATGGTAGAAACTTGGTAATTATATTTTTGTATGATCCATTTGTGTCCGGCATAGACTCGACGTCTTTGAGTCAGAAAATCTGAGAGATTATGCGGAATTTTGTTATATACAATTGCCCGTGGGGCATATATTACTTTATAGCCAATTAGCTTTAATAGGACTTCTATAGTTGCTTCATCTACAGCAGACTGCTTAGGTATAGCTCGGATAACCTTTCTAAATGCAACTGTTTCTCCGCATTTAGGTTTTTGCATGGATACGATATGGTGTAACTTCCACATTAATTCAATCTCTTTACCTATTGTGCTCTGGGAAATGTTTGTAGGTACTGGATGAGCTCCAACCATACCTACGCGCTCGTCAAGAAAAGGTAGTGTAATTTCCTCCACTGCGCGCGTATGAAGACGGATATCTGCACCGGTTACGATCATCACGCTTCCCAAGGATTTAGTTAAAAACTCATTGATTGCATCTGATTTCCCCTGGCGGCTAAATTGTTCGATCAGTTTAATCCGTTTGTCCCGTTTTACGTATGTGCGGACAATGCTGTTGGTTTTGTCCCAGCTACCCGATGAGACAACAACAATTTCTTTAATGACTGCCACATCAGTTTTTTGTTTCAGTACTGAATCAATTGACTTTTTGATGGCGCTTTCTTCGTTGTATGCAAAAATTCCGACAGAAACTGGGATTGATTTCATAGCTTTGGAGGCAGAGTAGTATTTATCTTAGCAGACTCGGTAGCATTTACCAGCAGAAGCTCAGTCCACTTACCATTTTGTTCAAAGCGGGCTAAGGGTATAACAAAAAGCCGTGCAAGCCAGGAATTGCATGCCAATTGGCTTGGAGAGTAAGGATGAAAAATGATAATTTGTTGCAAAGCGGGATCTAGGGAAAAATTTTGACATTGATAAAATGTAAGAGGACTGCGAACATACCCTTGGTATGGCTGGGTCAGCTGGTACACTTCAGGGAAACCTCCATAGTAAACAGCTTTAGGAAACTGCTTCTGGGCAAACGTACTCATTTGCATACCGATTTCTATCATGTCACGGTAGGCAAAATTTTCTGATGGTCTAAATTCATACGAACGGCTTGCAGGTGTTTTTGGATGCCAGTTAGTTATATATACTACAACTAATATTCCTATGATAACTATAAAAAAACGTTGGATATGTAGTATTTTACACACTGTGAATATAGCGTACACACAAATACTGTACCAAAGCGGATACAAAAAAATTCCATAACGTGCACCGAATTCTCCTGATACAACGAATAATATAGAGCCACATACAAGCAGCACAAAAAGAATATACATGTTTGCAACTTTTTGCCTTCCTTTAAAGATAAGATACCCAATACCAGCCAGCCCGCTTATAGTTAGATATATTCTTCCATGATCAAGAAAGAATTTACTAGTAAAAAATATAAGTGATGCAATTAGTGTTTCAATGGTATTTGGGCTTTGGGATAACCGGTTGGGAATAGCGATCCACCACCCCTCAATATTGTGGTGGTATACCAGCCATAAGCCTACAAAAACAAAAGGAGCTACAAGAAATATCAGCAGCTTATATTCTTTTTTAATCGTATGCCACAAGAATAAGCCAACTACAATGCCGAGTACTGGTAATTTTATTAATGCTGCTAGGGTAAAAATTACAGTCCCTATTACATACTTTTTGTGTGTCCAAAACGCCAGTCCCAAAACATTTAGGGCTGCCATAGGCAAATCTATGTAAATAAGCCCATATTCGGCTAAAACAACTGGCGTGGTTGCGCATAGAAGGGCAGTGCCTACCGCAACTTCACGATTGAACAGTCTTTTAGCCAAATAATAAACTGAAATCAAATATATTGGGAGAGATGGTAACATCAAAAGGTGAGAGCTTATCAGGTTTTGACCAAAAAGTTTCCATACCATTGCTAAAGTGGCGATAAATAAAGGCGGATGGGCAAAATCAGAATCAGGGACGATCAATGGGGAAAAATTGCTAGCAAGTAGTTTTCGAGCAGAATTAATTACAAATCCTGCGCTATCCCAGTGATATGGAAGCACTCTAGTTGGCCACCATACGATTAGGCTAAATACCAAAATCAAGCCTATTACAATCACATCAAATTGGTATGCTTTTACCCTTGACATATATACAATACGCTATCAGAAAAATGATGATTAGGGAAGTCTTTGACTGAAGCAAACAAACGGTATCTACTTAATCGCAGGTTAAAGCCTCTTCAAGCATTACAAGGTGATCAGATACGAAAGTGAGCATTTGAGTACGATTGGTGGCTTCTGATAGTATTCCGGCGATTACGTAATCACCAACAATATCATCTACCCATTTGGCGATATCATTTGGGTCTCGTTCCAGATGGAAAGCCACAGTCTCATCACTTACTTCCTCAAGTTTGTGTTTTAAATCCTGCAGGCTGCTACATGATTTGCCGTCAACAAAATAGAACGGGTATTCGACAGTTTCAAGCCAGCGTTGGGCTACATATTTTGGTAAACTCAGCGTTCGCATCATTTGCCGTTCCAGAGCGACTATCATACCCCATCTGTGAGTGGTTTTACGTAATTCGGCAGCCAATTTTTCATCTCCTACTTTCTTTTCAATCCAGTCTGCCAGTTCGTGTTTGGAATCATTGACATGTTCTGCAATGATATCCTCCCGTATGATTCTTAGAGCTTGTTTTAGTTCCCAGAGTGTATTTACCACAACACCGTTTTTAAACGTAAAAGCATTCTTGCTGGGGACTACCCGAGCTTGCCATTTAGGAGCCAAGTAGCGTTCGTTAGGAAAGTAAAACATAGGTGTATTTATACTCTGTTAATACATCTATCATGAACAGTTTTTTCTCAGTTGTAAAGAGGGAAAAGCAGTTGACGAAGCTAAGCTTTACCATTACTATCCTATGTAGATTAGATATAGGTTTTTATCCCCTATGAAAGAAAAAAAGAAATCATTGCAAACTGAGAGACCAAACGTCAAGGTTAAAAATAAAGAAATGGAGCAAAGTAAGCTGAAAAATTCTGATATAGAAAGAACAAAAACATCAACTTCATTACAGGTTCAAACTGCAGAAGCAGGTAAGTACGATACAGCAAACATTCCAAGGTTAGTTTGGTTAGTAGCGTTACTTGTAGGAGGATCGTTTGGATTGCTGTACGCAGTGTCGATGAGTGATGGGCCATCAAGTTATGCATTTTCTGATGAACTCATCTCGACTGCATATAATCTTGGGCTAAGTCGTCCGCCCGGATATGTACTATATTCGATTTTACTCCATTTTGTTTTGAATTTACCCCTACCAGTATCTATTGCATTACGAGGCCATATATTAAGTGCTCTCTTACAATCATTGAGCTTACTATTCTTATTTGTATCTATATGGAAGATTATTGACCATATTATGAGAGTAAAAGAAGACTTTGCTCATGTAATATGTACTAAGAAGATTGATAGCTTAGTCTTTAGTGGAATAGCTACTGCGTTGGCTGGATCAATCCCCTTGGTATGGGTTTATGGATCAATAGCCGAAGTGCCAGCCTTCTTGAGTTTGCTTGTATCAATCATATTATTTTGTGGCGTACAGATAGTTTTTGGTACAAAAAATAAGCCAATATATCCCATTATCATGGTTGTAGTATGTGCAATAGGAATTGCGAATAACCCATTACTTCTATTTACAGTTCCCTTAGTCTTATTTTCTGTTACATATACAAAGGATAGATTATCGCTACCATATATTGCAAAATTGTTCTTTTTATTTTTGGGCACCATTCTTATTCATATAGGACTGATTTTCTGGCTACAAAATCGCGATAACCAACTAAGTTGGTACCTTGAGCCTAATTTATCCGGGTTATGGTCATATATGAGTTCCAATAGTTTTTCGCAAAATAGTATATATATCCGTTTTGGCAAGCATTTCCTAGATGCATTCCCAATATATATAAATCAGTTAGCTGAGAATGTGGGTTGGTTTGTAATAGTAGTTTCAATAGTTGGGTTTCGCATGATTTTCAATGTATCTAAAAAGCTTGGTTTGTTTACCGTACTTAGCACAGTATTAGTAGCAGTTGTGTTTCCCATCTTATTATCATGGGATGATAACCAATTAGTGCAGGTACTTATATTGAGGCAATATGCATTTGTAATCAGTCTAATAGCAATCCCGTTTTCAATCGGGATATGGTTACTAGCGTCTAGACTATATAAAGCAGTTCTGATTTTAAGTAATAAAGAAAATTTGATACGGATTGTAATTGCGCTTTTAATGCTAGTGCCCTTAGTGCAGCGTGTATACCAAAATATACAAAATTATGACTTCACGCAATTAAAACCATTTTCACAAATCCATGCTCAAGCCTTGCACTCATTACCAGACAAATCGATTCTGGTATGTAAAGATGATCAAAGCTGTGCATCGTTACTGTATGCTCAGCAGATACAAAGAATTAAACCAAACATTTTTGTGGTACCAAGCCAATATCCGCTCCTAAAAAAATATATTGAAAAACAGAAATTACGTGGCTTTGAATACGAGCATAATCCGTATATTGCATTTGACTATATTACATGGAATATTAACAAAATTCCTGTTTATCTTATGGGTGGCACAGAAACCCATTATGCCATATTGGGTATGGATTACGGATTTACCTATTATGTTCCGCAAGGCTATGTTGGTCAGGCTGTTCGAAAATTACCTGATAGTTTGCCAATAATGACATCAGATATTTCAATACTTTTAAGAAAATCAAATTTTAAGAAAAATGATCCAATGTATAGTACCATTCTAGACTTAACTGCACAGTATCACATGTTTAACGCATTAATTTTGGAAAAGATGGGATATAAGGATCGGGCTAGAAATGAACTCAATACCGGTACAAATCTATTATATGAGATTGATTCGTTAAACAGCGATAAAATTGAAGCATACAGAACCAGTATTGAATCTGTGAGCCCATCAAAAAGCTGGATATTGGGGACTGAAAGCCAAAAAGCTGAAGATATTATAAAGATCGCCCGACAGAATATTGAATACAAAAAAATGCAGTCTGCGTATGTTGGGGCTTTGGGCGCAGTAGCAGTATCGCCCATGAATTTGGAGGCAAGACTATTATTAGCAAATATCTATGAACTTCAGGAAAAAAAGAAATCAGCCCTTGTTGAGTATAAAAATGTACTAAAGATTGACCAGGGAAATGCAATAGCTATCGAAAAAATTGCAAGACTTGAAGCAGAGTAATGTTCCCAGTATATTGTAACAATGAGATTCTTGAAATTTTCACTCCCAGTTAAAATAGCTTTCCTGTTGTTTATCATTACACTATCGATATATGTGTTTGGAGCAAACAGGCATAATCCTGGATATGCTGACTCTGATGAAATGATTACTATTGGTTATTTACTGGGATCAGCCCATCCTTCCGGGTATCCTTTGCAAATGTGGTTAACCAAATTATTCACTCTTCTTCCCATTACCGGTTCTATCGCATATCGAGCGAATATAATGAACAGTTTTTTCCATGCGCTTACAGTAATTGCGATGTTTGCCACTGGTTTTATCGTGATACAGATGTTGCTACATAAGAAAGAAAATTACGATAAGATGAGCAAAATAGGGATATCAGTATCTCTGATTGGTTCTTCTTTGCTTGGCTTTTCTGGTCTTTTTTGGTTATATTCTGGTGTTGCGGAAGTGGGGGCTTTAAATGATTTCTTAGGTTCGGTTACGCTACTTTCCAGCCTTGTCTGGTATAGTAAGGTTTCCTCAAGTAAAACATACGTAAGTCACGAGTATGTTTGGTTTCTTTTAACATGGGCTTTAGCAGGTCTGGGGATGACACATGTACATACCTTTATTTTACTTTATCCAGGATTAGGGGTTGTCTTATTGATAGGTCTATTTAAGTACGGACGATTCAAGCTATATGGTTGGATGAAATTGCTTCTGCCCTTACTAGTATATGGGATATGTTTTTTTGTTCCCAACCTTTCTTTGTTTTATCTTAATGACAGAAAACAAAATGTGTCATGGTATTTTGAGCAAAGCTGGCAGGGTTGGTGGGGACATATAAGTAGAAAGGTATATTCTGGGTATATACCTGAAAAAGATATTCATGTTGCATCCTATATTAGTAAAATCAATATTCCTCATTACATTAATGCATTCCCGCATTATTGGGATTTTATGATTCAGCATTTCTCGATAATTGGAGTAATATTTGGATTATTTGGGTTAAGTTGGCTGTGGATAAAAAATAAAGAACTTGCATTGATAATCACAAGCTTTGTTTTAGTCTCGGGTATGGTCTTGGCACTTTATATGGGTGTTCCCGACCCAGAGGCTTCTAGTTTGGAATATCGAAGTTTGATCGGCATATCGCATAGGCAATATCTGATTGGAGAAACGATGTGGGCAATCGCAATGATTATTGGTTTATGGGGAATAGTGGAGCTAGTACGGAAGGAGTTTAAAAAAATAACGATAGAACAACTGGGTATGATAGTTGGAGTACTAGGATTTCTTAGTGTCTTGACCCAATTTTTATATAATTTGCCAATGGGAAACCAGCGCAATAATACTCATGCCTGGGACTATGCTAAAGCTGTATTAGAACCTTTACCGCAAGATGCCATACTGATGTGTTTTGCGGACTTTTCATGCTTCTCGCTCATGTATGCGCAGGAGGTTGAAGGTTTAAGACCAGATGTAAAACTAGTCAGCAAAAATATTTTTATAAAAGGACATTGGCTAAAACAAAATCCAGAATTAAAAGGCTTAGAAGACACTGATAATCCTTACTTTTCAGCAGATATTGTTTCTTGGAACTTATTCAATAATCGCCGCGTATTTCTGACTGACTCTGTTGGTTATTACGTAAGCTACATTGGTTTAGAAGGAAACCCATTTTTTATAGTACCTAACGGACTCACCTTTGAAGTTGTTAAGAAAATGCCGCAAACAGTTCCTTCATTTAATTACCCGATTACCGAAAAACTACTTGCGTACAAACGTCCGAGTCGAGATTACTGGTTTGCTGGGCAAATGGACTATTTTTCTAACTTTCATACAATCAATGCTCTTGTGTATAGCTATCTAAATCTCAAAGATGATGCGATGCGGAACCTTAAGTACTCATTAACACTTACTCCAAACTATGCAACAGCACAAAATATCTACAATGGTCTTCCTGCATATCAAGGCAATCTAAGCTACCATCTTGGACAAGAAGGTTCTTCATCAGCATATTTTATTAATCAAGCAAAAGACTATATACAAAAAAAACAATTTGATCCTGCTTATAAGTATTTGCAAAAGGCGACCTTTTTAGACCCTAAAGACATCGAATCTCGGTCTATGCTGGCAGAGCTGCTTGTAATGGGCAAGTTTTATCGGGAGGCTCGCATGGAATACAAAAATATTTTACGTTTTCATCCCGATCAGAAAGAAATTGAAAAACGCATCGCTCAATTAGAAGGTATGATTAATCAACCGTAGTGGGCAAGGTTTTTACTATAGCTTGATTATATTTGTTCATCAGTAGTTTCTTAACTCCTCTAATATCGCTTAACCAAAGTCGGTTATATTGTCCATCACTGTCAGATACTGTTTCTTCAATTAAAAACTGTTTATCATGCCAAGGATAAAATTTGGGAGTCTGAAGTTCTGAAGCTATATCAAATGGAGCGCGTGCAATTTCTTTCCTGGTGAAAATATCAATAATGTGCCAATAGCCATCCGATGTAGAAACGTACATCTGACTATCTGATATTGCAAAAGAAAGAATCGAAATTTCTTGCGAAAACTCAAAAAAAGTATCAGGATTTTGGGAATCAGAAAGGGGATGAAAAATAAGCGTATTGTTTTTTATTAAGAATAACCCCGAAGAATCAGTTGACCAGTAGACCATGTGTCTATCAGTCATATTAATGTCTGGTTCAAACTGGGTGATAAGTGAACCATTTACTGATGTAATCAGAAATTTTGGTGTTTTAGATTGTCCAAAGCCTGAAACAAACGCAAGTTTCTGCTGATCTGGAGATACTTTAAAAACATTTCCGTACGGATAGGGGATACTTATGCTTGTTTGGGTAAAACTATTTAGTTCGGTTCTTAAGAATGCGTTTCCATTGTTAGTTATGCACAGTAAGGTGTCTGACTTAGGTAAAAATTCAATATACGGGTATGTGCTTAAAAATGAATCTGATGTATGGACAACTTTTGTTTGTAAAGTGCGTATGTTTAGTGCAACAATACCTTTTAGTGGTGAGTACCATGCTATCCAATTCTTTTGTGGGCTCACTAGTAAGCTATCCAAACTATTGCTTACAGGCGCTTCATTGGTATTAAATTTATATAAAGCATACGGTTTTGGAAATTCAGGATCAATTAAGTATAGATCCTGTTCATTTCTGATGGCGATTAGATTTTCTGCCTGTAGTACATCTTCTAGGGTAATTTGCGCGTTTTCTGGCTGAGTAATCCCATCCTTTTTATTCTCAAGAGAAGTTGATACATTGCTCCCCAAAGAGCATGAGTTTAACAAGAGAATTGAACAAAGAATCGAAAGAAAAAGTTTCATATCTTACTAACCTACATATATCAGTGAGTATATACTATTTCTTGTTTATTTGATTATCGTTATTAGTAACCTTATCATCTTTTTCAGGGGAAGGATCCACTTCCTTCAGTATATGTTGTACAGATTTTTCAAATTCCGCTTCAAATCTATCTCTGCCTGCTTTTTCGCCTACAATCTCCATCTTAGATTCCAATGCTGATAATTCTCCCGTAATAAGCTCATTTATATACTGTGATTTAAGTTTATTAGCTCGACTGTTCATCATCATTCTCCATAAAATAATTGCGAGAATAATTAGAAATGTAATAGTAGTAATAAAATTAACAATAACGACAGTTTTGTCTGCTTCAGATTTTCCAGGAATGAGTAAATCACGCAGGCTTTGAATTGCTTTTACCTCGCCGCTTTCTGTTGCTGGTTCAACATTTGCCATATCTGCCAATGCTAGCGGGGTTTTTGCAGGTCGTGGAGTCATACCTGGTGGCGGCGGGGGGACAGTATTATCTAACTCTACTGTTTCAAGTTGGGACTCACTAGATCCTGTGGTTGTTGTAGCACCTGTAGACCGTGTATTTGGATTCCATTGCTGAAATGTAACATCACTAAAAAGTGTTCTGGTTGTAATTAGTGCCGAGGAAGTTGCAGAATTTGGGGTTGGGGTTGGAATATTAGAGTCAAGGTTCCAGTTTAATATACTGCCAGAAAATATTGCTTCAGCGCCCGGCAGGATGTTTGTTCCTTGGTAGATGTACTTACTATTTGCTAGACTAAATGTAAAAAATGCATCCTCTTTTGGGATTAGGGTAAAACTAGCTACAAGACCATCACTGCCGTTATATCCTGTTCCAGTTATTCCGCAGCTCAGTACTAAACGCCCTTCATAAAAATAGGGAGTTACCCGTTGTAAGTCTTGTCCAGGAGGTATGGAATCAGCAGCAGACCATATATTGCAAATAGAATTCTGCGTGCTAGTTTGGACTGGATCAAAGGTGTCTGTATTGTATGATAAGCTAGTCTGCAGGGCTCCGATACGTTCTCCGTCTGTATTAATTCTTAGATACCATGTGTGGTTACCACCATTTATTTGTTGATCACCTTGAATGTAAAAATAGGGATTAGCATACAGTGGTGAATGTAGATGGATCAGCCAAAAGAGGGTAGTAATTAATCTCGCTGCAAACCTGTGTTTTTGGAACAAACTCATAACAGTAGTCATATTCCTTATTATTATGGCTTGGTGTAGGCCAATTTTCAATTGGCACCTCAGGATGTACTAGTCAGAACTGGCTAAATATTATTCAGTACTGTTAGAGGATGGGTTAAAGGTTTAGTAAATATGTTAGTTCCCTTTCCGTCACTAACCAAAATCATGCTTTTATCAGATACTGCTATATTTGTTTGAGATACGTTTTTTGGTATAAACTGTACGCTTGCAACCACACCTTTTCCCTTAAAGCCTGGGTGGGGAGCTCCGCATTGTATCGATAGCGTTCCCTGCATATTATTAAATCGATTTTCAGGATAAAACTGACAAAACGATTGGGTAGTATCTACCTTAACTACTTCGAGGTATTTTGGATCATACTCTACCTGTAAAGATACAGCATTAACAAGCTGGTTATTTGAGTCAATACCAAACGACACTAATAAAGGCACATTTACACTGGCTTGCGTATCTCCGCTTATATAAAAGTAGCCTGGCTTGTAATCGCGTTCGATCGCTCTGAGAGTAGCGGGTGTGCGGGTTACTTTTAGTGTAAAAAATAATGACACACCAAATATTGTGGTAAAAAGCAATAGTATCAGTATCAATAACCTATCTTTGTTCATACTGTCTGCCTATATGAATTTAAATGAATTAAGCATTACTTCGACCCGCTTCATGTCATCATCGGAAAGTGTATTGCTGTATGTAGCATACCAAACATCAAATACATAATCTCCGCGTTTAATGAGATATCGATCACCAGGGTAATCACTCATGTCTTCTAATTCTAAAAATAGAGCCTTTTCTTCACGGAAGGTTGTTTCTTTGATTTTGTAGTTTAGGCTGTTAGCTTTTATAGATTTCCAATACTCGTTAACATCTAGTGCAGTTTCAAAAACTTGCACCTTAAAGATGTATCCCGTTTTTCTTAAAAATGTTAGTGAGGTCTCTGTTTTTACTACATTAACTGCATTTTTTGGATAATTTATCTCAACCCCAATTGTCGGATCCTTGAAAGCATCCCATAGAGTTTCATCGTAAGACACATCTGCTTGAGATTCAATATATTTTTCATCAGTTGCTCCTTGGACTTTTGTCGGAGATGGAGGGGTAGTGGTTTGTTCCTTATTCTCCGAGCTGTCTATTTTTTTTTCCTCCTGGGGTGCTGAAGTTGGTGATGGAGTTTTAGCGTCTGGAGGCAAGTATTCTTGAATGAGCTGGGTACTGACTTCCGGTTTTTTATTGAATGAATACCAGACCAAACCTCCGATACATCCCATCAAGAGCAATGTAGTGGCTAAGATAGCAATTGGTTTAGGTATTCGCTTTTTGGGTTTAGGTTTCATTTCATCAGCTACTGGAACCGTATCGGCTTTCACAGGTGTATGTGATGTATCTTGGTTTACGGGTGCGATAGAATCAGTTTGTGTAATTGCTTGTGATTCTGTTTGAGGTTTAGATTCAGCATTTTGTGACTCTTTTGTTGGTTGTTCAGATGCTTCTGTTTTACCGGCAATTACTTGGATTTGCTTACTTATATCCGCAGAGCTGGTTTGGCCGGTAGAGGTTATGACTGTTGGTTGAATCACTGTAGGTGATGTTGTATCAAACGCTTCATTCTCAACCAGACGGTTCATTGCTTCAGTAATATCTTTCAGTTCTTTAGAAATTGAAAAGAACTTATTTTCGCGTAACGGTTGCTGATGAGAAATTTCTTTTTTCAAAACATGAATGGTTGTTTCCATTTTTTCTTTTTCTTTCTCAAATTGCTGTTGCATTTCTTTCAGTTGAGCAGCGATCTTCTGATCTTTTTGAATGCTGTTTTCTACACCGTGTTCTAATTTTTCGATCTCCTGAGACAGTTCATAATTATCATAGGAAGGTGCTGAGGGTTCAGTGTTCGCACTACTTAGCAGTTGGTGATTATTACTGCTATTATGCCCGATTACAGATTTTGGTGTATTTGCTGTTGTTTCCTGGTTTTCTATAGGGTTATCAAGAGAGATAAATGTATCAATTTGCTTACTTTTAACTGATACTTGAGGGGCTGTTTGCATTCTAGGTTGGTCTGCTTGTATAATATGCTGTTTATCGCTTACTGGAGTGGAAGTACTTTCTTCATGTATTAAACTGCTTACTACCTGAACCCTTTTTGGCCTTGCAATATTAATTGAATTATTAAGTGATGGATATGAAGGTAAAGAGGTCCGCTTAAGAGGACGGTAGAAACTCCGGGTAGTTTTCATTCCTGCGGAACTAGCTAAAAATTTTTTTGTTCTTGCCATGTCTAATTAAAATATATAATAGGGTAACAGTTTTTAGAGATGTATACAATTACATTATATGGGAAAACTAGCAAGCAGTACAATAGTATGATAATGCCCTTAACTATATCAAGTGCCCCAGAAATACATCATAATAGAAAAATCAACCAAATTTACTACACCATCCACATCAATATCTGAAACAGGATTAGTGCTTCCCCAATAATACATAAGTATTGAAAAATCAAGAAGATTAATTGAACCATCACAGTTTAAATCACCCTCTGATATGTCGCATGTAGGATTAGATCCGCCTTGCTGGGAAACAACCGTAAACTGAAGTGCATTAGAAAAATTGCTTTGTGAACCAATACTATTTTGTACAAGTGAATACATGTGGTAATCACCTGGGATATATTCGTTTGAATTGGTGAGCGTATAGTCCCATATACCGGTTGCACTCGCTGTTGCATAGTAGGTTCGCATGTGCGGTTCTGTAAAAATACTTAGATTGCCGTTTATGATACTTGAACCGTATGAGATCAGGGGATCACCTTGGTTGATTGATGAGGCACTTAATTGAATTGTGGGTGAAAGTAAGAGATCTGTAATGCTCGTTTCCTGGTATATAGGTGTGGTTGCAGTGATATCCATAAGTGAAGTAGTTAAGCTAGACTGATCAACGCCAAATACAGTAAAGGTATGAAGTCCGGGTGCTATACCAGTAAGATATTTTGAAAACAAACCCGCAATACCTGCTGTATCGGTTCCAATAACAGTTCCATTTTCAGTTATGGTAATAAAAGTCCCGGGTGCGCTATAGCCTGATAGCCGTACAGACGCATATGGTGGAGAAATAGTAGCAGTTACGGCTATTTGTCCAGGTGATCTTGAAGAGTAAACCCTGCCTACGTTTTTTATCAAGTTACCATCTTCATCTTCAGTTACACTGATTACCAGGTACATTTGAAAATTGTTCACTGGGTTATCAGCCGTAATTCCGCTAATAGTAAATGTATTGCCCGGTAACACACTAATCCCTGTGATTTTAATATTTTGCCCGCTAACTGTTGATGAAGGCGATCCCGCATATGCCCCCTTTAATAAGGGATTACTGCTTATATTTGTAAAATGATCCATGCCAATTATTACATAATCAGACGGTAATATCTGAAGGGCGTTTCTTGGAAGAGTAATACTAATCTCATGGCCGACGCCAGTGGCACCTGGTGTAATATTGGCTACAACATCACTTAATGCCTCTAAATTACCTGCAGCATTAATATGCTTATGATGACTTAAGAATATAGTTCCGAAGACACAGATTAAAATGAGTATTAGAAATTTTACAAAGGCAGATAGGCGCATACAGTATTGGGCACACTAACCCCATCCATTAAAAATGAATACTAAGATTGTAACAAAAGCACAATAAAAATACTGGTTGAAAGTTTAACCTTTGAAAATAACTTGGAGCACTTTAGCTATACGTTTTCGGCCGAAAAAGAGAGTGCTAACAAAACCAAACAATCCGAAAAACCCAATACCACTCAGTACAAGTACCAACCTTGGAATTACAGTAAAACGGACACTTGCCGTTAGCGGTTGTTTATTTTGACCATACGTAGCTATCATGGTAGCGGTGAAGTTTCCCATAACGTTATTTTTATTCCAGCTTGTATTCATTTTACGGGTTGCACCTGGTAAAATATTTCTCCCTTCTAATGGGATTTCATCTACCTTTTTCCCAAACATATCTGTTATAACTATCGTCCCTTGTGGTATTACATGAGCATTACCATTATTTTTTAAGCGCAGCATGAAATCTATGGGTGTTCGTTCCTGATAGTTTGGAGCTGAAAATTCCTCTATAACCGCCTCTTCAGATACATTTCCAGATACTCGAAGCAAAACGAGTGATCCGATTCTATGAGCTACTTTAGCTCCACCACCTTCAAGGTTTGCATTCTCTCCCGTTTGGAAAAGAATAGAAGCGTAGTGACCACCAGGTTCTGCATTTTTAGGAATACTTATGATGAAATTTATTGCTTTTTCTTCTTTTGGTTGTAATATGACATCTTTGCTTGATGTTTCTATCCATTTTGCTAAAGCAAATGAGCTAGTGGTATCACCTTCTTCAAGTATAACCTGTCCCTCTTCTCCTGTGGTTGTGAAATCTTCAACAACAACTGAATAAGTTACGGGCGAATCAGATTCGTTACGAACTCTGATCTTTTCATTTATGACATCTCCTGGATTTCCAAATAACTCAAATTTTGGTGGAATAATAGTTAGGGCTGCAAAACCTTGGGCATTGACTAATTGAAGATGGGAAAATATACCCACAATGATAATAGTAACAAGGGTTAGGCTTATCTTGATGCAGTTCCAAAAATATCGTGAGCTCATTCTCATATTATATCTGATATTATCTCAGTGTGTGTACTTTTGTCAAATGGGCAATCTGAGGGTATCGTATGATGACTTTATTAATTTGTCCAGAGCAGTTCTTTGGTATCTTACTTCAAAACGATAAACTATTGAATACGCATCTGTTGAACATTATTTTGTCCAGGTGGCTGTAAGTAATCAACATATACCCATTTAAATATGAAGGGATTACTTGGAGAGACTCCTTTCATCGTTAGTGTCCAGAACATAGTCTCTTTATCAATATATGCATCGCTGGCATCAAAAATTGATTTAAACACATTCCATTCGTTTTCCATATAATGTGGTTTGTAGGTAGTTAAGATATAGTCAAGTGTATTTGTATCTATTAATGAAGCTAACTCAGTCACGTTATCTCCTGAAAGTAAACCCTCTCTAATAATATCTGGATCAGCCTGAATCTTTGCATTTGGCGGGGGGTTGGAAATAAATTCTTCTATAGACTGATACAGTTTTTGTTTCTGAAATAAAGTATACCTGTCGTTTCCTACGTATTCCCAGGAAAGTGTATTGAGATCTGGATGGCTCATGAGTGAACTGACAATTTTCTCATTATTTAGCCGAAGCGATAACCAAACCTCAGTTCTTTCTTTTGGTGGTTTAAACGGAATTGTAATTACGGTTTTTTTTCGATCAGGAACAATTTCTGTAGGAATAACAGCAAAATCACTGGTAATAATATTTCCCTGCTTAGTTTCCCTAACACCGCCTGTATCAATCGGTTGTGTAGCCTTACTTCGAGTATACAAAAATATAAAAATACCGGTACTTACTAAGAAAAGTCCTACAAATATAAAATCCCTGGGATTTTTGATTGTTTTAGGAATCTTAAGCAGTTTGGGTAATTTCATAGCCCAACTATACAACAACCCGGGATTTTTGTCCCGGGTTGTTTATAAGATATATAGGTAGTTATTTACCGGCTTTTTGCTCAGCTTCGTAAACCACTAATCTGGTTTTGTCGATCATGTCAGGGCTAATTGATACGCTCGTAGCACCCCATTTAACCAGTTTTTCGGTAATATCTGGATAAATAGATGGTGCCTGACCGCAGATCGAGCAAGCAATTTTATACTTACGGGCAGTTTTGCAGATTGTTTCTAAAGCCAGCAGTGGCCCTTTGTCATGAATATCAAAAATATGAGCCACTTTTTCATTATCCCGGTCAACTCCCATGATCAGCATGGTTAGATCATTTGAACCAATAGATATGCCATCAATGCCAACTTCAATAAAGTCAGGCAGCTGGAAAATATTGTTCGGGATCTCTACCATCATATAGAGCTTAAAGGTTGGGCTCCTCCTTAGACCCATTTCTACCATCATTTCTTTGATCTGTTTCATTTGAGCAACTGATCTGACAAAAGGAACCATCACGTTGAGGTTCTTCCAGCCATACTTGTTCCGTACTGTCTGGATCGCTTCAATTTCCAGCTTAAACAAGTCAGGTTCCTGAATATAACGGTCACAACCTCTATAGCCAATAAGAGGGTTGGGTTCTACGGGTTCGTACTTATCACCACCAATCAAAGACCGGTACTCATTGGTTTTAAAATCAGTAAACCGGTAAATGATGGGGCGGGGATAGAATGCCCTACAAAACTCTTCCAAGCCTTCGGCTAGTTTAGTGATAAAGAATTTTTGTCTTCTCTGAGCAATAAGCTCCCGGGGATGGATGCCGATAAACTCTGAGATAATAAACTCAGCTCTGAGAAGCCCGACTCCATCAACATACTTTCTTGCTACCTCAAATGCCATTTCAGGCTCCCCAAGGTTCACGTACACTTTCATTTTGGTCTTAATATCTGTTATGGATTTTACGCCTCTAGGCAGCTTAAGTTTTTCATGCTTGATATCCATTTCGCCTTTATACACATTGCCTTTGTTGGCATCAACGGTGATCATCATACCGTTGGTCAGTTTTTTGGTAGCGACATTACTGCCAACAATACAGGGCACTCCCAGCTCGCGGCTGACAATGGCGGCATGTGAGGTCTGGCCTCCTTGGTCTGTAACAATAGCCGCCGCCCGTTTCATAGCCGGTACAAAATCGGGGGTAGTCATGGGAGCAACTAAAATATCCCCATCATGTACCCGGTCAGTTTCTCTGGGAGAATGCAGTACTTTGACTGCTCCACAGGCGACACCTGGACTGGCTGGTGAACCTGAGAAAAGGGGTTTTCTGTCTGTCTCCGCAAGAACTGATTCACCCTGGTCTTCGGCTTTTTTATTGACAGCATCCTGGGTAGTGATAGGTCTGGTTTGGACAATGTAGACTTTTCCTTTTTCATATGCCCATTCGACATCCTGAGGCCATTTGTAGTGTTTTTCGAGCTTCATGCCTAGTTCTGCGACTTTAAGAATGACATTATCAGAAACCTTTTGTTTGCCGATCAAAGCTGCAGGCACTTTGCGCTCTTTTGTGATCTTCCCTTCTTTGGTAAGCATGATATCCTGGTTGGAAATTTCTTTATGGACAATCCTCCAGTTGCGTTTATCAATCTCGAAATGGTCAGGAGTAGCACTGCCTTGAACGATCATTTCGCCGAGCCCGTAGACAGACTCAACTACGATCGTATTTTTATCATTATTGATAGGATTTAGAGTAAACATGACGCCCGAAACTTCTGACTGGACCATTTTTTGAACAGGGGCAGATAGGGCAACTTTAAAATGGTCATAACCGCGTTCGACTCGGTAAAAAATGGCTCTGGACTCAAACAGAGATGCCCAGCACATCTGGACGTGTTTAACGACGTCATCTGATCCCAACACATTGAGATATGTAGCTTGCTGTCCGGCAAAAGATGCATCAGGCAAATCCTCGGCAGTAGCGCTGGAGCGCACAGCCACTAAAGTTTTTTCGCCTTCGGGCATTTTTTTATAAGCAGCTCGTATAGCTTTTTCCAAATCTTCCGGGACTTTACCATTAAGAATCAGTTTTTGAACTTTGTCACGAGCACCGTTGAGTGAAGCAGACTTGTTTATATTGACATTGCTTAGAATTTCTTTGATCTTTTCTCGTAAGTTATTGTGATCTAGAAAATAAAAGTAGGAGGGAGCTGTGACGCAAAAACCTGGAGGGACTGGAATGCCGGCTTTGGTCATCTCACCTAAGTTTGCTCCCTTGCCTCCGACTAAGGGAATATCACCATGATCAACTTCATCAAACCAGGCTACAAATGGGGCAGTTTTTGGCATGGGCAGTAAGCAAATTTCCACTTATCAAATTATTGAGCCAGTGGAAATTTTATATAATATTTATCTGATTACATTTATGGTAGAGGAAATGATAATACTGCGCAAGGGCTAAGCTTATGGTTTGGTTATCATCATAAGATTGGATAGGTTATCACGTGCGGGTTTGTATGATGAGTCAAGTTTTAGAGCTTCATTGTAAACACGTTCTGCCTCTTTATAACTTCCATACTCAACAAGGGCGTTTCCAAATTCATTGTAGGAACGTAACAGCATAGCTTTGGCATCAGTATACCCAGGGTCAATATCTAATGCTTTTTGTAAATGATGAAGGGCAGATGCATAATCTTTGTAATCAATATAAATTTTACCCAAATACAAATAAGCCTCTTTGGCTTTATCGTATTGGCTCATTGCTTTTTCTAGGTGGGGAAGTGCAGCCTGGCTATTTCCAGTTTCATACAAGCAAATTCCAATATTGGTATGAACGAAATACATATCATCATTTAATTGTAGTGCTGTCTCATATTTGGCAGCTGCTGTTTCAAAGTCTTTGCTCTGTTGGTATGCACTACCAAGCTGGTACCATATCATAGCGTTTTCTGGAGACTGACGTACCGTGCTTTCCCACAGGCTTATATCAGTTTTCCAGTCAAAGTTACGCACAAATGTTTTAAAGCTAAACAGGATGAGAATGATAAGTAAGAGTACGGTAGATAATGGCATAAAACGGATTTTGTGTTGTTTGAACGTATACAAAAGCAGGGCTATGAGGAGTGATGAAGCAAAACTACCAAGATATACATATTTTTCAAACATGATTAAAAAGCCCGGAAACAGGTTTAGAATTGGCAATAAGCTGATTAGTATAAAACTAATACAAAAACTTATTAATGGCTTAGTATGCCTTAGTTTGAGTACTAAAAAAATCGAGCTCAGCAGCAAAAGTCCAGAAAATATAAAATATGGATCCACTAGACTAATTGGCATGATTTGTTCTAGTAAGAACTGAGGGAGATTGTAGCTGAATGCATTTGGGGGTATTGCATGATCTAGGCCAATATGTATGGGTAAAAAAGCATCAAGAAGATATATTGGTATTTGTTTGATTGATACGTATAGGCTTGTTAAAAAGGTATTATCTATGTAGCCGCCTCTTGAGGGGATATGCAACAAATTTATACGGATGTAGAAATAAAAGATAATAAAGTAAAAAAATGAAACGAGCGGTAGAGATCTAAGCATAAAACTGAGATTCTTTTTGTCGAGCAGCCAGTGGTATAAAAGTAGAATTAAGGGAATCACAAGCGTAATCTCGTAGCTAAAAATTGCAAGAATGAAAAAGAGTAATGAGGAGACGTAATGAAATAGTTTTCTGTTGGGCTTCGTGTAGAAAAGTATAGATAATAATGCCCAAATAATGCCAACAATATCAAAACTCGTTGTTATGAAAGTGATCGCTTCAGTATGGACGGGATGGACTGCAAATATAAGCCCAGTAAATAGTGCTAGAACCTTGTCATTTGTAAGCTGCAATGCAAGTTTATATACAAGCCATGTACAGATAAAATGGATAAAAATGGCAAATACATGGTAATAAATAACGTTTTGGCCAAATATATACTGAGTGCCTGCATAATATACGCTTCTTAGGGGCCTATAGGTTCCAACATGAGCTTTAGGTACCTGTCCAAGCATGAGTGATTTGATATCTGCAGGCGGTTTGATTTCCTTCCAGTCAATTATAAAATCAGGATCATCTCCCACAAAGCCATTTAAAAACGTATTGCTATACGGTATACATACTGCAACTAAAAGAACCAAGAATGCGTTACCCACAAACTTGCGGAAACGTGTGTAAAATGCAGTTTTCATACGATTGGAAACGAGTTTGTGGTTATGGCGTACAGGGTGCAGCTACTTATCAATAATATCATATTTAGCCAGTACCTCTTTACAAACAAAGAAAAACGCATTTTGTAGATCTGTTTTTTTATATCAAATACAAGCATGATGATAACTAAGCCGATAATTACCCCAAGTACTAACTTAGTAGAGTTGAAATAATTACTTGAAACATTTGATACAGGGGGATATGTTTGAGATGTTTGATTTACAATGACTGCTTGTTGTGAATTGATCCAAGCTAGTTCTTCATCAGAAAATGGCGTAGCATAAAGCATGACTACAAGTATGCTACTTTTTCCATTGATATTTCCCTGTATTGTCGCAATACCAGCTTGGGTAAACTTATCGTTTAAAATATTTGCTCTATGTCCAGGAGATTGCATCCAGGCTGTGACAAGGTCTTCTTCCTTATAATAGTCTTTTCCCAGATTTTCACCCGCGTATTTATATACGTATCCTGCTTTTGTGATAAACTGCCAGGGTGTCTGACTGTTGGGAGATAAGTGGTCCCAATAATTGTTCTGTATCATGTCATTGGCTTTTAGTAGAGCAGCCTGATTAAGCTTGTTGTCGATTTGGAAATTTTGAAGATTGTACTGAGTACGCTGTTGGTTCACAAGTTCGACTATTTGTGATGACTCAAGATTGAGAGCAATACCTAATACCGGCGAGTATGAACCAACTGATCTTGAGTATAAAAAAATCTGCACGGTAATAATGAATAATAGGCATATATTACAGAGCTTTGGCATGCTATGGTATTTATTGAAGCTATCTATTAGCTTTGGTATAGTAAACTTAAATTTGTTCATAGCAACTACTATTAAACTGCAGCAAAGTAAAATTAGCAAATTATGGAATCTGACTTTTTGGACAAGCTACTTATTGTGCTCCTGATAACTATACTACCTGTTAGCTTTTTTATTGCCTCCAATGCTCAAAAAAAATATGAATTAGAGCAAAAAGCACAAATCGAAAAAGAACAAGTGGCAAAAGTAACACAAACAGTTGAACAGCTACGGGCGCGTGATGCTATTTCAATGCCTGAGATAGAAATAGATCAGGTATATTATGCTACTGAATCGAGTAAATTGGTCGTTACGGGAAGAGCACCAAAGAAAAATACAGTGGTTATGGTATCAACTGTTTTTTTACAAGGATTAAAGGATGATAAGGAGGCAAGTGCATCGGTAAAAACAAAATCAACACCGAATGTTCTGGGACAAGCAGTTGATGTTGTGGCTATTGAAACGGATGCAAATGGTGACTTTACGTTTGTAAAAAAAGTTGACGAAGAACAAGCGGGACTAGTTGATGTGCGTTTTGATCAAGATAAAAGTAGTGCTTCAGTCCAGTATGATATAAATACACAAAAGCAGGTATTTTAAAAGGAGTATCAATACTCCGGAAGGATATTATAAACAATTGTTCCCTCGTATAGATCAGATGGCTGAAGATAATTTACCTCTATTGCATAGCTTACATAAACCGTTTTTTCTTCAGCTTCTTGTGAGGACATGACGCTGTGTGAGATGGTGCTTAAAGGACCAAATTTTGCTGATGCATTTGACCACCCCTCCACTCTTGTATCAGATGTATTTACGCCCACCCAGCCCGTATTAACGTTCCGTACTATGCCATTTGGTGCTGACCATATTTGTGGGGTTTGCCATGTGACAGAAGTTGCGGCAAATTCATCAATATTATTATCGGGGTAGTTCCCCTGCATTTGATTATACAGTTTGACGCTAACATCATAGCCATAGTCTGTATTGCTGTTTACCGTCAGCTTGTGAGATCCGAACTTCGGTACGCCAACACTGAGATTACCGAATGGAAGGGTAGTGTGGGTTGTGTTTATATTTGTTGTAATTCCGTTGTTTGAAGTTCCTGTAGGTACACCTTCGATAGCAAAAGATAAGCTAGGAGTAGCTCGATGGTATATATCAAATGTTTGTCCATCACTTTGTACTGCTGAAAATGATTGTAGAAGCAAGAGATCTGAATATATGGTTTGCTCAATGGGGTATGTTGTATAGTCGCCTGCGGTTTTATTGATTCGGATGTAGTACAGAGGATGTCCACCATTTACGGTTGATTTAGTCCATTCATTCGGAACAGTATAGTACACATTTCCAGCACTTGTAAATGTGCTAGCTCCTGAGTTGCTATTAGATATTGCAAGGGTAGACCAGGTATCACAAGGAGTATTGATATCCAAGTTTGAGCCGCAGTAAGACCAAACGGTTATAATACCAGAACCTGCACCTTTGGTTTGTAGTTGGGTATTTACACCGCTAAACTGCGTGTGATTACCCAGGTAAAGGTAATCATTAGAATTGTCAAAAATCTGGTAGCTGCCCTGATCAAAACTGGCATTATCTTGACTATCAGCCAAGTACTCATTTGTATCAGATGCCAAGCCACCTCTTGCCAGCTGTTTCCAGGTGTTTGAGCTGTCATAAAACCAAGCTTGTGAAAATGGTATTAAATTGGCATTATAATCTGTATTGATCGTACGGTTTGTGCCTTCGATAGAGAAATTGGTTGGTACATTGCTTGTGCGCCAGTTTCTAAATTTGAATATAGGGGCATATCTTGAGTACGTTTCCCCATCCAAATTAAAAGAAATTATATTGTTTGAAGTTATTAGCGGGTAACTGTTTTGGGTTTGGTTAAAGTAGTCGCTTTCTCCTGTATTGGTAAACTCACTAGCAGAACTCCAGGCTGAACCTACAGATATTTTGCCAAATAAGCTGTCTGGTTGCCATAAATCTACAGCATAGCTTTTTGCTTCATTACCGCTTAAGCTATTATCGTCAGTAATCTGAAAAACATAAGTATACGTATATGACTGTCCTCCAGAAAGACTATCATCAGTAATCAAACCGGCTGTAATTACATTTTCATCATTCTGGTATAAAAATTCATTATTTGGGAAAAAGCTGGGTACTTCTAGGGCATGTATCATGTAATCATTATCAGTACCGGTAGCTGGGTCAGAACCGGTGAGTGTTAGGCTAATCCCAGGAGCTGTGTATGTAATGTCAGCCACGCTCTGAATAGCTGCGCTTGGTGTGACGGTACCAGGAGCTGTATCATGATCAGAAATAAAAGCATTTTCATCAAATAAGCTTGGTGCAAACGAAATGTAAGGTCCAGTCATTCCAGTACCAGCTGTGGATGAGCTAAAGGCACCATGCACCACAATCCTATCGGGATATATGGTATAGATTTGGGTATATTCTCCATCATTACTAGAACCGCAAGCTCCGTCTGTAAAATCATAGAGATCCCCGCTTACTGAGATGACAATTCTTGTTTGAGTAGATTCCAAAAGGTGTATTGAAGCATTACTTTCACAAAACATGCTGTTTGTATCTCGTGTGACTAAACCCATTCCATATAACCGATTTGAAGTGCTACTAGTATCGATAATATTAGTGCTGCTTGAGCTGGGAATAACTAAGCTCGATAGTACTCCCCCGAGATCGCTCCTAAACGTTGCTTTCCAGCTCGGGGTGGAATTACTGTTAACAACAATTGTGGTTGCAGTTATAGAGTCTACGCTCACTGATGCGGCATATACTTGTTGAGTGCAGGTCAGAAAGGTGAACGATATGAGAAATAGAAAGATACATGTTAATCGCATACAATGATGATAACAAAGCTAATCTAAAAAAACACCCTCTCGTTGAGAGGGTGTTTATCTAATCCGTTCTAGAAATGTTTAGTAGGTAGGCAAGGCGTTGTAGTACAGTATTCCTGTGTAGGTATCAGCTGGCTGATACACATTTACCTCTAATGCATAACTGACATAATCAGAAGCACCTCCGTTATCTGAGACTAAACTCTTCATAACAGTTGATTCAGTAAGATCCGAAACTCCTGCAAATTGTGCAGTATCGTCTCCAGTCCAGTTTTCTACTTCATTATCTGATGTGTTGTATCCTACCCATCCAGTGTTTGTGTTAGCAGCATTACCAGTAGGTTCAGCCCAAACTGAGTGGCTTCCAACGTGTGGGAACGGGTCAATATTGTTGGCACTATATACTCCGGTCATGGGAGTAACCATCTTAATAGATACTGTATAACCAGCCTGTGTGTTTGTGGTCACGGTCAGTTTATGAGCAGCATATTTGGGTGTGCCTGCAGTCAAAGCTCCAAATGGCAGAGTATTATAAGAGGATGACACTGACGTTGTAACGCCATTATGTGCCTCATTATTTGTCACACCATCCACAACAAATGTGAAGGTAGCATCGACACGGGCAGTCACGCTAACTTGCTCAACAAAAGTGATTGATGCAACAGCAGAATCTATAAGATTATTGGCATCAGTGCTTGCATCACTATATGTACCTACTTTTACGTAACATGTGCCGGTTGATGAGTTACCAACTGCATTACATCCTGAAATAGCAGGATTGGTAATGTTATTGATTGTAAAAGAAAATAATTGGCCACCTACTCCGAATGTTTGACCAGTAGAGTTAAGTTGAAAATAGTTTGACCCAGCAGAGCCACCTAAAGACCAAGTACCATCTATTCCGACGGGACTTACTAAAGCGTTAGTTGAAACTCCTGCTAAACCTAGACCGGTTGGTATAGTACAAGCTCCTCCCCACGTAGGTTCCTTACAGTAGGTAACTGTTATATTTTTGTAAGTTCCTGCAGTACTTGTAGTAAATTCAAATACATGACTAGTCGAAACAGCAGGGCGTGGATCTGATAGTTTTGCTTTAAAACTTCGTAAAATACTTGCAGCACCCACCGGACGGACTAATAAAAGTCCTAAAACGAGTGCCCCAAAAAATGATAATAAGCGGGCAGTTTTCATATGTTCACCTCCCCTCTCAAACGGTCTATAAAAGTATACCGTTTAAGCAAATTAATAGTATGTATCCATGTTAGTAAGTTTGATGAGCTGTTGTCAAGAGGGTAATTGAGGAGTTATCTATAGTCGCTGATAAGACCGAGCTAAATGATAGAAGATATTAAAATTGTATCAGGATCAAGTATCATTTATACTCAGAGCATGGTACTTTCTGACGATGCATTACTAGAACAGTCACTCCAGGATATTGGGATTAAATCTTACAAGGATCCCTTTGGTATGCCTGACACGTTTATATATGATCCCATAAAACCCATACAAGAAAAAGAAGGCAGCAAACGGCAAGTCCGCTTTACCCAACTGCTGAACTATTCGTTTCCAGAAGAGATAGAAGGTGGAGTAGCCGAGGTAGGGGAGGTGATATATATCGGCGATGGGGTGTGCCGGGTGGTCGGCTTATCGAAAGCTGAAATCGAAGATGTAATCAATGTTAAAACAGGTAAGGGTTGGGAAAAGGCACTCATCTTAGGTATAGAAGATACCCATATTGAGTCAGTTGTTCTTGGAGATTATTCAAATATCAAACAGGGCGACCAGGTAATCGCAACTAACTCAAGGTTAAAAGTGCCTGTTGGTAAAACTCTGTATGGCCGGGTAATTAGTCCTCTCGGAGTGCCTATAGATGGTAAGGGCAAGATTGAACCCGAAACGTACCGGGATGTGGAATTTCCAGCCCCATCAGTTATGGAGCGTGAGCCCATTTTTGAACCCCTAAAAACAGGTGAGATGGTTATAGATGCTACGATCCCTATCGGTTTAGGCCAGAGAGAATTGGTGATAGGAGACCGAAAAAGCGGGAAGAGCAGGTTTGCTATCGACATCATTTCAAACCAAAAAGGCAGAAACATGATCTGTGTATATGTTGGAGTTGGAATGCAGGCTGCTAAGGCAAAGGCTACGCTTGAGCTTTTGGAATCTAGAGAGGCCATGGATTACACCATCATGGTTGTATCTACTTCTGATGATCCTCCGTCACTACAGTACATCTCTCCATATGTAGGTACTGCCATAGCGGAGCATTTTATGTATGCAGGCAAAAATGTCTTGATTATTTATGATGATCTATCAAAACAAGCAAAAGCTTATCGGCAGGTTTCATTGCTGTTGAAACGCTCGCCAGGTCGAGATGCATATCCTGGTGATATCTTCTTTTTACATTCCAGGCTACTTGAACGCTCATCAAAAATGCATCGCAAGCTGGGAGGAGGTGCCATTACTGCCCTACCCATTGCCGAAACCCAGTCCGGTGATATATCTGATTACATCATCACCAATCTCATGTCTATTACAGATGGGCACATTTATCTGGATGCAAATATGATGCATGAGGGAATTTTACCGGCAGTAAACTCACAAGCCTCAGTTTCCCGTATCGGGAGTAAGGTCCAGTCAAGTTTGCTAAAAAAGGTAGGAGAGCTTGCTTCGAGAGCTCTAGCCCGGTATGCAGAGTTAAAATCATTTGAAACGATTAACACCGAAGTTGCAGAGGAAACACTTCGGGATATACGGAGAGGCAAAAAAGTAAAGGAAATGTTAGCTCAAGTATCATCAGTAAATTATTCTACAGATGAGATAGTAGTTTTGCTCCATTTAGTAACTTCAGATAAGCTGGAGATGATCGATCTTACAGACCTGTCTAAGTTTAAGCTGGAATTCCTGGAATACTATAGAAAAATTGTGACTCCTGAATTTAGAGGTAAATGTGAATCGTCAAAAGACCTCAAAGATATCGATGGGGAAGTGTCTGTTATGCTGGATAGGTTTTTAAAGCAACGTACAAGTTAGTTCAAAGTACAAAATACATCAATATCTTCAATTATTAGTGGAAATTATTATTTTTATCGCAAACTTATAAAGCATTATTGACAAAAATAACGTATGGCCAAAATAAATGAAATAAAGGAGCAGCAAATTGTGGTATCTGCAGTAGGAGAATTTTCAAATTCTTTGCAGCAGATAGCGACCATGCGGATGGTATCGTTGCGGAAAGTGGTTTTAGCAAGCCGGCGTTTTGTGGATGAAGCTACAGTTATCTTACGCGATTTAAAACGCGAACGGCAAGCACAGCTTATTGGAAAGCTAAAGAAAATAGATAAACGCTTTGCCAAACGGAGAACTCAGCGGGAAGCGATTATTGTTTTATCTTCCTACCAAGGGTTGTGTGGTTCTTATAATGTAGAAATATTTAACCGAATTGATAAGGTACTTCCTGTACATCTAGAAGCTGATTATTTTGTTATTGGTTCAAAAGGTCAGGATTATTTTCGCAGGTTACTGCGTAAACATCCGAAACTCAATTTTTACCCCTATGATATTCCAGAGAGTGTTGGGATAGAGCACTTGCGCCGGCTTATAAATATGTTTCCTTACTATGATCATATTCACCTTATTTATTCCAAGTATGTGAATACAACTACCAGAGATGTTGTTTTTCTTGAATTAGTTGAACCTGCCTTTGAGGAGGATGAAAAGAAAGAAGAGCCAGAAAAAGAAGATAATAAAGGCGCATATATTTTTGAACCAGACCTTGAAGAACTTATTGAAAATGTAGCTAACAAATTACGGTATGCCCTTTTTCGGCAGCAAATATTGGATTCAAAACTATCACTGTACAGTTCTCAAATGGTTGCTATGCAAAATGCGACGGATAATGCAAAGACACTTCTCAAAGACCTACAAATGGAATATAACAAAGCCCGTCGTAAGAATATTGATAAAAAAATACAAGAAGTCCAAGCAGGCCGAGCCCTGTGGGCAAATTAGCTATCCATGAAATATCCGCAGCTCAAAAATTCACTAATTCCATTTCTACTAGCTATTTTTGTAGTATTTGTTCTGTATAAAAGTTACAACATTCCTGAGCATCCCGCCTTAGCCAGTGTTTTTTTGTTGTACCGCAGATATTTAACCCCGATTCTGCTAATGCTGCTAGTAAGCTGGCCATTATATTATTCATTTTTTCATAAATATAAAGCAAAAAAGATCTTAGAATTTAAAATATATCAGCTTTTATTGATCTTTGCCTTCCATATAATACTTCTTATCCTGATTAAATCCTTATTCACTCACATTATTCAACCTGAAGAAGTATTTGCAGTCGTTACAAAACTGTTATTTAGAATAACATTGATCTTCTTATATATAGGTATTCACACGGTCGCTTTTTATTTGTTTGGAAGAAGGGTACTTCATATTCTCTTGCTGCGATTTACAGGTTTGCAACTTGCGCTCATAAGTATCGGTTTGGGTTTGGTGGCTTTTACATCAGCACAACTCATTCTAAGTTTATTGGGTAACTTAGTTGCGTTTACTGTTACGGTAACCATTTTAGTAATGATACTTATTGGCAGACCTTTTTTATCTGATATTGCTAAAGCCAGTGCGTACAGTGTTACGCTGTATGATCACTCAAAGCATTCACTCATTTCGTTACTTCTTATATTCTTGACAGCATTTCAGAGCCTTATTAGCTTTATATTGCTGATGGGACCTGCTCCGGTTGCCTATGATAGCTTGTCTTACTATTTCAACCTTGCAAAAGAGCTTGGAACTACGGGAAGGTACGTACTTGGACAATATTCAATGCCTATTGAATTACTGTTTGGTTCCGGGTTTGCGTTAACTAGGGGAGCGGGTCTAGCTGAACTATCCGAGGCTATTACTATGCACTGGGCTTGGTGGAGCGGTTTACTGGGCTGGCTAGCCATATATGCAATTGGAGTATCTTTAAAAAAACCAAGCGCAGGAGTACTTGCTGCGACCACGTATTACACAATGCCAATTATTGGCCTCTATATGAGCTCAGAACCCAAAAGTGAAACATTTATTGTTTTTAGCTACGCTCTGGCAATTCTCAGTATTATTACGTGGCTGTCTAAACATTCTATAAAACTGCTTTTTGTTGCTTGTCTACTGTTATGGTACACATTTGCAATCAAACCCACAGGTGCCTTTGGCATTGCGGCACTATTGATCAGCTTAGTACTTGTAATTGCATATCAAAAAAAACCAAAAGCAATTATCCACTTAGTTTTAGCTAATACGTTTGCATGCATGCTTGTCGTGTTGCCCTGGTTTATGCTCCATATATGGGAGCAAAATTTGAGCATGCATCAGCTAATAACTAGATTACGAAACGGTGATTACCACGGTACACTTTTGGTAGGCCGCCATCCAGTTCTTAGGCAAAGACAGTTAGATTTTGCTCAGCTGCCCAATGCAGCAGGTTCATCATCGGGATATGCTGAAGACTATGACCGGTATAAAGTGAAAGATAGTAGTTTATTTGGTTTGGAAAAAGTATTCCCAAAGGTATTTGGCAATACAGATCTGATTCAAACATTAAAAATACCATGGAACGTATCGACTGTGCAGATACTTAAATCTCTACATTTTCTTATCAGTCCTATCTATTTAGCCTTGTTTCCTGCTCTGATCTTGTTTATATTTTCTTATTTCAAAAAACAGGAAACACAACCTAAATCTGCAGTAGGCCTGGTGAGTTTGGTGGCCATATTGTACCTTCTAATCTGGTGGAAATGGGGTATGTCAGTAGTGTGGTACGGTATTGGTCTATTTGTACCATTGGGAATTGCAGTTGCAATTGCATGGAACAGGATTGCAAATGATAGTCACCATATAGTGAGGATCATCGGGAATATATGCATCGTAATTCCAGTATTAGTCGGCTTATATTTACAATTATCACGTTTTGGCAATCCATCAGTGCTTGGTTATACTGTGGGTAAACTGACAAAAGCAGAAGCAATGCAACAACTGACAGGCAATTATTCTGATTTGGCAAACATAATAAATGCAGATCCTCAAATACAGTCCGGAGAGCGTTACGTGCTGCTTTCTGGAACGTTTTTACATTATTTTATTGATGATTATTACTCTACGGCACTTAATGATCCCTGGCTTGATTACATGAATGCAGTTATGGTTAGCTCGGGAGGTGATACTGACTTAGCATTGCAAACATTTCAGCGACTGGGTGTAAAGTATATAGTCACCAGTTTAGGTGTTCCCTATGAAGATAGAAGTGAAGCACAAACATTAACCAAAAAATTTGATACTTTTATGAAGTTTGCTAGTCAGAAGCTGATTCTGGTAACATTTAATGAGAATAAAGGTGTCATACTATTACAAGTCCCCTAACTATGGATCAAAATTTACTAGAGATAACAAAAAGAGAACTTGAGCACATCGGCAGAATCGTTGCTATCCGTGGAGCAGTGGTTGATGTCCATTTTCCGTTACATGTCCCTGAGATTTATAATGCGCTTGAGGTGCAAAATACCAATCGGCTTGTTCTTGAGGTATTTGAGCACCTATCAAATCATACAGTCCGTTGCCTATCGATGTCCCCCACATCAGGTTTGAGGCTGGGATTAGCGGTCAAAGACACGGGAGATTCTTTACGGGTTCCGGTAGGTGAATCCATGTTGGGCAGGATTGTGAATGTATTTGGCAAACCAGTTGACGGGATGGGGCCAATCATTACTAAAGAAACCGCACCCATACATAAATCAAGTCCGTCATTTCAAGACGTAAAAAGTCCAACAGACATTGTTGAAACAGGCATTAAAGGAATTGATTTTTTAACTCCCTTTATTAAAGGAGGTAAGATTGGGTTTTTTGGAGGGGCAGGTGTTGGTAAGACTCAGCTGGTTACGGAAATTATTCACAATACTACAGTTAAACATGGTACAAAATCCGTTTTTGGTGGCGTTGGTGAACGTACCAGGGAAGGAAATGAACTCTATCTCACTCTTGATGAAACTGACGTTTTGAAAAATGTTGCTATCGTTTTGGGTCAAATGAATGAGTATCCAGCCATGCGCTTTCGCGTCCCCCTTACTGCAGTTACGTTAGCTGAGTATATGCGTGATCTTACAGGCAAGGAAATTCTATTATTTATAGATAATATTTTTCGTTTTATTCAGGCTGGGGCTGAAATATCTACCGTTTTGGGTAGGATCCCGTCAGAAACCGGTTACCAATCGACAATGAATTCAGAGCTAGGAGAAATTCAGGAGCGCATTGTATCGACGCCCGGTGGATCAATCACATCTGTGCAAGCAGTTTACGTGCCGGCTGATGATTTTTCAGATCCAGCCATTCAAGCTATTTTTTCGCATCTTGATTCTGTTGTTGTTTTGTCACGTAAAATTGCCCAACAAAAGATTTATCCCTCCATTGACCCACTACAATCAAGCTCAATTCTGGATGAACAGGTTTTAGGAGCAGAACATTTAAAAACACTCAAAGAGGCAACGCAAGTTTTGGAACGGTATCGGGCTTTACAAAATATCATTGCCATTTTGGGTGAGGGTGAGCTTTCTGAGGCAGAAAAAATATCTGTATCAAGAGCTAAAAAGTTAGTTAAATTTTTAAGCCAACCGTTTTATACTGCTGAACAGTTTACTAATGTGCCAGGGGTGTATGTTGAACGCATGGATACTGTACGTGGGGTGCAAAAAATTCTTGCAGGAGAATATGATGAGTTGTCAGACGACCCATTTTATATGATAGGGGGTATTGAGGATGCGGAAAAGAAAGCAAAAAGTGGTTAGGTGCCAAAATGCAGTTTACCAATGAAAACAGCAAGGCCGCATTAATTTAATTATATTACTGCTCTGCACAATCTTTTTCATTCTTATTTATGGCAGAAAACAAACCACAAGTTCACGTGATTATTGTTGATCCTGATAAGGTAGTATATGAAGGTGATGCGTTACGAATATTTGTCCCAGGAAAGATCGCAGAGCTTGCTTTGTTACCTGAACATACTCCTTTGTATAGCGAGCTTACCGCAGGTCCAGTTATTGTAGAGGAAGTATCAGGAGCAAAGCAGGAAATTAAAATAGACGGGGGAGTGGCAAAAATGCAAAATAATGAACTGCATATATTAATTGGATACTAATATTGGTTCATTTTAATTAATGACAATATTCAATTACTGACTATAATTTTGATATGAAAAAAATTACCTTACTTATATTTGCTTCGGCAGTTCTTGTTTCTTGCACGTCATCAACAGATATAGCATCTATAGATAAAAAACTCGAGTCTTCTTCAAAATCACTTGGCAATGTCAATATGGTAAACGATATTACTAATCAAAATCAGGTTAAAGGGGAGCAAACAGTTGCCGATGATTCGCAGGATATTGAACTTTCCAGAGATGACCAACGAGCTATAGCCGAAAATGAAAAAAAAGGATCAGGGCAAGCAAAAACAGTAAAGCCAAGCAGCAAACCACAGACAAGCATGGACCCAATAGATAAAGATACAACTACATTACAAGTTCAGGAAAAACAACCTGGAACAGGAGTTGAAGCAGTTGAGGGAAAAATGGTTTTGGTTCATTATGTAGGAAAACTTACAAACGGTTCAGAATTTGACAATTCATACAAGCGCGGTCAACCGATCAGTTTTACATTAGGAGCTGGTCAAGTGATCCAAGGTTGGGATATTGGGATAGCTGGCATGAAAGTTGGCGGAAAACGACACTTGGTTATACCACCTCAACTTGCATATGGTAATAACTCACCAACTCCGGATATCCCCAATGGCGCAACACTTATATTTGACGTAGAGCTGGTTGATGTAAAATAATACTCTTGCATTTTTTTTCACTTTGTTTTATATAGAAATTGTTTTAGGAGGGTATGTATGATTGTTCTAAAAAACGTTTCTAAAAAATTCGATCAAACCCAGGTAATATCAGATCTGAATCTTACCATCAAAGAGGGGGAAATTGTTGGCTTGCTGGGACCAAACGGGGCTGGAAAAACCACAACAGTACGGATGATTGCTGGTGTATTACCACCGAGCAAAGGAAGTGTTCATATCAACGATAAAAATCTCTTTGATGATGAGACACAAAACGGTATTCATATAGGGTATTTACCGGAGAATAATCCCGTCTATGATGATATGACTGTTGAGGAGTTTTTAAACTTCTGGTCAAATATTAAGGGAATGGATAAACAAGATGCATTCCAAAGAATTACTGATGTTATAAAGCAAGTTGGTCTTGGTGATGTGTATTATCGACCGATTGCGGAGTTATCAAAAGGGTATAGGCAGCGGGTAGGTATTGCACAAGCAATTCTTGATAAACCAGACATCTTGCTGCTGGATGAGCCGACTGAAGGACTTGATCCTAACCAGCGTCGTGATATCCATGACCTTTTAACTTCACTTGGAAAGAAACGGACAGTAATTATCTGTTCTCATGTACTCTCAGAAATCACCAGAATGTGTAACCGTATCATTATTATTAACAAAGGCACTGTAGTGGCTGATAGTCCCGTTGAGCAAGTAGGGAATTTATCTGGTGGAGTTGTGTATGAGATGATGGCAAAGGGAAAAGATGTTGAGAAAGGTTTACGAACCATTGAGGGGGTAATTAAGGTTGATGTGATGGATGCAACTAAGCCTGCAAAAACCTATCTTATCACAAGTAATTCAAAACAAGATTTAAGGCTGTCGCTTTTTGAGATGGCTAAAGATAAAAACTGGCAGTTATATGAACTTCTAAAGAAACAGGAAGATTTGGAGCAAATCTTTGCTCAAGTTACAAAATAGACTAATTAGAATACATAGCAACAATAAATCATATGAATATTCGAAACATACTTACAATAACTAAAAAGGAATTTTTAGGCTTTATTAATTCTACAACGGCCTACCTGCTTATCGTCCCTTTTATCCTAATAAGTTTCTTTTTATACTTCAGGCAAGCATTTATCTCAAATCAGGCAAATTTACGAGCCTTCTTTGACTTTTTACCATTTATACTCTTATTTCTTGCTCCGGCAATATCGATGCGAACGTTTGCTCAGGAACAACGTAATAAGACTCTGGAAGTGCTGTTCGCACATCCGGTTACGGAGCTAGATATTACCCTTGGGAAATTTTTAGGATCACTTGCTTTTTATGGCACTATGTTACTTGCTACGATCAGTTTGCCTATTACTATTTTGCTTTTTGCAAAACCTGATATGGGAGTGATTATCAGCCAGTACTTAGGTGCTTTATTTATTGGTGGAGCATTTTTATCAATTGGTATAGCCACATCGACGCTTGTCGCTTCTCAAGTATCGAGTTTTTTATTAGCGGCAGCAGTAAACTTTTTACTCATACTGGTCGGTTTTGACATTGTGCTTTTAAGTCTTCCATCTGCACTAGGAGCTTTTGTGTCACAGCTGGCAATACTTCCCCACGCATCCAACATTAGCAGGGGTGCACTGGATATGCGTGACTTACTCTATTTTGTGACTATCGTCGGAATTGCCCTTACAATTGCAACCATAAAACTATCTGCACGTAAGATTGCAGAAAGTCAGATTGCCCGCCAAAAACTGTACATGGCCTTAGGTTTGGTGGTTGCCTTTGGAGTGATTACTAACATTTTTATGTACAGCTATCCAATCCGTATTGATTTGACAACCAACAAACTCTTTACCTTATCAAAAGGGACCAGAACAACCATTGGAAATTTGCCAGATTTAGTCACTATTACACTCTACTCATCAAATAATTTGCCTGGTACGGTTGAATCAACTGTCCGGCAAACCAAAGATGTGCTTCGCGATTATCACAGGTTAGCAAAAGGAAAAATAAAGCTTGTCGAGAAACATCCCGATATAAATCCTGAGGATAAAACAGCAGCTGTTAATGATGGTATACAGGAGGTGCAGTTTAATACACTAAGTAATAATGCCTTTGCAGTCCAAGCCGGGTATGTAGGTCTTTCTCTTCAGTATCTTGATAAGAAAGAGACCATTCCGTTTATTCAAAACGCATCAGAGCTGGAATATCAGTTAACACGTTTGGTTCGCAAAATGACTACAGACAGCTTGCCAATCTTAGCTCTATATACACAACCAACAATTACCTACACAGGACAACAGGCAGCAATAAATACGCTTAGGTCGGTACTCAGGGATCAGTATGATATTCGAGATTTGGATCTATCCCAACCCGAAGCTTCTATATCAGGAAAAGCTGTTATGGTGTATGGCTTAAACTCCGCTATGGGAGCAACAGCATCAGCCAAGCTTAAAACGTTTATAGCAGAAGGTGGTAATGCTTTATTACTGCTCGACAATCACACAGTAAATCCTCAGCTTGGGACTGCCCCTTCTTATACGGTAGGTATTGAGGATATGTTGGCCAATGATTTCGGAATTACTGTCAATCAGGATCTAGTATATGATCTACGCTTAAACGAAATTATTACTCTGCAATCGGGTAATCAGCAATACTTACTTCCATATCCGTTCTGGCTGAAATCTTTGCCTGGTGAATCTAAAAAAATACCATTAGGAACTATTGGGAGCGTGACTTTGGCATGGCCAAGCTCTTTTACTCTAACTCAAAAAGAAAATGTGGTGCAGGAGCAACTGCTTATTACCAGCAAAAATGCCGGTTCACAACAGGGAACATTTCAAATTGCTCCTGAAAAACTACAAGCTAGCGATTTTAAAGTAGACGGTCAAGAGAAACCACTAGGAGTATTTGCGTCAAATACGAAGAGCACACTAATCGTAATTGGAGATAGTGATTTTATTACTGATCAGTTTGTGCAAAATGCTCCAGTCAATTTGCAATTTGCTAACTTGCTTATCGATACAGTTGCAGCAGATGAGATTATGGCAACCGTTACTCAAAAATCAGGAGATAATCCTATATTTATATTTGATAGCGCCTCGCAAGCACAACTGGTTCAATATGTAAATTTATTGGGAGTACCTATCGTAATTGGGGTATTTGGTGGCTGGTGGCTACTCAGGCGTAAAAAGATGTACCAGCGAACTTATAATTAATCCTAGATGTGTAACATATGACAAATAAGGTTTTATCCCAGCTTACATTTCTGGTTGCATTTGTTCTGCTGATATTATTTGGCAGAAATCTTATAACCAGATACCAGCAACAACAGCCAAATGAGTATCAAAATGCGATAAAAAGCATTAAATCAGATGACATTGTTCGTATTGAGTTGACCAAAGCAAGTCAAGAGCTGGTTTTAACACGACAGGACGGTATATGGAGGATTGCATCAAAATCAGCAGATATCGCAAAAGTAAACGAACTTATTGGAGCTTTACTACCTAAACAATCACCACAGCTAATATCGGAGAATACAGATAAATTTTCAGATCTTGAAGCTACTCAAGAAACAGGAGTTACTGTAAAGCTGATAACCCAGCAGGATGAAAAAGTATTTATAGTAGGTAAGGCAATAGATACAGTGCGGGCAGTCAAATACGAACCTTTAGAAAAAGTATATGGCATTTCTTCGGTGCCAGAACTATCAATCCAGGCAAGCGATTGGCTTAATACAACCGTTGTCGATATTGATAGTTCAAACATAAAAAAGATTTCAGTGAGTGGTAAAGAGATATACTCACTCATCCAAACCGGAGATAGGCAATGGTCTTTTGAGGGTTCTGATGAAAAGGTTAATAGCGATGGAGTTACTACATATGCATATAAATTTAACCCTTTAAAGGCCGATGGTATTGCCAGTGAAGATCAAAAGCAGTCATTTGATCTTAGTAGTGCGGGGTTTCGGGTTTCAATAACAGATACCAGTGATGTGAATACTGATCTTCAATTTAAACTTATAGACGATCAGTACATTATCAAGCGCTCAACTGACAATGAATATTTTATACTAGATAAACCAACGGGTGAAAGTTTTGAAAAACAAAAATCCGGATTTGTATCCTCATAAATCTTAAGTTCCTCTTGCAATCTGTTTCCAATCTCTATCATAATGGATGGGTTACTAATTTCTATTTACGTATGCCTGCCAAAAAAACTGTAAAAAAGACTGCCTCAAAAAAAGTAGCAGTCAAGAAAACTCTCAAAACTAACCCTTTATCGATCGCTGATAATAAGTACTTAGTGATGGTGCTTATGGTATGCGCACTTATTCCTCTTGCCATGATCATGCAAGTATTTTTCAGCAACTTCAGGACAATACAGAGAAACATGCCTGAGGTATTTGTGGGGGAAGAATCAGGAGTTAATCGAGTCTTTGTTACAAGCACAAGGTATGATGGCAATTTAGGTGGGCTTGCTGGTGCAGATACTAAATGCCAAGACATTGCTAACGCAAAAGGTATGGGTGGTACATGGAAAGCGTGGTTAAGTGATAGTAAAACTTCAGCTAGTTCAAGACTTATTCATTCGAATAACCCATATGTATTACTGGATGGATCTATTGTTGCAAATAACTGGACAGATCTAACTGACGGTACACTACAAACACCAATAAATATGGATGAAAACGGTTATCAGACAATAAACGAAATGGCTGTATGGACAAGTACTAAAGTTGATGGGAGTACATATTCTCCATATGCTAATAATACATTATGTAATGATTATACGGTCGCTGATGAAAATTATTCTATGTGTGGTATGGGTTATGTGAACAATAATGAGTGGACTGATTGGTCTTCGGATTGGTGTAAGGGCACAAATAGGTTATATTGTTTTGAACAGATCGGCAATCCTCCAACACCCACACCTAGTCCAACTCCAGTAGTATGTTCTAAGGGCATGGCTTATCCTCACTATAAAAACGTCAAAGGAGTGTGTACGAGAATTGATGAATGCGGCAGAACAACATGTGATCCTTTAAGGACACCAAAACCGACAAAATCCGCAGTAGTGAGACCAACAAAATTACCAGTTGCTACGGTTAATCCAATCATACCTTTACCAACTCAAAACCCATACTAAATTGAATAAAAAGATATTAAAAAGCCCTGGTGAAACAGGGCTTTTTTAGTCATAGAGGCCAGAAGTATCGATCATCTGCCATTGGTGATTAGTAAACGCCCAGTCAACTAGCTTTACTGTCTCTCCGAAGCGGTCGTAACTACCCAATACTGCTGTTACGATCCGGTGCCCGTCTCGCTCTACATAGGATACGAAGCATTCTCCAGCTGATTCAGTCCATCCTGTTTTAATTCCTTTTATGCCCGGCACTTTATCCAATAATTGATTAATAGCTATAAGGTCGTGGGGGATTGCATTTGTGACATCGTATACAGTTTCACTTTTAGTTGAGACCATTTTTACCAGAGTATCATTCTCCATCAAATGAGAGCCGATGATTGCCAGGTCATGAACTGTAGAGAGGTGTCTGCCATTAGAAAGACCGGCAGGTTCTAAAAAATAGCTATCTTTAATACCAAAGGCCTCCAGTTTGCGGTTCATCTTTGCCACAAAGCCATCCATGCCATTTGGATCAAGATCAGCAAGGACGTAAGCTGCATCATTAGCTGAGTGAATGAGCAAGCCTTTAAGTAAATTCTCAACCGTAATATTCTCATCCTGCTGCAAAAACATAACTTGCCCGACACGAAGCGGACTGGAAACGCTGGCAACTGTATCGAGCTTGTACTGATCAATAGCGACTAAAGCAGTAAGCATTTTTGTAGTTGATGCCGGGTGAAGTTTCAGATCAGGGTTTTTCATATACATGACCGCTTTGGAATCGACATCTACCACAATAGCTGACTGGGCGGAAATGTAGGGTGCTTGCGTACCTGTCGCATTAATGGGGTATGGATTGGGTGTTGGAATGCTAGCTTTAATTTGTCTATATATCGGCTTGTCTTCAGGGATTTCGAATATGGGATAGGGGATCGTATTGGGAATGGTGAGGAAAAAGAGTGTAAGAGTAATGGTGAAAATAGAACGTTGTCTGGTTTTGGTCAGGCGCTTGAGATAGTTTCGCAGCTCTTCTTTGAGAGATTGAGGTTTTACAAGTATTGGTTTTATAACTTTGGGTTTGATAACTTTCTTTTTTGCCATGGTCATATCATAGCAAATACACGAAATGTATGAGCGTCGGTATATGATTAGGTTTTTCTAGTAAAAACAAAAATATGAGGCTCTTTATCTTCACCAATATATATTGTTTCACATTTAATTAGTTCTAAGCCTACAATTTTAGTCCACTTCCTAATCTCTTTTTCTGAAAAATAGTGAAAAAATGTAGATGTACTACCTGACTCATCATAATATTCAGGTTCAATTTCTTCTTTATCACCTCCCAAGACACATGCGCATATGATTCCGCCACTTTTAAGCACTCTTTTAAACTCATCAAATGTAGACTCTAATTCGTTTGAAGGTATATGGATTAAGGTTCGAGCAGTCCAAATACCATCAAATGTATTATCTGCAAAGCTCATTTTTCTTACATCCATGACTTTAAAGTCAACATCTTTTACTTTCTCTTGTGCTAATTCGATCATTGAAGGAGTTATGTCTATTCCTATGACTTTATAACCAAGTTTTCTTATTTTTTGACTCTCTCCGCCAGGTCCACAACCAGCATCAAGAATATACTTACCTGTAGAAATAAGCTCAAGAAACTGTTTAATTTCTGGATCAAACTCAACTTGATCAAAATGTTTTTGATAATAGGAGTCGGTAATTACCGTATATGGTTTGATAATATTATCTTTAATTATTGAATCTAATCTCATAAATTAATTATTTTTTACAAATAATCCAAGTATAGGCTTTTCTGTACTTTTAAAATCCTCGCTTTTCATCTGCACTGACTGCGTGTTTGATCCGGCATTGAAGTTGATCCAGGCTTGCTCAAGTAAGCCTTCATCAACATAGGTCGGAATATTAAATAAACTTCCAAATGGCGGGACGGAACCGGGTCGTAAGCCCGTGACCTTTAGTAACGTATCCTTATCTACTAGAGCAACATCTTTAAATCCAGTTGCTTGCTTAAATGCTTTTAGGTCAAGTTTAGATGCAGCTGAGACAACAACCATGATGGGTTTGCCATCAGCCATACAAACCAAGGCTTTAGCACCGGATTCTATGGAAGTTCCTCTAGCTTGTGCGGCCTCTTCGCTGGTAAACACAGGTTTATGCTCGAATTTCTTGTACTCAACTTTTTCATTATCTAAGTAATTGCAGATCTGCTCAAAGATCGATTTAGAAGTAGTCTGTTTCATAGAGCGGATCTGAATACCCAGCTCTTTCATCTGTTCTTCTGAGATGGGGCTGGGGGCATCCATCACTGCCGTTCTACCTGTTGAGGTCATCGGGAAGGCAATTGCCTCTTTAAGAGAGCTTTGGTTACTTAATAGCATGACAAACCTGTCTAAACCCAATGCTAGACCACCATGTGGCGGAGTTCCAAGACGAAACGCTTCAAGCATATGACCAACTGATGCTTCAATTTCTTCTTTAGAATATCCCATTATCTCAAACGTTTTATAAAGAGCGTTTGGGTTATGTGCCCGGATAGATCCTCCACCCATTTCGTATCCATTACAAACAAGGTCATATTGTGTTGTGAGAATATTCTCAATATTTTTCCCTTCCAGATGATCGGCAATAAACTCATCTTTAGGCTGAGAAAACGGGTTGTGAGTGAATGTCCAGCCGCTTTTACCGTCACGCACCTCGGCCACGTCTTCTTTATTTACTTTCTTGAAAAATGGAAAGTCTACTACCCAAGCAAAAGCTAATACTCCATCCTTCTTTTCCTGTTCCGTTCGGATATCAAACCTGTCTGCACCATAGGTTTTAATAGCTTCATCATAAGTAATTATGGGAAATTTCCCTTCTCTTAGTTTACCTCCTACAGCCAAGATTGCTGCTTTGGTAGCCTGTTCAACCATTTCCATTACGTCCTCTCGTTTGACAAAGGACATCTCCAAATCAAGCTGGGTAAACTCAAATCCCCGGTCAGCCCGCAGATCCTCATCGCGGATGCAACGGGCAATCTGGAAATAGCGTTCAAAGCCGGCTGTCATCAAAAGCTGTTTGTACTGCTGGGGTGATTGGGGCAAGGCATAGAACTTGCCTGGTTGGAAACGGGAAGGAACCACAAAATCTCGGGCGCCTTCTTTGGTTGATTTGGTCAGCATGGGTGTCTCGATCTCGACAAAATCATTGGCAAATAAAGACTTGCGGAACTCTTCGATGAGCTTACTTCGAAGCCTGATTGCTTTTTGCAGACGCTCACGTCGAAGGTCCAGGTATCTGTATTTTAACTTGAGCTCTTCATCAAGTTGAGTGCCATCAGTATCTATGGGGAAGGGTAGTTCTTTGCATTCATTTAACAGGCTAAATGATGATGCTTGAATTTCGATTGCGCCGGTAGGAAGGTCTTTATTTACCATTTGCTCGGGACGGTTATTAACTATACCGACTACTTCAACCACATCTTCCTGACTGAGTTTTCCCATTTTTGAGTCGCCCACTACCTGCACCTTGCCCGATCTATCGCGAAGCTCGATGAAAACTAATTTGCCGTGATCGCGGACCGTATCAACCCAACCTTGTAGCAAGATCTCCTCACCAATCTTTTTAAATGTTTCAAGTGCGAGTGTGCGTTTCATATATCTCCTTTAATCATTAATAATTTGAACAATAGGTACAAAAAAACCGCCATAGTTCCCCATCAAAAAGGGCCAATCTGGCGGTACCACCTAATTCTTTACTTATCCTGCTATTACGGGCTTACCCGTTCCGGTTATTACTCCGGACAGCTCGTCCTTTGTCAGAGGACTCAGACGCTTGTATGATTTATTAGTAATAATTATAAAATATGAGGGAAAAAAATACAAACTGAAATCAAAACCTAATTTAATTATTGACGAGAGCGAAGTTTACTATAGAATAATTAGGCTATGAATTGCAGATCCAATTACCAACACCTTACCAAATGCCAAGTCCGCTTTATGTGGATTATTTTGGGTGGTATTAAGGAGGTTCTTGGGTAAGTTTGTATAAAAAGATAGAAAACCAAAACCTCCTTAAACCAAGGAGGTTTTTTTATGCCCTATGATGAAACCGCAACTTCTTTCTCAATCAACCGATTCAAACCTGTATGTAAGCAGAGGCACTGAACTGCCTTGGCAGTATGTATATCGGCAACTACGCCTACATAAGCTTTCAGATGTAACCAGCTATCAAGTTAACGGTAATTTGTACATCGTTGTTTCGGTGGGAAAGGAGAAAAATAATGCATAATTTTAAAATATCAATGTTCAAAATAGTTAATAATTTTATTGGAGGTAAATATGCCTAGAGAAATGGATAGTCCTATAGTGGGGGCATCTTACATGCCGGATCCTGAAAATGCTAGGAGAGAGTTAGTGCATGCTGTAGCAGAAGCACAGAAATTACTGGAACTACATGGAATAGATTCCTCTGCATTAAGCATGAGCCCACTGGAAACATTATCAGTAGCAGCGCAAATACAAACGTATTCATAAGATTTATAGGTCATACATAGAAAGTATGTATACATAAAGACCGCAATCTCTTATACAATAGCAAAAGAAACGCGAAAGCGTTTTTTTTGCGGTTAATCATAAATTTAAAGTTATTATGTCACAGCTTTGTGAGAGAGAACGAGTCCGTATGGTCGAAGATTTGGGATTACCCTCAAGTTGTGACTTTTATAGAATATTAACTGTCAAAGAGGGTGAGGAACTAGTTAAAAAGTTTAATGTATTAGCCCAAAAATTTTCTACTGATGGAGCCGAGTGTTTTGATTTAAAGGAAGCGTATTTGCATATGTTACGTACTACGCAGTTTAATAAGGATAATTTGCCGCAACATGTTTCTATACCATCACTTTTTGTATTTAATAAACTGTATGATCAATATGGAAAATGAGATTATTGTAGGTCTTTTACTATTAATTGTATCTTTTGTTTACTATTCCACTCATTCAAATCTATCTGGTATGCAAGATCGATTTTGTCACCCAGTTTATGTGTTTTGATGGAGTCGGGAGCGTTGAAGTAAAGGGTATCGTAAGTAGTTGTTGGTTGTAGGTTGTTGGTTGTAGGTGAAACCATAAGTTTATAATGCTGGCCGGATTTGCCCATAGGATACAGCCCTTTTAATTCGATTCCCTTGGTTACAAATACAGGTTTTTGGTTTCCCATCCCAAAAGGTGCGAACTTTTCAATTTCTGCATACAGGTCCATAGTAATATCTTCAGTCTTAAGTTCTGTTTCTGCTTCTAATGAAGGGACAAGCAATTTTTCATCAATATGTTCCTGAGCGTATGTTTGTAGCTTTTGAGTCAGATTCTTTATGTTATCTGTAGCGACACTAAAGCCCGCAGCCATGGGATGTCCACCAAGCTCCAGGAACTCCGTTTCAAATACGCGTAAAATTTCTATGATATTGACACCGGGAACCGAGCGGACTGAGCCTTTGGCAAAGCCGTCCATGATGGCTATAGCAATGCTTGGTCGGGCGAACGTTTCTGTGATTTTGCCGGCAATCAGTCCGATCACGCCGGCATTATACTGCTTGGATGAGATAATGATGATTTTGGGAATTGGTGTCTTGTGCTGAATGCTTTCAATAATTGGCTGTAGATTATCATTGGTCAGTTCCTGACGCTGCTTGTTGGTTTGGCCAAGATGAAAAGCCAGCTCAATTGCCCGCTCCTGTTTACGTGTACAAAGTAAGCGTAAAGAATCAATTGAGTGTTCAAGCCTCCCGCTGGCGTTGATACGGGGAGCAATGACAAAACCGATATGGTATGTGGTCAGGGGTTTTTGGGGATCAATACCAGCATCAGCCATAAGAGCTTTAAGACCGGGTCTGGTAGTTTTTGGGAGCAGTTGCAGGCCGCGCTTGACTATCTGGCGGCTGGGACCAAGTAGGGGAACAAGGTCGGCGATGATACCAATTGCTGCCAGCTCTACCAATGAATTTAATATCTCTTCTTTCTTGGATTGCTCGGTTTTAAAAAATGATAATATTTCCTTTGCGAATATGTAAGCAACGCCTGCACCTGCAGTTTGAGTAGTATGGACAATGGCAAGACATTTAGGGAATTTGGTCTGTGATGTATTTTCAGGGAACCTGTTTGAACCCGGGATTGGCTCATGGTGGTCGCAGATAATGAGGTCTATTCCCTGCTGCTTACAAAACCCTGCCCCTTCAAAGGCCACAATGCCGTTATCAACTGTGATGATTAGTTTGGGCTTACCATGCTCAGAAATTGCATCTTCAAGTGATCTTGGTTTTATGCCATAGCCATGTTTTTCACGGTGAGGCAAAAACGGCAGAACCTCAAAACCTAAAAAATGTAAGGTTTCCCACATGATAGCAGTAGAGGTAACCCCATCTGTATCGTAATCTCCGTAAATCAGGATCTTTTCATCATTGATCTTAGCCTTTTTTAGCCGTTCCAAAGCCAGTTTGAGCTGCTGAAGGTCAATACCCAAGTCTTTTGGTGTTATATCATGAGGGTTAGTATCATTAAAAAATTGATCGCGTTTCTTTTGTGTTTCAAGACTTCTATTTTTTAATAATATATCAATGATAGCCTGTTGCCGGTTGAAAGCATTTTGGGGTATCTGGTGTTTAGTGATCCATTTTTTTTGCATATTCTTATACATGAGAATATTCTAAAAATAGTCGTTCCCGCTCCTGTTCTAGGAATTTAAGATTAGCTTCAATGTTTCGCAATGCAGTCTGAAGGTGTGGTTTTTTACTAAAGTCCAATACGTTGTTAATATCTGCCCACTGTTTTATCAGTTGTCTATTTCGATTATCCAGCGCTTGTTTGATGAGCTCAAATTGGCCATGCGTGGTCAGTTTGTGCCACTCTGGGAAATTTGCTAAATATAATGGATCATACTCACCAAATTCAATAGCTTTTGTTAGGGTGATTAGATCAGTTGTTGGCTGAGGGGATCCTGATTTTAAGGTTTCTCCAAATTCACCCGATTCATTGTAGTTAGCCATAGATTGGAATTAGATTTATTAATCAAGCTTGATTATAATACAAGCATGAATGTTAGCCTACCTAGATTAGTTTCACTAGTTTTACAAACTTTAGAAAAACAGAATTATGCTGCCTACGTTGTGGGTGGATCGGTGCGGGATGTTTTATCAAACAACGGTCATGGAGTCAAAGACTGGGATTTTACTACAAATGCGACACCCGAGCAGATCACAGAGCTTTTCCCGGAGTCTTTTTATGATAACCAGTTCGGTACGGTTGGGGTGACAGTAGAAGAACTCTTAAAGCAATTTGGTTTAGAGAATTATGATCTGGAAAAAGATCATCTTAAGAACGAAGATGTATTTGAAATAACTACGTTTAGGAGCGAGGGATCATATAGTGATTTCAGGCGTCCGGATTTTGTAACATGGGGAAAAACGATCGAAGAAGACCTTAAACGGCGTGATTTTACCATGAATGCCATGGCGCTTCGGTTAATTAAAGACGATGACTTTGAGCTGATCGATCTGTTTGGCGGAAAGCAGGACTTAGATAATAGATTAATCAAAGCAGTAGGAGACCCAAATGAACGCTTTGGTGAAGATGCTCTGCGGATGATGCGGGCAGTGCGTATGGCTGCTCAGCTTGGATTTATGATCGAGCCAAAAACGCTTGAGGCGATCAATCGCAATTCTCATTTGATTGCCAAAATTGCCTGGGAGCGTATCCGTGATGAGCTGCTCAAGCTTGTCTCTACGGACTTTGCTGTCGATGGCATGAAGCTGCTGCTTTCTACCGGCCTCTTGCATTTTATTTTACCCGAGATGGAGCGGACAGTCGGAGTGGTGCAAGCAGGGCACCACACAAAAGATGTCTGGCATCACAGTATTGATGCAATGGGAGCATGTCCTACAAAAGATCCGATCGTGAGGTTGGCTACTCTTATCCATGACTCTGGCAAGCCGATTGCTTTTAGACAAGAGGGCGGCAAGATCACGTTCTACGGACATGAGGTAATTAGTGGCAAGATTGCCAAGCGGATCGGGCAAAGGCTTCACTTATCTAATCTTGATCAGGAGCGACTGTATATTCTGACCCGCTACCACATGTTTGCCTATGACTCAAATATGACAGATGCCGCAATACGTAGGTTTATCCGTAAAGTTGGTTTGGAAAATATCAAAGATATGATGCGGTTAAGAATTGGAGACAGGGTCGGTGGAGGGTCGCCTGAAACATCGTGGAGGTTGCGAGAACTTAATGATCGTATTGAGGCAGTTCTTTACACTCCCATGCAGATCAAAGACCTTAAAGTCAGCGGCAATGACATTATGGAGATCTTAGGGATTAAACCTGGACCTAAGATTGGTGAGATATTACAGAAACTGTTTGACGAGGTGATGGAGGATAGCAGTAAAAATGAAAGAGAATATTTGATAGGCAGAATTAAGGAGCTAAGTAGTTAATCGCCCTACATTTCTGTATGGTATCGTGCACTCATACTAACGAGGTGTTTTCTCGTTATATTAAGCAACTTGTTAGGATTTGTTGTTGCCTTGAGTAAGTAATCGGCTGCTCCCATATTTATCCCTTTTTGGATTGAGTTCATATCTCCCAGTTTGGTAAGAAATACAACTGGTATATCATGAGTTACGGGATGTTGTTTTAGATTCTGGCAAAGCCGGAATCCGTCCTGATTCGGAATAAGTAGATCAAGATAAATTAAATCAGGTTTTAAAATAACTGCCTTTTCTAATACATCTTCAAACCTGAAGAAAATATTCACTAAAAAGCCACTGGCTTCCAGGAAGGATTTATACTGGTTAGCTTTATCTAAGTCATCATCAACAATAAACACTCTTCTGGGAATAAGTGTTTCTCTAACATCAAGCATACTCTCATTATACTCTAAAATTTTATCCATATCATTTATATGTAGGTTATAATATAGGTATGAATTTTCACAACCTTACGCAGGTGCTTAGCAAATACAATGAACCCAGCTATCGCTATACTCAAATAAGCTCAGATGTTGTGTCGGGGAGAGTCTTGTCTTTTAACGATATTTTTACTATCCCTATTTCACTAAGAACTACTCTATCGCAAGAATTGCTGGTATCTTCACTGACTTCCCAGTCATTATTTGTTTCACAAGACAGAAAGGCTTATAAAGCACTTTTAAAATTACAAGATGGTCAGCTCATAGAAACCGTATTACTCAATCCAGCTCCAAGCCTCTGGTCTGTCTGTCTTTCGTGCCAAGTTGGGTGTCCTATGGGATGCACATTTTGTGCAACTGGTAAACAGGGTTTTACCCGCAATTTAACGAGTGAAGAAATTTGTGACCAGATACTCTTCTGGCGACAATATGTGGTGTCACAAAAACTTAAAATCCGTATTAGTAATATAGTTTATATGGGTATGGGTGAACCTTTTGCAAACCTTGATCCGGTACTGGAAAGCATTCAGTGGTTTATTGATCCAAAGCTATATGGGTTTGGGCAAAGACACATTTCCGTTTCAACCTGTGGTATTCCGGCAGGCATTGATAAGCTTGCACAAGTATTCCCTCAAGTTAATCTGGCACTTTCGTTACACGCCCCCAATGATGATTTACGAAAGGAGATTATGCCAGTTGCTCGACAATTCTCGCTTGAAGAGGTTATGAATTCACTTAAAGAGTATGTTCAAAACACAAACAGGCAGGTATTTATAGAGTATGTAATGTTGGCACACAAAAACGACACAGACAAACATGCGCTTGAACTGGGTAATCTGTTAACTTCATTTTTTAAAGATAAATTTCATTTGATTCATGTAAATTTAATTCCCTACAACTCAACAGGCAACACATTTATTGGATCCTCGATTGAAAGGATGGGGAAGTTTGAATCTATTCTGACTCACTTCCATATTAGTACGACCATCAGGAAAAGTTTGGGACAGGATATATCAGGTGCTTGTGGGCAGCTAAAGGGAAAGCTATCGGAAAACGATTTACAGCAGCTTTAGTTTTACTCTTGAATCATACATTTTTTGAGCTATTTCATATATTCGGTCTTCGATGCTTTTTTCACCAAAGTATATAAATGCAGGATGTTGTAAGACATCCGAAGGTAAAAATGAAATACAGAATTCAAGTTGAGTTATGGATTGTGTATATACATATAAGCACGCCAATAACTGATCGTTTCGTATCTTCATCGCTAAAAAATAATCCTTCATTTTGTCACCTGAACTGATTTCTGCGGCTTTTAACTGAATAAACAGTTCAAATGCCTGAGGAGAATCGACATTTTCTTTGATACGGTGAGTTATATGACCTGGAAGGGAATGAATTTGGTTGATCGCTGAGATAGCAATGTCTTGCTTAGATATATAGGCCAAGTCACGTACCTGATTCCAAAATTGTTGCTTATCTCCCAATTGAATCAATAGTTCGAATTTGTGATGAATTATTGTGAAATGTTCCAGAATAAAGTTGCGAAGCGTTTCTTTATCTAGTTGATTTCCTTTAAAAAAATTTTTCAAAAGCGTAGAAACATCGCTATCATTATTCAAGTCTGGTAATAGTATTTGATCGGACATACTCTGGGATATACTTAGTCAATCTCTATTGTACTAGAGTGGCTATATAGTATAAAGTATAAGAAGGAGGTACTAGACGTTAGTACTATGCTCATGTGGTATTTTAGAAAGCTATTTCAATATTTACTGTTCTTTATTGCAATCACTTCTGTATGGGGTAAACCAGCGTATGCTGCTGATCCAGTTTCGTTTAGCTTTAATGACTTTACTGCAGGTGGAGCTAAGCGTGCAGGCGTTCCATTTTACGTAACTATTACAGCGCTAAATAGTATGTATGTGACTGAAACTACGTTTAATGGCTATGCAATTTTAACCGACGATACGGGGACGATTTCACCTACACAGACTGGTAATTTTGTAAATGGAGTATGGTCTGGTGTAGTGTATATTACGCAAGCTTCGGAAGATAACAATATAAAGGTTGAATACCAACCCGGATCTCCTCAATATGTAACGAACTCTTCTGCTGGTTTTACGGTATTACCTGATTCTCGAATTAAATACGTTTCCATTGTAAGTGGGAATAACCAATCCGGTACGGTATTTGAACAGCTTGGAAGCAGTCTTGTAGTGAAAGTAACAGATCCGTTTGACAATCCCATATCAGGTCAAATAGTTAATTTTGCAATCACAAGTTACCCGGTATTATCAACTGGACAGGTACTGAGCAGTACATCAGGATCTACAGATGCCAATGGTCGAGCGAGTTCGGCTCTGACTCTAGGCAAAAAGGCAGGTACATATGTGGTTACTGCTAATGTGACATCAGGCAACATGGATCGTGCTATGTTTTACGAAACAGCAGTAGCTGGACCAACTATTAGTGTAGATGTATTGCCTAAAATGGCTGTTTTGCCTACAGGTACGAGTCAGCAGTTTGAAGCTAAAGGGTACGATTTATTCCGGAATGAGAAGATCCTGAATACTGTCACATGGGCTGTGGTAAATAGAGGAGGATCAATAGATGCAACGGGAATATTTTCAGCAGGTCAAGTTACAGGAAATTATCAGAACACGATACGGGCAACAGCAGATGGAATACAGGGATATGCAACAGCTAACATAGTTGTTGGTGGACAGGTTGAGGTAGCTTCATCGGGAGCAAGTCAAAATGGGTCAGGTAATACAACTATTTCAGAAATAAATCAGGTTATCGTAGATCCTGATTTTATCCAGGCTTTGTCAGGAGCGACTATCCCAATTACTGCCACGGCTGTAGATGCCAATGGAAGTGTTGTCACGGGAGTTGCATACACGTTTGAAATATCTGGTGATTTGGGAACCTTGACATCACAAACACCCAATACTGTGTTGCTTACTGCTTCTGAGAATGGAGTAGGAGCCATTACGGTTACAGCTACTCAGGGGAATGTGACTAGAGTAGCAAAAATTGTCGGTTCTGTCGGGACCGGCTTGGATAGGAGATTAGTAATCGAACCAATAGCAAGTCCTCAGCGGGTTGGAGAACCGTTTCTTATCTCAATAGCTGCAAAAGACCAATTTAACAACTTTATTACTGATTATACAGGACCATTGGCACTGGCTGATACGACAGGGACGATAGATCCGGCAACTGCTAGTCCCTCTGCTACCGGTGTCTGGTATGTCCAGGGGATTATATCACTAGCTCATGATCAGGTGGCAGTTACGGTTGCAGGAGATGGTATGATTGGTATATCAAACATATTTACCGTTGAGGGTGAGCCGTTAAAAGAGGATGTTACGTTTGGAGGAGGTTCTGGCTCTGGCCTTGGCGGTGGGGTAAAAGGAGCTTCAATTGCAGCCCAGATTGAACAATTTTTAAAAGAGAAAGGACTTGCTGGTTCGGGAGGTATTGGTGTTAAGTATTTGGGGGCAGGCTTGGCTGCAGGGATAGGGATACTTGGTGCCAGTATTGGGGGTGGGATTATGGCCAGCCGTGGTATGGAGGCATTGGGTAGGAACCCTTTTGCGAAAGGAAGGCTTAAAATGAATTTATATTTAGGACTTTTTGTTTTTCTGGCGGTTGCCGGTTTTGCTCTGACAGCCGCCATATTTATTTTAAGATAAGAGGGTGATAGATTATAGGGTTTGAATACTGATCGATAAAACTAGTATACTTAAACTAATACATTTTACTGCCCATATGTTTGATACTTTATTTATATACACCCTAACAGTAATTATTTACATTGGCATTCTTTTCTTTTTCTTTTGGAGGCGTAATAGAAAACAAGAAGAACAGCTTAATGCTTTTTTGAAAGAAGCTAAAGAAAAACTTGAATTGCATAGAAAAGAGGCAAAAGTTCAAGCCTCAGGTAAAGTTGCCAAAGCATTTGAGCTGATCAAACGTTTACAAGGTGTTGCTGAGGATTTGGAGGGTCAAGTACAGACAGAGTATGAAAAAGTACTGGAAGAAGCCCAGCAGCAGAAAAAAGATATCATCGCTGAAGCACGCAGACAATCTAAAGAAATACTTGAAGGAGCTGATGGAGAGCTCGCTCAGTATAAAGAAGAACGTAAGCGGGAAATTGAGAAAAACCTAGTGAAATTAGTAATGAGTGTCACTGAAAAGGTAGTCGGTAGGGGATTAACGCGTGAAGACCAAGTTGATCTGATCAGGGAAGCTGTTGAGGAAGTCAGGAAAGAAAAGGGACATTTATAAATTGCTTACGTTTACTCTAAAGCATATATGGAAAAAGGTGTTGATAAATTAGCAAAACAACTGCTCTCTCAAATCTATACCACATCAGAACTTAAAAAAACTTCTCTGGCGTTAGAAGAACTATCACACTCTTCAACTTTTAAGGCAGAAACGCGCGCTATAGTAGCTAATCCTAAATTAGCTGATGAAGCTAAAGCAACACAATTACTAAAACTGTTTGATGAAATAGATATTCCTATAATCCAATCGTTTTTTTCAGGGGTTTTTAGTGAAGGAGAGTTCTGGATGTTTTCCTCCAAACAATTCGATTACTTCGACGAATTTGTAAGAGCTTTTCAGCTGGCTACTGAGAATGTACTAGTGGTATCGATGGTTACTGCTATTGAGCTTTATCCGCGTGAGCAGATGGTTTTTGCGCAAGAACTAGGGAAAAGCCTCGAAAGACAAGTTGTTTTGGACTTTAAACTTAATTCTGGAATTATCGGCGGAGCTCAGATTCGAATCGGAAACCTAGTATTTGACTATACGTTGCGCTCTAAGTTTAATCAGTTTGAAAGGCAATGGATAAGTCGCATGGCAAAAACAGCTGCTTTTGTGGGGGAGTAAAGTGATCCCACGGGGAATCGAACCCCGGTTTACGGGATGAGAACCCGCTGTCCTAGGCCACTAGACGATGGGACCAAAATAGTTTCAAAATTGAGAATAAAATTAAATTCTAATTTTGAATAATGTATTATATCGTACAACTCAAGGCTTCGCACTCTCTTTTTGCAGAATTCTTACAAAATACCGACTGGATTCTTACAGATTAAATTCACTATTAAAAGGCCAAATTGGACAGTTGCTGGATATATAAAAAATACATATTGACGATTACTGGTAAAAACCGTATATTCTAGACAAGTTAAAAATGGTCATCCCGAGAGGGGTGTTTTTTTTCTAGCAAAATCAGTAATTATTAACATTTTAATCCTGTTATTTTAGCAAAATATTGCTGACCTGACTGGATAAATACTCTATATGGCAGATTTGAGCGCAAACAGCGTCTACCTGACCAAGGACGGTTTAACAAACCTTGAAAAAGAACTTGAAGAGCTAAAAAAGGTTAAATTACCAAAACTAGTTAAACGCGTTGCGATAGCACGTGATAATGGTGATTTATCAGAAAATGCTGAGTATAGTTCTGCCCGTGAAGAATTGTCATTTGTTGAAGGCAGAGTAGATGAACTTGAAGATATTCTAGCTCATGCGAAAGTGATAAAACAATCAAATGGGAGTGGTAAAAAGCAAGTCTCCTTGGGCAGCCAGATAACTGTTAAAGTTAATAATGGTGAGCATGTTTTTACTATTGTGGGTGAGTGGGAAGCGGATCCTATGGAAAAGAAAATCAGCCATGATTCACCACTTGGAAAAGCGCTTTTAGGTAAAAAAGAAGGCGAAGAAGTTGAGGTAGAAGCTCCGGCGGGCAGGGTTGTATATAAAATCGTAAAAATTCATTAATCATGCTGTTTTTATTAAACAGCAAAAAATCCTCCCGACGAACCGGGGGGATTTTTGGTAAAATAGCTACGTTTAGTAAATCAAAAAATATATGTATTGGGCAGATAAAATCGCAGATCAGATTGTAAAAAGTGGACAGCATAAACCATACTGGGTTGATGATATGAAAACCCCCTCTGGAAGGATTCATGTTGGGTCTTTACGGGGTGTGTTGATACATGATTTTGTCCACAAAGCTCTTATGCATCAAGGAAAATCCTCGACTTTTACGTATGTGTACAACGACATGGATCCAATGGATGCATTACCGGGGTACTTAGATAAAGATGTTTATACTCAACATATGGGTAAGCCTCTGTATAAAATACCTGCACCTGAAGGTAACAAAAGTTTTGCTCAGTATTATGCCGATGAGTTTACTGGGGTTTTTAATCGCCTTGGGGCAACTCCCAAGATAGTGTTGTCGCATGAGCTGTATGAATCCGGCCAGATGAATCCTCTTATACAGATAGCTTTAGATAATGTTGAAGAGTTAAAACACATTTATCGCGACATTGCTCATTACGAATTAGAAAAGAACTGGTATCCATTTCAGGTATTCTGTGAGCACTGCGGAAAAGAGGGTTCTACTACAACCTATCATTGGGATGGTGAGTATGTATATTACCGATGTGAAAAAAGTAAAGTAGAATGGGCTGTTGGCTGTGGTCATGAGGGCAAGGTTTCACCCTTTAACGGTACCGGTAAATTTCTTTGGAAAGTTGACTGGCCAGCTCACTGGAAGTTGATTGGTATTACTATTGAAGGTGCTGGAAAGGATCATACTTCAGCCGGAGGTTCCCGTGATATGGCTCGGGAAATTGTGAAGCGTGTTTTCAAATACCCTGAGCCGTATGACATCCCTTATGAGTGGTTGCTTATCCGTGGTGCCAAAATGTCTTCATCTAAAGGTATTGGAGCCTCTGCTAAAGAGTTTGCTGATCTTTTACCTCCGGAAGTGGGTAGGTTCTTGTTTGCCCGTACCCATTGCAATACAGTAATCGATTTTGATTTAGTTGGTAATACCATCCCTGATCTATTTGATGAATATGACAAATGTGCACAGGCATATTTTAGTGGTAAACAAGATATGTATGCCCGGATTTATGAAGCTTCACAAGTGACTGATAAAAAATCAGATCCCGTATTTTTACCAAGATTTAGAGATGTAGCAATGTATAGCCAAATGCCCAGCGTTGATCTGATTGCAAAATTTGAACAGGTAAAAGGTTCTATCTTATCACCTGCAGAAAGGCATATCCTGGAAGAGAGGGTAAATTACGCAAAGAAGTGGATTAAAAACTATGCTCCGTCTAATTTGAACTTTCAACTCTCAGATAACTCAACTCAATCTGTAACACTTAATCAAAAACAGAAAGATTATTTAGGCTCTGTAATAGCGTTATTACAGAAAACATGGAATAAACCGGAAGATTTTCAATTTGAGCTGTTTGAAGAAACAAAACGACTTGGAATTTCAGCCAAGGAAGCTTTTGCTGCCATTTATCAGATACTGTTAGGTAAGAATTTTGGTCCTAAAGCAGCATGGTTTCTGTTGGAACAGGATAAAGAAGAGTTAATTAAGCGATTTAGCGAGGTGATAGGAGAAACTAATAAAAGTGATGTATCCATTTCCCAAACTTTTCCAACAATTACTGACTCAAAGATGATACAAATCAGTACAGCCATTGCACATCAATACCCTTCAGTGCATATCGGGTTTGCCATTATCAGAGGCATACAAGTGGTCAAAACCAATGAACAGCTAGAACAAGAAAAAGAAACCCTATATGCAAAACTAAAAAGCATGACGACAGAAGAGATTGGCACTATGCCAGAGATCTTAAGTTATAGAAAAATGTACAAACAAATGGGGGTAGATTGGCATTCCAGAAGGCCTAGTCCAGAAGCTTTACTACGCCGTATCGTACAAGGCAAGGATTTGTATGCTGTAAATACTTGCGTTGATGCGTACAACCTGATTGTGATGAAATATAGAGTAAGTGTCGGGACATTTGACCTAAAAAATTTGGATTTTCCGGTAGAACTGTGTGTTGCGAAGGGTGGAGAAAAGATATTGCTTTTGGGCAATGATGAAGAAACCGAAATAAAAGCAGGTGAAGTGTATTATCAAGATCAAACTGGACCATACAATCTAGATTATAACTACAGAGACTCTCAGCGGGTGAGTGTGAATGAAGACACTGAAGACATTATGATCAACGTTGATGGCGTGTATGATGTTGGTAGACCACATGTAGAAAGAGCACTGAAAGAGACTTTAGAGATTATCAAAAAGTACTGCGGTGGAGTGATAGAAGTCGCTGGTATTATTGAAGCGAAATAATTACTTCTTTTTAGCCATCCTATCCCACAGCACCAAGAGCGGGGCGGCGGTGAAGGTTGAGGAATACGTCCCGGAAACAGTTCCTACCAGCAAGGCAAAGACAAACCACTTGGTCGTTTCTCCTCCCAATAGGTATAAGGCCAAAAGCATAAAAATAATTGTCATGGAATTATTGATAGACCTGGTTAGTGTTTCATTGACGGCTTTATTGATCAGCATATCAGAAGGAATGCCTGACATCTTGCGTTTTGACTCACGGATGCGGTCATAGACGACGATAGTATCATGGACTGAGAAGCTTAAAATAGTTAGTAAGGCTGTCATAAACAGGGTGTCCACTTCCACATCCATAAAATATCCCAGCAGAGAAAAGACACCTAAAACCACAAGTGTATCGTGTAGCATAGCGAGGACTGCACAAATGCCATACTTTTTATCTTTAAATTGCTTCCAGATAAACAGAAGGATGACCCCTGCAGCTATCAATAGGGCTGTAAGAGCTCGCCTAAGCGTTTCTGCACCAAATGTTGGTCCCAGTGTTTCGAACCGTTTCTCCGTAATGGTAGTGCCGGCTGCTGAAGCTACTTTTTGTTGCAACAGGGAATTTGTTGCCTGGTCAAATGTTTTGGAACGGATGGTAAAAGTAGAATCTTCCTGTCTGACAGAACTGGCTTCAATTCCCTCCTGCACCAATAATTGTGATAGCTCTTCCTGGTTATATTGGTTGGGATTTTCGTTGAGTTGGAACTCAAGCAAGGTACCACCAGTAAAATCAATGGAGAGTTTGAGGCCATGAACAATGAGAGAATATAGTCCTGGAATGATCACCAGACCGGAGATAACAAAGTAGAGCCAGTAGTATTTCATGAATTTGATCATATTATTCTTTTCCTCGGTATAAAACTCTTATTAGAGTGCGTGAAACAACAATTCCTGTAAACATGCTTACAGCTACCCCTACAAGTAATGTCAAAGCAAAACCTCTGACCATGCCGGAGGTTACCAGCCAGTTGAAATTTAGAGGGTTTAGCAGAATAATTGCAGTTAAGATTGTGGCTAAGTTGGCATCTTTGATGCTATCCCAGGCGCGACCAAATCCGAGTTCCATAGCCCGTTTCCATGGCTGACCGGTTCTCATTTCTTCTTTCATGCGTTCGAAAATAAGAATATTAGCATCCACGGCCATTCCTACAGAAAGTATAAAACCGGCTATTCCAGGCAAAGATAAAGTAATTGGTACTAGTTTATAAATTGATAATGTGATTAAGCTATAAATAATAAGTGCAATATTTGCAATAATTCCCAGTCGACCATACAAACCTATCATAAACAGCATGACAATCGCCAGGCCAATTAGTCCGGCAATCACGCTTTTTTGGACTGAATCGGCACCGAGGCTAGGACCGACAGTACGCTGTTCAATGATTTGTATAGGGACGGGGAGAGCACCTGCATTGAGCTGAATGGCTAGTTCTTTTGCTGAATCGGTAGTAAAACTACCTGAAATGATTGCTTCACCAGATGTAATTTCGTCTTGGACAGTGGGTGCAGTGACCGGCATTTCATCCAGAAAGATGGCTACCTGTCTTTGTAGGTTTCGTTTAGTAATTTCGGCAAACTTGGTTGCCCCTTCGCTTGTAAACTGGATGGCAACTACCGGCTCACCGGAAATACTATTACTACCAAATTGTACAGAAGCGCGTTTGAGGTCTTTTCCTGTCAAGCCTGTGCTGACAAAGTTTAAAATGGATAAGGCAGAAGGTGAGGCATCTTGGAGTTCGGCAGGCAGCTCACGGAAATCGAGCTGGGCAGTTTTCCCGATGAGTGAAATGGCATCTTCAACGTTTTGAATACCAGGCATTTCTACGATAATCCGGTACTGGTCATTCATTCTAGAAGTAATAATATTAGGTTCGGTGACACCATACAAGTCAACGCGCCTACTGATCACTTCCCTGGTCGATTCAAGGGCTGTTGTTCGGTCTTCATTGGGAATAATACTCATATCCGCTTGCAGAACAAGCTGTACACCCCCCTGCAAATCAAGACCTTGCTGAATATTAAGGTCTCGACTGAACGTTTTATTGCCGATATTAATATTAATTATTGGGGAACCAATCTTTGTATCTATTTGTTTACCAAAAATAGTAAATTTTACTGGGATGTTTTTTGGGAGAGATATTACCAGTGTAATAAGGGTAAGGAAAATAATGAAAATGAATAGCCGAATCGGTTTCATACGGATACTATTCTAAAGGATTTAAGCATGCAAGCAAGAGGTTAATCAGAATTTAATTGATCAGTTCTTCCTCATCCCCGAGCAGCATTAATTTTGGACTTCCCAGAATCTTAATAATAAAGGGATCGTTACGATTTTTTCTAAACTCAAACTCATCTTTGGTCATCACTGAGTAATTGATCTCTCGATCCATTCGTTTTTCATAATCAGAAATTATTTGAGCTATTTGAGCTAATACAACATCACCTACAATTAAAACATCTACATCATTTTCCTGGTGGGGACGGTGGCGGATAAAACGGCCCGACAAAAAAGCAAACCGTATCTTACCGATCCGGTTTTTCTGCTTGACAATTTCTGCACCTAGACCTGTTGATTTGGCGACTAAATTTAACAATTCCAGATAGTAGAGGTAATCTTTACGGAAACCATAATAAAGCCTATTTCCACGCTGCTCCTTTTTTACCATTCCGTTTTTCTCCATGTGTTCTAGCTCGCGCCGTACTGCATTAATCTCCTCATCACTCAGACGTACGAGTTCCCGTACGAAGTATATTTTTGCTGGATCTTCAAGAAATATCTTCATTAACTTAACCCGAACTTTGGAGATCATGAAGTTTTCTAAATCTGCCATAAAAAAGAATTAAGAATATAGAAATAAGAATCAGGGTACACTCTATACTCTAAATTATCATAAATCAAGTTATTTAAACCGATTATAACACACTACAAAAAAATTATAGACCAGATAAAAAACCCTTCAGATACTTCTGAAGGGTTTATCTAATTGCTAATATGTTGTTATCAAATTATATAAGTGCAGCTATACTGAACTATTACTGCTAATACTCAAGAGTCTTATTTCCCACAGGTATATTACTGATCCAAATAGATCCAGGCAGGAATTCTATTTCCTTCCCATCTTCACCAAAATACTTAGTCCTTGAAGTTCTGGTTTTCTTTTCCCATGTAATTTCTTCTGCATTTCCGTTCTGGAACAGCACGGCTTTGCCTTTTCCAATCAAACCATATATAAGGTGGGCATTGTTAGGATAACCATCGTTGGCATTACTTTCGACTGAGTACATAACTATCAGATTTTTTACCGTCAGCTGTTCGTTTGTATTTAAATCAGTATGGGGTTGTCCAGACTGTACCCGCTTATACGATTTAGTAGCTGGGTCAAAGTCCCAGGCTACTGAGTAGTCACCGGCAGGTGAGTTTGCCCAAAAATTGTAACTGACTTTGACAGTTTGGCCTTGTTCGACCTTTGACTCATCAGCAAATTTCCAGGGGACATAGTCTTCATCCCATGCAACACCCTCTGCATCTTCATAGTTCCACTCGCGTTTGGCTGCGACTGCCCAGAGTCTTTCACTAGTTGAATACATCGTATGTTCTGTAGCAACGGTATGTCCAAGACGTTCGTAATCGCGCCAAAATGTAGGATAACCAATAGAGTATTGCGATAAATCGTTGCCCATAGCACCTCCCCAGCCGTATCTATCAATCTGACCAAGGGCATCAGCTTTTGAAGTTCCTCCAGGACAACCATGATTACAATTTGCTCCCCCAACATGCGTATACAAGGGATTAGCTCCGTATTCGGATGCCCAGTCAAGATAGTAGGTGCGAGCACTTCGTATAGGTCCCATCATAACTTCATATGCTTGTGCGTTACAGTAAAATACACCCATAAACCGGGTTATTCCGCCTTCAGCAACAGTCTCGTAGATGATATCAGCGTTTAAAAGACCAGATTGAGGACGGGCTTCTTCATGATTTTCGATCATTACGAGCAGGGGCCTACGTTTGCTCCAGGCATCTTTTTCGGCTTTTGAAAACAGTGCTCCATTTAACGGGCATACTTCTGTCTTGGGACCTGAATTATCAATGAGTAGTTTAAACTTTGACTCAGTCTTTGTATCTGACGATAAATTATCCTTGTTTTGGTCGTTTCCAGGGTTAATTATATTGAGGCTTGAAGGTAAAACAAAAGTGAATACAGCAAACGAAGTGCCGGCACTAAAGAGATACAAACCAAATAAAGCGATTACACTATATAGTAATTTTTGTTTCATGAGCCTTTGTAGTAAAAAATACAAAATCCAAAACAGTAGGGATTGTTTTGGATGATCTACTAATTACTCTCCGATGCATATATCATAAACTATATTAGCTAGCTGAGGCAATGACATATTCTTCCTCTTTTGATAAGGGAAACTGTTCAGATTTGGCTTTTTTTATCCGTTTTGCATATACCCTTGTCGTATCACGGCTGTGTAAAAATGTTAAAACCATACCACTTTTTGTGTCATCAAGTAAAGCTAGGGCAAAGCTTTGATCTCCGCCAGTTTCATCAAAAGGATTAAATCTTACAAATCCAACCTTTTGAATATGAAGAGATGTTTTTTGCTTTAACTGCTCAAACAAGTGTTTAATTTGTGCATTTTCCTGAGTTAAACGTTTTTCATTTTTGATAATGTTTTCAAGTAGTTGCACAAGATCATGTTCTTTGCTTTTACCAACTAATTGCTTATAGTGTTTGTACATTTGGGTGAAAAGAATGCTCAGTAGAATTAGCCAGATAAACAATAACGAACTTACAATAAATAGTAGCGTATATTCATGCATAGTATGGATAAACTGTATTAAATTGGGTAATTACAAAGTTTAACTTGTCAAACCCTCAGTCTTTGCTATTATGATGGTATCAAAAATTATATTTTAAATTATGTCAAAACACAAAACACGTGCAGAAAAAAAACAATCCTCAAAAAGAAGTGAGGTTAACAAACACAATACTGCATTTACATACTCGACAACAGGAGCAATACCTAAAACCCGAATTCAAGTAAATGAGAATGAGCTGCTTGTTACTGATCCGAAGTATATATATAAAGATCTCTTGAGAACGTTAGTGCTTGCCATTATTTTTTTTGCTGTGCTTATCTGGCTTTATACCGCCATGGAATCAGGAAAATTACAGCTTACACTTCCTTTGTAGTACAAAAAAAACACCCCGTAGATGCGAGGCGTTTTTTATTAATTCCCTTTTTTCTTTATTTTGGTAGGAATTGCTTAAGGTCAATCACAGGCTTCTCATAATTATCCTTGAGTTCACCCAGGTCTTGGCCTGCGTTACGTACGCCTCGAATATTATCTTCAAAGCGATTAAGCATATTTGATTGAACAGGTTCTCCTACATACGTTTCTGCAGTTTCAGCTTGAGTTACATTTTTTGCCGTTATACTAGTCATAAGCAGTACGGTAACAACGCTGCTGACAACTGCAACTACAACTGATAGCAGTAGCATGGTTAGTATATTTTGTCTTGGTTGAGTTGGTATATTTGTTTCATTCATATAATCCTCCAATAATTTATTGTCTTGGTCTTGAAGGTATTGACATACCTGTAGGAAATGTAGGTGTGGGTCTTATTGACGATCCCGGTAAGCCACCCCTACTATCGCGAGTACTTCCCAATCTTTCCCTGCTTGGTTTGGTACAAGCGCTAGATGGCCACCAATCAGGAGCGTCACTTGCATCGCAAACATCATCAGGATCTTCCTGATGACAGCCTGCCATTTGCATCCATTGACATGGCATATCAGGTAGGCCTTGAGCCATAAATTGAGCAATTACGTTTTCTGAAGGCTTCCAATTCACCGGTCCTGTTGGCTCTATTGCATATTTGTACCAATCATATGCCCACCAAAAGGTATGAAACATATCTTGAAGTATGTATTTTGCCTCTTCCATTACTTCCTTAGCTGGGATTACACATGAATTTGTACCATCACAATCTTCAAGTATGCGCGTCGCATCATCGTATAGTTTTGATGCCTCTGCCCAGTCTTTATTAAATCGTGAATCTGAATTTGTAATGTATTGTCTATATTTATTTATTTATATAGTCTGCTTTTTTATAATTCACCTGATGATTTGGATACGCTTTTGATAAACCAGCACTCATTTTTGCTGCATGTTCCTCTGTAAAACTGGCTTCCATCTGAGTGATCACAGCGCTGACTATGTCATTGCCGTAGGTAACCAAAGTTTGGACACAATACTTGAAACGTTGAATACGGCTTGCCATGACATTACTGGTTACTGATTTCCATGCAGTTTCGTTCGCATCGATCTTTTGTTGAGTATTGGAAATTATTGTTTTTAACTGATCAATACTCGTAGCAGCATTTACTTGACCTTTCAGTGTTGTCGGATCGTTTGGATTGTTGGGGTTCTCGATTAATGGAAGTACGACTGTGCGAATATAATCAATTGCTTCAGTTTCACCAACTGTAGGAATGTTATACTCTGCCATCGATGCGGCTTCAGTTTCAAGCTTTGTTATCTTCTCATTCAGTTTGCATTTTAAGTTTTCAACAACTAAAAGCGCATACTGTTTGACTTGGGGAAATGCCTGTTCCCACATGGCATTTGTCTGTTGTTGATCTAAAGCCTGAAGAGCTTCCCATCTTACTGTTTGCATAGTATTTTGGAAGTCTGCACCGTGCAGGTTCATGATCTCAGCACGAATATCATCAACAGTCTGACCATTCATATAATAACGAACAGTATCACCCGGATTGGGGAATTCCTGCCATCCTGGTTCAGGGTAGGGGTGTGGGGGTAAATAAGGTTCGGGAGCGTCATAAGCCCGAATTGCTGTAAATGTCAAAAAAACTGATGCTAAGCCAACAGCCACTGGTAATAAAAACCTTGCATTTTTCATAAGCAGAAAGGTATTTTATAACTAATACCAGTCTGACAATACAAAATAGCTATGTCAAGAAGTAAATAACAGAGAAACTTGTTTTGATAATCAAACTTTAAACTGGCCTTGGTCGTATATTACTTGCATAGAACCATTGCTGGTGAATGCCTCTACTTTACGAGGAGCTGTGGATACTATATCTGTATGTACTGCTGAATCATTAAATCCCAGTTTATCCCAATCTTTTTTGGTCATCTTATTCATTTGACCCGTAAAACAGTCGTTGTATGCTCTACCTAGGGCAATGTGTGTATTGCCCTGAGGTCCACCCATATTTTCATCATATAATGTTTCTGCCATAAAGTGGGTTATATGGGAAAACCGCCCATCAGTAAGCGAAAATTCACCTACTTTATCTGCGTTTTTAGTAGCTATCATAGTTTTTAAAATTGCATAATTATGAGAAGCATGAGACTTGGTTACTATACCGTTTTTAAACTCGAGTTCTACATCTTTGATAAGGTTGCCATAGACATATAGGGGTTGGTTGAATTTAATCCAGCCGTTAGTGCCTCTCCAGTTTGGTGAGGTGAAAATCTCAAAGCTAGGAATATTGCGGCCACCACCCCCTTTCCACATACGTTCATTTCCTATTGCTATCCACAAATCGACATCTGGACCGATCATATGGATCTTCTCAATCTTCATTCCCGTAAGCGTGTTACGAATCAGTTCATTGGCAGCCGATACTTCTTTCCACTTTGCGATCGGATCTTTTTCCTGCAAAAAACAACCATCAATAATTTGTTGCCAATATTGTTCGAGCGTTAATCCAGCTTCTTTAGCCATCTCGGCCGTACCGTATAAACCCAATGTCCAGGTGAATTTATTTATATTTTCCTTATCAAACAACCAATCTGAATAAGGCTTCATTGCCTTCGTTGTAGCCAGTATTTTTTGAGGATCAATGCCTTGCAGAACATGTTTGTTGCGTGTTGAGATAATGGATATTGTGTGGTCAAGCTGATCGGATAGACCTTTTAGATATTTCTTGGGGAAAAAAGACAATTGATCGTCAGAAGCTAATTCATAAAAATCCCGCGTAGGCATGTTTTTGGCATCATCTTCAGCAATATAGTGACTGATGACATGAGCCCCAGCTCTTAAAGCTGTACGTCTCAATTCCAAGAATAAGGGTTTGGCTGATTCCGAGGCTGAGATTCGAACCACTTCGCCTTTTTTAATTCCTTCTCCGCTATTTAGGGCAAAATTAACCAGAACACGTGCGTACTTTTGTAGGATTTCTTGAGATGGTGTGTAGTGAGTCATATAGTACTAAGTGACAAGTAACGGAATGGATTGTACCATTTGCTTATGTTTATTGGAAAAAGTGAATTATTAGGTCGCTATAATAACATCAGGAACATACTAGCACTAGGAAAATTGGATGCGGTATTAATTTCCAGTTCTCAAAACATTTTCTATCTGAGCAATTTCAAGTCGTTGAGTCATGATGAACGGGAAGCATTTGTATTGGTTGAACCCGACAGTATGACTATGATTAGCTCGGCTTTGTTTACAAGTCAGCTTGAACACGTGCATGCTGGTTTAAAAATTATTACAGACTCCAAAGGCATGTATGCTAGTTTACGAGAGCTTTGTAAGAATAAGCGGATTGGTTTTGAAGAACATGACTTGAGAATGAACGAGTATGAGTTTTTGTTAAAATCTGCCGTTTCACTCAAAGGTATTAGCAAACAACTGCTTAACTTTAGATCAATAAAAAGCAGCTATGAAATAGAAGCAATGAAAGAAGTTGAGAAAATCACTCAAACATGCCTGGATGGGATTATAAAATCAATACGTACCGGTCAAACAGAAAGAGAAATTGCATGGTTGATAGAGCAGAACTTTAGAGAGTTGGGAGCTGAAGGTTCTGCATTTCCTCCTATAGTAGCCAGTGGACCTAATTCAGGATCACCTCACCATACTTGTAGTGACCGAGTCATACAAAATGGAGATATAGTATTGTTAGATATCGGGGCTCGAAAAGATGAGTATTGTGGTGATATTACCAGGACTTGTATGGTGGGTGGTGAAACAGACCAATACACGCAAACATATAACCTAGTGAAAAAGGCTCATGATACAGGACTATCATTAATTAAACCTGGAGTGAAGTTTGCTGATGTGGACTTGGGAGTGAGAAAGGTATTTGAAGATGCTGGTGAGCTTGAACAGTATGTACATACCAGTGGTCATGGGCTGGGTGTTGGGATTCATGAATACCCAAGCATTTCGTATAAAGCTGAGGGAACTTTGGAAGAGGGCATGGTAATTACTATGGAACCTGGTCTTTATTACGACTGGGGTGGGGTAAGGATCGAAGATGTGGTTGTGGTTACAAAAGATGGTTTTGATACAATATCAAGACTTGATTAACTACAGGCTTATATCTGTTGATGAACCAACAGTTACACCATTTTTTTGACTCCATCCGGCAGGGACTTCAAGCACGTAATCGATAGGCAGAACAGAAGAATAGTGTTTGAGTTGATTTTGGGGTATGTTTGGTTCTGGTTTGACATGTTCATAAAGAGTTACCACTTTACTATCCATAATAAATATCATATCGATCGGAATCAGCATATCCTTCATCCAGAATGTGACTTCTTGAGGCGGAGCATAGGGGAAAAGCATCCCGGCACCTTCTTTTAGCTCGCCCCTACCAGACAGACCCTGCATTTGCTTTTCCGGAGTATTGGCAATTTCGACTTCAAGAGAAATCCCATTAACTTCTATTGCGGGTGATTTTTCTGACATCTTTGCCTGGGGGACAAGTATGCTTTTATTTTGTCTAATAAAAAGCATAGCCGCTAATAACAAGATAATAAAAATACTTACAAAGAATAGCTTGGGCATAAAATTAAAGTATAACCAAATTACTCTCAAATTTAAATCTGTACTTTTATATGCCTGACTCTACATTAAATGCATGCCTCTATTGGAACAGAAAACAAGATTGCCCGCGTATGGTGAAACCATGATTAGTTTTCAGGGGAGAGCTGAAGAGCTTCTTAGATTAAATGGCTGTCCTGATCGGATGATCTCAGCTGGTTGGCAAACATGGATTGATAATGCTAGAGCATTAAACAATTTGGAAAGAGATTTGAGGGGTGAGAATTACGAACAGTTTGGGTTATTTGTAACACATACAGACTCACTAACACATCAAATCCAAGCTGCATGGTGGCCGATACCCGGATTAAACACATTTTCAGCAAAAGGCCGGAGAGATAGGGAAGCATTGTTTGATGACCATAATGGAGGATTCGCGCTTCACTGGTTTGACAGACAAAACAGTTCAACAAGAGCATGTATAAGACGCGGCTATCATGCCGCAGTCTGTTTAGTAACTTCAGACGGGGTTGTAATAGCCCAAACCAAGCAGTATCCGGGAAAACCCATAACTGCAGATATTATTGGAGGCGGACCTGACATGGATATGCCTCTTGCGCACGGACTGGTAGCACAACTTGAAGCTATTCAAGAATTGTGTTTGGTTGGAAATGACGGATATATTCATATACCGAAAATTTCGGAAACCATATCAGATATAGATCTAATGAGAATGTTTGCTGCCAGAATGGCATCCTTGGATCGAGCAGGAGCCTTGCGTGATAGTCCAGTTCCATGGCATTTACCAGTAAAGATTATAGAAGCCCATGAAAAATTCAGAGGAATGGATAGAATTGTCATGCATGATGAAGTTGGACAAGTTGTCGATTGTGGTGATGATGCTATGCTTTGCATAAATGGGGTTGGATATGATGCTGTACATATCAGGCAATTACCTCAGCCTGCCTCAGCTTATTCCCAATTTATTGATGTAGAATATTTGGATGGAGATGAGCACCCAAGTTACAGACAGGGAGATGTACTTTGCGTTCCATTTAACGAGTTAGTTAGATCAGGTGATTTATGCATGTATCATTATGTATCTTCAGATGGTCAGAAAAGAACTGCTGAACTACCCGCAAATAAATGTTTAGGCAGTTTTATTAAACGGGCTAGATTATTAGGTTTGCAGCTGTGATTATTTGCATAGAACAAACATATTTGATAGGTTTCTGATCAGCTTTATATCAGAAAAATGTTTTTCAAGCTGTTTGATCAGCTTGGGAACCTTTTGTTTGTATTGGTCAAAGAAGAGATGATTAACCAGTAATTGACCTTGGGGATTAATAGTGTGTCTTATTTTATCTAGAAATTGTGTTTGATATAATTGCTTAGGTATCTCATGACCCTGGTACAGATCTACCAAGACTAGATCGTATTTCTGATTACAGTTTTGTATCCAGTGAAAACAGTTAGATTGAATTAGTTGTAAGGAAACAGAATTATTATTACGTACAGTTCTAAAATATTTTTCATAGATTACAATCATGACCGGATCTATTTCAATGCCTGTGATTTGGGCATTGGGGAATTTTTTAAATAGGAGTTGGGCAGCGGTACCACCGCCAAAGCCGAGGATCAATATTTGTAAGGGTACATCATGATGCACCCCTACTGATTTCAATGGTTTCTGCCATAGGTCTTTGATAATACTTCCGGATTGCAGCAGGCCTCCAGCATAAATTTTCCGCTGCCCAAATTGTTCGACAACCATAACCTCCCCGTTATACTGAGAATTGTATGTTTCTATTGTGTTTGGGAATAAAAATTTAGATGCTTTACTTAGAACCATAGTACTCATGATACAATAAATTTATGAAAAGTGTTGTTGTCTGTGCTTCAAAAAAATACAAAGATGAAGTAGCCCAGTTTTGCGACAAGCTGAGAAAGCTGGGTGTTCTGGTATTTGAACCGAGTATAAGCAAGCCAATATTTGAAAATCAGCAATTTGATACTGAACACCTGACAAAAGTAATATTTAAAGGATTAACTCTCGAACATTTTGACTGGATTAGAAAAGCAGATGTGTGTTACATATTCAATAAAAATGGGTATGTAGGAACAAGTGTCAGTTTAGAAATGGGTTATGCAACAGCCTTGGGTAAACCAATATTTGCTCTAGAACCCAAAACAGGAGATCCATGCAGGGATTCATTGATTGATAAAGTTATACCTTCTGCTCAGGAACTTGTTAAAATTCTTTGATCTAGAGACTTTAGTTATCTGTCATGCTGAACTGGTTTCAGCATCCCCATAAAGATTCATTAGATTATTAAAATTTGGATTGACTGATTTAATTAGGTTTATTTTCCATTGCCTATGCCACTTTTTTAGCTGCTTTTCTCTGGCAATAGCTTGAGTAATATTTTCAAATACTTCAAAATAGAACAGTTTATCCACGTTATATTTGCTTGTGAAAGAATGAGTAATTTTATGCTCGTGTTGCCATTCTCTTTTTATTAAATTACTGGTTACACCAATATAGAAAACGGTGTTGTGCTTATTGGTAAGAATATATATGTAACCACTCATAGACATAAGGGGATCCTGAAACAAGTTCAGGATGACACATTTATCTAATGTTCTCTTTACCCATGTACGATTGTAGTACTTTTGGTACATATACCGATCCATCTGCTTGTTGGAAATTTTCCAAAACTGCAATTAGAATCCTCGGGCTGGCAATAGCAGTATTATTGAGCATGTGGACAAATTTTATTTGGCCATCCTTGGCTTGGTACTTAACATTTGCTCGTCTTGATTGGTACTCACCCATCATTGAGCAAGACATGGTTTCACCATACTCCTGCCTTCCGGGCATCCAAGTTTCGATATCATACTTTTTGACTTGAGGCTCACCCATATCGCCAGTACACATAAGTAACACGTGATATGGGAGACCTAATTCCTGAAGAATTTCTTCTGAATATGATCTTAGATTCTCATGCCATTTCTTTGATTCTTCCCAGTCATTTTTACATATAATAACCTGTTCAACCTTAGCAAATTCATGAATGCGGTAAATTCCTTTTGTATCTTTGCCGTAACTACCGATCTCCCGCCTGAAGCACTGGCTATATCCTGCATACAACTTTGGCAGTTCTTTTTCTGGTAAAGTTTCATCCATGTGGTATGACACAAGCGGAACTTCGGCTGTACCTGCCAGGTAGCGGGCATCCTGATTGTCTTTATCATCATATGTTTTGTAGACATCTTCTTTACCCCAAGGGAAATGGGCAGTGTTGTAAAACGGACGTTCGAGTAAAACAGTGGGAGGAATTACCGGAGTGAAGCCTTTTTCTATTAATTTTTTTAGTGCAAATTGCAGAATTGCCAAGTGAAGTAGGGCACCATCTCCCTTTAGGTAATAACCTCGAAATCCTGCAACCTTTACACCCCTGTCCATGTCAAGTATTCCTAGGTCTAAACCCAGTTGGATATGGTCTTTAGGCTGGAAATCGAACTTGGTAGGCTCCCCCCACTTTGAGATCTCAATGTTACCGCTGCTGTCTTTACCAATGGGGACTTCTGGAGCAGGGACGTTTGGAATAGTGAACATCAATCTATCATATTCCTGTTCAACCTCTCTCAGTTGCGGTTCAAGGGCTGCTAATTGGTCTTTGAGTGCTTTGCCCTGGTCAATTATCTCCTGACTTGGTTTGCCAAACACCCCTTTCATCAGGTCATTGCGCTGCTTGCGAATTTCTTCAGTTTGCTTAATTAAGCTGCGTCGTTTCTCATCAGCTGCTAATAGTTCGTCTATGGTATCTTTGACACCTTTACTTGCAGCAGCCTGCTTGACCAAGTCTTTGTTGTCACGGATGAATTGGATATCTAGCATATTTGATATTTAGAATTAAGAACAATGAATTTAGCAAATAAATTCAATTATGTTCTATTTTTCATTTTATGTGCTCTTAATTACCAAAAACCGCCACTAACCCTATACGTAAAAGGGCCAATATGGCGGTACCACCTTTATTTTGTCGCTAAAAGCATCGCTTTTAACTTCCTCAACCTGCTGTAACGGGCTTACCCGGGCTTGCATTTCCTCAAGCCAACTCGACAGTTGGAAGCTGTCTCAAATGTTGTTATATATAGATACTATATCACCTATACCATCTTAATTCCAACGCTGTGATATCAACAGCTGGACATCCACAGGTAGCGTATTTTTCCTGATCGCCAAACGGATCGATTGTAATGATACCCATCGTTGGGGTGTTTTTTGAATTTTCTCTAAGCTCTTGTTGTGCAAGATATGCTTTAAAATCCTCAGGTAAGCAAGTAGTGTCCATTCTGGTTAATTGTGAAGCTTTTTGATGATATTCTTGTTGCTCAAACAATGCCCATAAACAAATATTGCCATTTGTGACTGCTAATCTACGAGAACATTTTTGTTCAACTGACATATAGAAAAGAATTTATATAATATTGTTTGCTGGGATTGTATCACCTCAAGATTTGTAGTGCCTGGGAAATGATATGCTGAGTATTTGGAAGACAATCGAGATGAGCAATTTCTGTTTCCGTAAACCATCGCATCTCACCTGTTTCATGGTCCGGATCACTATTTATTGGGTGTTGATCTCCAATTTCTACAATAAACGCAAGCAGTAATAGATGTACGTTTGAAGAGAACGTATCGCCGTCTTTTCTCCACGTATTTGTAACTACTATTGGGTGAGGATATCTAATATCTGGGGTTACAGATAATTCTTCTTGAAACTCTCTAATAATCGTTTGTTGCGGAGTTTCTCCAAACTCCATTTCCCCTCCGGATAATTGCCATTTAAGGTGGATGCTAAGTCTATTGGGAGCTACTCTTTGGGTTAGAAAAAATTCGTACTCTTGCCCCTTTTTACGTATCGGCAATCCAAGGACTCCAACGATAATCTTTTCAGAATTTTTCATAATTATAAACCTAATTCATCAGATATTCCCTGCATGGCTTTCAGACATATCCCAACAAAATCGGGGAATTTGATGCCAAGTTCCGGTTCGCATCGCTCTACATTTTCCCTTATTACACCTTTGGCAAAATCTCTTTTCGGCCATTTTTTGAGCACATTCTCTACTGTAGTATCTGCCAATTTTTTAGAAGGCCTCATAAGAGTTACGGCGATGATAAAACCAGTCAGCTCATCGCAGCAGTAAAGTGACCAGTCCATTTTTGATTCCGGTTTGGGAAGATCTTCTTTCCAGCCCCAGCCATGGGCTTTGACAGCTTGGATTATTTTAGGATCATATCCATCTTTTTCAAGCCATTCAAACACAAGAGAAGGATGTTTTTCTGGCTCGTTTTTTAGTATTTCGTAATCTGCATCATGCACGAGGCCGGCAATTTCCCACATCTGCTTATCTTCACCAAAATGCTTAGCCAACACTTTCATACAAGCTGCAACTGCCAGCATGTGTTTAATAAGGTTGGGGTTTTTGGCATTTTGATTAACGAGTGATAGAGCGTTTGTTTTATTCATGAGGGAAATTATACCAAATTCGGCTTGTACGTGTTAAAATAAAAAATTACAGGAATTTCCCAATGTATAACCATTATTGGCAAATTTTCATGTTCATATGAATATTCTTAATGTGGTGTGTCTATCCAAACACTACAAAAACTATAAAGCAGTCGATGATATAAGTTTCTCGCTCAAAGAAGGAGAGATACTGGGTTTTTTGGGTCCCAATGGAGCAGGTAAGACTACAACAATTCAGATGCTTTTGGGAGTTCTCACTCCAACATCTGGCAAAGTAAACTACTTTGGTAAAGATTTATTTACAAATCGAGAGGAAGTTTTAGAAAAAGTGAATTTTTCTTCAACCTATACTCACCTTCCTTGGCGTCTAACTGTTTGGGAAAATTTATTGTATACCAGCTACCTATACAATATTCGGGACAGGAAAAAGCGTTTGGATAAGATAATTGACATTTTTAAACTTAAGAAACTGAGTAATCAGACAATGAGTGAGCTCTCTGCGGGACAGTTGACAAGAGTAAATCTTGCTAAGTCATTTGTAAATTTTCCAAAAGTCTTGCTTTTGGATGAACCAACAGCCTCACTAGATCCTGATGTAGCTGCGTATATTCATGATTTTCTGCTTAATCAGCGATCCCAGTTTCAAGTTTCTATAATTTTCACCTCACATAATATGGGTGAGGTTGAAAAACTTTGTGGAAGGATCATTTTTATTAACAAAGGGAAAATCATTGCTGATGATACACCGAGTAACTTATCAAAAACGATTGAAATAAGCCACGTAACATTATTTATTCAAAAAGGAGAGCAGGAGGTTATGGATTACTGTAACAAGTACAAACTTTCATTGGCATTGGATGGTGCATATATGACTATTGATTGTAGAGAAAAGGAAATACCTAAAATCCTTCGTGATCTGATGGAACTAGGTGTTGGGTATAGTGAGATAAGCATTGATAAACCTAATTTGCAGGATTATTTTCTGGCAAAAGCCGGAGGCAAGTGATATGAAATTTCATAGAATATTCGCCATAATTTTACGATTCATGATGCTGTTTAGGCGCAGTTATGACCGGATTTCGGATGTGTTTTATTGGCCGACAATTGATCTGTTGCTCTGGGGTTTGACCAGTCAGTTTTTTAGGAGCTTTAATCCTGAGGCTGATAAAGTCCTGATTATGATCATCACGGGAATTCTGTTTTGGATTATTGCCTGGAGAGCTCAGTATGAAATATCAGTTAATTTGCTGGAAGATTTATGGAATGAAAACTTTATCAATATTTTCGTTTCGCCGATCAAATTTTCCGAATGGGTTAGTGCCTTTCTGATAATCGGTGTATTAAAAGGTTTGATAAGTTTAGTATTTGCTGCCTTTATGGCATTCTTGCTTTACAAGGTCCAGATATTTGGCTACGGATTCTATCTATTACCCTTTCTGTTCTCTCTATTACTGACTGGCTGGTGGGTGGGACTTTTTGTGGGTGGATTGATATTGCGATTTGGGACTAAGGTGCAAACGTTTGCCTGGACGCTGGTGATGGTATTATCTCCATTTGCAGCCATTTATTACCCTGTATCTATACTGCCGCACTGGGCGCAGATTGTAGCTAAATTTGTACCGGCAAGTTATATTTTTGAAGGCGGGAGGAGTATTTTATACGAAGGTAGATTTGATAGCATAAACTTGCTATACAGCTTTGTTCTGAATTTTATCTATTTGATTTTAGGGTATGTATTTATGAAAAAAAGTTTTAGCAAAATAATGAATAAGGGGATGGTGCACTTGAATTAATATAATAATTATTTTGTAACACAAAATTAGTCAATTTATAATTTAAGCACAATTATTTTTTTATTACGATAACCAAGATACATGCTAGATAACAAGACTGCAATAAGCACAAACAGAGAATAAACCTCTTGAAGTCTTTGAGCCCATATCGGCCATGGGTCATCACCAAAAATAAATATCCAAAATATGCCCATGATGAGTATGTATGTTAGAGCTGCCAGAAAGAGAGCAGTGATAAAGCCAATAATGGTAAAGATAAAAAAATACATGTGTTTTTTTCATTGAATGGGTTAGTGCTTACAGCTCATTCCAAACTTCGATAAACTGAACTTCTAATTCAGGGAATTTCTGTTTGATTTCCTCACCCAACGCCTGTATTCCAAATACTTCTGTAGCATAGTGGCCGCAGGCAAAGTAAGATATTCCCAGTTCACGCGCGCTACCAGGAGAACTTTCTTTTATTTCTCCCGTGATATGAAGATCAATATGTTTGTCCAGCATTTCCCAATACTGTTCACCAACAGGTACAGCTCCTCCAGAACAAACGCCAATACGTTTGACTGTTTCTTTTGAACCTTTGACAATGAACACATCGTGTTTGAACAGTTTCGAGCTCTCATGTGCTAGTTCAGTAAGTGGCTTTTCTTCTTCAAACTCTCCAATCCACCCCCAACCGTAAAAGTATTCTTCAAAGGTCTCTATTGCTCCCAGTTTTTTTATGATCTGTACATTATTTCCAATACTTGGATGCACATCGAGGACATAATGATAACCAGCAATGGTAAGGTCATGCTTGAAAATATACTCCAATTCCTGCTGAGTCGAGGGTAATAGCCTTGAGTTGAAGATATATCTATCATTCAACCCTAAGCCATGATGAAATATACAAACATCAGCACCCCAGGATACAGCTTTTTGTAGAAATTCAAGATTACAAGAGACGCCTAGAGCAACTTTTTTGACATCGTGTTTTCCTGATATCTGAATTCCATTGGCATTGCGGTCGATAGTTCTTGATTTTTCTATTAAATCTTTTCCAAAAATTTCATTGTGAACAGAGTTGAACAGGTTAAATGTATTCATAATTTAGCTATTGGTAATTGATAGGTATATATACTCTGTACTAGTAATTCAAATAATCATCTCTTAAAAAAGTAAATATATTTCCTATTTGATAATAATTTGTTCATCCAAGGCTGGTACATAAGCGATAAAATCACCATCGCCTTTAAATACATAAACCGGTTGAAAGAATTCCTGTTGGATGGGTGGGTCAAAATAGGCGAGTTCAATTCTTCGAATAGTGATTTGATCTGAGTTGTTTGTATTGCTGGCAATATATCCATTACCAGCTTTTAACTGTTCCCAAGCTAAAGCGATGGGAGTGAGCGGATAAGTTTCCGGTTGCTCGTAGTTTACCTGGTAATAATCATACCTTGCTGTGATAATTTGTTTATCGTACTGTGACGATTTTGAGACTAGAAGACTGATGATACCATCCTGAGGCTTGTATGTTAAAACAGGGATGTTATCGATATCATTTCGGAAATAATCCACTTTTATGAAATCTGCCTCAGAAAGACTAATTGATGGAACAAGTGATCCACCAGCTACTTTGTAGTAGGATAGTTTTCCTTTTAAAAAGTCAATATCAGTAAGTTTTTGGGATTCCTTTTTTAGAAATGCTAATGCGATTTGGTAAATCTGATCTTCTGTGAGTGGCCGCTTATCACTGAGTAATGAGGTATCTGCTTCCCACTGGTACTCATATGAAAAAGCACCAGTAATGATATCAATTTTCATGGTCAAAGGTTGGGGGATCCGTCTTTGCCATTGGTATACTGTTTGGTTGATTTTGTCACCAGAACCACTAAATTGGTACGATGCCGCCAATGAATCAGCTTGTTGTTTTGCAAATAATGATGCCTTTTTGGGTGGAATGTAATACACATTAGCCCTATCAGAAAACTGTGGAAATGTCCCTGTTGGAGTCTGGAGTATAAAATTGTACTGGTATTGGCCGTTTTGGGGGAATTTTAATCTTGGTAACGGTCCAAATCCCATAGTTGGTGGCGGTGGGGGTGGAGGATTTAGTCTGCGGTATAGGTCTATTCCATACAGCACTGCGGCTTGTAAAAATATGTACACAACTATGCCTATTCCTCCATATTTGATTGCCTTTCGGGATATGTATGAAACCTCAGTGAGCGTAGCCATAAGAGATAGTATAATGTATTCAGTATTAAGTATAAAGATACATCATTTTGGATTTTGTACTTTATATGTATCGTGCTTATAATCGACAATATGTCAGATACTCTTCTTTGTCCCCACTGCGGTAAGTCTATTGCAATAAGTGATGCTATTTCTCATCAGATGCAGGCTCAGTTAGAAAAAAAATATGCAGTAGAAAAAAGGAAGTTAGAAGAATCATTTCAGAAAGAATTGGAAAGCACTCAACGGAATCTAAAAAAAGAATTATGGGAGAAGGCACAAGTTGCAGCTGCAAAACTACAGGAAGAGAAAGCGAAACAGCAGTCTATTGAACTTATTGATCTCAAATCACAGTTGGATGAGCAAAAGAAGCGTAATGAGGAAATGGTTAAACAGGAATTAGAGCTGAGAAAACAAAAACGTGAACTTGAAGAAATGAAGAAAGGTTTTGAGTTACAAAAACAGCGTGAGTTAGATGAAGAAAGGCAAAAGATACACAAACAAGCCGAAGAAGAACATAGGTTAAAAGAGCTTGAAAAAGATAAAACAATAAATGACCTAAAGAAATTATTGGAAGAAGCAAGACGAAAATCACTACAGGGTTCACAGCAGACTCAGGGTGAGGTGTTAGAACTGGATCTGGAACAGAACCTGCGCAGTGCGTTTACTCAAGACAAAATAGATCCTGTTGCCAAAGGAGTTCATGGGGCTGATATCGTACAGGTTGTTTGCAACCCCAGTGGTTCAAGTTGTGGTGTGATTCTCTGGGAGATAAAACAAACTAAGAACTGGGTGGATGGTTGGGTAAGCAAATTGAAAGATGATCTGCGGGCACAAAAAGCTAACATTCCCGTGATCGTAACGATGAGTCTGCCAAAAGAAATTGAAAGTTTTGGTAAATACAAGGGGGTTTGGGTGGTCAGTCCAGATTTAGCTATTCAACTGGCTACTGTATTGCGGACTGTTCTGGTTAATGCTGCATTTGAAAGAAGTGCGGCATTACATAAAGGCGATAAAGCTGACCTTTTGTTTACATACGTATCTTCACATGAATTTCGACAAAGAGTTGAGGCTTTGGTTGAGGCATACACAGAAATGCAATCTGGGATTATGAAAGAACGGATGGGGTATGAGAAGCTATGGAAACAACGGGAAGCACAGTTACAGAGATTATTTTTAAATACTGCAGGAATGTATGGTGAGATGCAGGGATTAGTCGGTTCGACTATGCCGGAGATCAAAGGATTAGAAATTGGTTCTGCAGTACAGTTGGGAGATGGGGTTAGCGGTGAGGGAACATTATTTTAGTTACACATTGACACCAGAGTCTAAATCGCTCAGACCATCATTGGGATCGAATTTTCTTGGCTTCATTAATAAACCAGTTAATAAATCCCAAAATCTTTCAGCTGCAACATGGCGTAACTTTGCAGATTCTTCAAATAACCCATCCAATGCTTTATTCCATGCATCTCTCGCTACTATTTGTTCTGGTGATCTAGGCCTAAATTCAATGGACATCATTTTTAATAAATATTTGAACAATATTTCGAATATAATACTCGATACATTATGAAAAGCAAGACATACTATATCTATACATGGGGATGTGCTATGAACGCAGCCGATAGTCAGCGGATTGCGGGTTGGTATGAACAAAATGGCTATGTACTGGCTAAAACAGTTGATGAGGCTGACGAGATTATTCTGACAACCTGTTCGGTACGTAAATCGGCGGAGGATAGGGTACTGGGACTGGTTGTCAATTTAAGTAAAGAATTTAAGTTAAAAAAAAGAAAGCCTAAGATCATTCTTACGGGTTGCATGCTTCACTATGGTGAAGAAAAACTGAGGGGAATTCTACCGGATGTGGGTGAGTTTAAGCACATTACTGAGATTGGATTCCAAAATCCATCTGTAAGGCCTGACCCAAGGCATGCCCTTATTCCGATTTCAACTGGCTGCAATTCTTTTTGCACCTACTGCGTCGTGCCTCTGGCTAGAGGAAGAGAAAAATCAAGGCCAATGGATGAAATTATTAAAGAGATACAGGAATTGGTGGAAAAGGAATACATAGAATTTACACTTCTTGGTCAAAACGTAAACAGTTACGGACTGGAAAAAGTGGGCATGTCTATGCGAAAGCGTTTAGATACTGATAAATCACTCCCCTCAAACCAAAGCCAGTACAAGGTGTTCCGGGGTGACCCGCCATTTGTTAAGCTTCTTGATAAAATCTGTGCGATTGATGGAGTTAAAAAAGTCAATTTTATGTCTTCTAACCCCTGGGATTTCCATGATGAGCTAATCGAATGTATTACCCGAAATCCTAAGATCAACCGCGAACTACATATTGCCTTACAATCTGGAGATGATGAGATTCTGGTAAAAATGAATAGGGGATACACAGCTAGGCAGTATCTTAATCTGATTAAAAAACTACGTGAGAAAGTGTCTGGGGTCAGTTTTACAACCGACCTGATTGTCGGGTTTCCTGGCGAAACGGAAGAGCAATTTCAACATACTGCTAATCTATGCAAACAGATCGGGTTCAACATTGCATATGTCAATCGTTACTCTCCCCGCCCAGGAACGATATCTGCTAAGTTATATACTGATGATATTCATGATCTAGAGAAGAAGAAAAGGTGGAAGGTGCTTGATACGCTAATTAATAAAAATGATAATTAACTTATGCGTGTATTTATTGTCCGGCATGGTGAAACCGATTGGAATGTAGAGCACAAGTTCCAAGGTGAAGTTGACGTGCCTCTTAATCAAAATGGATTAGATCAGGCTCAACGGATTGCCAGTAGATTGCGTTTGGAGCATTTTGATGTTATCTATTCTTCTCCTCTATCAAGAGCTTTAGAAACTGGCAAGTCTATTGCGAAGTACCATCCCCGGGCTCCTTTTCTTATTGAACATGAGCTACGTGAGGTATCATTTGGAAGTTGGGAGGGAAAAACATGGGCTGATATAGAGCAAGAATTAGGCGGTATGCGACATCTTAGTCCTCATGAGGAATTTATCGATAGAATCCATGGAGGCAATTCACTCGAACAGCGCGTAGAGAAGTTGATACCAGTAGTTGAACAATGGCTGAAGACTTATAAAAACAAAACAATTCTACTTTCTACTCATGGATACATTAAAAAGGGTATATTGATAGCATTTAAAGTCGCCACCTATGACAGTGAGTTTCAAAGTCAAAGGTTTGAAAATACGGCATTGACTATTATCCGGCCGTTTGATGAGGAAAAAATTGAACTGCTGGCTGATACTTCTCATTTACTATGAACAACCTAATCATGCTTTCGGGTCCGACTGCTTCAGGAAAAACGCAACTGGCACTGAACCTCGCTAAACAGTTTAATGGCGAACTGATATCAGCTGATTCTAGGCAAGTATATACAGGGATGGATATAGTAACTGGCAAAGACTTGCCAGTAAATTCAAAATTCAAAACACTAAGTTTAGAAGTAAAAAGACAATTATGTTTTGGCTACTATGTTGTAGAGGAAATTAAAGTATGGGGATTGGATATTGTCGATCCTGATCAGGAGTTTGATGTGTCTTCTTTTATTCAATATACATCTCTTGTATTAGCCGACATAGTGCAAAGAGAGAAAGTGCCTATAATTATTGGAGGGACTGGATTTTGGATACGGTCGTTACTTAAGCAGCCAGAAACAGTGGGTGTTCCAATTAATAAAGATTTGAGGCTGGAGCTTGCAAACTTCACAATTGAAAAACTACAGGTAAAGTTGAAAGAGGTACATATGCAGAAGTGGGAACAGATGAATAATTCTGATAGAAATAACCCACGTAGGCTAATCAGGGCGATTGAAATAGAAGAATATAGAATTGAGAACATGAAACATAGTAAAGATGAAAGAGCAGAATGTAATTCTGAATTTGATTTGGAACCTCATTGGGGTCTACGTAACAAAAAGGGAATGATGGATATTGTTTGGATAGGATTAAAAATTGAAAAAGAAATTCTTGAAAAAAAGATTAGGGCTCGGGTTTTAGATAGATTACATAACGGAGCAGTCGAAGAAACAAAAAGATTGGTTGAGCGCTATGGGTGGGATAAGCCTTCCATGACCGGGATTGGATATAGGGATCTAAAGCCTTATATCGAAGGTGAAGTTTCACTCGCGCAAGCTACTGAAAACTGGATAATGCATGAGATGCAGTATGCTAAAAGACAAATGACATGGTTTGCTAAAGAAGAACGTATCGAATGGTTTGACGTGCACACCGATGGGATATTTGATAGAATTAACTGTAGAGTAGAAACATTTTTAAACTGAAAACTATATGAATAAAATAGAAATTTCACCTAAAACAGTATTTTATACAATACTTATTCTGATCGGATTTTGGTTGGTGTATCAGATACGGTCTGTGCTGCTGATTGTCTTTGTATCTTTTATCTTAGCAACCGCGCTTAATCCGCTTGTTAACGGGTTGCAGAAAATTAAATTACCCAGGGTACTGGCAATTTTTATCAGCTTTATCATTGTTATTGGAATAGTAAGCCTGGTATTTGCTGGCATTATCCCAACTCTGATTGAGCAAACGGCGATTTTGGCCACCAGTTTGATTCAGATACTTAATGAAAATCACCTTTTGGATTTTGACCAGAACGCAATTGCATCACAAATACAAACAATTTCATCCAGCCTAATTAATGTATTGAAGATAATCATGGGGGCTGCCTCTAATGTGATTGCACTTTTTTCACTTTTGGTAATGACCTTTTATCTTCTTATCGAAAGACCATATCTAGAAAAATATTTACGAATATTGTTTCACGACGGGGAAAAAGAAAAAAAATGGCTACAGGTTATTGAGGCAGTTGAGCAACGGCTTGGAGGTTGGGTGAGGGGCGAGATATTACTTATGGTGATAGTTGGGACACTTACGTATATTGGTTTGTCTGCTATACGTATTCCCTTTGCTTTACCATTGGCATTGTTAGCAGGTTTGTTGGAGTTAGTTCCCAATTTAGGACCTACTATTGCAGCTATTCCAGCGGCAATTATTGGCTTTACCATATCGACACCGGTAGCAATTGGAACAATCATTGTTTCCATTGCTGTCCAGCAACTCGAAAATAATATTATTGTTCCCTTGGTCATGCGATCATCAGCAGGTATTAGGCCGATCGTTACATTACTTTGCCTTATGATTGGAGTTACGATTGGAGGAGTTGGTGGAGCAATTCTTGCTGTACCAACATATATTACGATTGAAACCGTAGTGAAACAACTGATTAGAAAATAATCTATTTTGAAGGCAATACCTCCCAGATATTTTCGAGTATGCCTGTATATGTTAGTTGTTTTAGATTACAGCTACTTTGAGCACATCCCCAATCTGGTCTGCATAACGGATAGAAAGTTCCTGCTTGACCCTCTCAGGCACTTCTTCCATATCTTTTTCATTTGATTTGGGAATGACCACAGTTTTAAGACCTGCACGATGGGCTGCGATTAATTTCTCTTTCAAGCCTCCAATTTCTAGTACTCGGCCACGTAAGGTAATTTCCCCTGTCATACCTACATCTTTATGGACTTTCTTTTTGGATAGTGCTGAATAGAGAGCAGTAGTGATAGCCACACCCGCGGAAGGTCCATCTTTTGGTACTGCACCTTCCGGTACATGTATATGGAAGTCGTATTTAGAATATGCATCCTTATCGATTCCCAGTTCTTCCCAGTGACTACGAATGTATGAGAGGGCAGCTTTACATGACTCTTGCATGACCTCACCCAGCTTGCCGGTAATGATTATTCTACCTTTACCTGGCATTAGAGCGACTTCGATGAAAAGTATATCACCACCTACTTGTGTCCATGCCAACCCAGTTGAGATACCAATATCATCCTTTGCCTCAGCAACCGCATCGCTATATTTGCGAGGTCCCAGATACTCATGCAAGTTATCTTCAGTTACTTTAGCTTTTTCTATCTCGCTAGAATTAATCTTTTTAGCGATTTTGCGCATGATTTTATTTAAATTACGTTCCAATTCGCGTACACCTGCTTCTCTCGTATAACCACGAATAATCTTTTTATACGCAGCTGAGGTGATAGTAACCTGTTCTTTGAGTAGGCCGGATCCGTTTAAAGTTTTATCATAAAGGTACTTTTTTGCAATTTCGTACTTTTCATCATCGGTATATCCTGAAAAGCGAATGATCTCCAAACGATCTCTCAAGGCTGGCGGAATGGTATCCAAAACGTTAGCTGTGGTAATAAATAATACCTGTGATAAATCGAAAGGAACCTCCAGGTAATGGTCTGAAAACCCAGTATTCTGTTCTGGATCTAGAGCTTCAAGTAAAGCAGATGATGGATCTCCTCGGAAATCATTACCAATTTTATCGATTTCATCGAGCATAAAAACCGGATTCATGGTGCCAGAATCCTTAAGACCCTGGATAATACGTCCAGGCATAGCACCCACATAGGTACGCCTATGGCCGCGAATTTCAGCCTCGTCCCGAATACCACCTATTGAGACTTTAATAAATTTTCGACCCAGGGCTTTTGCAATAGATTTGCCAATGGAGGTTTTACCGACCCCGGGAGGGCCAGAGAAGCACAAGATAGTTGTGTTTTTTGCATCCTTAGCTTTATCTGGTAACTTATCAGCCTGTTTTTTGCGAAGCGCCATAACTGATAAGTATTCCAATATGCGTTCTTTAACCTCTTTTAATCCATAATGATCGTGTTCTAATACTTTTTCTGCTTTAGTAGCTCCATTATCACTTTTTGTGTATTTACCCCATGGCATCTCAAAAATGGTCTCAAGATAGGTCCGAATATATCCTGACTCGGGATTATAGGAGTGCATTTTGGCTAACCTGCCAATTTCTTTTTGGATCTTTTCTTTTATATCTTGGGGTATTTTAAGTGTTTTCAGTTTTTTTCGAAATTCCCCAACCTCCGGATCATCCATATCCTCTTCACCAATATTCTCTCCCAGTTCTTTTTGAATTGTTTTCATCCGTTCGCGCAGGACTGCTTCACGCATTGATTTGTCAAACTTCTTTTGGGTTTTGCTTGCGATGTTGTGTTCGATTTCGAGTACTGCAATCTCCTTTGCTAATAGGTCATTGACAGTTTTGAGTCTGACATTGACATCAGTTATATCTAAAAGGGCTTGTTTTTGAGAAATAGGAATATCAAGAATTGAACCGATTTGATCGGCAAGTTCAGGTTTAGGCACACCGGACATAAGTTTCATAAAAACCAAAAAGTCAATGGGTTTGCCCATGTTTACGGCACGCTTAAGATTATTAGTTAATACTTTTACTAGAGATTCAGCTTCAGGTGTGATGTCGTTAACTTCCTCAACCATGTCCAGTTTGGCGATACCAAAATCACCTACTAGATTGCAGGAAACAATTTTTGCCCGTCTGACACCATGCACTAACGCATTGATTTCATCGCCTGTTTTTAAGAGCCGTTCAATTCGGCAGATAGTTCCCGTTTTATAGAGGTCATCCATGCTGGGATTTGCTACTGCTGCATTTTTTTGTGTTGTTAAGAAGATAAACTTACTTGTTTTGAAGGCATGCTCGACAGCTTTGATAGATTGCGTGCGCCCGAAAGCCAGAACAATTTCAAGGTGTGGAAACATAACCACATCACGAAGAGGCACCATGGGTAAAATCATATTTTTATCCTGGACTTCTGGATTTTTAACCTCTGGAATAATTTGTTCCGGTTGCTGGTCAGCAGGAGTTGGTTGATTTGGTTTTGTCAATGAATCTGTCATGTATGTAAATAGTAATAAATAAAGTGTATTTATTTTACTCTTGCGATTACTACTATATTTTCCAGGTGATCGATAATGTTATATAGACTTATGTATGTGAACACTGTTGGACTTATACGGTTAGCAATATACCAAAAAGAGTGCTAGAAGTCAAAAGGAAAGATAGAGGTATTGTTAGGGAGTTAACAGCTTATTGTTTGGTAATTTTTAACCAGTAAGTCTATTAGCCAAGTATAATCTCTTTCAGCAACTCTTCCGTTTCTATCCCCTTATCCTCATGGTCCGGGTGCAGGTATATTTTAATCCGCCAACACAGTTTTTGGATCGGTTCATGTTCAGTTTGTACCGTAGGTCCTATGAAGGGAAGATGAATCTTTTTAAAGCCTTTATCTTTGCCTGCGTATACGGTCACGCATTCTCGGGGGATTGATAAGCTATCAGATAGTATATCTGCGATTTTTTGTCGCTCTGTCCAGCTGGTGCATAACGTTTGGACTATTTCACTGACTTTGTCAACCTCACTAACCTCACCAGCAGGTTTGTAAAAACGCCATGCTCTCATGTCATGAATCAGATTTTGAGTTTGAGGATTACATCTGTGTTCAAGTGTATACAGAGCTTGAGAGTCGGTAAGGTCAAAAAAATGCTCATCTAGCTCTTTATTTTCAAATGCAAACTGCATAGCTCTAAAAAGCATCGTTTCGGGTGTTAAATTAAGATCAGAATACACAACATCATACACAAGCCGCCTGCACAATTCCCATTTCTGTATCTGACCGATAAAATCTCCCTTTAGAGCTAATTTACCATCCGACATCATATATGCATGTAAAAGCTGTTTTGGATCGTAAAAGTTGACAGGGATGATACCAATGGCTGAACCCCAACGAAGTGAGTTATCGATGTTATCCAAATCAATTGAACCATTTATTAAATCAGACCATGGAGCGTACTCTCCGGTAATCAATCTGTATACAGTTTGTGGATCGGCACCAAACTTCTTGATAGCATCGCTGTTATCCTTGGAAAAAATTGCATTTTGAGCAAACTCTTCATGATCTTTGCCTGTTATGTCTGACATAATCCGTTCTGTAATGTGTGAAAAAGGGGGACTGCCAGTATCATGGAATAGTGAAGCGACTAATAAATCTTTTTTAAGATGTTCGAACTCAGGTCTTAAAGTAAGAAGTTGGGAAAGGTAGGCGACCCCTACTGAGTGTTCAAACCTAGATCCAATCATACCAGATGGAGTGGCTAAAGGCGGGACTGCTGAAAGTGATATATCCCGGATTCGTGTCAAAGCAGGAGTCTGAAAAAGCTTGAAAAGGTCATTATCAAACTCGAGTTGGCCATAGAGGGGGTCAAGGTAGTACATAATAAGGTATTATACTTTAATTAAGCGACTTATTCAGTTTGGATTGCTCACTACTTCTACTTATTAATGACATCATATGATTTACTATTGTTAATATATGTGGTTCAAGATGAGAGCCTGTGCTGGTATGACATAACTCATAGGCTTTATAAACCAGTAATGTTGGTCCGAAACGGGGAGCTGTTAATAATATGCCGGTAAATTGGTCAATAGTTGGAATAAACGGTAAGGGGGGATATCTAACTGACGAATAAGTAACTAGTTTTCCATAATACTCCTCTAGCTCAATTAAATGTTCTGGAGAGATATCACTCTTTCTATAAAATTCTATTTCTTGTAGGGAACGAAACTGCACATACGGGCGTTTAAATAAGTGGGAAAAGTTAACTGGAGATAAGGCAATTAAGAGACCTAGAAAAGGCTTTCCTGAAGTAGTCAGATAAGCGATGAGCGTTTTACTGCAAATATTTGAAAGAAAATCTGTTGTAAGTAGTATTGCAATATCTTTTTTTGTTTGAGGGCTAATATTCTTATTAGAAAGAGATATCTGACTTTCATGCCCGATAAGTCCCTTGGCAATTGCCCAGTCAACGACAGCTTGATGTGGTATAGGTTCAACCTGCTCCCAAAGTTCAGGATCATATTCTCCCCTTTTAAAAATAGAATCTTTTTCAATCGAATCTCGATCTGGTAGCATGGCTAGTATTATACCAACTATCGTAATTTACATTAGACATCTATTAAAGAAGTATGGTTACTGGTCCATCATTAATTAATTCAACCTGCATATAGGTAGCAAATTCACCCGTAGCCACTTTTAATCCGCTTGTTTTGCATTTTTTTACAAAATAATTATAAAGAGCTTGAGCCATTTCAGGACTGGCGGTATTAGTAAAACTAGGTCGATTTCCTTTTCTAGTATCTGCATACAGCGTAAACTGAGATACTATCAGAAGTTCTCCCTTTATATCTAGAATGGATAGGTTCATTTTATCTTCTTTATCTGAAAATATGCGCAGATGCAGCAGTTTATTTGTAAGCTGATCGACAGTGTGAATGGTATCAGTTTGACAAAACCCAACCAGAACGAGTAAACCCTTACGCATGGAAGCAATTTTCTGATTATCAACACTTACAGATGCTGAAGATACACGCTGGATAAGAAGTTTCATACATTAAAACCCTTACATAGATCGGTAAGCACGTCTTTCGGATTATCCGCCAGGTCGTATCCGGAGGCAATCAGTACGCCGGCAGCTTTTAGTTCAAGTGATGCTTGGACATCATGCCGGTCCATTACTCCAGCCCCCACAAGTAGTTTAGTTGGTAAATTAAATGATATGCATTCCTGGACTTTTTGCTTACCCAGTGGATTGTCAACGATAGAATTGCCTGTTCCAATTAGGGAAGGCTCTTCTAAGGCAACCATGTCAGGCATGGTAGAAATTAAACGTTTAGCTTCCATAGCATTTTCCACACAGAGTAAGGTATGGAGGTTATAATTTTTTGCAATCTGCATGGTTTCTCTGATCGCATCATCACCAATTCTGTGTTCAGAATGGTTGATCATGACTCCTGAGGCTCCGTTTTCTTTTACTGCTAATACTGATATAAATCCAGTATGTTTGCCAGGTTCAATAGTATCAATATGTTGAGCAAAGATAGGAATGGATACGGTGTTGGCAAGTTTATAAATATCTGTTGCTTGGACACAGATAATAACTGGAACATGTGTTTGCAGAGAAACTTCTTCTGCAATTCTAGCTAGATCAAGTGCTTTTGTACCACTTGTTACTTCAGGGTATGTTTTAAAATTGATGACAATCATTGGTATATTAAGAGTTTAAAAACCCGAATAGCATAAAATCACTATCGCTTTTTCTAAACTCTTAAACTAAAAAATTCTTTAATATATACTATTAATTTTTAACCACAGTTACTTTTGGTTTTTTCTCCATTCCTCTATTACATTCCACACAGTCGCATTTTCTCCTTCGTAACCCAAAGCCCAAATTGCGGCACCCTGCAGCTGTAATTGAGTAATAAGCTGCAATTTGTACCCAATAGACTGGTCATTTTCATAGTACACCTGCTGGATTTTATCTCCATCGTTATACACCAACCATGGACTCATCGCTTGATTATCCCATTTATAAAGTATATTTTTATCCTTTATCAATTTGCGTATACGCTTGTATGATGCCATAGCGCCACTGTCGGGAAACGTTGCTGAGTTGTACTCTTCATCAACTGTCTGCCACTCGTATCCGTAAAATGGCATAGCTAAAATTATCTTATCTGTTTTAATACCTTTTTTAATTGCGCCATCCAAAGCTTGGGTTATACTTTTTCCTGTAGTACTTTTAAGAGGAGCCACTGGGCCTGCTCTATTGGATCTGGTCTGATAAAAATCATATCCCATTAACACAAGCCAGTCAGCAACTTGAGCTAATTTTGCTGAATCATATATAGAGTTATTGGTAAACGCGTCTGCGTAAAGGTCTACAGAAATGTTTATGTCACTCAAGCCGTTCAAGCTTAAATTTTCTCTAAGTTGTGAGATAAACTGTACATATTTATCAGTAGATGAGTTGATTGAATAACCGGTATGATACTCAAAATCTAAATTAATCGCATCCAATTCGTACTCTTTTGTTATAGAAACAATGGAATTAATTGCCTGCTTACTTGCTTTTGGATTGCTGATTATTGTATCTATAACCTCATTATTAAAAGCTGTAAATGAGACCATTCTTCCAACCTCCTGTTTGTCGGCAGTTTCAAGGATGAAAGCAAGTTCTTCACTCTTGAGTTTTAACCAGCCAATATCTAGGTTTCCATCTTCCTGCTTTTTGATCGAGCCGTCTGCTTGTAGGTTTACACTAAAATATGCAATGTAATCAAGTAAATGATAGGGAATTTGGGCAGAATTTAAATTCCAGTACGGTAAAAATCCTATTATCGGTTTTTGGGAAGGAACACGTGCAGATAAGATTTGGGGATTGGATCCTAGTGGATTTAGGAAGGTGTCTTTTTTTATGGTTTGAAAGCCCAGTAATAATCCAATTCCTAAGAATATACCAAGGGAAAGCGGAATTACTATTTGACGGTTCTTAAACAACATACATCTATTATGACAGAAACAATTAAGTCACGTAACCTATAGAAGATATCAGCATTTATGGTTTTGGTGTTGGAGTTGGACTTGCTTTAGGGCTTGGAGAGGGGCTCGGATTAGAGGTTGATGATCCAACAGTCACAATAATATCGTAATCGTTATCGTCTTGTAACGTAGCCTCAAGAGTAGCTTTCCCGTATGTTGACTCCGGGTATCTAGTTTTACTTAAAGTTACCGCAACATTTTGTGCTTCGGCTTTGTATTCAGCTTTATATTCAATAGTCAACCCAATATAATCAAAATTATCAGCGTTACCTGTGCTTATCGAATATTTTTTAAGATCTAACTCGTTTTTAGCATTTAATGCCTCTCCCTTTGCCCCCGATCCGTTGAGAACATGTACTTTTACTAAATCATCAGATGAAGGTGCTGCTGATGCCCTTGGTGATGCTTTAGGACTTGTTTTTGGAGTTGCAGACGCGGAAGCCGTTTCAGATGGCTCGGGACTTTGAATCGGACGCAGACTCGGTGTCGGCTCTTGATACGCTATTGATGGTGTATTGACTGAATCTTTGCTTCGCAGAGATGTAATTCCAAAATAACCTCCTACAACTAAACCTCCACCAATTAGAAAAATTCCAATACCCAATAATGCCTTGCTCATACCATTAGTTTTTGGAGGATTGGGATGTACTGCTGTAGCCTGATCAATATTTGCAGATTGTAATGGAGCATATGTTGGCATCTGTTGTATGGTGGGTTGAGTTTCTTGCTGCAGAGAATCAAATGTATTACCACTTAAAGCTGAAACTTCATTTGGAATCTGATTGACATCAATCTGGGGTAGGTTAAACTGATCACTTGTTAACTCCTGAGGTTGTAAATTTATTTGATCTACTTGCTCGTGATCTAATCCTGTAGGTTGAAGAGCACCACCTCCTATCTCATTTGGTTCCGTCGGTATCGTAGTTGAAAATGATGTGCTAGCATTTGGAGACGCTTCGGGGATAGCAGTATCAACTTTATCTAATACTGGTAGGGAAGGTAATGATGTATCGTTTTGAATAGGATTAACCTGTTCGTTCTTCTCAAGATTTACAATAGGTTCTGAGTTCGGGTCTGAAGATGCGGGTTCAATCTTGGGTAATAAATTGTCTAGCGGTGATTCATTAGTTACCAAATTTGCACTATCATTATTAGGAGTATTTTTCTCCGGAACAACATCTTCTTCTTCTTCATCATCTTCATATACAGCAGCAGGCATTGGTAGGACAGAATTGTCGCCTGCAGAACTATCGGATATATTATTTTGCTGATCAGTTACTGTTGGTTCTGGATCATCGAACGAAGATCCAGTTACTGTCACTGGTTTTGGTAATTTTGGTTTGTTAGAATCTGACATAGACATACATAACTATAACTATTTTTTACTGGTTGGTAAAGAGGTAAAGTCACACCTTTCACAAATAAAAAACTACTTTTGACATACACATACTATATGAAAACTTACAAAAAACCAATATTGGGATTTGATGAGGTTGGGCGGGGATGTTTAGCCGGACCAGTTGTGGTAGCTTGTGTATTGGGTAATGATGACGTTTATTCATTAAAATCGGAAAAAATTGTCATACGGGATAGTAAAAAGATGAGTAGAAACCAGCGGGAGTTTGCAAGTGCATGGATTTGTGGTAATTTTTGCTATGGTCTTGGACTTGCTAGTGCTTTTGAAATTGATAACATTGGGATTATCAGATCAATACTATTGGCTGCAGCACGAGCATTTGAAGAATTGAAACGGAGTCATACATCAAAATACATAGAATACACAATCATTAATGATGGAAATCAAAGCTGGTTTTCCAATGCTCAAGCTGTTATTAGGGCAGATAGTGTAATAAAAGAAGTATCAATGGCCTCAATTATCGCAAAAGTGTATAGAGATAATCTTATGAGAAAGCTAGAAAAAAAATATCCCGATTGGGGCTTTGAAACACACGTTGGCTATGGAACAGCAAAACACAGGGAGATGCTTGAGCAATTTGGACTACTTGAGAATATCCATAGGAAAAGTTTTTGTAGTAATATTACTCTGCCTTAAAATTCATTACGATTTCTTCGACATCAAAATAATTTTGACAAGACATGAGTTTGGTCCGCAGTTGCTTCGCACCAGAAAAACCGTTACAGTACCAACCTAAATGCTTTTTTATCGCAGGAAACTGTTTGTCGTTGTAATACTGGTCATGCATACGTGCATGCTCTAGTAAAATATTTAGTTTTTGTTTTGTTGTATCTGTAAAATTGTGTTTGTCAGATATGTTATTAAACGCCCATGGGTTTCCCAGCGCGGCTCTGCCGATGAGCACACCATCAAGCCCATAATCAGAACATTTTTGTACCCCATCCTGCCTGTTTTTAATATCGCCATTACCAAGGTAGACTATACCTTTGCTGCGAACACTATCTGCAACTGAAGCTATTGCTTCCCAATCAGATACGCCCATATAGAGCTGCTTATATGTTCTACCATGTACTGTGATTGCATTAGGCTTTGCTTCGATCAAGTACTTGATCCATTCATTTATAGTGTTGGAATCATAGCCGATTCTCGTTTTTATGGAGATTGGAATAGCTTTTCTGGTGTTTTCTTTTTCTAATTTTGAATTTTGGGCTATAAATGTTATTTTTTCTTTACTTAGTTTTAGGTCGGCAAGCGTCTGTCTATGTGCCCAATCCGTAACCCCTTTTTGTGTGTGATGTATAATCTCTTGGGCTAGACGGGGAGTTCTTATCAATTGAGCTCCACCACCACGCCTTACTATAGTATTTGCAGGACACCCCATATTAATATCAATACCATCAAATCCTAGCTCACAGACTATATGAGCTGCTTTGTAAAAATATTCAGGTTCTATTCCAAAAATCTGAGCTATGATTGGTCTATGTGATTGTTCGAAGCGTAATGCGTCATATACAGTAGGTTTGCCATGCCAGAGTGCCATAACATGAACAAACTCAGTTATCATTAGATCTGGCTTGCCGTAAGATGTAAGTATAGACCTAAATGCAACATCAGTGACCCCATCCATGGGAGACATGCCAATTATTGGTTTTGGTAGGGTTTGCCAGATGTTCATACGCGAGGTATTATAACCTACAGGTTTGCATATTTTTTACAGGAAAACGTATGGATAAAGTTCAAAAAAAATGGGACAGGTTAAGTGCAGGCGAGCGTAAACAAGTTATTGATTCACTTATCGGTTGGTATAAAGCTGAGCGTGGTGAAGAGATCGGTTACCTTGCAGCTGAAGCGATTCTAGATCAGGTCATGGACTTAATCTCGGACCATATTTATCAAAAAGGTATATCTGATGCTAATAAGATCGTTGAGCAGTATGTTGAGAATATGAAAGTTGATCTGGATGTTCTGCAATATGAATCAAAATAAAACTATTTATCTCGCTTCACCCTTGTCTCAAACCGAAGATCAGCACGTTATTGCTTACAGTCTTTCAAAAACAGAGCGCAACAAAATTCTGGCTCAAAAACTACAAAAAGTCGGGTTTTCAGTTTTTTTACCTCAGACACACCAGCTGCAAACTCCAAAAGAAACATGACTGAATGAATTACATGAAATTAAAAAAGCTGAACTCATCCTAGTAATATTATCTGACACTAGAGGAGTTTACTTGGAGGCTGGTTATGCCAGAGCTCTTCATAAGCACGTTATCGGTCTCAAAGTTGAAGAAACAAGGGAAATTTCAGAATGGACTTATTGTTGGTTTGATAGAGTATTTGAAAATATTGAAGAAACTATAGAGTATTTAAAATCACTATAATTTTGGTAAGGTGGTGATAGTTTGTAATAAGTCCTTTTTGGTGATAATGCCCATTGGCTTTTTATTGCTATCAGTAATAATTATGCTGCCTATGTTGTGTTCATGCATGATTTTTACAGCCTCGACAAATTTGGGTACATGACCCAGTGTAATGGGCATTTGCTTCATGTAATGTTTTACAGACTCATCTTTTTGCTTACGTTTTTCACCGCTACGGTCTGAAGGATGGACTGATTGGGGTTGTTGCAGGGTAGAAGTGAGATCAAAGTTTGAAAGGATTCCGGTCAGAGATGCTTCACCATTTAACACGGGTAATTTTGCGATCCTGTATTCACGCATTAATTTTAAGGCCTGAGAAACTGACACATCATGATTTATGGTAATGAGTTGTCTGTTGCTTACAACTATATGTCCGGAATTTAACAGTTGCGGGCGTTTTTCCAGGTATGAGAACAGGCGATTGATCGTGACAATTCCTAAAAACTGATCCTGATTATCCAGTACAGGTAAATAGTAGATTCTGCTTTCAATCATGTGCCTGGCAATTTCTTTAAAACTGTCGGTTAAAGATAATTTGGGAGGCATTTTTATGCACGACTTAAGCTTTGAATTTGTATTTATAGAACGTGATTTAGTTAAGTTTACCGGACTGCATACACCAACAAACTCATCTCTATCATTGAACACAAAAGCTGCGTCATGACTTGATTTAAGGTCTGAAATAACTTCAGATAATTTCTGTTGCTCACTATACCTGTATATGTTTTTTGTCTTGAGAATGTCTTTTACGTTTGGAGTAGGAGAGTTTGCAATCACATTTATAGGTTATCAAGAAATTATGAAAAGTAAATGAAAGGATTACTTAAGGTTTATTGACTGTGCGATTTGCTGGGCAATAAATTGATGGCCTGAAACTGAAGGATGTATACCATCATGCGAATTTACAAATGTTTTTATTCCTTCTCCATTTGATTGAAGTGTTGGATGATAGCAATCGATTACAGGAATAGCTAGACTATTAGCGATGGAAATACTTTTTTCCAGATGAGTTTGAATTTTTGTAGCATGTGTCCAAGCAGTATCACTATCCCAATTTACGCCTCCTGGTCCTTTCCCAAAATTAGATTTTAATGGGGCAATAGTAGCCAACAAGTAAACTGGCTTTCCAGATGCTTTAAACTGGGTCAATAGTTCCGTAAGTGCTGTAGTGTATTCGTCAATAGATTCAAGCGGGTTATATGCAAAGGAGTCAATGATATATATATCTGCGTTACTTTCAAGAATTGAAGGATACTGTCGGTCTTTGTAGTTAAGCGGTTCTTTCAATCTGGCAAGTCCCTTGGTGACTGGTTGTGCACCAATACCATAATTTTGTAATGTAAAATGCATGTTCGGATACAGCCTTGCAAAGCTGTTTTGTAAATAGGGAGCATTTGTTTCCATCGTATCGACCATGGAGTCTCCAAACAGAGCAATTATTTTTGTGCCGGTTATTAGGGATAAAGGCTGTGAAATTATAGTTGTAGAGCTTTCTGATTTTGTGCTAGTTCCCAGTATTTGTACGGAACTGTTTAATAATACTTGTTCTTTGTCATAGTATTTAAAGATCGTAGCAAGCCTAGATTTAGAATTTGGTTTATAAGCTGAACGATTATTTTGTATTGGAAGAGGCTCTTGTCTAGCAAACAGTTCCTGTGTAGGGCTGGCTAATATATCGTTAGGACTGATGTGGGTAAAAGGACTTATTATAAGGCCAACAACGGCTCCTAACCCAAAAATGATGATAGCAAGTTTTAAGGCAGGCATGAAAAATAATCTCTATCTTTGTATCCATTCTCTCAAAAAATTGACCATAGAAGCAAGTGCTTTGGCTCGATGGCTAATTTTCTGTTTGACTTCAAGGGGTAACTCTCCAAAGGAGGTATTATATCCTTCGGGTTGAAAGATCGGATCATACCCAAAACCCCCTGTACCTTGAGGAGATTGTAATATGTGCCCCTTACAAATACCTTCAGTTACATGTTCTACTGATTTGATTGGGTCAACAAATGCGATCACGCAAGCGTAATATGCGTTTCGATTTTGTGGTTCTATAGTTTTAAGTAACTCAAGAATTTTATTATTTCTATCATGGTCAGTTCCAGGGAAAAAACGGGCTGAGTGTATTCCTGGTTTGCCGTTGAGCGCATCAACACACAACCCAGAATCATCAACCATTGTCGGAAGTTGAGATAGTCTAGCCCACTGCCGTGCTTTAATAAGAGCATTTTCCTCAAAGGTTGAACCAGACTCATCAATATCTGCGACTATGCCCTGATCTCTTGGGTTTGTAATATGTATACCAAATCTTGAAAACGCATCTTCAAACTCATGGAGTTTACCCTGGTTGGATGTGCCGATAAGTATGGTTTGTTGCTTCATATTTGTTTAATTGCTTATATATAGCATAATACAGTACGATTACAGTATAAAACAAGCAACGTTTGTTATGCTTAAAAAGATCATTCCACCATTGCATACTGTGTTGAAACCAAAAGTAGCGACCCAAGTTCTTGCCAGTCTATCACTGATTACCATTGTCTGGGTTATTGGTGTGTCAATCATATATATTAAAAATAAAATATATTTTCTTACATTCGATCAAGGAAGAGATCTTATCTGGTCATACAACCAAGTTCTCTTCAGTAAGCCATCCCTAATAGGCCCTTGGGGTAGCATAACCGGAGTATTTTTTGGACCTTTATGGTTTTGGATACTGGGTATTGGCTTATTCTTTTCAGGAGGTGATCCGATAATTACAGTATTGATAAATATGGCCATAGTGTATAGCGCCGGAATCTTAATGTACTTATTTTTACGAAAAAAAGATAAATTAACTGCATTAATTATATTAACAATATTTTTTGCATCTTCTTATATTAGGGGAATGGCTGGGTTTGCATTTTCTCAACACCTTCTGCCATTTCTTACGGTAAGTTTTGTATTTTCTTATTTTCAGTATAAGCAAACTCAAATATCCCTATATCTTTCTATTTCAGCCTTTATGGTAGGTTGTATGTTTCATGCTGAGCCGCCTACAGCTGTATATACCACAATAACGATGATCATAATGCTTATGGTAGATTCGCGTAAGAACATACGCAAGCTTATTAGGGAACTATGCCTAATGTTGTTTAGCATAATCATTACTCTCATGCCATTAATATTTTTTGAATTACGCCATGATTTTATTCAATTCAGGTCCTTTTTAGCGTATCTGGATGGTGCAAATAAAAGTTATGGAGATGTTGAGCCATTCATTAGTCGGCTAATTAATCGTCCGCTATTTATTACTAAGTTATTTTTTGATAGTGTAAGTCCCCAATTAACAGTATGGCTGGGTGCTTTATCATTTGGTTGTATCTATGTATTTATAAGGAAGAACATTGGTATTAATTTTAAGGCGATCATAGTAATTATAGCTAGGTATATAGTTCTATTTTTAGTTATTATTACTGTATTACCGGTAGAGTATAAATCTTTCTATTTAGATGGAATTGTTGTGTTAAACATTATTATTGCTGGAGTTTTTATTGCAACGATATTGAAAAAGTACAATACGATTCCAGTTGTTATTCTATTTATTATTTACATATTTTTTCTAGTCAATCCATTAGACACTATTGATCATATACGTAATGATTTTCGTACTTTGCGTAGCGCTTCCAGTATATATGCCAATCAACATCAGGTGATTGATTGGATATACACACAAGCTAACGGCAGTAGTTTTAAACTGTATACGTATGTGCCTCAAATATATGAATATACCTATCAATATTTAGTTCAATGGTATGGTTTAGAGAGATATGGATATTTGCCCGAGGAGTATAGTTATTTACCAGGAAAGGTGGGATATGTTGACATGAAGGATAATTTCTTAGGAAAAAATCAGGATAAAATAAAAAAGAATAGTAAAATTACATTTCTCGTTATTGAATCAGAGCAGCAGCCATCATACACCAAAGAAGCATGGCTTAAACAGTTTCCGAGAGAGAGATATAATTTTTCTGATGTCCTATATGTTCAGGATGGCACAACAGTACATAAACTAATTGAGATTAATTGAAAAAACGATGTTTTGTAAGTGACCACAGAGCATAAAAGAAATCTTTTGAGGTAATTTTTTTACCTTGACTATAGTCCCGGCCAGCATATGAAATTGGTACTTCATAAATATACATTTTCTTTTTAAGTATCTTTGCTGTAATTTCAGTTTCAAAATCAAACCGGTTTGCGTTCCAGGAGATTCCTTTTAATATATCGGCTTTAAAGGCTTTATAGCAGGTTTCAAGATCGGAAAGAGTTGTATTGTATAAAATATTGGCATATAGATTGATAAATTTGTTTGCAACCATATGCCAGAATAGCAGATTTCTTCGAGGGCCTAAAAAACGGGATCCATACACTACCTCAGCTTTATTTTTTAAAATTGGATCAATCAAGGTCTGATAATCTTGAGGGTCATACTCTAGGTCAGCATCCTGTATAATAATTATTTCTCCGCTTGCATATGCCGCAGCTGTCCGTAAAGCCGCACCTTTGCCCATGTTCTTGCCGTGAAATAGAACAGTGACATTTTTGTTGCGTATAGTTTTTAGTAATTCTCTCGTTCCATCGGTTGAAAAGTCATCAGTAATGATTATTTCTATATGTTTCCAGGATTGCTTAACCTGCCTGATTATTTCAAGAATTGTTGATTTTTCGTTGTAAACAGGAATGAGGATAGATAGTTTTATATTATTCTTCATTTCTAGGTCTGTACTGTAAGCTTTCGGCTACATGTGCCATTTCTATCTTATCAGAACCAGCTAAATCGGCAATGGTTCGAGCTACCTTTAATACCCGAAAGTAAGATCTGGCAGATAAATTTAAGGTTTGAGTTGCTTGTGTAAGCAGTTTGTGTGTTTGATCGTCTAAAATACAAACACTTCGAACTTGCTTAGAATTTAGCTCTGCGTTACTTACTAAATTCATGTTCATTTTGTTGTAGCGCAGAATTTGCATGTTACGAGCAGTATTAACTCGTTTTTGAATTGATACACTTGTTTCAGAAATTGAATTTGTATCTAGTTTGTCAACTTCTACCTCCGGGACTGATATGTATAGATCGATTCGGTCAAGGATAGGACCCGACAATCGTTTGCGATACCGTTCAACGATTCCAGGGAGACAGGTACAGTGTTTCTTTTTGGACAACAAATAACCGCAAGGGCAAGGGTTTGCAGCAGCAATAAGTATAAATTTTGCAGGGAACTGGACGGTTCCTGCAGCCCTTGAAACAGTTACGATCCCATCCTCAAGAGGTTGACGTAAACTTTCAAGAATTAAGCGGGGGAACTCAAGGAATTCATCAAGGAATAGTACTCCTCGGTGAGCTAAGGATATTTCTCCAGGCATAGGGCGGGTACCTCCGCCTATGAGGCCTACTGTTGATGTCGTATGATGTGGGCTTCGGAAAGGTCTTATAGTGATCGCACTAATTTGTGTTGATAATTTACCAGAAACTGAGTAAATATTCGTTACTTCCAATATTTCTGATTCTGTCATATCCGGGAGGATGGTTGGTAATGTGCGTGCAAGTAATGTCTTACCGGAGCCAGGAGATCCCATCATCAGCACGTTATGACCACCAGCGGCAGCAATTTCCAATACACGCTTTGCTTGTTCCTGACCTTTTACATCTGACATATCAAATATATGATCTGAAGGAAAACTTGCTTTTGGGATGTGGTGTTTTGCTACTTGTATGCCTTTGCCTGTTTGCACAAACGCAACTGCTTCCTGCAAAGTGCGTATTGGTACTACTGATACACTACTTATCATCGAAGCCTCGCCTGCATTATCGAATGGTACAAATACATAAGACATCTGCTCTTTTCGGGCTAATAGTGCCAAGGACAATGCTCCGTTTGTATGGCGTAGGCTGCCATCTAAAGATAGTTCTCCAAAAAACAGACAAGCACGTATATCAATAGAAGCCTCTATTTGTCCATCTGCTAAGAGAATACCGATTGCTATGGGTAAATCGTAACTAGCACCTTCTTTGGGAAGATTTGCAGGAGTGAGGTTGATTAATATTTTCTTATTAGGAAAGGCAAAACCGGAGTTTTTTATAGCTGATTTGACTCGTTCTGTTGCTTCTTTTGTGGCTTTTCCAGGTAACCCAACAATAGTAAACCCTGGAAAACCTTGCGGTGGAATATCTACCTCAGCTTCAATAATAAGTGAATCCAGTCCAATATTTGTACCTGAGCGAATTTTTGCGAGCATGTATTGAGTATTATTGATTTAACGCTGATTATCAAGTCTAATCAATTAATTAGCCCTTTTTCAACTAATCGATTGATGTTTTCCTGCTCATCACTGACAGCTAATGTCATACCCAGCTTTGTATACAGCTCAATCAATTTTTGTCTTATAGCAGCATTTAGGGGTTCGTTATATGATCCTAATTGATATAGACGAGTAAGACAAACAGTATCACCTTCACATTCAATTTCTTTCCTTAAAATATCTTGAGACTGTATTGGTTTATCTTGCATCATAAATTCTGGAGCACCCCCATAGGATGAAAGAGATTGAAGCAGCTGCGTAACTGTTTTGTTTTGAGGGTCGATATGTAGGGCTTTTACATAGTACTCTTGTGCTGACTTTTTTTCATTCAAGCGTGCGTAAAGAGTGCCATTCTTGGCAAATTGCTCAAGCAGGATCGCATTAAATGCTTTTACAAAAGGTTGAGATGTTTGTTTTTGCCAATCAGAAATTTGGTAACGAGTATCCATTTGACCAGTTTGAGGCAAGCTTGTAATCTCAAAAATGAGGTCATGGGGGGTTAGGAAAAAGGACTTTCCGTCTAAACCCATAAATTCAATGTAGTCGGGCGGGAGCTCAGAGACAAATACACGTTTATGTAGGTGCAATGCCCAGCTCATAATTGAACTTATACGTTGAGGATTTTGTGAGTAGTTAAGTTGAAAGAGTTCAGGAAAATTTTGCATAGCATAGGATTGAAGTTGGGGAGTCATGGGAATCACAGCGACATCTGGGCGCACATGTTCGATGGCTTGTATATTTATTATTGAAAAGCATGAGATATCTGAAAAACATGCTAGGACTGAGTTTTGCGGAAGCGTTTGTAAAATTTGTACGCCATAATCATGAATCCCAGAGTATTTTGAAAGGGTATGGTTTGACGCGTGTAATATACATTGTAAGAAAGGAATAATTAGTAATATATAACTATACTTTACAGATAGAGCATATTTGTGAATGATTGCGTATATAGCAATTACAACTAATAAGATCCACATAGACAAACCAAACATATACATACGCTCAGTAATAGCTGTTATGAGTGCTTGGTAAGCGGGCATACTTTGATCAGTTGTAAGGGTTAAGTAGAAGCCTACAAAAAGTGCAGCAAGGAAAAATAAACTTATCAAGTACTTTGAAACTGTATTTTGTCTATTTTGCAATAACAGTATCAAACCCAAGACTGAAATTAATGTTACAGGAATACTTAACTGAAATACCACTGTTGATAGATAATGGGTAAAAGCATGTATGTTGTCTAGGCTGATCACATCTGTAATATATGCATTTTTTTCAAAAGGGGTTTTATAATCATTGCGAAGTATATAATGCAAAATACCTCCAGTGGACTTGGTAATCTGCCATGATTGAGGAGCGTTTTGATTTGCAAAAAATAGCAGGAAAGCATACAAAAGTATAGGCGTGACACACATGATAAATAACCCTTTGAATAGTTGAATCCGTTGCTTTTTAAATAAACGCGTTAGAAGGAATAAGCTTGGGATAATTATCAACAGTGACTTTTGTTGGTGTGCAAGACTTAAGCCTATTAATAAGGAGAGTGCATACCAGAGTTTGTTATTCCATGATTTGTATAATTGCAGGGATACATACAGGATTAGCAAGGAAAAGAATGCTTCTAAAGCAAATACTTCCGCCACAATTGCATATGTCCAAAATAGGGGAGTAAAAGCAAAAAATAATGTGAAGGCTAGCGATAGCACATGAGTCCATTTCTCAGGTATTTTTGGATCACGCTTGTTAAATAAAAGTTCAATACATTGCAAGCATAATAGAAAAAAAATACCTAAGGCAAGTGAAGCAGGGACTATTGATGCAAAATTAGCTTTAAATGCAATCGGCACTTGCAACGGTAGATGCGTAAAAACATATATAAGTATATTTAATAGGGGATATCCAGGAGGATGCGGAAAACCAAACAAATAACCTGATGTTGTAAGTTCATCGCTATCGCCAAAAGCGACAGGTTTATGTGGGCTTGTCAGGATATATACAAGCAAGGGGAGAAACACGGAAATGCTTAAATAGAACGTACGTGGCTTAAGCATAAAAAATTTATCAGATTAAGAATAAAATAAGTAAGGCGAGGCAGATACAATAATATGCAAAAATATGTAATTTATTCGAAATAAGAACTTTTTTAAATATGCGTAATGCAAAGTAGCCAGAAATAAAAGCAGCAATAAAGCCACATACATAGGGTATCATGTCGGCTCTGCTTATGAGTAATAATTCATCAGCATGCAATAGCGCTGCACCCAAGATAGCTGGTATTGAAAGTAAAAAGGAAAATGTAAATGCAGCTGAGCTGGAAAAACCAGAAAATATGGAACCAGATATGGTTGACCCAGACCTTGAGATACTAGGTAAGATGGCTATTGCTTGAAAAGTGCCGATTAGCAAGCTGTCTTTCCATTTCATATCTGCTAGATTTCTATTTCCCTTTTTTATGCGAGAAGCAATACTTAATAAAATACCAGTAAAAAGAAACCCAAAAGACATCAATTTTACTGAGCTAAAAATTTGTTCCATATACGTTTCCAAAAATAGTCCAGCAAATATTGCAGGAATTGAGCCGATTATAATAAACCAGACCAGTTTTGGGATTGTATCAATACGCTTTGTGGAAAGTGCACGCACCGTATCTATATAGATAGTTTTAATCTCTGGTCTCAGGACAATAATAACTGCAATTAATGTAGATATATGGAGTAAGACATCGTATGCAACAGGAACATCTGGCAGCTGCATAACATATTGGGCAAGCGCTAAATGTCCGGAAGAACTAACCGGTAAAAATTCGGTCAAACCCTGCAGTAAACCTAGGAAAATTGACTGAAGGAGCGTCATTTATCTTTTTTCTCCATCTCACTTTTAAGTTGTTTATACCAGTCATTTAACACGGTAGATACAAGATCCTTGGCACCGAGTCCAATTGCCAGTCCAAATCCGAGTGCAAGCATAGAAACAAGTCCGATAAATAGAATGTTAATCAACTCTTTTGCGATTCCAAGCTCATTAAACGCTGCCATAGAGGCAACAATTACCATTACATAGCTTGCGATTTTTCCAAGTAATCTCCCTAATTTGACGTCAAACTGTCCAGCTGCTCCCTTGACCAAGCTTTCAATCACACCTGCCAAAAGCACCCCTATACCCAAAACAAAGATTGCCGATACGATTCTGGGAACAAAACTTAATACTCCATTTAGTACATCAGAGATTGTGGGAATACCGAGCATGTTGATTGATGCTATGGTAAATAACAGTACAATAATCCATTTCACAAATCCGCCAATAACTTCTTCAATTTTAGTTTTCACATCAGCTTTATCCAAGAAAGCTTCAAGTGTTGTTTTTTGAGCAAGTTTAGAAAGGTTTATTGACTCAAGTACTTTTACAACTATACGTTTTGCCCATTTACCAAGTAAAAAACCTATGCCAAATACAATGAGTGCGCCGATTAGTTTAGGGACAATGTTATATATGATAGAAACTGAACCGGCACCAAACAATATGTCTTGCCAAGGGGAATCGTAATAGGCCATAATACCTCCATGTTTTTTGCTAACAATAGCTATTTTTATCGATAATATGGGTAAAGTCAAGTAGTAAGGAATTAGTAGTACAGACGTATAACTGATTAAGATTTTATAGATGGTATAATACTATTTGTCTTGAGGGTATTGCAATGGCCCCCGATTACTCTTGGAGTTTATGGGGGAGGAAAGTCCAGGCAGCTGAACACAAGATGCTCAACGCAAGTTGAGTGTTTCGCGAAAGCGGAATAGAGTGAGAGCAACAGTGACGAATTCCTGACGCAAGTCTGAGGAAGTGAAACGCTGGCTAATAGTCAGATGGCTGGTACATGGCATGGCCAGACTTGGCAATCCTCTCTGCTGCAATCTCCGAATGGTTCGTTCGACGTGGTGTTCCGGAAGAACCGAAGATAGAGAGCTTAGATAAATCATTGTTCTCCTTTGCATTTTATGCAAAGGGTTAGACAGAACCTGGCTTATATATACCCTTGAGACATAATAAATTTAGCATTCATTGAGTACTTTAAACCTGACACGTTCAAAGTGTCGGAGATATATGTTTTGTTGTTATGATCCGGTGGGGATGGGTTGAGAAACTGCGGGTTGGGGGTGTTCGACGGGACCGGTATATTTATGGAATTCCGAAAGCAGAAAGCCCTCGCAATGAAGCCCTTTATCTTTAAAGCTCTCATGTAATTCTTCCTTAATCTTTTTTTCAACCTGTCCACGGTATGTCTTGAGTTGATCAAAGGTTACTTCTGATAGTACAGAAAGTATACGACTATTAGATATTGGTCTGACCACTTTTGATACAAAGTTTTCTCCAATATTTTCCCAGATTTGAGGAGCCATTTGCCTATTAATTTTAAATAAAATTGAGCCTTCGATCTCTACATCTGTTCCATCTTTGGTTGAGGCAATAAGTGATTTACTGCCTAAAGCCTCTTTGTTGTCATCATGGAAATTCCGGCTAATATTAAATTCAAGAATTTGAGCATTAAATAATTTAGCTATCTGCCAGAAGGGAATTTTGAGATGAAGACCAGGTCCCCAAGTCTTATTGAGTACCCCACGCCCTCGGTCATATACACAGGCAATATGTCCTGGAGGAACTGATATAAAAAATCCTCCGACTACCTCATCTACCAGAAATGATACGACTAATTTATCAAATTCCATAATACCCCATTATAGTTTGGGTAGGATAAATAATACAAGTATCTATTGTATCACATTATAGGATTAAATGCTAGAAGCCTAGAACTATGTGTAAGCAGTAGCTTATATATCAATAATAGGTATGTAAGAGAGAGCTTCATACTCTATTAATATGTATCCAATAGGGATTGCTACACATGTCATTATCAATATAATAGAATCAATTTTTTACCTATTTTTAGGTATTCATAAAACTTTAATTTATCAAAGATTAAACTTTATTACTAAATAATAATTTATTGAAAGGCAGCCATGCTCAATTACCATAAAATGATCGATCGGAACTTTCAGTACTCCGATCTCATGCGCCAAATTGTAGACAGGGAACGATTACCTTTGGAGATCTATCCATCGGTAACAGTATCTCGTGATCCAGGTTCAGGTGGCAGAGATGTGGCTGAAAAGATAGCTAAAAAACTTGACATTGAATACATGGATAAGAAAAAACTTATGAACATGATTGTCAAGAAAGCTGGATTAGATAGTAATCTTGTAGAACAGGCATTGAAAGAAGAAACGTTATCTCCTTGGGAATCTATCGTTAACAGTTTTTTGGGTATAAAAAAACTTGATGAGTATACGTTTATCCGAACGCTCATAGAAGTTTTACTAGACAAGGCTTCAAAACACCCTATGGTTATACTTGGTAGGGGAGCTAATTTTATACTTCCTCCTGAGACATCTCTTCGAATCCGTGTTACTGCACCAAGGAGAATATTGATAAAGTACGCAATGGATTTTGAACACAAAGGCCGCATGGAGGCTCGTCAGACAATTGATGCTTACATGAAATCACGTCGCGATTTTGTCAACAAATACTTTTCAAAAGATCTACGGAAAGCTCATTATTATGATATTTGTTTAAGCACTGAACATCTTTCAATCGACCAGGCTACAAATATCGCTGTGGCAGCATTTAAAGAAAAATTTGACCTATAAATGTGTTGCAAATAAGAAAGGAGGTATATACATGAAAGTGACAGATAACAAGCTAGAGATGAATATCAAAAAAAAGTTGATTTATGGAGAAGCAGATCAGAATTTAGAAAGAAATTTTGAGAAGTGGCAGAAGAAAATTGCATCTATTATTAAAAATAGAATTCGGAGAGGTTACGATTTTTTGTCTACTGCTTAACTCTCATAAACGAGGCTGCGCGCTTTATCCCATATAGGTTCTCTTCTGCATAAGTATTGGATATCCTTCTTTGATGCTAATAAAGACTCTACAATTTCCTCCAAGAATAATGTATTCTGTGAGCCCTTTACTAGAATTGTTGAACCACTTTTAATAAATTCTGGTTCTAGCAAAATCTGTTTTGCCTTATTCGGGTTTAGAGAAAATACGTTAGTGCCCTCAATATAGCCAGCTTGTAATAAGCGAGGTAAAACATACTCTTGCATTTGGGGGCCTACAAGCACAACTCTGTCAATTTTCAGTTTACTTATGTTTTTTGCTAAATCGATGTGTTCAGACTCTGCAAATGCTCCCAACTCCCGTAAATCTCCCAGTACTGCAACGGTGCCTTGAGTACCAATTTCCTTTAACACCTCCAGCGCGTCAATTGTTGCAACCTTGCTGGCGTTATAACTACTGTCAATTACCGACGTAGCATGCTTGCCTGCAAATAGAGACATTCTACCTGGCGGGAGTCGGAAACTTCTTAAGGCTCGTGCTATTTGTTTTGTATCCATGCCAAAACTTAATCCAAGCAGCACTGCCATGGCCATGCCATATACGTTAATTTTTGATACCAGGGAAAATGGTATCTGTATATCAATCTCACCTTCCGTAATATTTTTCCCGGTAAGTTGAAACAGGGCTACCTTGTCAAGCTTAAAACGAACCTGTGTGCCATTAAAACTGAGTGTATGTTCGATCAATGAAACTACCGAGCCTACATCTGATTGACCATTGATTCCCAATGCGATGTTTTTGGTTGTAAACTCATGCTTGATAGAAGTAATTGAGTTATCATCGCCGTTATAAAGTATGAGGGATTTTGTTTTTAGTACAGCCTGTTTTTGGTCATATAACATGTTTTGAAAAATCTCGTCACGTGTCTTTCCAGAAAAATTTGCTGTATGTGCTGGAGTGGCACTGACCCAGCAACAAATATCTGGCTGGATAAGTCTGGTATGTAACGTCATTTCTCCCGTACGGTCAGTATCAAGCTCACATAAGTATACCCGCTCTGTTGGTTTTATTACTGATTTTACAGGCGCGAGAATGAGTAATTTTATCCATTCCGAGATTGAGTAACTATGTTGTGAAAGACCCAAAATATTGAGAGGAATAGCGCTAGCAGCATTAGTTTTATATGAAATTTTAATGGGTATGGTTTCTTTTAAAACCTGTTCAATTATTGACATGGTTGTAGTTTTTCCAGCACTCCCAACTACAGCAATAATAATCGGTTTCCATCGGTGTAAAACTATACGTGCCCAAAATTGGAAATATACGGTTACTATGAAGTAGGCTGAAGATCTTAGTGACACAAATCTATAGGATTCGCAATAAATGATGTTGGCATAAACTACAAGTATTTAAAGCGAATAACAATCCAGAATATGATGTAATAATTGTCTATTTTTGAACCCAAAATGATTTGGGTGCAAACGATACAGCTTGTATGAGGTTTGACAAGCTTGGGGCTTGAATTGAGCCAAATATTTCTTTCCAAACCGAACCAGTCGAATACTCAATAACCTGATAGTCTTGAATATTTGCCAGTGATTTTGCTTGGTAGACTGCTTCGTCAAAATTACCTAAACTATCTACTAAACCAAGTTCTTTAGCTTGTGTACCAGAATAAATTTGCCCGTTCGCTATAGTACGAATCTGATCTTCGCTTTTTTTACGACCGCTTGCTACACGGCTGATAAAGAGGTTGTAAGTATTTTCGTTAAGGTTATTGATGATTTTACGTTCTTCTTCAGTTATAGGTCGGGAGTCGGAAAGGATATCTTTATAATCTCCTTGTTTAAAGGTATTTTTAGATACACCGATTTTTTTATATAGCTCCTCAAGATTATATGACTCCAAAATTACTCCGATCGAACCTGTTAATGTTGACGGATTGGCAACAATAAAATCAGCAGCTGAAGCGATGTAATACGCGCCAGAAGCAGCTATTTCGCCCATGAGGAAGACGACTGGTTTTCCGGTTTCATTTTTAAAGTTTTGTATCTGTTCGTATATCCTGTCTGAAGCTACTGGTGATCCCCCTGGTGAGTTGATATCAAAAACTACGGCCTTTACCTGGTAATCTGACGCTGCTTTAGAGAGTACTTCCCTAAATTGATCAGGAGTGATTACCCCATCTGAGGACATAAATACATTATTTTGTGTTTGCGATAGAATGATGCCAGAAAGTGGAACAATAATAATTTTTTGGCTGCTTCCCTGATCCTGTATGATCTTTTCTGTGACAAAATTACTGGTATCCTGGGATGTTTTATTGCTGGATACTAAACCAGCAAATAGAAAAAATACAAAAAGAATAAGTAATATAGAAAAAAAAGCTATAAATACCGATCGTACCCAGTGAGCAGTATTTTTTAGTACATCGTAAATAAAACGGCCAATAGCGTTGAGCATACGAATCAGTATATGATAATACTGTAATTATACCCAGAATTTTGTAAATTCCCAAGCACAAAGCATTTGTGTCAATTATACATGTATCGTATGAAACGACATCTGATAAAGATCTTAGTTCTGACATTTCTGATAATTAGTATCAGTTATCTTACTGTGGTTTTTTCTTTATTACTAACAACGTATGTTGCCATCAAAAACGGACGGTGGGATATTCTTCCGGTAAGCACCCATATGGTTAGTGTGTTGACTAAACAGAGCAAGTATTTGGGGAAAATCGGAATGCCTCTGTATACTGTTTATCAGAGTAATAAAGCAATTCAAGACACAACTGCTCTTGCGCAAACGTCTCAAGAACTCTTCCAGTCGATCTATAACCTGAACTCAATTCCTTTTGATGAGTCGTATGATAAGTTTGTTGCAAGCTATACAAATTTGGTAAGCGATATTCGTTTTTTGGAGGCTCAGTCATGGCTAAACTCTTTATTGTCCCAATCAGATGATATCAGCTTCGTATGGAATTTTTATAAACAGCATAAAGCTCATATAGAACAGGCAATCAGTATGTTGCCACAACTACTCGGTAGTGAAGGCGAAAAAAGTTATACTGTTTTACTTCAGAACAATACTGAGATTAGGCCTACAGGCGGATTTTTAGGATCGTATGTCACATTCACTTTTGATAAAGGTAAGCTGATAAAACATCAAGTTTCAGATATATATGTTCCAGATGGTGCAATTGTTGGACATATTCAAGCGCCAGCAGCATTACAGAGTGCGTTTGGACATGGGACATGGAAATTGCGAGATTGCAACTGGGATCCTGACTTTCCCAAGGCTGCAAGAACAATTGATTGGTTTCTTGAGAGGGGAGGTGCTGGTACGCGGGATGGGATAATTGCTGTCAATGTTGAAGTGGTTGAAGAGATTATTAACTATCTGGGTGGAATTACACTGCCAGATTATAATCTTCAGCTTACAAAGGAGAACTTATACCAGTCTGCCCAGCATCATGCAGAAGTAAATTTTTTCCCGGGCTCTACTGCAAAAAAAGATTTTTTACAGCAGGCAACTAATCAGTTGGTGGGTAAGGTTAAAAATCTTTCCCATACCCAAATAGCGGCGCTATTTGAGATAGTATCTCGTCAGTTTATTCATAAAAATATTCAATTATTCTTTAAAGACCAGCAGATGCAGAATATAATGCGCTCTTTAAGTTGGGATGGCGCAATTGTATGGAAACAAACTGAAAAAGGAGTTCAGGATTACTTGTACATTTCTGAAGCAAATTTGGGTGCAAACAAAGCTAATTGCTGTATTAGCCGTGATGCGAAGCGGAAAGTAACCTTCGTTCCCGGGAATACTATTGTGACCCAGGCTATCAAATTTACTAACCACAATAAAACTGACAGACCTCAACCTCCTGAAATATGGGGTGGAGATTATCGAAACTACATACGGGTTCATCTTCCAAAAAATGCCCAAGAAGTCACATTTGCTATCGATTCTCAACCGGTACCGGAATCTGCGATAGAGCAAATCCAATTAAGCGATAGCGATGTACAGTCATTTGGTCTATTTATTGAAATTCCACACAGCAGCAGCCGTCTGTTAAGCTTTTCTTATAAACTTCAAGCTGCATCTGAATCAGAATATGTACTAACATTTCAAAAACAGTCTGGAGTAAATGCATATAATTTGGAGGTAGAAATGCAAAATAGTCATGGTATACAAAAAACAATAAAACAGTTGGATCAGGATCAAATTATGTATTTCTAATCTTAATAAGTAATAACCTGTATAATAGTTCTAATGCCTAAGAAACATCCAATCATTCACCATAAGAGTTTATACACAAAAAACCAAATCATTTGGGGATTAAGTAGTTTATTGCTATTTTTTGGCACTATAGCTTACTTAAACATAAAAGGTTTGGCTCAGGATCCCCAATGGTTAGCTAAAGCAATACCCTCACCAACGAATATACCGATATCACCCGTTCAATCCATGTATACATCTCTACCATATGATCTTGGTAATGGGCTTGTGTATGGTATGGGGGATACCATGTTTAAGTATGACGAAGATTTAAACATGTCGGTTCCCATTGCCACGTATTCAGCACAAATAATTCATGACATTGGAATTACAGATACTAGCGGTGTGTGGGTGCTTACCGGGAAAACGCTCAACTCGTACGATACGCGATATTCGTATTCATCAGGGAAACAGACTATAAAAGAATTTCCAAGTGTGCCATTTTATACTGTAAAACCTGTTCTATCAAATGATGGAAAGTACTTATACTGGTGGACGATAGGAGTGGGTGGGAGAAGAATGCTCATGTTTAGTGATATTGAAAATGGTATGCAACAAGAATTGGTACAAAGTAGTATTCCTATTGTGAAAATGGCTGTGAGTCCAAGCCGTAAACATGTTGTTTTAGTGGCAGAAATGCTTAATGCCAACCAGTCAAAAACCTATGCACTCGGGCTGGTAGCAAGTTCAACAAAGAATATAAACCTGTTTCCTTCTGTAAATGTTTTACCAGATTCAAAGATGTTTTTTAACTCCAATGGAGATGTACTTTTTATTGATATTACTGAGGGTGTTGCAGCAGTATCTTTGGATAATGGCAGAGTATTGGATGTTATTATAAATGCTAGGTTAATGAATCAACAATTGCTCGCAAAAAATGATTTGCTTGTTGCAAGGCAACTAGTTGATATACCAACCTGTAAAAAAGGGTTAATTTTCAAAACTGCATATCAAACTATACATATGCTTCGGTTTTCAAGCCAAGCTTTCACTACTATAGATATTGCAGTAATTCAAGATAAGTTACAAAGTGCTAATCTGCTGATAACTTCCCCAATCTATAGTTTTAGCAAAGCTGATGGAACCTATATTAGTCAGGTAATTGATCCAGCAACATGTAGTACAAGTTTGTATCATTTTGGATTAAATCAGCAAGAACAACAACTATTAAATATTGAAAACATTGATAAAATGCCGGCCATTATTGTTCCTTATATATGATTCGTTTTTTAATCAGTTTTTTGAAGCTATCAGCAATTTTATTACTTACACTTATTGTTGTATCCAGGTTATTTTTTTCAAGTATAGTAGAAAATCAGATTATTAGTCCCGTAAGACAGTTGCCCGTATTTGGTAAAGTCTTGGGAGCGACATGGGATGCAAGTGGAGAAATTGGACCAGTCCTAACCCTAAAAACTGTAGATTTGGCGGATAGGGTAGAATACAGTGATTTAGGTATTAATGAGACAATCGAGCAGGCAGCAACAGATAAAAATATCGGAGAAACAGTATCTGAAGCGATAGAATTACAAGTAAAAAAACAGGTGTCCTTATTAAAAAACACACCCAAAGAAATACTTGAAAAAGCCGAACAGGAAATCCGTGATGAGATGTATAGGCAAATTTGCAGTGGATGGAAGAAAACAAGTGAAGCAAGTACAGGAGCGCAAACTAACTAAACAATTCTGTAAACAGTTATGTCAGAAATAAAAGGTCAATTTCTTGAGCTTGAGCAGCGTTTAATACCAATTCTTCAGCGTGTCCACATTGATACAAAAAGAGCGCGTATTGTAGTGCTTGAGCAAGAAGCATCTAATTCAGATTTTTGGGCAAAACCAGAAAAAGCACAAAAAAAAATGCAAGAGCTTACCTCACTAAAGGAAGACATTTTAAAAGTTGCCCAGGTACAAAAGCTTATTTCTGATTCAATCGAAACTCTTAATCTTATGGAGAATGAATTGACGCAGCAAGACGAACTGGTGCTAACCCATGACCTAGTTGAATCAAAAAGAATGGTTGATGCATTGGAATCACAAGTATATCTTTCAGGGAAATATGACAAAAATGATGCAGTGTTTTCTATTCATGCCGGACAAGGGGGAACTGAGGCGTGCGATTGGGCTGCTATGTTGCAAAGAATGTATGAGAGATATTTTGAAAAAAAAGGATGGAAAGTTACAGTAGCTGATGTTAGGCAGGGTGACGAGGCAGGTATAAAATCGATAACGTTTTTTGTAGAAGGCCGTTTTACATACGGTTTACTTAAGGGAGAGCGGGGAACACATCGGCTCGTTCGGTTATCACCCTTTAATGCTGACAATTTAAGACAAACCTCATTTGCTGGGGTTGAGGTTTCTCCTCTAATTGAAGATGAGATAAACATTGATATACGTCCTGAAGATATAGAATTTGAAGCTTATCGCTCAGGAGGGCATGGCGGGCAAAACGTAAACAAGGTATCAACAGCGGTTCGCCTAAAACATATTCCAACTGGTATTACGGTCGAATGTCAGACACAGCGCTTTCAAGAGCAAAACCGTAAAATTGCCATGCAATTGCTAAAGAGTAAGTTATGGGTTCTAGAAGAAGAAAAGCGTGCAGCGCAGATGAGTGCTTTGACAGGTTTGCATAAACTTCACAGTTGGGGTAACCAGATTCGTAACTATGTGCTTCATCCATATCAGCTTGTCAAGGATACAAGAACTAACGTAGAAACATCAGATACTACAGGTGTACTAGATGGTGATTTAGATCAGTTTATTGAGGCAGAATTGAAGCTGTAATTATTGAATAGGTCAATAACTGGTAAAGCATTAATTTAAAAGTATCTGATTTTAATTTTTTCGGTTGAGGAAGTTAGACCCTTTCTGCTATAGTTGTACCATTACAAAGCTTAATGCATACCTATGGATACTCAAGAGCAAATACCATCAACTTCCACACAAGCTGCGACACCAACTCCTCAACCGCGAGCTATTCCTGATCAAACTAAACCCGTTTCGGTGTTGTGGCCACTTAGCACTCAGCCGGTTACACAAACTAATAAGAAAGGTTCATCTATGAAGAAAGGACAGCCAGTTGTTCTTGGAATATTAGTAGTACTGTTAGGTATTGGAAGTGGATACGGACTTGCGGTAATGCGAAATGGGGAAGCTAGTGGAGGTTTAAAAAATGAGCCGGGTCTGAAGCGTGAAGTAACTACTAATGAAATTACGGTAGGGACCAAAGTAGGAGTAGCTGATGAAAAGACGTTTAAAGATTCAGCAGAAGGCCTACTTGAAAAAGGTGGAATTGATGGAGAAGGTTCTCATAATATAAAACGTCCGGGAGGAGACTCCCAAACAGTATATATTACTTCATCAATCATTGATCTAGATCAGTTTATTGGCAGAAAAGTAAAAATATGGGGTGAAACGATGGCTGCTGAGAAAGCAGGCTGGTTTATGGATGTTGGAAAGCTAGAAGTACTAGAATAAATGTTCCGCACTTTAATCCCACGAGGGCGTAAGCCCAGGGTGGCAGTTGGT
>CAYLQQ010000003.1:0-134468 GCA_964386355.1 uncultured Pseudomonadales bacterium
ATGTATTATACGAAGCTCCTAGAAACGCAACTTATTTCATAGCATCATATTAAAAGATATTTTACTACTAATACTTTCCTTTTGCTTTTTTGCAAGCTACCGCATTTCACTAATATACTTCCCCTCTCTTAAGATAAGAGAGGGCAGGCTGAAAGCCAGGGTGAGATATGAAGCAGAAAGGTCAAATCGTAAGTCACGTTGTTTCCAATAGATTACCAATACCGGCACTGACGTGCGCGGTAAGGGTAATGACAAAGGGAAATTACTTTACTCCCATACCCTTACTCGGTCCCTGCAGCTGTCCCATCACTGAGTAAATGGGTGCAATGATCATGATCACCATAGCCCCAACCGCAACCCCAATCACTAGCATAATGATCGGTTCAAGGATGGTAGTAAACTCCTTAAGTTTATCCTCAAGCTCTGCTTCATAGTACTCAGACAAATCAAGAAGAACGGTATCAAGAGTCCCGGTTTTCTCTCCAGTTTTTATGGTTTGGACCATTAGAGACGGGAATACGCGCTTTTGACCACTTGAAAGCACATCGGCGATCGTTTTTCCCTCTGATACTCCCTTTTCAAACTGGGTTGCCATTTTTTGCATATCATACTGAGAGAGAGTCTTTGATGAAATCTGCAGTGCTGAGACAATAGAAACCCCCGATTGCAGCAGGGCAGCTAAAGTCCGTGTGAAACGGGCAAGATCAATTTGCCTAAATAGATTTTTGATGAGTGGCAAATTTGCAACTCTTGACATAATAAATTGCCGAGTTTTATGGTATCCAAACAGAAACATGAAAAGCCCGATAAGTAGACCAGCTCCTAACATAACAAGCAAAACGTGATCTCCAATAAACTTGCCTGTTTCTAATAATATGCGGGTAGGTAATGGCAGAGGGATCTTCATTTTTAGGAAGGTTTGAGATAACCGGGGTAAGACAAATGTCATCATTAAAAAGCCTACACCAAACATAGCAGTGATGATAACCATTGGATACATCATTGCTCCTGATATTTTCTTGTTCAAACGGTGAACAGCATAGAGTTGGTCTGAGAGGTAGGAGAATGTCTTTTCGAGCGAACCCGACTGTTCACCTGCTTTGACAAGGGCCAAAAAGACCTGATCAAAAACCTCTGGATACTTGGATAGGACCGTTGAGATTTCCGAGCCTTCCTGCAATTCAAAGGATAAAGCTTGCAGGATAAGTTTCATCTTTTTATTCTCAGTTTCTGAACTGATAATATCAATAGATTCAGATATTGAGAGGCCTGCCTTAAGCATGACTGCCATATACCGGCAGAAATTAGCTTTTTCCAGGTTTGATACCTTATTACCGGTTAATGCAGAAGTTCGTGCTTCCTGTTTAACAAAAATGATGCGGAATTTTTTAGAGCGTAAACTAGTTATCACTTCATCCCTATCTCGGGCCTGAATGGATTGCTCAATCATCTTACCGTTGGATTGGATAGCTTTATACCTAAATGTATGCAAATATAATTGATAGGTTATAGGTTCTAGAAGATAGTAGAAACCTCTATCCACTATTACCTAACACCTATAACTTAATTACTATTCCCTTACTGCCCTTAAAACCTCCTCCAGCGTCGTCATGCCAGACGCAACTTTATCAACTCCATCTTCTAACATGCTTCGCATCCCCTCTTTTCTGGCTTGCTTTTTTAGGTCATCTCCTGATGCTCGGGCAATGGTCAACTTTCGTATCTCTTCTGAAGCTACAAACAGTTCGTAAATCCCGATCCGTCCCTTATAACCTGAATTCCCACACTCCTGGCAGCCTTTCCCTTTATAGAATTTCTGATCTTTGATCGTTTTGCCAAGAATGTTTTCAAAGTACTCTATGGTTTCTTTATCAGGGACAAACTCTTCTAGACAATTTTGACAAATTTTTCGCACCAGACGCTGGGCAATAATAACATTCACTGTTGAAGCGAGCAGGTACCCTTCTGCCCCCATATCAAGCATGCGAGGTATGGCGCTGGGAGCATCATTAGTATGTAGCGTTGTAAGAACTAGATGGCCTGTCAGAGCTGAATGGATTGCTATTTCGGCGGTCTCTCCATCCCGAATCTCGCCCACCATCATTACATCAGGATCATGCCGCAGCAAAGCCCGCAGGCCGGCAGCAAACGTCAGGCCAGCTTTGGTATTTATCTGAATTTGAGTCAGACGGTGTAAGCCATACTCAATAGGATCTTCGATCGTACAAATCTTGACTCCGACATTGTTAAGCATGTTCAAAACCGAATAGAGAGTGGTTGTTTTACCTGAACCAGTAGGGCCAGTGACGAGGATCATGCCGTGTGGCCGATGGATCTGTTCCTTGATGATTTCTAAGGTTTTGCCGGTAAATCCAAGTTCCTCAAGTGATTGCGGCCGTGTCGTTTCGGGAAGCAAGCGAAGCACAATATTCTCGCCAAAAAAGCTGGGGATGATTGAAACACGAAACGCCATCACATCACCCGCCAGGTCATACTTAAACCTGCCGTCCTGAGGAATCCGGTGTTCATCAATCTTAAGGTTAGATAAAATCTTGATACGTGCAACGAGCGCCTGCTCAAAGTTAGCAGGCAGAGAAATAATATCCCGTAACACCCCATCGATACGGAACCGGAGCATAACCTCAGTAGCTAGGCGCTCCAAATGGATATCAGATGTACCTTCGGCAATGGCATACTCAAGTATTGTATTAAGCACTTTAACTACGGGAATGTCTTCGGCAGTTTTAAGCAGGTCTTCCTGTTTGATACCGGCTTTTTCAATGTTAGATGTAATTATTGATTCAAAGTCTTGTCTGATATTGCGTTTATACTGACCTAAAGCTTTTCTAACGTCAGCACTTGTAGCATAGTAGGGCTGTACAGACATGCCTGTGTGCCTACGTACAAACTCAAGCGCCTCGAAATCAGTTGGGTCAACCATGGCTAGCTTTATGGTCTTTTTATCCACCGATAAGGGAACTATTGTGTGCACCCGAGCCATTTTCTCTGGAATAAGCTGCAAAATTTCAAGTGGAATGATTTGCTGGCCAATAGTAACAAAGGGAACTTTCAGGGCTTCCGCAATCAGCTGCCCAACTGCTTGTTCAGATATGATGCCTCGGAAAATAAGGATATCGGGAATGTTAATATTAAGCTCTCGAGAAGCTTTAGCAGCTAGATCAAAATCAGGTTCATTGACAAATCCAGATCCAACAAGGATTTTTTTGAGCTGGGCAGGCGTGAGGTTCATATGGATTTATTGTAGCACTATTTATAGGGACGAAATGCATTTGTCCCGTTTTGGTTTAATATAAATCATTGTTGCTTTCTATAGCTCAAAAGGTAAATTTTCTGTGTATTGTTCAGCCGTTTGATATCCTTTTCCGTCTATTACGTTTTTCAGAGCTTTAATAGAGGGGAAACGGGATTTCCGATCTTCGTTTGTAATAACTTCACTTAAAAACCGCGTCGCCCCTATAGTTGTAGCCAGTCCCTGCCTTCTATCAATCGCTTGTGGATCTGTTAATGAAAACAAATCCGGATATTTGTTTGCAACCATATCCACAATTTCTGGTATAGTAGGACCAGTTTCAAGATATGGTAGGAGAAATGGGTAAGTAGACTTAATATTTTCTAGCTGAGCTTGTGATTGTTCTGGATGACGCACTTGATGTAATGCTTCTTGTAATAGAGTTCTTCGATATTCAACCATGATGTTATCCCGAGCAATAGTATTGACAACTAAAGCTTCATATTCTCTTTGTTCTTCCGATGTCTGTAAAATATTTTGAAATAAAATGTTTAAATGATTTCCATATTCTGCGATGGAAGTAACTGGCTCCATTTGCCTAACACAATATTCCCTAATTATACGGACAAAACGAGATCTCAAGACATTATCCCACTCATATACTGGAGCGTTTTGATCAAAAATTGCCTCATAGTACCTTGCTTCAGTATCATACCCATCAAGTTTATCATCAACAAAACTCAATAACTCATGATCATCAATATTTATTCCAAAACCAGCTACAGTTTTTTTGAGCTTATCCAAAAAATCACTGTCAAATTGTTGCTCTCCTTTTACTAAACCTTCTAATACATCACCCATAAATACTGTTGGTAAATCTACAAATTGTCTTTTTAATTCAGTAACTACCGCTCCAGCTTGTACATTACTGCCTCTATCTGCACTATCAAAACCTACATCAGTAGGCCTAACTCTATCAGCTGTCCTAACAAAGACATCACTAGCATAACCTACAATGGTTTCATTATTTAGTATTCTGGTCATTTCATAGTCTTCATTCCCACCTCCTTCGCTGACGCTTAGATGGTCTAAAGCCTTAACAAATACTCCGGCCCTAGCAGTAATAAGTGGCCCCCCTAAACCTATCGCTGCTTTATTACCAAAGGTTCGTCGCCAATAATTTTTGAGATAGGCTTCAGCAATAGTGAACTGATAGTCAATAGTATTCTGAGCTACCGATTCAGGTGCTTGAGCGATTTCGTAGCGTAGATGTAAAAACCAAGCATCGGCGATATTGTAACCATCTCCATATTTATAAAGCGAATCTATTTGACCAATATAGCCATTTACAATTCTAGTGTCTCCATCTAACCATGTAATTGGTTTTTGGTCGTTTCCTAGATATTCATGAGATAGTAAAGTGCCCACTGACCTCACCACTTTCATATCTCTTCTAGGCATTTGGGCATTTAGATCCACTAAGACCATTTTATCTTTCAATCGCTCCCTTGCTTGCTCAATAATTTCTATATCTTGATCCGTGAAAATATTACCTACCTCTTCCCTTGTGTCCTTTGGCACAGCTGGTAATTTATCCCGATATCCCATAACATATTCAATTAGCTCAATAGAGTACTGATTTTCTACTTTTCTCTGATTACTAGAAGCTTGTATGCTATTTACTACACAGGTGATAAAAAAATCCTGATTATCCTGACTGAGGAAATCTTCTAAAATGTGAATAATATTTCCATTTATTAGTTCTGCATGCAGGGGAATAGCTACAGCAACTCGTGCTTTACTACCATCAAAGCCAGAGCCACATTTGATTCTTCCTTCCCTTTTTGCTAATTCAATTTGTTGTCTAGCTTGGGCTACTGGTCTTAATACTTCATTATTAGTTATTTCCAAATCATCAGCCAATTCATTTCCGTCTCCAGTATTTATTTCCTTAGTTAATAATGTCATAATAATGTTAATTTATACTTTTCTCTTCTCCAGTTTATCCAACAGAAAGTTAGCCAGATCTTGTTTGAGTTGGAATAGAAGAGTTAGAATTGGCATAAACTTAATTATTTAAGGCATCAAAGCCTTTCATTACGCTATCCATACTACGCCAATTTAGTAAGTCATAGTCTGTTAGTTGTATCTGGGGCTTACCATTATAAATTATTGCTCCTCGTTTACTTTCAGGTTTTAATTCTCGCCAATAATCAATATATTTACTAAAATGACTAGCATACGTTTCTCCTGATTTAATTTCTATGGGTAAAGTTATTTCTCCTTTTTTAAGAATTAGATCAATCTCATTGCCGTTACTGTCACGATAAAAATACATATCGATCTTTGTTTGACGATTAGATATTTCTTTCATAATATTGGAAATAACTAAATTCTCAAAGATACTTCCTACACCATAATGGTGACTTACTTCGTCCGCACTATCTAAACCCAACAGGTGACACAAGACTCCTGTATCATAAAAGTAAATTTTGGGAGTTTTAATCAATCTTTTACCCAGATTATGAAAATATGGTTGTAAACGATAAATTACATAGGAAGCTTCCATTACGCTAAGCCATTCCTCTATCGTATGGGCCGATACCCCAACGTCATTTGCTAGAGATGCGTTATTTAGTAGTTGCCCTACCCTACCAGCTATAAGTCCCATAAACTTACGAAACAGAGCCAAATTGCCAATATTCTTTATCTCTCTTACATCCCGCTCAATATAGGTAGCGATGTACTGTTCATAATACTGAGGTGGGGGTATTTTACGATCATAAATTGCCGGATAGAAACCGTACCATGCTTGAGAAGGAAATGTTTTTACTGTTAATCCGTTTGTATCCATTTCGGATAAACTGAGAGGGTAAACTGAGTAGTAGGCCGCTCTTCCCGATAGAGTTTGAGATATTTTATCTGATATTAACAGATTTTGCGAGCCACTAACTATCACTTTCCCCATCTTTTTGTGTTCGTCTACAAAGGCTTGGATATAGGACAACATCTCAGGGTACCTTTGGATTTCGTCAATAAAAATACCTTTAGTGCTATTGTTTAGCATGGCGATGGGATCTGCCATTGCTAGTTGCAAAGTCGAAGGGTTCTCGAGGTTATAATACGCAAACTCTGGAAAATGATTTTTTATTAAAGTAGTCTTTCCTGATTGTCGGGAGCCTATTACTGCAATTACCGGGAAGTATTTGGAGCCTTGTTTAATTTGAGATAGAATATCGCGCTGGTATATCATGAAAAGATTATAACTAAATATATGCATTTATGCAAATCGGAAGTAGTAGTACATATTTACATAAATATTAAAAACTGTTAGCCCTTATTTTAGTAGTAAAAGAAGTAACTGGTGAGTCTTAAGATAATACAAAAATTAGTGCTCAAGGGGTTCCAAAATAGCCCTGCCATCTCTGATAATATTACGCCAGTATACCACTCCCTTCCTTATGGATTACTTTGCAAATATTTCAACATAATACCAGATAGCTTATTACATTGATTATCGAGTTTGGAATTAAGCGTTTTTAACTTGGTCATCAGTTAGATTTTCTGGTAATTTGTGGAGTAATTATCGACTATGTAAGATACAAAATTATCGCAATAAAAAGGAATGAATTTCACACCGTTTTTCCCTGCTTTTGTAGGTACTGTTTTACGAAATTGGCTATCTGGCTCGGGGTGTAGTTTGACTTGATCAAGTATTCGACTACTCCAAGTTCTTTTGCCTTGTGAATCATTGATTGATCTTGCAAATTCGTCAGAATGAGTACAGGAAGATTAGATAGGTCTGGGTTTTCTCTGATTTGCTCGAGCACCTGCACTCCGGAAAGCTTGGGCATCATCATGTCCATAATTACAAAATCAGGCGGCAGCTCAGATTTGATTTGCATCAGTGCAGCTTCTCCATCTGAGGCAACAACCACATCAAAACCTTCGGCTACAAACTTAGTCGAATACATTTTAGCAAGTAGAATATCGTCCTCAACTATAACAAGACGTGGTTTCTCGCTCATATTTTATTTTTTAATTGGTAGTTCAAACCAGAAATTACTTCCCTTACCAAACTCAGATTCAATCCCAATTGTACCACCAAATTTTTCTACTAATAATTTAGTAATATACAAACCTAATCCAGTCCCCAATGTAGTGCCAGCACTTGATTGTGCCCTATAAAACTTGGTAAACAGTTTGTCTCGCTCATCATCAGCCATACCTCTGCCTGTATCAGTGATGCTGAATAGAATATAACCCGCTCTGTGGTTTGATAATCTCACTGTAACAGATCCGACATCAGTATACTTAATGGAGTTGCTAATCAGATTGGCAACAACCTCATGGATCCTATCTCTATCGACATGCACACTATCCTGAATTCCTTTTTCAATTTCGAGTGAGTACTCCAAAAGCTTGTCTTTTGCTACAGTAATAAACTCATTGAAACCCTCCTTCACTACCCCAGCAAGATTTATAGTTCCCATTTCAAATACCAGCCGGTTTTCCTCGATCCTACTAACATTGAGCATGTTATTGACCAGCCGTATCTCCCGCTCTGTCCCCTCTAGAGCTCCTTGGATAAATTCCTCCGCTTTTTTAGGAAGTTTACCTGCATCTCCCTCCATTATCATAGATAAGTAGCCTTTTACGGCGGTTAAGGGCGCCCGCAAGTCATGGGCAGCGACAGAGATAAACTCGTCTTTACGTTTGTCAATATCTTTAAGTTTGTCATTGGCTTGTTGCAAACGCTCAGTTGCCTCATCTACCTTCTCTTTCAATTCTTCACTAAATTGTTGGATTTTTCGGTAAGCCAGTGTATTCTCTATGGCTACTGAAACCTGTTGCCCAAATACAGTCATTAGATTTAAGTCTTCGTGATTATATATCTCACCTGAATTTTTCTGTCCAAGTAATAGTATTCCCAGTTTGCCGGAATCCTTAGTAAACAGGGGAATAATAAGTGAATAATCAGTTTTGTGAAGTATAGAAACCACTCTCTCATCTTTAGCGTCTTCCAAAATGATTGGATTTTTTTTATCTAATATATATTTGATATCGCTATACTCAAGATCTGCAGCTGATCCTCCGATCATATTAGTCTTATCATCAAATGGAATTATAAAACTTACTTTCTGAATCTTGATTGCACGGACGATAGTTCTGGAGAGTCTATTTGTAAGTTCCTGTAGTTCAATTGTTGAAGCCATGATACGGGTTAGTTCGTGCAATACTTCATTTGCATTATACGTATGCCTAAAAAATACTCGATCAGTAAGTGATGCAACTCCACTTCTAAGGGATGGAAAGGAAAAAGCAACTAATAGCGCCATGAGCGCGGAAATACTAATGCTGGTTTGATTAAATGCCCCGGGAAACAACAGATTACCAACCCCAAATAGAAACAAAACGTACAAAACTGCTACGAGTAATACTAAAAGTGTATACATGACTGATCTGGCTACCAGCGTTCTAAACTCCAACAGTCTGTGTCGTATGATAGCGTAGGAAACAATGCTGAGAAATATAGCAATGTAAATGGGTAATAGTGGTACAAAAGTGCCGTTTTTAAATACAACTGGAAAAATAAAATTAAAGACTAGAATAAGAGTGAAAAGAACAAAAAAAGCAAAAAATACATATAAGATCCTACTCCTATCTAATCCCTTTAAACGCTTAAATTTAAGCAATATAGATAGAAGCCCTGCAAATACCAAACCGATGGTATGCAAACCAAATAGAGGCATGAGTGGTCCAGCCTCAGGAGTAACTACGTTCTGAGCTCCGATTTGTATGGAAACAAATATGGCTGGAGTAAATGCGATCACAAACAGAGCTGATGTTATGCTTGTTAAAACATAGACAAGCCAAGGTTTTACCTTTACTTCACGGTCAGGAAATACTGATAAAAATAGGAAAACAAGCAGATTAATAATAGCGGCGTTAGCCATGATAAAACGGGCAAAAAAGAGCCGCAGTTCATAAGTAGGTAAGACATATACTTGAGAGTTAATGACTAGGTAGCTGGTTAAAAAAATGATCAGGAGGGCAAACAGGCGGTTCGTCCACGATTTTGGGTTATTTTTATATACCCATATGGCTAGTGGTATATTGATAGTGGTAAAAATTGCCAGAATAAGATTTGGATCCATAAAAACAGTGTAGCAAGCTCGCCTATATGCTGCAACGACAGAGTCTTATCTTTATCTCAAAATCTGTTCAAGGTTAATAAAACTTCTCATGGATTTGTTATGTTTTCCACGTAAAACATCAGATGCAACCTTTGTAATGGCAGCCGAAAAAAGTTGTGTGGCTGTGATAAGTTGCGGATACCCTGTTAGGTTTGTACCTACATCCAAAACGCTCTCAAGCATTTGCGGGCTATGGTATTCTCGACCAATAATGTTTATGAATACATTGGTTTTATCCTCAGGTTTAGTAACCGGCTTGCTCAATACGTTTTCATCAAACCCATTAAGGTAATACCTTGAATTAAGATCGGGCTCTATATCATATCGCTCGACAATTACTAAACAGCCATTTGCAATATCAAAACCAGATAACACCGGTTTTTTAAACTGCTTAGCTATATGTCTCAAAGCTAATTTGATCTTAAAATTATCAAAACAGTCAATGATTATGTTCGTATTCTGAACAAAATCACTTAGACTTTCCTCATCAAGTCCCGCATTCCAGCATTCGATCTCAAGATATGGATCGACTCTGAGCATCTGATTGGCAATTAGTTCAGTTTTTTTCGTCCCGATATCTTTTAAAAAGTACTGTGCCCTATTGAGGTTGTGCGGATCAACAGTATCCATATCGGCAATTTTAAATCTGTTGCCGATTCCAAACCGCACAAAAGCCATAGCTACATTACTACCAACACTTAAACCCGCAATGGCTATGTTCGCATGGTATAGCTGCTCTTGCTCTTCTCTATCTATAAGATTACGGTTCCTAACAGAACGGAGATGAAGTAAATCGAGCTGTTTAGGGAGATGATATACCTCTTGTAGCTCATCAAGTACAAGCCATACTCCCATTTGAAAATCCTTCTTCTTGCCCAGGTGCTTTTGATATTTCATTTCACAGCGTTTTTGTCTGTCATTTGCAAAATACACTGCAGGATCACCAACCGCAAAACGCTCCAGCATGAGCTGATGATAGAGATCGAAGATACTATAGTTCTGCTTGGTATAATGGGTAATAAAGTCCTGATATTGTTTTTGGCTTGACAGGTTTTGAATGTGTTTTTTCATTTAGATAAAATGCCTGAACTTACCCAGTTTGACCCAATTAGGATCTTCAATGGGAAATTCGACGCGAAAGCGTTCGATCTTTATGCCTTTTTGAACCATACGAAAATCCGGATTTACTTTCATTAGATGTTTATAAAATTCCCTGATAAACTGCCTGCTCTCTAATTTAGTCATCTCATACCCGTCTTTTAGGTATACTACTAGATTAAGCCTGTTTTTTAGGCCTTTATCTTCCAGTCCATACTGAAAATTACCAGAGAACCGGTTCGCAAAGACTGACATTTCCAGACAATACTGCACGTCATCTACATAAATATTATTAAGCAGCCTGACTGCATCTGCCCTGCCATGTACATAGACGTAGTGTTTACCATTAAGCTCTGAAATTTCTTTTTCACCATGTTCCTTGAGTATATGATTGATCGTTGTCCCGCTTAGCAGGCCTCCCCGATCATTCATATCATAACGGATTAGAGGTACTGGTTGCTTGGCCGTCACAATAATATGGTTATCTATCTCCTCAAGAAATTTCACCTCCGGATTATATTCAACCAGGGTGGGAGGATTTGGGTCCTTAAATAGAGCTTCACAGAGATTTTTACTTCGATACGCTTTTTCTAGAACATCAACAATTTCCCTGGTTTCAATCCCGATAATACCCGTCTCCGAACAGGCATAAAACCCCATCACATCATACCTAGATCTGGTACCACTTACACGCCTAACCAGGCTATTGCGCTGTTTCTCAGATACCCGAGCGCTAGTATAGTGAATCTTGGTATTAATTTCAGAAAAATCAAATTTATGTAGGGACCCATACTCGAGTAGATCAACAATAAACGGCGGATAGCCGGTAATGATCGTCTGATCATAGTGCTTACCCAAAGCCTTAATGACATTGAATGCCACAACTTTATCAAGTCCGGGAGTGACAACGGAAAGTTTATGTCCTGGTGATGTTTCCCAGCATAGTTTTGAGGTAAACATCCCAGCTGTCCAAGCTCCCAACCCAAAGGTAACCACCACCAATGTCTTTTTGCTTTCAATATCAAAAAGTCTTTGATACATAGCTTTATTGAGTTCAGTAACTCGCTTATCAGCTTCAAAATCTCGAGGCCAGCTTGTCGGTTCACCCGTGCTGCCGGAACTAAAACACACCATATAGTAATCAGCAATCTCCTTATCGCTATACAGCCGATCTTCAATGGCATACGTTTCGAGATAATTGTGTTTATTCGTCAGGGGAAGATCTGTAAAATTCTCTGTAGTGCTGATTTGTGAAGGCATGATATGTTGCTCATACAAGAACTTTTTATATGCTTTGCAACTGCTGCATACAGTGGAGTAGAGTTCAAATGCTTTTTGTAATCCTGCCTGCATACCTTAATCAAGTAATGAAATTAGTAATGTTCTAAATGTATCAGTTTTTAGTTTTTCTGCTACCAATTCAATGTAGGGTCCCAAAGGCATTTCTTTTTTTATAAAGGGAACCTCTTTACGGATCTGTTCATATACCTGTTTAGTTACGGGAGACAGTTTTTTGGGACCATCGCGAAGATCAATAGCCTGCATCAAGGCAATCAGAAGTTGGGCCAGTGAGTACCAGGTTACTTGTAAGTTTTCCCTGCCTAAGATACCAGATGTCATAGCATGAGAAGTCACGTCCTGATTGTTTTGTTCGTGAACACCAAAAAGTGTAGAAACTGGTGTTGCCAACACCATAGAATAAACATCAAACATACCTGCTTGTGCCTGAATACCTTTAAAAGTGCACTGTGAAATTGCATCCTGGTGTGAAAGATTAGCAGGTAGACCGTTATTTTCATGAGGGTCAATGAGTTTTGACAGATGTCTGTCATTAATTTTAACTACATGAGTTAATATTTTTCGCAACGTATCAGTAACTTCAACCATATACTCAGCCAGGAAATTTCCTCCGCTAACCCATTGCCCAGCTGTTTCACCTGCCAAAGCATACTCTTCAGTAACCCATAAAGGATTATCAGAGGCTCCGTTAGCATTTGTTTCAATCACGTCTAGTGCCCACTTAACACGCTCCCACGAAATACCCAAAAATTGGGCTTGGCAACGCAAACTGTATACATCCTGAACTTTACGTCCTTCAACATGAGGTAAAAGTTCCTGCAATTCATCTCTCACATATTTGCTGCCCCCAAGCACTCGTCTCAGTATTGCTGAAACTTCAATTTGCCCACTATGTGCCCGAACTTGAGACAACATGGGGTGTAATGATCTATTAGTACCCTCAAGAGCCTCTATAACCATAGATCCGGTTATCACCTGAGTTAAGAGTACAAAAACTGTTTCGCGAGCTAAATGAAAAGCACTTGCAGTTGAAAAATTATCTCCATTGACCAATCCCAATCCCGTTTTGGGGTCAAGTACAAGGGTTTTAAATTTGTGATTTTTAAGTGCGGTTGGACCATCTTCAAAACCATACTTTCCCCAAACCTTGGTGCCTGGCAGCTGCCGCATCAAACTGAGAACTCTCCCGTTTTGAGGTAGATCTCCTGAGGCTCCTAAGCCTCCATAACTACCAACCACAGGAATAATGTCATGGTTTAATAACTGACAAAACATATCAATATCGGCAATCTTAACTGCACTAACTCCCTTTAACAGCATGTTTGCCCTGATTCCCATTGCAGCCCGAGTTATTTCTTTAGGTACGGCTGGACCTGTGGACACATCTACATGAACGATGCTTTCAGAAATACGTCTAGCCTGATCCAAACGCTGTGTTTTTGTACCTTTATTTAGAACCAAATTAGCCTGACCACCATAGCCCGTATTAATACCATACATGGGAATTCCCCGAAAAACATGGTCCATCATATGCTCATAACAATCCATGACTCGTTTCAAAACATTACTGTCTTCTGTGACCCTAACTGTAGAAGAATTACGAGCGATACTATTTATTTCTTGTAATTTCAGGTGAGATCCGTCAAGTATTACCTCTTTGGTGCGTTCCTGTAGCTGTTTAGCACACTCAGAAAGAGTGTAATTTTGATAAGTAGACTTATTTTGGAATTTCATAGCTGTAGTTTTGTTCTATATGACTTATTAAGAAACACCTTTTAGCTTATAGGATTTGATTCTAAACTTCAACAGATACAAACTGGCATAGTTTGATAATAATGCAGCTTTTACTACTAACTAAGTATTTATTGGTATACACAAAAAAAATAGCCTCCCACAAATTGAGAGGCTATTTTAATTGATTACATATGTTACCGGTTACTCTTCATCCGTTTTCATCGATTCCCAGTTAGCTTCCAGTTCCTGTTCCACCTTTTCCCAATTGCCCTCCTCTTGCCTAATAGCTTTGAACACTAGTCTAAAGTCGATGAGGATGGTTTTATCAGTTACAATCATTTTTTGACTCATATCGTCTCCTTACTTGTAACCTACTGGTTTAGCAGATAAAACTACACCAAGGCTGATACGGTGATTCTCTTTATCTAAAGATTCGATATACACATCAACATTGTCACCGATTTTAATATCCATATCCGATGGGAACTTGGATACGTGGATCAATCCCTCAATTCCTTTTTCTATCTCGACAAAAGCACCGAATGCTGCCAGTCTGGTAACTTTCCCTTTAACCTTAGCGTCCACAGGGAACCTGGTCGCAATCTCATCCCATGGATCAGATGACAAACGTTTGATAGAAAGATTGAGCTTACCGGTCTTGCGGTCTACTTCAATAACCTGGACGGTTACCATATCTCCCACTTTATAAAGCCTGGTAACATCGTTGACCTTTTCCCATGACAGCTCAGAAATATGTACCAAACCATCCAAGAAGGCGCCTATTTCCTGATCGTCTTCTAAAAAGACACGCACAAATATACCAAAAGCCATCACACCAGATACCTGTCCCTTGTACTTGTTACCCACCTTAACGGTAGTCAACATATCCTGCTGGTGACTGATAACTTCTGATTCAGATACAGCTTTCTCTGAAAAAATAAGCCGGTTCTTCTCACGGTCAACTTCGATCACTTTTACTGGAAATACCTTGTTGTACAGTTGATCGAGTTTACCCATCCACTGGCGACCGAACTGGGATACGGGAATAAACCCACGCACATTCATGAGCCGTGCAATCATACCGCCACGGTTGATATCCAAACCACGTACCTCAACTGTTTCTCCCATATCCATATACTTTTGGAACAAGGACCATTTCCAATCATTGGCAGCCCTGGCCAACGATATAAGAATCTGGCCTTTTTCATTTTCAGGAGATACAACAGTTGCTTTTACAATATCTCCTACTTCCAAAAAGCGGATATAGTCTTCGACAAGCTCCATCTCTTTTTCAAGCAGAATACCTTCAGTCTTAGCACCAATATCAAAAAACAGCGTTTTCTTGTTTTTATCAGTGATTGTTGCCTTGACTTCCTGACCTTTTTTAAGTCCCTGCAACTCATATCCGGTCATAGAAAACAGTTCTTCCATTGAATTGGGAAGTTCGGTCAGGTCTTTCAACTCATGATTGACGGTTTTTTCAACCAGGGTCTCTTTAATGACCTGAAGCGCTAAGCTCTCATCAAGATTATTTTCTGTTGGTGCTTGAGTTTTCTTTTCTGTTGGTTTTGATTCCGTTTTCTTTGCCTTTTTCTCGACTTTTATACGCTTCTCTTCAGAAACTACATCATCTGCCTTGACGACTTGTTCAACGGTTTCCATAACTGTTTTCTTTGTCTTTTTTGCAGATTTTGTTTCAGCATTTTTAGCTGTTTTGACTTCCTTCTTTACTGCTGTTTTCTTTGGAGATTTTTTTACTACCTCCTCTGTATCAGATTTTTTTATTTTTTTTGTTTTTGCTATTGCTGGCATAATAAAATCCACCTTTCTTTAGAGTTACTACTGCTCCCAACTTCAATAATTACATTGTCGGGTATGGCAATAGTACTTGGGTATTATAGCAGAAAAATAAAGAAGCAGGCTTAATAATTTACGCACCAAACTAAATAAGGTATTCCAAAAAAGTGATAAAGCCATTAAAAATAGAACGAAGAATGGGAATAGATGCTGGAAGCAAAATAATAAGTAATATCAACCATAGTATATTACGTTTTATAAGGTCCAAAAACCAAAACACAAGCGTTAAAAACAGGATCAGGGAAATAATCCACTGGACTCCCGGTGGAAATATACTAATAAAATTGTCATATATGGAAATAAGTTGGTCAAAGAGTGCCATAAGTACAACAGAAACAAAATGTAATACTGATACCCGAAATGGTATTGTACTCAGTATATCACGCCAATTTAAAAACACATGAGGTTTGGGTAATATCCGTATGAAAAAACCTATTTCGCGTAGCTCTCCAGATACCCACAAGTTTTACACCTTAGGGTTATAATTTTTTTCTCGTTTTCCATATTTCCAAACAGTAATCCCATCTTTGTTCCCCATATCTGGGTTCCGCAATGCGTGCCAGAGCTTTTTGTTACCCCCCCTCCATCTCTCCTCCACACTTTGGACATTTTAATATATCTACCATATGTTCTCCTTTAACATGTGATTGTAATTTTTTGCAACTTATAACCTATTACTTATAACTATCCCATTATATCCTTTTTGCCATCAAAAAACCCGCTCGTGGCGGGTCATCAGATAATTAAGATTTATCTTAGCTATCTTTTCCTTAAATTCTTATCTTCCTAAATTCGTTGATTCTTGTTTTTTGATTTCCCTGTTCCGGTCTCGGCTTATTTTCACAAAAGCTTGTGCTATCACTATCGTCAGCGCTGGAGCGTTTCAAGACTCTGTTCGGAATGGGAAGAGTTGGTACCACCCCGCTTCAGAAACCGGAACACGAAAATCAAAATGACAAAGTGCGTTCTACTTTGTCATCCTGAAACCGACGCAATAGCAGTCGATATTCAGGATCTATAGAAATAACTACTATAGATTCCGGATAAGGCTAAGGCCTTTACCGGAATGACATTTCAACTTTTAGTCCTTCAAAAAGTGAATAGAAGTTTTTTCATAATTGCTTTAAAAAGATCACAAGCAATTTCTTTCATCGATCGATACGTATCTGCTTAGCTTAATGCATTACTGCACGTACACCCGCAGTCGTTATACCTGGTGTTCTACCAGGGATCTCTCTCCCGATAAATCGGGAATGGATTCCTCATCTTGGGATCGGCTTCCCGCTTCAGATGCTTTCAGCGGTTATCCGTTGGCAATGTAGCTATCCAGCCATGCCGCTGACGCGACAACTGGCGTACTAGGGATTGCCTCACCCCGGTCCTCTCGTACTAGGGGCAACTTCCCTCAAGAATCCTGCGCATACACCGGATAGAGACCGACATTATTGTTATTTCAAAAATTTGAAAGTAAGCTACTTTGGTGCTTACTCCTCACATCACTATGAGGGTCCGACCATATCTTTACCAATTTATATTGATATCTGACGTATGGCCTGTGAGGATTCTAAGGTATATGATTTCACAATTTCGTTCTTTGAAAATTTACGTTTACCTGTATTCATCGCTAAACTTATATCTATAATTTGTTCAATTCCTGCTCTAGTTAAATGTTTTTTGACACTCACCAGATTAAGAACTTGTTCAAACTGTTCACAAGCTTTGCGCTTAATGATAAGTTTATCCTTTACAAAAGGTAAAACTTTGGTTTGTAAACTTTTCAAATCCCGAACTACAAATGCAAGTGATTTATCTGAAAAATAATCTTTCTTGTGGTTTAGTTTTACATAACCGCAGTCAAGCCGCTTCTGTAAATAATCTAATACCATTTTACCTTGAGGGTTCTGAGATACTTTAAAAAAATAAATAACTTGCCAACCTGTTTTAGTTTCTTTGGCTGGCACAATACTTACATAAAACATCCCTTCCCCTTCAATAAAACCTCTCAGATACTCATCACTTATCTGTAGACTCATATACTCTAGTCTTTCCTGCTGATTGTCTTGCTCGCATATCCGAAGCGAACCAGCATACATTTTTACTAGTATATAAAATATATACTAAGTAGTCTGCTGTTATCAAGATGTTCCAGCATATAGTCAGATTTATATCCCTAAATTCTAATATTTGGACAAAAAGAAAAAAATTAAACGAGACATCGATAGGGAGAGACAGTTCGAATGTCACCACCAAATGTTAAAGGTGGTCAGCTGTCTCACGACGCTCTGAACCCAGCTCACGTAGCGTTTTAATGGGCGAACAGACCAACCCTTGGGACCTTCTACAGCCCCAGGATACGCTGAGCCGACATCGTGGTGCCAAACCGCGCCGTCGCTGTGGACGCTTGGGCGCGATCAGCCTGTTATCCCCGGGGTAGCTTTTATCCGATAAGCTCCGTGTGTTCCATGCCACAACGGAGGATCACTATGACCGACTTTCGTCCCTGCTCCACTTGTAAGTGTCACAGTCAAGCATGCTTCATGCCATTATACATACACTGCGATTTCCATCCGCAGCAAGCATACCTTTGTACGTTTGCGGTACAATTTAGCAAACCAGCGCCCCACTGAAACTGCCCATCAAACACTGTCCCTTTTGCGGTTAGCAAATAGGTGAGAATTATTTAATTCCAAGAGCGGTATTCCACTGACCGATTCCGATAAATCGGAACCGTCCCGCCTATTCTCGACAATAAAACTAAATAATTCAATGCCAGACTGCAGTAAAGCTCCACGGGGTCTTTTTGTCCAGGTGTATGTAGGCCGCATCTTCACAGCCATTGCAATCTTCGCCGAGTCGATGGTCAAGACAGTTCTCAAGTCATTACACCTTTCGTGCGCGTCGGAACTTACCCGACAAGGTACTTCGCTACCATAGAACAGTTATAGTTACTGCTGCCGTTCACCGGGGCTTCGATGAGAAGCAAGATGGACCTTACGGCCCAACCACTCCCGCACTTAACCTTCCGGCACTGGGCAGGCCTCAGCCCGTATACATCAGCTTTCGCTTTAGCACAGACCTGTGTTTTTGTTAAACAGTTGCTTGAGATTCGTTTGTTGCAGCCCCTATTGCTAGAGGCAGGACATCTACCGAAGGTACGTCCAGCTAATTTGCCTAGTTCCTTAACCATCGTTCTCTCGCTCGTCTTGGTCTACTCGACCTTCCCACCTGTGTCGGTTTTAGTACGGATAGAAAACGTACGTTTTAGAGGTTTTTCTTGGAAATATAAAAGTTCAAGGTTAATCCCGACAAGTCGGGACTTCCCCATACAGCTCGTGTAAACGCCATGGCGGATTTACCTACCACGACTGCCTCGCTGTCCGGACCGCAATTCAATAAGCGGCCTTGGCTCTCACGTTTCGTCACCCCATCAACATAGTACGTCTCCCAGTACAGGAATATTAACCTGTTGTCCATCAGCTACGCCAATTGGCCTCGCCTTAGGGCCGACTCACCCGTTCTCGACGACCGTTGGAACGGAAACCTTGGGATTTCGACGGAAAAGATTCTCACTTTTCTTTCGCTACTCATACTAGCATTCTCACTTGATGCCGCTCCAGCCAGCCTTACAGCCAACCTTCACTGCTGACATCAACGCTCCCCTACCACTCCTCATCTTGCGATAAGAAATCTCTAATTTCGGTATACTGCTTAACTCTCGTGAAATTTTCGGTGCCTTCCATCCAAATCGACTAGTAAGCTGTTACGCTATTTTTAAAGGATGGCTGCTTCTAAGCCGACCTCCTAGCTGTTTAAGATGAAAAACTCCCTTCCTGTATTAACAGTAATTTTGAGACCTTAATTGAGAGTCTGGGATGTTTCCCTTTTGCCCATGGAGCTTAGCCCCCACAGACTAACTCTTTATAGTTGTCATCGGTATTCGGAGTTTGGTTGAGTACCAGGCCACAAGGACCAAGCACCCATCCAGTAGCTCTACCTCCAATGACACAAGATTAAAAGGCTATGCCTAAACATATTTCGGGGAGAACCAGCTATCTCCAGGTACGATAAGTATTTTGCTCCGACCCACAAGTCATCCAAAAAGTTTTCAGCCTTAACTGGTGCGGGCCTCCCTCCGATATTACTCGAAGTTCACCCTGCTCATGGGTAGCTCACCTGGTTTCGGGTCTGCCACATACTGCTGATTCGGGCTATTCACCCTCGCTTTCACTACGCCTTCCCCTTATAAAGGGTTAGACTTGCAATATATGAGCAACTCGCTAGTTCATTCTTCAATAGGCACGCGATCATCCCGATTTGCATCGGGACTCTCACTGTTTGTTAGCAGACAATTTCAGGTTCTATTTCACTGGGTCTCTCACCCTTCTTTTCACCTTTCCCTCACGGTACTTGTACGCTATCGGTAGTTTCAAGTATTTAGCCTTACCCCATGGTCGGGGTAGATTCCTCCCGAAGTTTACCGTCTTCTGGAGTACTCAGGATACTTCTAGGGTCATCTCGTCTTTAAAATACAGGGCTGTCACCTTCTATGGCTCGCCGTTCCAGGCTATTCTTCTAGATTTGATAATCCCATATTGAAGTCCTACAACCTCCTGCATAAATGCAGAATTTGGGCTGTTTCCTATTCGCTCGTCGCTACTAAGGAAATCTCATTCGATTTATATTCCTCTGGTTACTTAGATATTTCAGTTCACCAGGTTACCATCATCAATCACAAGGATTGACGATCATCCCACTTGCGTAGGATGGGGTTTCCCCATTCGGAGACCACCGGGTTATAGGTTGTTGGTACCTAACCGGTGCGTTTCGCCACCAACCGCGTCCTTCTTCGGCTTGAAACTCCAAGGCATCTGTTGTCTGCTTGAGTAAAAGAAATTGTTCATGAATCTTTTCAAAGCGTTATATGAACGATTGCATATACATACATATATACACTTTACTTCTATTCACTTTTTAAAGAACCAAATTGTGCTGTTTCACAGCTTCAGGACAAGTCCGTTCGACTCACCCTGTTCTGAGAACCAACAGTATTTAGTGGACCTGAGGAGGCTCGAACTCCTTGCCTCTACATTGCAAATGTAGCGCTCTACCAGGTGAGCTACAGGCCCAAAGTTCAAACCATTCCTAAGCACTTCATAAGGCTAAAAAGAGCTATTAACTAAAAAAGTCTCCCTGAGGAGACTTTGAAACAAACCACTAATACACAGTTTTACCTTATGAAAAATTTCTGTGTATAAAAATGGATGTCTTTATTCAAAATCATTTTCCTCATGAAATAACTGCCTTTTATGGCAAATGGTATTTTAACAGAGACTTACCTCCCGCGTCAAATGGTATTTATAGTTGATGCGAAGATAATTAATACCACTCCTAATAACAACTCAATACCCAATATAACAAATGATGCTTGATTTAACCATTTAGCTGTTGTGGGGTATATCTTTTTTAGGGAGTAATAGTATATTGCACCCGCCAATACAGGAGAGAATATCATCGTCACTATTGCCCATGCTTTCTGTCCGCGATTTAGCACTCCGTTTTGCTTTTTTATTTTTGATAAAAGGAAAAAAGCAGATAAAGTAAAAAATAGACCAATAGTGCGGATTAAAACACTATAATCTTCCATGCTGATTATTTTGAAGTAATATTTTGACAATGGGTGACCATGGTTTGTAAACCAAGTACCCCAAGGCTTACCAAACCGCAGTGCTCTACCAATTGAACCGCTCTGTCAATCAAGACTATTATTAAGTGGGTGACCATGGTTTCGAACCATGTACCTCAGTCTTATCAGGACTGCGCTCTACCAATTGAGCTAGTCACCCATAAATACATTTTGTTATATAACAAAGAGCGTCTTTATTATCCTAGTTTTTCTTACCTTTACAATTGATACTTAACTCTTTGAGTTAAGTACGTCCTCACAGTCCAGGCTATTCACCCAACACAACCACGTATTTTACCAAATTTCCCATCATTTTGTATTCACAAGTTTTAAGGCCTATACACTCTTTTAAATACATAAGAGTATTTTTCTTTAGACAGGTAAATCAGAGATGCCTTAATGTTTATGTAAGTTTGATAAGAAATTGATATATCTGTTCTTTTAACAATCTAACTATCCGTATTCTCTTTTTCATCCTCTTTTCATACTCTTGGGTTAAAGTAATACATATACTATTACATTATTTATATAAGTTAGGAGAACAGTATGCCATTTACCATTGACCCCCTTCCATACTCATCAGATGCACTAGAGCCCTTTATTGATAAAGAAACTATGCTCCTACATCACGACAAACACCACCAAACATATGCTGATAAACTAAATTTAGCTTTGGAAAAATACCCTAAATTATATGAACAGTCACTGGAAAGTCTACTTTCTAATCTGGAAACGGTTCCAACTGATATCCGCACGTCTGTGAAAAACCATGGTGGTGGCGTTCACAACCACAACCTGTTTTGGAAGATGCTTGCACCAAAGCAGGAAGCAAGCGAAACAATCAAACAAGCTTTGTCTCAATCATTTGGAAGTTTTGAGCAGTTTAAAGATCAGTTTGCCCAATCGGCTTTAAACCATTTTGGAAGCGGGTGGGCTTGGCTTGTCAAAGATACCGCTGGAAAACTTAAAATCTATTCACTTCCCAATCAAGACAGTCCTCTAAGCCAAGGTGATATACCCATTTTGGCTTTGGATGTCTGGGAACATGCCTACTATCTAAAATATCAAAATAGAAGAGTTGAATATATCCAAACTTGGTGGAACGTAGTAAATTGGATTACTGTTGAGATAAGACTTAGGGAAGGATAAAATCATGTCTGAGCTGGTTCTAAATCCTACAGATCGCTAATCCAGGGTGGATCATCATCATAACCAATCAGCTGCCCATTTTTTAAAACCCAATTAGTATCCCCTTTCGGGCCATAGATAAGCCTTCCGTCTTCATTGTCTAACTTACTATCCTCATCAAGAATGTAATAGCCGGTATATCCATTGGGGCCATAAATGTATTTCTCATCTTTAATATATGTATTGGTATACCCCTTACCAGCTCCATAAATATAACTTCCACGGATTGTATAATCATCATTCGCCATTAGGGTAACGTAGTTCATAATAAAGATAAATAGGTAAACATATATTAAGAAAACCAACAAAAAAACCACCCTTATGAGGTGGTTTTTTAATTTGAAATACCCAAGACGTGGAAGAAAACTATTTCCGCTGATTTCTAGAGTTTGATTCTAGATATTTTTTCTACGCATTACTTTGTAGAGGAAAAACCCCGCGTGAGTGGGGAAACCAAACTCCTTAGAAAGGAGGTGATCCAGCCGCACCTTCCAGTACGGCTACCTTGTTACGACTTAGTGCTGATCGCTGAGTTCACCTTCAATGCCGCGCTCCTTGCGGTTACGCAAACATCTTCGGGTACCCCCAACTCTCCTCGCTTGACGGGCAGTGTGTACAAGAGGCGAGAACGTATTCACCGCGGTCTGCTGACCCGCGATTACTACCAATTCCGACTTCATGCAGGCGAGTTGCAGCCTGCAATCTGAACTGGGGGGCCGTTTAGGGATTAGCTCCGCCTCGCGGCTTGGCAACCCTCTGTCGGCTCCATTGTAGGATGTGTGTTGCCCTGGATATAAGCACCATGCTGACTTGACGTCATCCGCTCCTTCCTCCCCGCTTGTTGCGAGGCAGTTTCTTGTGGAAAAATAACACAAGATGCGGGTTGCGTTCGTTACCACACTTAAGTGGACGTCTCACGACACGAACTGACGACAGCCATGCAGCAGCTGTGTACCACTCTCGAAGAGGCCTCTAGTTTCCTAAAGGTTGCAGGTACATGTCAAACCCAGGTGAGGTCCAACGCTTCGTATCGAATTAAACCACATGCTCCACTGGTTGTGCGCCTCCCCGTCAATTCCTTTGAGTTTTAGCCTTGCGGCCGTACTCCCCAGGCGGTTCACTTAACGCGTTTGCTTACGTCATCCCGTCCTTATTCAGGAGAATTCATCTCTTGAATAAGGATGGGACAACTAGTGAACAATGTTTACGGCATAGGACTACAGGGGTCTCTAATCCCTTTCGCTCCCCTAGCTTTCGTTCATCAGCGTCAGTAACGCCCCAGATGCCTGCCTTCGCTCTTGGTGTTCCTCTCGATATCAACGCATTTCACTGCTCCACCGAGAATTCCAGCATCCCCTAGCGTACTCCAGTTTGATAGTATGCACAGCAATTCTGGGGTTGAGCCCCAGGATTTCACCATGCACTTATCAAACCGCCTACGATACTCTTTACGCCCAATGATTCCGGATAACGCTTGCACCCTACGTATTACCGAGGCTTCTGGCACGTAGTTAGCAGGTGCTTATTCTAAGGGTACTGTCAATCCCGACAAGTCGGGACTTCATTCCCTTCAAAAGAAGTTTACAACCCGAAGGCCTTCTTCCTTCACGCGGTGTCGCTGCGTCAGGCTTTCGCCCATTGCGCAAAATTCCCAGTTGCTGCCATCCGTAGATGTAGGAGCCGTATCTCAGTCTCCTTGTGGGGGGCCATGCTCTCACACCCCCTAGCCGTCGTCGCCTTGGTAGGCCATTACCCCACCAACTAGCTGATAGCACACAGGCCACTCTCAAAGCGAGCAGTTACGCTCTTTAATCTTGCAATCACATGCGGTATTAGCTCCGCTTTCGCGAAGTTGTTCCCCACTTTGAGGTATGTTCCTGTGCATTACTCACCCGTCTGCCGCTAACACAGTATTGCTACTGTATTCGCTCGACTTGCATGCTTAAGGCACACCGCCAGCGTTCATCCTGAGCCAGGATCAAACTCTCAGAAAAAATTATGTGCTTACGCACCTAATTACTGAGTAAAAAAAAGAAATCAACAGAGTTAACCATTCCCTAGACCCGACAAGTCGGGTTGTAGAATGATCGTTTTCTTCCACATCTTGAGATTCAAAATGTGGATTGAGTATTGTATTCAATTTTCAAAGAACAAGTGTCTCTCTTTTTGGGTTCTCAGTCTGCACGGCCGGGATCCCTTAAGATAAACAAAAAACCCACCAGAGTGGGCTTTAGCTAACATCACTTCTGGTTAAGGGCTTTATGACATAATCAAAATTACTTTTTTCAAAGCAATGGGTATTTTAACAAAACCGTTTGCCTAAATCAAGCCTCAAACAAGCGAGATTACGTCCCTATACGATTATCCCTCCCCCAACGACAATATAATCAGATATTGTCGTTTTTTCTGCATCATTTAAGACTTTTTGATATAAAACTGCACTCTGTCCCGGGCTAACCCCAAACTCAGGTTTTCTCAATATCGCCTGCCACGAATTTTGATCAAGTTGAACTAAGTCAACTGGTAAAAGCTCGCCGGTATTCCGTATACGAACATACATTTCTGCCGATTCAGCTTGTGTTACCCTCTCACGTACCTTCATGTGTGTAATTTTAAATGCTAGCTTTTCTGCTTCTTTTCTCTCTCCCACCACCACCACATTCTCTTTTGGTCTAATTTCAATCACATACAACTTGGGCATATTGGTAAGGTCAAAACGTTCTCTAATTTTGACTTTTGACTCCTCATTTTGCTTCGCTTCGGGAACTATAGTTTGACTTTTGACGATCCATCTCCAGCTTCCCCTTTTACCCACGGTAAACAGGTAGTATCCATCGTGCTCCCCAACCACCGTTCCGTCACAGAGCTGTACCTCCCCCTTCATCACCCCAAACTGTTCTTTGAGAAACTGGGGTACATTTATATCACCGACAAAACATATCCCCATCGAATCTTTTTTTTCTGCTACAGGCAAATTTTGTTCTCTAGCTATCTCTCTCACTTCTGATTTTAAGTAGTTACTCAAGGGAAATAGGACATGTTCCAACCTCTTACTCGACACCTGGTATAAAAAGTATGTCTGATCCTTTTTAAGGTCTCTAGGGGTATGAAGTATGTAGTATGAAGTGTGGTTTTTTTCATCAGTATTCTGTACTTGTTTCTCCCCATTGTTCTTTCTTCTTACTTCATACTTCTTGATCCCCGCATAATGTCCCGTTGCCACATATTCATAGCCCTGTTTTCTAGCCCAATCGTAAAACAAACCAAATTTAATCACGTTGTTACATAAAATATCAGGATTTGGTGCCCTCCCAGCTTTATATTCTTCAAAAAAGTAGGTAAGTACTTGGTCCTTATACTCTTTTCTAAAATCTAAAACCTGAAATGGTATACCCAGATGCAGTGCAACTTTTAGCGCGTCTTCCCTGTCCTGCTCAGCTCTGCAGCCCGTTTCACCCCAGCACTGGATATAGGCAGCAGAAACATCATACCCTTGTTTTTTTAACAGATATGCACAAACCGCCGAATCAACACCGCCTGACAAACCTAGTATCACTTTATTTTTACTATGGGTCTTCATATTATATGCTATAGGTCTTATATAGTATTATTTATTGATAATATATTATATTATAACCTGTACATGAAATGTGGATAAGTCTATAAATATTCAAATCTATAAACTTTAAATATCAAAGATTTTTAATTTTGACTATTAAACATTTGAGTTTTATTTTAAATATATTATCTGTTATTGCTCTTCCAACACACTTCCTTATATACTTAATACATTATACTAAATACTATTCTGACCTATGAACTTTGACGAAATCGTTTCCCTCTTAGGTGACCAAGCCGAGTATCTCATGGCTCACGAGTGCCATACTATAGAGAAGGATAGACTTACTCTTCCTGGCCCCGACTTCATTGATCGGGTATTTACCCACAGTGACCGCAGCAACAAGGTACTGAGAAGCCTCTCAGAGCTTTTTATGGCTGGCAGATTAGCAGGTACGGGCTACAGTTCGATACTTCCCATAGACCAAGGAATTGAACATAGTGCTGGAGCTGTTTTTTCAGATAACCCTGACTATTTTGATCCTGAAAACATTGTCAAGTTAGCTATAGAAGGCGGCTGTAATGCCGTAACTTCATCATTGGGAGTCCTGGGTTTAACTTCACGCAAATACGCCCACAAGATTCCGTTTATACTCAAAATTAACCATAATGAACTTTTGACTTACCCAAATAAGCATGATGAGATCCTCTTTGGTTCAGTTGACCAGGCATGGAACATGGGAGCAATTGGAGTTGGTGCCACTGTCTACTTTGGCTCACAAGAGTCAAACAGGCAGCTGCAAGAAATATCTAAGGTATTCCATCAAGCCCACGAAAGGGGTATGTTCACTATTCTCTGGTGCTATTTACGGAACCCTGAGTTCGTCAGGGATGGCACCGATTACCACACAAGCACCGATACCACAGCCCAGGCTCTCCACCTTGCTGCATCGATAGAGGCAGACATCGTCAAGCAAAAACTGCCTACCAATAACCGTGCATTTCAAAACCTTAATTTTGGCAAGTGGGATGAACGCATGTATACAGACCTATGTTCTGACCATCCGATTGATATGGTTCGCTACCAGGTTGCTAACGCTTATATGGGTAAAATTGGTCTCATTAACTCAGGCGGAGAGTCGGGTGATAACGACCTATTTGATGCCGTACGTGCAGCAGTAATAAATAAGAGAGCTGGGGGCATGGGTTTAATATTAGGTCGCAAAGCTTTTAAGAAACCACTATCTGAGGGGATTGATATTCTCCATGCTGTGCAAGATGTATACCTGGAAAAGAAGGTGACTATCGCTTAGTGTCACTTGGTGCTAATAGTTCTCTACCCTACTCGGGTCAACCATAAAGTCCTGAAGATATTTTCGACCAATGAGAATTTCAGAACGCAAATGCTTTCGGTTTGAAATATTGGCCAAAGCCCGCACTTTTTGTCCTTGAATCCATAAATCTACCTCTATAACTGGACGGACTTCCTTTCCGAGAGCTGACTTGAATGTTTCCTCATATAAAATGTTTTTAGTACCCAAGAGCCCCAAATCCTCAGCTAATGTTCTATCAATGCTGACTGAGTAAGCTCCTGTATCCATCTTAGCAATAATCTCATGCTTGTTACTCTGCCCGTCCTTGATTATTATTTTTTCAAAAATGCCCACAATCTTTCTGCCTTTCTCAGTTTTAACTTTGTCTGAAAAATGTTCAGCAAAAAGCACTTGAGCTATTTGAATCCCTTTGTTGGGGTCTTGAATATCCAGTTCTTCAATGCGTTTAAGCCTAGCTAAAAGCCCCGCCTGATTAGCCATTTGGATCTGAAGTCCTGGTTGATCATTGAGCTCAATAACTAACGGACCTTTTTCTTCATCGATAACAATATCCACTCCTATATAGCCCAATTTTGTTGCTTGTTGACAAGCTACTGCAATCTTGAGTATCTGCTCCCAATACGGAATTACTAGGCCGTTTACTTTCTTACTTGTATTGGGAATATGGCTAATTATCGAGTCGTAATGTACTCCATGTGTTGTAATACCAGTAGCCATATCAATTCCGAGGGCTACCGCCCCTTGGTGAATATTTGCTTTACCATTACTCTCCTTGGTAGGTAAACGCAACATAGCCATAACCGGAACACTGTTAAAAACGATCACCCGAACATCGGGCGTGCCTTGGTAGGCATACTTTCGAAATTTGGGGTGTATTTTTACCCGTTGTTCTATAAATGCTTGGTCAGGTGTTCTATTTCTTGAATATGAACCTTCGACTATATCCATAGCATGAAGTTGCAGATCTTCCTCATTCACTGTTCCCCCGTTCATTAGCAGCCACCTTCCTTCCTGTTCAGTTACCTTCTTAATTACCAGAATACCCTCACCCCCATACCCTTCACTAGGCTTAACAACAAAGCCTTCTTTTAATGCAATCCAGTTGAATGACCGTATATCACTATAGGAACGCAGCACTTTGATGAGCTTAGGATGAGGTATAGAGTTCCGTTTCAGGATTTTCTTAGTTAAAAGTTTAGAGTCCGCTATCTTACGAGCACTGTGGGAATTGAGTCCGAGATAGTTAAGATTTCGGGCATTCATGCCCAAAATATGATGCAGTTTGGCCATACTTATTTCAGTAGTTTTCTAAACCGCCATATTTCTAGAAGTCTCAATCCAGAATATTGCTCAATGAGCAATATCGATCCAAGAACAATAACTATAAAAAGCTCGGGATTAACCAAAACAAACTTCTGAAGTATTTCTAAATTCATAATATAAAAACAAGCTATCGCTAGGATAAGAGTTTCTCCGGTAATAATGAGCGCTTGAGTAAGATTTCGTGTAATCTGCAAATCTAAGAAATCCTCAACAAGTAATATAAGAATAAGGAGTGGAAAAATACCAATTGTAATCAGAGAGGTATTCCCTATAGCTGGTGATATTAATAGTATACTAAATATACTCAATGATACTAAAAGCATAAATAGAGCCATCCTTGGTAAATACTGAAATCGTATTTTTTTGAGTAACATACGTACCATAGTAGCTACTGCAAGTATAAACGCAAATAACCCTATTCCTGTAACAAGTCCAGTCGCTAAAAATGCCACAGACAATAGAGCTGGTGTAAATATTCCTGAGCTTTTGAGACCAATTATATGGCGAGCAAACACAACTACCGTTGCTACCAAAGGAAATAACATAATAAGTACTATTGTATTTGCTGGAACTCCCTGAGAGACAGCATACCGGATAGCATGTTGTACAACCGTAAACAAACTCATCTCTCCTACCGGATTCTGGTCGATATATCGTTCTAGTTTACCTTTTACCTCTGGTTTTGGTTCTGTGATATCAGGCTCCCGTTCAATGACTTTTCTGACAACTGGGCTGGCTGACTGGCTAGCTTCTGCAGACTCTGAGGCCTCGATAGTTGACTGAGGACTAATGTTTGGCTCTTGTGCCCGAATACTCTGCCCAGGAAGCATGATTAGCGTGATTAATAATAGTAGTATTAAAGATATTTTTATATTCATACCGTGTATTATACCATTATATACAATTTGTACTGATTTTGTTCAATTTACTAATAATACTTTTTTTACTCATTTTATTATTGTTATATCCTTTTGTTATGTACTTTTATCATTTCTTTTTATTTAATATATATTTCCCCATGTTTTTATTCGTTTAAGTATATTTTAACTGTTTTGTAAGTTTTCCACATTATGTGGATCTTTTTATATTATTCTGTCATTCTGTTCTTGTTTTTGCTAGCTAACTTATTATTTGATTTGCTAGCATATGTTTATACTATATATATTTTTTCACTACTTATGATTTTTGTTTCACCATATTACGTATTTACTGCAACTAATGCGTTACATTATTAGTTTTACTTGTGTCATTTATTCTGGTGACATTATACTCTGCTAATATTATTTATTCTTACTGGTGATGTTTTTAGTCACTGATTTAATATATTAGTCATCAGTTGCAATATACGTATCAATCACTATATATAGATGAAGCTTCCAAATTATCAGTTTTAAGATCGCTGTAATACAAATAAGATGCTAAATTGAGATAAAGGACTTTTTAAAATGCTACAGATATTACTTAATAAAATCCATGTGTCTAGAAATGAGTTATTACCGATGTTGAAATCTATAATAACAAGTCGTTGATTGAGAGAGCTGATTATTTATTAGGCCATCACTATAAGTGGAACAATATTGAGCAGTGATTAACTGATGAAGGGTATATATCGTAGTGGTATCGGCTCTATACATGCACACACCAACTCTAAGTAGCTTAGACCATAAGTTATTAGTTTAACTCGTTTCTGTTATTACTATTTCTATATAGCTATATTAAGGATTACAATCTAGATGAAGCTCGGTATATGTAAATGTATATTACACTTTTTATAAACCTAAGTTAAAATAGACATGATGCGTTTTAATTGGACATATTTTAACATTTACTCACTACTATCGACAATCACTGCACTGCTGACGAATATCTGCACTTTAACACTTATCAATCATGATTTGTAAATAAACAGAATTAACTTTATTCTAACTCCAATGTTTGATTTAAAACCATACATTTTCTAATAAAAAGTAATTTACTGTAATTTTTATAGCTATTATTATATGAGGTATAATCTTTCTGAGCTTCTACAAGGCATCCTATTGTACTAGCCACACATTTATTCATTAAATTACATTATATTTAACCTACGCTGAGCTAGTATATATACTAACATTGGCTCTTTTTTTAGTAATTAATTACTTTTACTCTAATAACTAAAATTATGCTCTAATATTTATAATTATTTTTATAATTTGTATTTTTCCGAATTATTCTGCGTTTAATGCATGCAATGTTTATATACCTTTCACATAACCGCTCTATATATTACTTATTACATTTTTTCTTTCCTATTTTTTACTTATATCTCATTTTTCATTAATATTGTTTATTTTTTATGTTCTTCTATTTGTTATCACTCTTTTTTCTTTACTGCTATTTTCGTTTGAATTTCATCTTTTTTTATATATATCTTTATTAGAATCTTTTACCGCATTCTTACTTTTTACTTATAATATTTATTACTAATTTTCTCTAATTAAGTAATTTATTTTTTGCATATTATAATCTGATATTTGTTTTCAGTCTTTATATCTAATGTTATTGAAGTTTTATCTGTTAATTCTCTAATGATTTATTCTATCTACTACTACAGTTAGCTTCTATTTGATAATTTAGCAAACTTTATGTTTATTTGCTTATCCTTACCTATTCTATTTTTTACTTATATTATGGTATTTTTATATATTTATTACTTAATACTTATTACTTTATCTAATAAACGTTATTTATACAAATCATTTTTAATACTATTTTAGTTTTCTATTTATCTTAATAACAACTTTGTCTAAATATATTATTACTTTTACAAGTCTTTTTTGTATTTCCTAATCTGTTATTTTTATTCTCATACTATTTTATTCTTTATTACTTCGTTTTATACCATAGTTAATAACAATAATATCCTATTCACTAGTTATATTACAGTTATATTTACTTATATTATTTGCCATATAATGTTTTTGTCCTTTAGTATTAATAACGCTATCATTATTAATATTATTTTATTTATTAAATATATAATTATATAACGCATAATTAATATATATTTAATTATTATTTATACACTATAATGGTATTATATACATCAACAAAAATAGTTATAAGGGCAAAGAAAAATATTAGGTTAATAATACTAATATAATATACGAAGTATAAACCGAATATGGTAATTAGAGGAAAAAGATTAAGTAATTATATATATATGTAACAATATATAACAACTAAAGTATTATTGACATCTCAACCTTCTAATCATATATTGTAATCGTATAATAACCTTACATATGTAAACTTATGCACACCGTGCAAGAACCTCAAGATACTAACCTACTATCAATTTCTCAAGCAGCACAATTCCTCGGAATATCCGAAGATACATTACGGAGATGGGATAAATTGGGTAAGCTAGTTCCAAACAGGACTCTTGGTAACTCTAGAAGGTATGAATTAAGTATCTTGCAACAAATTAAAGAAAGTAAAGATGGTTTCGAAACGCAAAATAACTATTTTCAAATAAGAAAAGAATTACAGAATATAAGAGATATATTACAGAATAATAAGAAAAATGTAACTAAATTAAACCTAAGCAATCCTTCAGATACAGCGCTAATTAAGATACAAGCAAAGAATATAGAAGGATTACCTCAAACGATAGTTATGGATAAGAAAGATACTAATCAAGTTACAAAACATAACATAATAAAACTTAATAGTATAAAAGATAACATTATTCATAAACTTACTTTACGAACAGGCATAGATCTTATTGCAATAGCTTTATCCTTTGGGATAGTTATTCTTCTACTTATTTTAATATATACAGCTGTTACAAAAGGCTTACACAAAATTGAAAAGAATCTAAGCAATGCTCAACAATTCAATCAAGACATTTTACTTGAACAAGATAGTTCGCAACCACTACTAGGAAGTGGACTGATTATTGGTGAAGATAAAGTACTTATTGACGAACGTGGAAATATCCAACTTAGCGGAGCAGTATCCGGAGGTTATATCGATTCAGATAGTCGTAACTTTATAACAAATTCAGGCTTTGAGCAAAATGCATCAGGAAAGGCTTTATACTATATTTATGCTGAGGATGCCTCAGAAGCCAATACTTTTGTAACACAAGATTCTAGTTTAGATGGTCAAAATGCCCTTAAAGTAATTTTAGAACCAAATAACATGATCAAGATTCAACCCACATATGCTGACCTATTTCCAGGAAAAACCTATACTTTTTCACTCTATGTAAAAGGGTTGGGCACTACTGATGCAGATCTTACTGTCGGCTATGGAACTACCATGAGGAGTTATACAATAGCTGGTGACAGTTCGTGGCAACTAATTTCAGTCTCAAAACATTTTGAACCAGAAGAAAGTCCTACCCTTGATTCATTTAGTATTCTAATACAAAGTCGAGATGGTGTTGGCACTTTATATGTTGATAATATTCAGCTTGAAGGTGGTTCAACAGTCACTGCTTATAAACCTTCACATCTTACAACTGACGGAATCATCCATTTTTCTGCAGATGCCCTATTTCCTGCTGTAGCTGACACAGTATCGATTGGTACAATAGTAAAACCATTTCAAGAAATAGTGGTAAATGAACAGATTATTAACAACTCATTGGAAGTATACGGTGACGCCACTATAGATGGTAATCTAGTCGTTAGTGGTGACATTGAATTCCCTACTGTAATAGCCAAGGATAAGATTATTATCCAAACTGACGGTTTATATACTGGTAGTGGTATCGGCACCAAGCGACTTGACAGTAACGGAAATCTACAAAATATTACTAGCCTGGGATTAGTCTATGGTACACTGACTTCTACAACTGATTATCTCACCTCTTCTGTCGGATTATCTGTTGGTGGGAATGCTTCATACTATTTTAATAAAAATGGCTATATAAAAGCTGCTCAGCTGAATTCATTGTCTGACATAAAAATTGGTGATCCTAATGGAGAAACAGATAGTCTTGGAATATATTTTAGTGGTGTCAGTGGACACAGCAATGAGGCAGGCATGAGATTTAATACCAGTTCCGGCAAACTTGAGTATAGGGATGATAATAACACTAGCTGGACTACATTCGACAGCTTATCAGAGAGTAGCAGTACTACTGATTACAGTGCTAGCAATGGCTTGACAATGGATGGAACAGATATCTTACTGGGCGGTAGCTTTACCCAGGACACTACTACCGTACTGGGAGCATATGACCTCATCTACAACCTGAATAGCACGGGTGATATAGAGATCCAGGACAATGGTTCTGCCCTGCTATACATCAGTGATACCGGCAATATCGGCATAGGCACCAATAGCCCTGCTGCCAAGCTGGATGTAGCGTCCTATGCCAACTTCGGCTCTTCCGTTAATATTGCCTCTACCCTGACCACAGTAGCCCTAAAAATAAGTGGTGGCGCTCATGATGGGTATGTCCTGACTTCTGATGCTAACGGTAATACGGTTTGGGAAGCTGTTAGTTCGGGAGCTACGTATACGGCTGGAAATGGACTTACGCTGGCCTCCTCTACATTTACTCTTGGTGGAACATTAACGGAATCTACCGCCATCAACCAAGATAGTTTTGGGTTTACATTAGAAAACCCGGGAACTGCAGATACGATAATTAACTTAGGCTCTGAGGGTGACCTGCTTATACAGGACAACGGGACCACTTTTGCTACTTTTGCTGATAACGGTTCGTTTACTTTGGAAAATATTACCTTTGATAATACTCAGCTAACCGCGGCTGGTGACTTAGGTCTTGGACTCTATGACAATGCTAGCAATGGTATTTTTGTTAAAGATGGAGGTAACGTTGGTATTGGCACCACAACTCCCGGATCTCAACTGACAGTCAATGGCGTAGGATCCTTTACCCTTGGCACTGTTGCCTTGCCTGGAATCACCTTTGGCACTGACACCAATACTGGTATGTGGTCGTCAGACCCTGATACGGTCAACTTATCTACAAATGGATTAGAAAGGTTAAGAGTTGATAGTAATGGGAATGTAGGAATTGGAACCACAAGCCCGACAGAGAATCTACATGTGATTGGAAATGCTATCTTTCCTCAGGGCAGCATTGGGGTTGGTGCTCATTGGACCGCTAAAGACCCTTCCGGTAGATCATTACTATATATTAGAGATGATACTGATCAACCTAAGTTAGTAGTCGAACAAGATAATATAAATAATAGTGCGGCTATTTTTTACGGACAAGGTACATCAAACGACGTGAGCATTGCTGAGTTTTGGGGTAATAATGGTTCAACTTATGGTTTGTATGTTCAAAATTCTGGAAATGTTGGAATTGGCGACAACAGTCCGGCTGCACTCTTCAGCGTTGGTTTTGGTGACTTGTTTACCATCAATAATCTAGGAAACCTCAATGGAATATCCGGGAATTTCTCTGGTTCATTGACTATAGGTGAAAACTTTTCTGCTACTTCCGGCTCCTATACTTTGGATAACATAACTTTCGATGATGCGCAGATCACTGCAGCTGGTGATCTAGGATTGGGGATATATGATAATTCTGGAAATGGTTTAACTATTGGTGATGGTGGAAATATTGGTATTGGCACCACCTCTCCCTTTCAAAAAATGCACCTAGTAAATGGAAGTATGCTGATAGATTCACCCAATCCTAGTCTAGTAGGTAACTTTATTACAGGCGGAAGTGCTTTTGGTGTGTATGTGTCGGGTAAGTATGCATATGTAGCAGACTATACTGAAGGATTGAAGATAATGGATATAAGTAACCCGAATTCCCCGGTATTAGTATCATCCTATGATACTAATGCTCTTACAACAGAAGTTGTTGTTGCTGGGAAGTATGCTTACCTTGCAGATGGATTAACTGGCGGGGTAAAAATAGTAGATGTAAGTAATCCAAAATCTCCAACACTTATAGGCACATATAACCCTGTTGATAGTGGTGGTATTAAAAATATATATCTTACTGGTAAATACATATATGCAACAGATTGGTTTTTAGGTTTACTTATAATTGATGTTAGCAACCCGGCCTCACCAATACTTGTAGGTTCATATGCTTCTATGGATGCCCACGGTGTGTATGTGTCGGGTAAATATGCATATGTAGCAAACGGTTTAGATGGTTTGCAAGTGATTGATGTAAGCAACCCTACCTCCCCTTCTTTAGCTGGTACGTATGACACTAGTGGGGATGCTTTGGGTGTGTATGTGTCGGGTAAATATGCATATGTAGCAAACGGTTTAGATGGTTTGCAAGTGATTGATGTAAGCAACCCTACCTCCCCTTCTTTAGCTGGTACGTATGACACTAGTGGGGATGCGTTGGGTGTGTATGTGTCGGGTAAATATGCATATATAGCAGATGGTTCGTATGGGTTGCAGGTGATTGATGTAAGCAACCCGGCTACACCTTCCTTAGCTGGTATGTATAGAACTATTCATAATGCCATGAAGATTTATGTGTCGGGTAAATATGCATATGTTGGCAATGCATTAAGTGGTTTGCAGGTTATCGATGTGGGGGGAGCTGATATTCATGCATTAAATGCTGGGAATGTTGAAACGAATAGTATTACAATTACTGATAATGGGGACATTGGTAATAACTTATACATAAGAAATGGAATCAATGTTGGTACAGGCGGATTATTTACTGATGGTCTAATTTCTTCAGCAGGTTCAGGTATTAACTACTTTGCAGGCAACGTTGGAATCGGCGTTTTAGCACCGGCTGAGAAAATGGAGGTAGCTGGTAATATTCGAGTCACAGGTGGCTCTTTTATCGATGACGGTACTACACTAGCTGTTCCTGATTACGTTTTTGAAAGCGATTATAACCTGATGAACCTAACCGACCTTGGATCCTACATAGAATTGAATAAGCATCTGCCGGGCGTACCTGACATGAACGATACCAAGGGCTGGGCAGCGCTTTCATTGCAGGACAGGGATATGAAGCTTCTGGAAAAAATCGAAGAGAATATTATATATACCCTTGAGCTAAACTCAAAACTCGCTGATACCAGATTGGAGCTAAGCAATTCTAACCATGCAACCATGTATCCCTCCAACCAGGAGTTTCTCTCAAGTTCCGGGGATCTCTTTATCCAGTCCCAGATATACGACGGAATCCTCGGGGAAGCTACACCTGACACTCTTGCAAACCTCACCTCAACCGTTACAGATAGCTTAGGTAATGCCAAAGTGGCTGTAGCGGGTTTTGGCAGCGTATTTAGTGCCAAACTAACAGTCGGCATAGCTGATATCAAAAACCTGATTACTGATACCGTGGTAGTCAGGCAGGTAAAAGTTGAAGACAAGCTCCTTTCCCCCGTTGTTGAAGCAAGCCAGATCCTGACTGACCAGCTCTACACTCAAAATCTGACAGCTGTGGATGCTTCCATTTCTGGCACCTTATCAGCTAGACAAGCTGTGTTTGGTGATCCAGCAATGAAACAATCCAGCAATGAAACAATTGCTGTTCAGATTCTCGGTGATGCCTCAGTGTCTGGAACTCTCAAGACAAAAGATGCCAGTGTCAGTGGAGAGCTCTTTGCCAACTCAGCCCGCATCAGGACACTTATAGCTGAAAGGATCAAAGCTGATTCCATTGAAGGTTTGGAAGCCAGGATTGAAAATATAGTCAATTCCTCTATGTCAGCCCAAATGATGGAGTTGTATACACTAAACACCCCATACCCCTCTCCCGTTGCAGTTACCAACAACTTACCCTCCCTTCCCTCTGACTGGGAGCAGAGCCTAAACAATCTCATGACTAGGCTCGACAATGTGGAGTCAGCCACTAGCTCTGCTACCTGGCAAGCCAACTCAAACCTGGCTTACGACTCCCAAATCATAGCGGGTACAGTGGATACGGATTTGGCTACGGTCAATACTTTCCTGGCAGTTCTAGGAAATGCTTCTATGGTCAATGCTGAAGTGACCAATAGCCTCAGTGTCCAAACTGACCTGAATCTTACTAGAAATTCTATAGCTACCCTTTCCGATACTCTCTACATCCAGCCCACCGGCCTAGGTAAGATAGATATCCTAGCCGGTGCTATATCTGTAGAAAGTAATGGAAATCTATATGTTAACGGAGACCTATACTTAAAGGGGTCTTTATATGCTTATAGGTTATTTTCTGATACATTAGAAACGAAAACCGCCACTGTATCCGGAACCTTATTTACAAACTTAATCAAACCAAAAGACACTACAATAGCCATAGATCTTAGCTCTGTTAACCAAAACCTTAAAGCATCAGAGTCTGCCCTGCTCAGTTCCAAATTTCAGGTTCTAAATTCAGGTTCCGAAGTAGCTTCGATAGATGCCAGCGGTTCAGCCAGGTTTAAAGCGGTTACTGCATCTAAATTATATTTACCATATACCTATGATACTTTAGATAACCCTATAGATAGCTCTATATCAGCTGATGAGCTAAACAATACTGCCGATTCTATCGGGATTGGAACTATCAAAGCAGGACAAACAAGCATCTTTATGCAGGCTCCCATTGTGACCAAAGAGTCGCTCATGTTTGTAACTCCCACTACTACAACAAACATTCCCTTAGCTGTTACCGCTAAAGAGGTTGGCAAAGGGTTTATTGTTTCTATCACCAAACCCCAAACCACCAACATAAACTTCAACTGGTGGATAATAAACTAAAGATGTTTTTGTCATCACCCTTCATGGTCTTTGCTACTGAAAAGTTCTAATAATGATTAAGTTTAGGTAGTGGTGGAAAACACATGTTAAAAGTATCATGGCAATCATATCGTAAGATGTTTTACCCAATATTCACAAATCTACATTCTAAGCCAAATCAACTTCCTACCCTCTTCATCCCACTTAGTGGGACGAAGTCACGGAAGATGAAAATTCTCCCAAATTAAAAACCCCGCCTTAACAGCGGGGTTTAAATTCAAGCTAATGGTCTAACCTTTAGACAGTCGGAGCAGAAGTAGTGGTGGCATCTTGAACGATTTCCTCCCAGGAAATAGCTGCTACCGGACAGGCATCAATTGCTCCCTGAATCTCCGATTCACTGTGTCCATTAGGATCTGTTATGTGTGATTTGCCATCATCACCCATCGCAAATGTTTTGGGACACAAAGACACGCAGGTGCCGCAACCAATACATATATTTGGATCTACTTTTGGTTTTTTAGTTGCCATATAATTTTTACTTAAACTTTATTACCTACTATTTGTACCATATCTATGCTGGTTTACAAACCGGCAGTTTTCAAATTCGCTACCTTTTAGCGGGTAAATTTATATGGAAAAATAGTGATGCTAACTGAGGTAAAAGAAATGATAGCCCCTCATACACTCACTATCTTTGCCAACCAACATCTATCATAATCAAAATCAGAATAAATTGGATTGAAAATGATTTTGTAACATATTAAATACCGGGGGTTTATGCTGAGTTCCCTTACTTTACACAAAATTATACTAGATATATCTGGCGCTCTTCTTGGGTATCTGATTACTTTACGCACTATTTCCCTATCGTTCAACACCAATACTTGCTAATGCAAATTATAATTAAAATTATTAAAAAAATGTTAAATTCCCAGATGAACGTGTAAATATTAAAAAAATAAATAGTAAACACATATTGTATGTTTAATAGTTTTAAGTCTTGTTTTGATTATAATGTTTTATTATTTTGAGTTATTAAAAATATTTCGATGAGGTCTTCTGTTTACCCGGATGCTTTATTTGCAATCATAAAGAGGATATATACAAAGGAGATTAATAATCAAAATATTGAACATTTATGTTCTTTATTGAAACTGTTCCACTATTTGAGGGTAATTATTACTCATTATGACTCAGCCACTTTTCTATATCCAGAGCAGCCATGGTTCCCATCCCGGCAGAAGTAATTGCCTGCCTGTACCGGTAGTCAACCACATCTCCGGCAGCAAAAACACCCTCAATTGAAGTCATGGTTGGGTACTTTTCCAGCCAGACTTGGTCAACACTACCGTGTGTGGTCAAGCCGTTTAATGAGGTTAATATGTACCCGCTTTCAGTCATTTGTAACTGATCTTTATATAATTCTACATTGGGCTTATGGCCTATAGCATAGAAGAGTCCATCAGCTTTTATGGTTTGTTCTTCTCCGGTTTTATTATTTTTAAGTTTGAGCTGCTCGAGTTTCTCATCGCCAATCAGTTCAGTCACCTCGGTATTCCAGTGGATAGAAACCTTAGGATTATTTTTGACCCGATCCTGCATGATCTGAGAAGCCCGCAAAGTATCACGTCTAACTACCAGATTTACATTAGAGGTAAATTTCGTAAGAGCCAGCGTATCTTCCACAGCAGAGTCTCCTCCGCCAACCACATACACTGTTCGCTCACGATAAAACGCAGCGTCGCATACAGCACAGGTCGAAACACCTCTACCATACAATTCTTTCTCCCGAGGAAGATTCAGAGTGAGCGCATCTGCACCTGTAGCGATCAAAATGCTTTTTGCCTGATACGTTTCTAACCCTACTGTGACAGTAAATGGTTGTTTGGAAAAGTCAACCGAATCAACGACTGAATCAACTATTGTGGCCCCAAAGCGCTCTGCTTGCTCGCGCATACTCATCATCAGCTTAGGCCCCATGATCCCTTGAGGAAAGCCAGGGAAATTCTCAACTTCAGTGGTAAACATGAGCTGTCCACCGATTGTTATACCTGAGAATACGAGTGGTTTGAGGGCTGCCCTGGCTGCATAGATAGCTGCACTGTAGCCTGCTGGTCCTGAGCCGATAATGATTAGATTATGGATCATTTTCTGTGAATCATTCCGAGCGCTCTTGATATTAGAATCAAAAGCGTTAGAATCGTATGAATTTTATCTAGACCGGAACGTTTTTATATATTACTTAACACATGACTTACGTCATAAAATGTTAGTAATACATTTATTTAATACTTTCAATCATATTCCTTAACCCTGACTCTCCTGGAAACCCAACTTTACGCTCAACCTCTTTGCCACCCTTAAAAACAATCATTGTTGGAATACTCATTACCCCATACTTCTGGGCAATATCCGAATTTTCATCCACATCCAGCTTACCGATAGTAACTTTTTCTCCCATCTCATCTGCCAATTTATCAATAATGGGTGAAGCCATCATGCAAGGACCGCACCAGGTCGCAAAAAAATCAACCACGACCGGCTTATCTGATTGTAAAACTTTGTTGTCAAAATCTGAGCTTGTAAAATAAACTGCTGCCATGTGATTAGTAGTAAGTAGCAAGTAGTAAGAAGCGGATTCTGTCAATCTGATTTTTATTCAGATTATCTATCTTTTTCGTACATACTTAAGCACTTATATTAATGAAATTTTAATAACTGATTTAATAACTGTTCTAACTTTGTTTGATCTTTCCTATTACTAGCAGCGCATGAAGCTTCTGTTAGCAATTTTACTGCCACAGCACCAAGTGCTGACCTGGCAGCCATTATCTGGTGAATAACTAAATAACATTCTTTACCTTGCCCTATCATATCTTCTACTCCCTCAATTTGTCCCTTCACTCGATGTAAACGTTTAGTAATTTCTTGTTTGTCTGAGCCTATTTTTGACTTTTGTATTTTATGTTTCGAGTTCTCTAACATACCCCCATAGGGTATATTAATTACCATAATTTGTCAAGCAAGACAAATCAGATGATTTTAGGCATAAAACTCATCTTCCACCGAACCGACCATTGTCCCCATTTTTTCTCCCCCTAATACCTTTCCAAGATCTTCAGCTTTAAAAACCAGAATGGGAATGTTTTCATTTTGGCAAATGGCAAAGGCATTGCTATCCATTACCTCCAGATGTTGTTCCAAAGCTGTTTGGTAATTAAGATACTGATAGCGACGAGCGTTAGCATCTTTTCGTGGATCAGCGGTATATACTCCATCTGTTGTGCTCCCTTTTAGAACTACATCACAATTGAGCTCTGCAGCCCTCAGAGCAGCTGCCGAATCTGTGGTAAAAAATGGGCTGCCGGTACCTCCAGCCAATATGACAATCCGATCTTTTTCAAGTCTGGCTAATGCCTTTTTACGATAAAAAGGTTCTGCTATTGCGTTCATCTGGACTGCTGTCATCAAATAAGACATGCGCAAACCTGCTAAACGGTTAATAGATTCCTCAAGCGCCAAGCCATTCATGATAGTGGAGAGCATCCCTATGTAGTCTGCTGTAGCTTTATCTACCTGAGTAGCCGCCTCCCTACCTCTATACAAGTTACCGCCCCCAATCACAATTGCCATCTGATGCTGTGTTCTCTCCTTCATCTCAAGCAAACCCCGGGCTACTGAGTCTACAACATCAAAATTGATACCTTTTTGTCCGGGTAATGAAAGATATTCTCCCGTTAATTTGACCATGACGCGTTTAAAAGAAAATTCGTGGGGCATAATATGGTAGCTAGTATTAAGTAGTAATAGTATAAAAACTACATTCTACCTAGTAATAAAGTATTGGTATTTATAACGAAACGTGACAAAAAGTGCGATTCCTTAGACCAGGAACTCTAAGGATACAAAGAGCTTAACAATATCTAATTAACAGGCTTGAACATACCTTTCCAACAAGCATGTTTATTGGCATGTAAATTAATACTCTACTGTGATTCTAGCAAAAGCACTAAACCAAGCATAGCGAAGAATTGTTGCTTTAAAGCTCTGCTGCTCGTTTACTACTTCTAATAAATAGGTATGTGCCAAAAAGTACCAGCAGGCAGCTTATCCACTGTGCTGTTGTTAAGATGCCGATCCTCCAGGGGTCTATGCGTAAATAATCCAGCAAAAACCTGATTATCCCATATCCGGTTAGGTATACCGCAAAGAATACCCCTGGGTTCTTCTTTTTTTGCAATATTCTCCACATTACACCAAAAAGCGCTAAATTCAAAATCGCTTCATATGCAAATAGAGGATGAAAGTGGGAAGCTGATACATATGTCCCGGATCGATTACTTGGCTCTATCCAAATGCCCCAGGGTAAGTTTGTTGGTAATCCAAATAGTTCCTGATTAAAAAAGTTGCCCATTCTTCCAATTGCTTGAGCTACCGGTAAGGCAAAGGCAATTATGTCCAAAACGTGGGTTAGCTTTGATCTATTCTTTGAAACGTTTAAATATATTAATAGACCAACCAAGCCTCCAGCTAATCCTCCATAAATCCCCAAGCCCCCCTTCCATAGCATCAAGGCTTCTACTGGGCTTACTATGTAGTAACTCCACAAATCGATTACATGATATAAACGCGCTCCGATAATCCCAGGTACAAGCACCCAAAGAAGCACATTATCAAGATCTATTTTAAGATAATCTTTATCATACTTAGCTAACCGTTTTTGAGCTTTGCCAGCCAAGAACAGCCCAACCCAGATTCCGATACCGATACATAGTCCGTACAGATGAAATATCAAGGAATTTTATTATTGACCTAATTTCTTATTAACGTAGTTGATCTCAACAAATCCCAAGATGAAAAGATCTCAATTAGCAATTTTTTAATTAGAGAATGTAAGTCAATTATTGTATATTTACAGTCAAAACAAGTACTATTACTATTCCAGTCATTGCCACCAAATACCATCTTAGTTCTTCCTGATTTACTTCCCGTTTTATTTGCCAAAACAACCATTGCCGTAATAACCCCCTGTTCGATACATAGTACTTCCACTGTTCCAAAAGCAAGCGCACCCCAATACCCAACACAAATCCTTTTCCAAACATCGAGCTTGTTGAGGTAAAGGTAAAAATGGCCAGTACAACCCATACCATCTGAAACAGCGCAGATCTGAAGGTAAGGCGAGGTTGCAAGTGCTTATTTGCTTCTAATAAACGTAGTCCATACTGAATATGGTGTTCCTTAAAGTAACTTTTGACAGTCATTGCCAGGTTTGTTTTTGGATTGGTGAGGAAAATATCCAAGAGCTGATCAAGTTGCAGCACTAGATAGCCTACCATAGTTCCCGCAATCCATAATAAGACCGGTACCCAAACCGCTAATTCAAGCCACAGCCGATTTTCAATAATTTGTACCAATGGGGTTATAAGAGGTATGCTGATGCTAATAAGAAGCACTGGAAACTGTGGCAGTTGTTTCATACTTTTAGTATAGCATCAGCTATTTAGGATGAAATACATAATTCCATTATTTTGACTTGAGTTGTTTGAGTTTCCACATAAATAACCTGCCTTTACTCTTGGCTGTTCCCGCATCAAGCACAAAACTTCGCGCCTGCTCCAGTAAGTGTCTGTCAGTCGTTTTCGCCAGCTTGATATACAAACTGACATGATCACGGTCCCCCAACTCCATCGCCAACCTATAACCATAGTCCTGAAATTCACGAGTCACATACCCTTTGCTTTCTTTCGGCTGGTAGTCTTGTAGCAGCGAAGCAATTTTTTTCATAAAAACGTCAAAACAAGTAAATAAACTATGAAACCAAAATAGGTATTAATCTGTATACTAGATTTTTATTAAGAGCCTATGTATCTACCCATATTTCTTAATATATTCCCTATATACAAGGGGTAACACAAGCGAGAGACTAAATACCAGCATGGTTGCTAAAATGATATGTTCCAGACTTACCCAAAGCAGCAAAGCAGCAACCACAGACATACTACTTAGTAATAAGAAACTGTGAGCAATAATGTGATGTACTAGCCAGAACTCCATAGTATACTTTTGAGTCACCGAATGTTTATAGAGCAAGCTCCACACCGGTACCCACAGAAAAGATGTTCCAGTGATATAACCAATATTTGCAAGCGTTAATCCCGCAAAACTTCCACCATAGATCCTACCCAACCAGGAGAGTACGATCAGGAGTGCCCCCACTGTCATTACCCAGTATTTTTTAGCTTTTATAAATAACTTGACTCCATACAAAGTAACAATGCCAACAAGGAGTGAAATCGTTTCCAGACTACCTGTCTTTTCATACGATTCCATTGCCGTAAACAGAAAGACTGGCCAAATCATCATGCTGATTAAGCCTTCAAAATTTTCCAGGCCAATTACCAACAGGTGCTTTGGCATGCCCGGATCTGTCAACCGTTGCCAGATCTCGGAACCTGATACGTGCATACCAGTTTTTTCAAATTTATCCAAAAACGGCACAATAGCAGCCACCAGGATCAAAAAGCCTGCACATGCATACAGCACCGGAAAGCCAAACCAGACAATGATCATACCACCTAATAATGGACCGAGAGTGGAACCTAACCTGGTTACTGTTTTAGATAAACTTGCAATGGAGCTAAACTGCCTTCCCGTCTGTGCCATTTTTGCTAAGCTGTAGTGGTAGGGCAACCAGTCAAAAGGCTGGGTCAGCCCGAAAAAAAAAGCTGAAACCCAAAAAAAGGGGTGGTATTTTTCTGCAAAGATCAAACTATAGAGAAATAGAGCCCGAAACAGCGAACCCACAGCCAAAGCCCTGTCTATTCCGATCCGTTTGATTATTAGAGTGGAAGGATAATCACTTATCAATGCAAAAAGGGCGTAAATACTAAAGTAGATAGGTATCGAAACCAGTTCTCCTGTTTGCTGGTATATGTAGATCGGAATAAACAATCCAACCATGCTGGTAGAGATACGGCGCAACAGTTCATTTATGTATATACCCCATGATTCGGGCACTACTAAAGATAATATGGACTGGCGAATTGCCTGATGGGGAGAGCTGAGCATGGCTTGATTGTGACAAGATTTTCCGATCTTGTCATCACCCGTGTGATTTTAAGCAATTGAAAGTAGAAATTGTGTGAGATTATTATTTAAATTATTATAATGTAAATTGATTTAGGTCTATCAGAGCATTATTGAATATCTTTGGCAACACCTCCTGCTCGCTCTGGGAAAAGTCATCCAATACAAAATCATCAGCCACCGAACCTGCCCGTGATTTAACTAACGGCAACCAATCATTGGCAATTCCAATCCTTAGGCGTATAAAATCTTCTGTTCCGACTGCTGCAACTACCGAATTAACACCATTATGCATTTTAGGTCCTTTACCGCGAGATATCTTGTAGTCACCAAATTGCAGATCCAGGTCATCGTGGATCAAAAACAGTTCTTTTTGAGAATCAAGTCTATAAAAATCTAGAACTTTACGCACCGACATGCCGGAATGGTTCATAAAAGTTGTAGGTTTGTGCAATAGAAACTTTCTGTCTGGTAGCGTAACTTCGCAAACTTGAGCTTGAAATTTGGGCTTAGTTTCAAAAGCTGTGGATTTACCTTCAAAAAAAACCTGACAATAATCAAGAAACAACCACCCTGCGTTATGGCGAGTCAACTGGTATTCATGGCCTGGATTACCTAAACCAACGAAAAGAAACATGTAAATCAGAAGCACGTGATTGGAAATTAATTAAATATCTATACTAATAGTATTTATATTAATTTCGTATTTCGTGATTCGTATGTAATAATTCTATTACTGCCTCATCTCCAACCTGATTAAAATCTGTATAAAACTGTCCAACTGCAAAAAAATCATCAGGAACTTCCAAAGTTATTACCATATCTACCTCTTTTTCCAAAATATGTAATGTAGTCCTAGAACATACGGGAAGTGCGATTATAACTTGTTTTGGTTCCCGGTTCCACACCTCCCGCGCTGCTGCTATCATTGTTGCCCCAGTAGCAGCACCATCATCCACCAAAATTATCCTTTTACCTTGTAGCTGAATCTCTGGTTTCCCTGCTCGGTACAGTTCTTCTTTGCGTGTAATCTCGGATTGTTTTACTGCTATTTCCGTTTCGATATAAGACAGAGGGACATGAAGTTCAGTGACAATTCTCGTATCTATATAGAGAGAACCCGGAGTTTGCCCAACGGCACCCAGAGCAAGCTCTATTTGGCTTTTGTCTGTGATTTTTTTAGTAACAATAACATCCAAAGCTGTGCCTAATGTGCTTGAAACTTGTGCGCCCACAATCACTCCACCTCTGGGAATAGCCAATACAAGTGTCTGCTTGGGATCAACAAGCCCAAGCTCTTCTTTCAATTTTTTACCCAGTAGCTTCCCTGCTTCTTGCCTATTTAGATACATGCGAGTATTTTATTATAAAAACCAGGCTTGGTGCCCCAATACCTGGTTTTTATAATATGTAAGTTCCGAATTACTTTCCAACTTGCTTTTTTACTAAATCCGTCACTATGGGAAGGTTGACTGTTTTACCTTGATAGGTTTGTACAATCATAACAAGCCACAAAACAAAACTAGCTAATCCAAAAAAGGGTAAAATCACAAGCCCTAAAAGTGGAATAAGCCCGATAACAATAGATGCAATATGAAGCAAGCCAAAAAGAATTAAGCTCTGCCAGGCATGGTATTTGACTACCTTACTTTCCTTATTGAGTAATAGTAATATCAATCCACTCACCCACCCAAGCACATAGGCAAGCGCTGCTTCTGTATTTTCCGGAAGACCGGTCGCAGTTGTAGGTGTATTGGTTTCGTCTGCCATAAAATTTGACAAAAGCGCCGGATGTAATATTACTATTTAGTACGGTGCTTCTATCTAGTAATTTAGTACTACAATATACATTAGCTTGACTGCTGGGCAAGGTACTCAACTTGTTGTGGCGGTTCTTGTGTCGAATTTGAGCTTTCAGTGTTTTCGTTTAATAACTGCATATAAATTGAAAGACTCGCTAACCATATGGCAGGTAAGACGGCAATCAAGCCTATCAATAGAGCAAGGGTGCCGGCAATTACCAATCCTATTTGGACAAACCCATATCCTATCAACTTCAATTTCACCCCATTAGTCATGAGAGCACTTTGCTTCATAGCCTCACCAATCTTAAGGTTTTTATCAGCTATCAAATAGGGTACGTACATGTATTTGAGCGCCCAGTATACTCCGGGTACGATCAATAAGATCAACCCAGCTATTACGATTAGTCCCACCAAAAGGCTGCCTAGAAAATAGGATAATAAACGGTCAGTACCTCTCAGTAAATCCTCGTACTCTGCCGTTTCGCCTCTGAGAAGTTTCAGTCCGATTCGTACCCAACCGATACCTATCAGTGATCCAATCACCATACTAATAACTATTGGTATAATAACCATGGGTGACTCCTGTTCCTGCAAATACGACTGTATGCCACTTAAAATCCCGCTAATGAGCATGTACAAAATGAAAGTAACAAATAAAAATCCGAAGTTTGCTTTGTATGTAGCCCAGCCCTGAGATAGAGCTAGTTTGATTGAAAATGATGGTTTTGGTTCCATATATGTGTTAAATTTAATTACTACTCTCTTCTGTAATAAACTCTATGCCGCCACTCAATCTTAAGCCCAGGTTTATTACCACTCCCGCTAAAAGACCTGCTAAAAATCCAAAGATTCCATATAAGATAGGGATTACAATTACTGCAAATATACCGATTCAACCCATAATATCCCCTTGCTCACCACTAAGAGGGGCTAGAAGTGACATAATTCCAATTATCAAACCAGCAATTAATCCAAAAACTGCTAAGATAAGGCCATAAAACTTAGCAAAAGATACAACACCAATTTTTTTTAAATATTTCATATAAGAATAAATAGTAAAATTTATTACTATTCCATGATATCAACAATATTTTAGCAATTCAATTGGAAGAGATTATAAAGTGATTATTGAGATTATAGACGAGTTTTACAATTTGATCTCAACTCTATACAACTGCTCGTTCACTGCTCCCAAATCATATTTATACCGCTCAGAACCTCTCATAAAATCATATATCTTATACTCTCTCCCCATATACTTTTGCATGATCAAAGCGTGGTTAAGCAAACCGACGCTGTAATACCCATACTCTGGATCAAAACCGGAGTTGTACATAAGTAATCTATCATCCGACACAAATCCAATGGCTGATGCTGCCCGCTTACCATTGACTTCCAAAAACCATAATTTAGTATGCCAACAGTTATACGAAAGCTGGGATACCTGCCAGAAAAAGTTTGCCATTTGTTCTGACATAAATTTTTCCTTGGCACTATCAGATAGTCGATGTTGTCTAATAAACTCATCAAAATCTTCTTTATATATAGTATCCAACTCAATCAGTTTGCAGGGCATGGTTTCTAGCCGTTTTAGCTTCCGCCTGAGCTCTTTTCGGTCAACTCTAGCTAAATTAGAAAGATACTCATCCCAGGTTTGATCAAGCCTTATCCAGGGGGCTACTTCATCCGGAATAATGTTTGCATACTGCTTCTGGTGAAAGTGCTTGTATATTGGACTATCTTCTCTCACGTAATCAAGCACTAGCTTGACAATGCCTTCGGTTTTTAAAAAGGCAAGAATCTGGATCCATATGTCTGCGTATATATGCGAGCTACTGTCAACACTTTGATCAACAACAATATCACCATAATCAGTGATCTCTTCTTTACCTAATACTGGCTTCATGCCCACAAACACCGCAAAATCTCCCATTTTTTCAAAGGTTGCCAATGCTAGAGTTTTACTGTTATGAATTACCTTAAGAAGCAACAAGCTGTTTTTTGGAATAAACTGCTGGGTAAATAACTGTGTATAAAGGTAAGACTGGAAAGGCGACAAATCTGACCGGCAAAATAATTTGTACCAGTCGTCTTTAACAGCAGATAGGTCTGTAATTTGAGTAATTTGCACAGCGTTTAATAATGAAACTTAAAAAAACTTTGGAACAATGTACGTTTAAAACAATGTTCCCTGTTCAGTTTCATTTTGTGTAGTAACCATATCTGATTCTTGAGGAAAAATTCGTACCTTTCCAAACTCGCCATCAAACCCAGGCGAAACAAATATCTTTCCCTCCCTTGCCATTTGTATTGCCTCAGCCAAACGTTCTCCACCAGCTTTTTCAATCTCCTCTATTGTAATCTGAGAAAGTATCCTGAGTTCGCTGCCAAGTGTATAAATTAAGGTATCATAGGCAGCTTTAACCTTTTTACTTTTTTCTCCGGTTTTATACACTTCACTCAAAATTGCTGAGAGCGGAACCAGCATGCTATACGGTTTTCTAAATATGCCTTTAGCTGTATATTCTAGCACACCATAGGCATTTTTTCTTTTTTCTACAGTCACATTATTATCTGCCAGTTGTTCTACTCTACCCAACACTCCGGGCGTCAATGACTTGCCACAGATAGGGCAGGTGTTGCCAAATTTGGCAATTTCCGCAGGCTCTCGTTTGATACCACAGTTACGGTGACCATTGATATGGTACTTCCCTTCCTCGGGATAAAATTCTATCGTTTTTTCAATTTCCCAATCACCCTTATCCTGCAGGGCTAACCATAAATCCTTATATGAAAATTTCTGATTTATTATTTTATTTTTATATATGTTATTTATTTTCTGAGTAAATAGGGTTAGTTCCCTCCCTATTTTTCAGGACTATGTGCATCAGAAAATGACACTATTGACCTGTTATCAAGTTCATTTATTTTCCAGTTCATCTCGGGATTTGAAGATAATCCGGTTTCTACTGCAAAGATATTCTCCGCGTATTCTCCGTAACATTCCCGCAGACTATCAAATCCCGATTTAGCCCCCAGCACACCAAACCATGGCGTCCAGATGTGTGCAGGTATAACTAAAATACTGGGATCTATGGTAAAAAGAAGTTCACATAATTGCCTAATAGATAAACTAATGATGGGACGTCCGTCCGAGCGGAGATTGCAGCCCCGCCTCTCCATCTCTTGTCTAACTTTACTTGCAATCTCTAAACTTGGCAGCAGCACAATGACATGTATTCTCCTTCCCTTTCCATACTGAGTGAAGATGCACGAAATCTCTCCGCCCACTATGTAGCGGACAACATCGGTACCTTCTTGATTTTTTACCATATATACACCCTCATTTTGCTCAATGAGTTGATCCTGTAAGTTCAAAAACCACTCAGGATTTGTAAAATCTCCGGTAGCAAGAAAGTTGATACCTTTGATTACCGCCATCTTTGCCATGACCGACAAATCCATTTGAGGCGATACTGCACGGGAATATTTGGAGTGCAGGTGAAGGTCGGCGACAATTGAATACATATCTAAATGTTAGTTTCTTGCGCAATGACTTGTAATATAGTTAAAGATCAAGCGCGATACTTGTTCACGAGCGTTAATGATTGATATATGATTTGTGTCGATAAACTCAAGCAGGGCATTTGGTAAATGTATTGCCAAATCTATTTGACTTTCTCGAGGATAAATTATGTCGTATTTTCCTCCAATAACCAAAGTAGGAATAGTAATATATTTAAGTTTTTCTTTGAAATTACATCTTGTTAAAGCTGTAAAAATTGTAATGTAATAGCGCAAACCAACGTGTCCTATATCCGAAACCAGTCTGCGTATACTAATGTCTGTTGTACCAATAAACGTATCATGTATTATATGTCTGTTGATGTGATTGGTCGGCACAAATGGAATCAAAAATTTAAATATTTTAATCAGTTGTGCAGCCTCGGCCAGTTTATATCCACTATTTATTAGCACCAAAGCTAATACAGAGTTTTGAAACCTGTAAGCATAGGCTAGCGCAACCAAACCACCCATACAATGTCCGACTATAATGGGATTATTTATTTTCAGCTTTTCTAATATCAAAGAAAGTACTTCAATATTTTCATTAAAATTGAACTTGCTGTTTGGGCGGTATGATAACCCATGTCCCGGCAAATCAATTGCAACATAGTTATATCCGACATCTACCGTAGCTTGTTTCATAAACACCCAAGCCTTACAGTCACCACCTAATCCATGCAAATACAGCACATCACCTTTAGACTTTGCCTTGGTTGTATAATGGTCAACATAAACCATTCCTTCTGGTGTTTTTAGATACATACTGACATTATACCAAGTTAAGGTTTTGCAATATGTTACAACCCTATTTTTCTATTATCATCCCGTGTTTAAACGAAGAAAAAACATTACCTTTTCTACTTAAAGATATCCGTAAGCAATTCTGGAAGGATTATGAACTGATTGTTGTTGATGGTATGTCCACTGATAAAACCCGGGAAATCGTTGTTTCCAGTTCCAATATAAAACTGCTAGAAAGTACTGTCCGCAACGTGTCCATTCAAAGAAACATGGGAGCAGCTAAAGCCACTGGTAAATATCTTATCTTTTTTGATGCAGACACCAGAATTCCTGCTTACTTTTTGACTGGGCTAGCGTATCAAATACAATATTCTAGGGCAGATATGTTCACCTGTTGGGCTACGGTTGCTGAAAACAAACGCCAAAATAAAATGGTTGCATCACTGCTTAACATGGGAATGGAACTAGGTAAGTTTGTAGACAACCCAGAAGTAGTAGGAGCTATGATGGGATTTAAGAGAAAGGTATTTAAGGCATTAAAAGGGTTTAATGCCGATATCACCTTTGCTGAAGATGTTGAATTATGTAAAAGAGGATTTGAGCGGGGGTTTCGGTTTGAACTGTTTAGAAATCCCCGTTATATATATTCACTGCGCCGTTATCATGCTGAAGGGACTATCGCCATGCTTCAAACTTACGCAAAACTGCATTCACGCATTTTACTTAGAGGATTCCCTACTAATGACCTAGACAATGTGTATCCTATGATGGGTGGCAGCTTGTATATGGCGCAAAAGTATAAGGATGGGTTTTTAGCTCGAATGGAACGCAATATAGATAAAGCCCGATCCCTGGTTAATGTAAAAAAGTGGCCAACATTCTGGAAACGTATCCAACAAGATTGAAATAGTCTTATTCTTCTTATATTATCTTGTAAAATGCATACATACACTTTACACTAACAGTCATGCCACCCTTTTTTTCTATAATTATTCCCACTCTTAACGAAGAAGAATACCTTCCTAAGCTGTTGACTGATATTTCTAACCAGTCTTTTCAAGATGTAGAAATTTTTGTGGTAGACGGCAGATCAGAAGACAAAACTCGTCAACGTGCGCGTCAATACACCAAAGTTGCAATTATTGATTGTCACGAGCGCCATGTTTCAGTACAACGTAACATGGGAGCTTGGCAATCAAAAGGCGATTTTCTGCTCTTTTTTGATGCTGATACGCGTATCGGGTCCGACTTTTTACAGGCACTTAAAAACCAGCTAAAAAAACACCCATCAGACGTAAGTGTTTGCTGGACTAAAGAGCTAGGTAAGCAAACTACCAACTCCCTTATCCATACTGTAGTTAATATTGGTGTTGAGCTAAGCAAGGCTATGGATAAGCCAACCGCCCAAGGCAGTCAAATGTGTTTTAATCGAGAAGTATTCAATAAAATCAAAGGTTTTAGTGAAACCATCAATTATGCCGAGGATACTGAAATTGTCAGGCGTGCTGTCAACATGGGATACCACTTCGAAGTTTATAAAACCCCCCAGTTTGAGTATAGTCTGCGACGCATCAAAACCAATGGCTTAGGCAAAAGTCTTGAAAATTATATCAAACTTGGCTCACAAGTAATGAAAAACGAGTACCCCACTAAAAAGGTTACAGAGTACCCAATGGATGGTGGTAAAATGTACCCCAAACGTAAAAAACAAAAAACTATCAAATTGCGTGATGTGCTTCAGAAAATCGTGAGTTAATAATATCCGTAATTTTTTTCTTAAATATATCCTCATCAAACCTCCTCGCATTCTCCCACAAATCTTTCTTATTAAATTTCATCTTCTCAAACCTCCCCATTGCCTCAATCAAACTTTCAAGCGTGTATTCTCTAAAGAACAACCCTGTCTTTCCATCAACAACCGTTTCCTTATATCCACCTCCATAGTAAGCCAATACCGGAGTCCCTGCAGCCTGTGCCTCTACTACTGTCATTCCAAAATCCTCATCCAAGGCAAGGGCTAAAAATCCCTTGGCCCCGCTGTAATACTGACACAATTTTTCATCCTCAACTCTACCTACAAACTCTACCGTACTGCCTTTGAGCTTTTGCAGTTTCTCTTCCTCCCACCTCAAACCCGCGGTTTCGCCCACGATCTTAAGGTTCACCCCTAGCGTATTGGCAGCCTCAATCGCCATATCAATCCCCTTCGCCCCCACCACTCGCGAGACTATTAAATAATATTCTTTATTGTTTTGAGTTTTGAGTTTTGAGTTTTGAGTTTGGTCAATTATTTTATTGACCATAATCGGCGGATACACAATAGTACTATCTCTCCCATATATGCGTTTTACCCGCTCAGCCACATTTGCAGAGTTAACTACCAGAAGATCCGGCCTTTGGGCTGCATGCCAATCATACCTGCGTAAAAAATTGTTGACTACTTTTGCATAGAGCTTGATCAAAGGATACCGTTGCCATTCAATAGCAGTTGGATAACCATACAAATATCTGGGGGGGGTATGGATATAGCTTATATGGGTGCATTCAGGTGGAACAATAATACCTTTGGTTATGTACCACGAGGCTGATGAGATTACCACATCGAATTTTCTAAAATCAAAGCCTTCCCAAACCCAGGGAGCTAAAAAACGTAATGGACTATATAGTTTTTTGAATTTCAGGATCGGAGCTGGTTCTGATTCAACAATTTTCTTATCTTTGAATTGCTTCCAGGCAGTACTACCTTTAATGATAAATGCTGTATATATGGGAGCATCAGGAAACATCTCACACAGCGTTTGTAAAACCCGTTCCGCCCCACCATATTCGGCCAGATAATCGTGTACAAGTGCAACCCGCATAGTATTTTATTACTGCTACTTTAAACCTTAAGCAGACTAGATTAAACAAAAAAGCTTGAATGAAAGCCCAATCTTAAAAAAGAAATTTGGGAGGATTCATAGCTTTTAAGCGATAATTTACTGGCTAAGATTTAACGAGCTGTCTTTTCTTTTCTTATTTATCGTTTCTTAAGACAAACAAAGAAAAGGTATATTGTATTAAAACAAACTCATTTGATCTTCGGCTTCTTTTTCTTTTTTCTTCTTTTCCTGCGGACTTAAAAAAATATCTTCAATATAATCTTTAGGTAGTCTTTTTATTAGAGATAGAAATTCTAACTTGGTAAACAGATCAACTACAGCAGCTTGGTCATAGTCACATAGTTTTGCCTTTTCAAGATTAAAATCTAAAGGAACTGTCCTATGTATTGTTGCCAGCTGCTTTGATAAGAAAGCGCTTTCCTTGTCTTTTTGAAGTTTCTCTTTAATACTTCCTTTGATTTGGTCAATATGTTCATAGATCATTTCAACTGATCCATACCTTTTAATAAGCTCTGTGGCTGTCTTAGGACCTATGCCCGTAACTCCCGGGATTTCATCGCTACTATCGCCTGCCAGGGCTTTGTAGTCAATCATCTGCAGTGGTAAAAATCCATACTCAGCTTCAAACGCTTCTGGATCAAATACCTTCTCTGCCTGCCTGCCACGGGCAGGGAACAGCACTCTCGTTTTGTAAGAAAGTAGTTGCAATAAGTCCCTGTCACCGGTAATGATATATGTCTGATCAACACAACATTCAGCCTCTCTTGAGATTGTGCCGATAATATCATCTGCCTCAAAACCGCTCATATTAAAACGAGGAATATTTAGCGTATCAACAACTTCTCTAGTTCGTTCTATTTGACTAACCAGACTATCATCCATTTTTGGCCGATGAGCTTTGTACTCTGCAAACTTCTCATGCCGGAAAGTAGGCCCTTTTTCGTCAAAAGCCACTACTGCGTGTGTAGGTTTGAGTTGTTTAAACAGAGTCAGCAAAGTAGAGGTAAATCCATATGTAGCATTGGTTAACTCACCGTCTTTTGTTTGTAAAGTTGGAGGATACGCGTGGTAGGCACGATGTAAAAGCGCATTCCCGTCAAAGAGAATGATAGTAACTGGAGATTTCTTTTCCATACTACCATTATATCAGGAAGTGTAAAACCGTCTGATTAGTAAATTGTGCTGCATAGAATGTATGATAGCTACATTACTACATATCATTTTCCGATTACTATGTAAGTTTAGAGGTGCAAGACATTGTTACGCTACGTGTGCTAAATATAATACTAGCTAACGTCATTAGAATTTTTCTTTATTAAATACTCAATCTTTTTTTCAGTTCGGTCAAATCTTGCCTGCAAATCATCTAATTGCTGATTTATTTTTTTCCAATCTCTTTGCGTCCTCCTATGGGCATAATAGGACGCAATTAGCGTTATTGTAGTTGATAAAAACACCAAGCCTCCCAACATGAGCGTTGTAGCCACCACTCTTCCTCCTAAAGTAACTGGATAATAATCACCATAACCGACAGCAGCTACCGTCACCAGCGACCACCATAAACTCTCACCAAACGAATTGATGTTTGATCCGCTCTGTCCCCGTTCATACATGGGCACCACCACAGCAGCGGTCAGTATCATGACCGCAAGCGCTAATATAAACTTATGTATCCGGTAGGTGTGGAATAGTTCTTTAAAAAGGAGTGAGGGTTTCAGATTAGTTATAGGTTGTAGGTTGTAAGAAAATAGGTCTTTACTGTTTTATACCTACAACTTACCACTTATATCTATTTCCATTATGGCAGATACAACAAAAAAATAGAACAAGTATAAAATCTATACTATCAAACAATAGATTATTATTGCGTTACTTTTAAATAGGAGTAACTAGACTGCTACGACACGAAGTGGGTTTTAAACCTTTTCCTTCATCAATTCCTCAAACTCATCTCTCTCAAGCGTTTCTTTCTTCATGAGATGGGTGGAGATCAGATCCAGCTTGTCTTTGTGTTCTTTGAGGATCTTCTGAGCTGTTTTATAGGCATTATCAATAAACATTCTAATCTCATTATCTACCTTAGCCTTCATTTCTTCAGACAACTCAGATGGGGGAAGATAGGCTGCTGAGTATTTACTCTGGTCTACTTGAGCAGTCAAGCTCACAGGTCCCAGCTCTGACATACCATAGTCAACTACCATACGCCTGGCCACCATGGTTACCTGCTCAATGTCTGATGCAGCACCCCCTGTCATTTCTTTAAACTGTAACATCTCAGCCGCCCTGCCTCCAAGCATCATTGCCATCATATCCATCAGTTCTGACCGAGTTTCATGGTATTTATCTTTTTCAGGCGGTACCTGAGTAAACCCTAGCGCATGACCCCGGGCAACTATGGAAATACGGTGCACCGGATCGACGTTTTTAAGGTAATAGGCACACAGAGCATGACCAGCCTCATGATAGGCAGTAATTAGCCGTTCCTCATCTGACTGCATCCGTTTCTTTTCAGGGCCTAACTTGACCTTAGTAGCTGCCTCTTCGATATCGGCCATTTCAATCTTATTTTTCTCCTCGCGCGCTGCCTTAATTGCCGCTTCATTAAGCATATTTTCTAGATCGGCACCTGAAAAGCCAACTGTCCTACGGGCTACCCGATCCCAATTGATCGATTCATCAAAAGGCTTGCCTTTGGCATGAATAGATAAGATATGCTTACGGCCTTCAATATCCGGCAATCCCAACACCACTCGCCTGTCAAAACGTCCGGGACGCAATAGTGCAGGGTCTAAGAGATCTCCACGGTTAGTGGCAGCTAAAACAATTACGTTATCCCGCTGGGTAAACCCATCCATTTCTACCAAAATCTGGTTTAGAGTCTGTTCACGCTCATCATGACCACCCGAAATAGAAGTTCCCCGCTGACGACCAATAGCATCAATTTCATCAATGAAAATAATTGCCGGATTCATTTTCTTGGCTGTGCCAAACAAATCACGGACCCGGGAAGCACCAACACCAACCAGCATCTCCATAAACTCAGAACCAGCCATGGAAAAGTAAGGCACATCAGCTTCACCGGCTACCGCCCGAGCTAGTAGTGTTTTTCCAGTACCGGCAGGTCCAACCAAAAGGACTCCCTTAGGGGTCTTGGCTCCTAATCTCTGGTATTTTTTAGGATGTTTTAGAAAGTCTACAATCTCCTCAAGTTCCTGCTTAACTTCATCAACACCACCCACATCCTTAAATCTGACGTTTTGCTTACCCTTGATAAACAGTTTGGCTCGATTTTTACCAAATGAAAAGACACTATCCTGAGCTCCCCGCATTTGACGGAACACAAATATTGCCACAACTGAAATAATTATCAGAGGTAAAACAAGTTCTAAGATACTGGCAAAGGCACGTGAAGTAGACAAATCTTTGATATCTACCGTCACACCCTCCAGGTTGAGTTGGTTATCGGCAACCAGGTCGTAAAATGAGTTCTGGGGTTCCTTGCGAGTGGAGGCAACTTCATCACTATTTTTATAGTCAAGCTCTATTGTGTCCCCGCTGACCTCAATTTTTTCTACCCTACCCTCTTTAATTTCATTTATCGCCTGAGAAAGGCTGATGCTTTTGGGAGCCTGTGGCATGAACAGAGGTAGGAGGAAAAAGAGAGCTGCCAGTATGATTAACCACGTCTTAACACGCTGGCTATTGAGATTAAATTTTAACTCAACTTTTCTAACTTTGACGTTGGGGTCTTTACTGATGCCATTACCGTTTTTAGTTCCGTTTTTGGATATATCTTTTTTTTCTGCCATGATAGTGTCAAATTAAGTAACAGGGTATTTTATCAGTAAAAGATGAAGAGAAAATTAACGCACTACCGTTCCGTTTGGTAGGGGCTTATCAGGACTCAAAAGGGCAATAGTCTCATCTCCAGCTGCAAGTAACATGCCGTTTGACTCCATTCCCATCATCTTTTTTGCCTGCAAATTAACGATGCCTACCACCTGGCGCTCTACCAGATCAGGCGCGTTGTACTGCAAGGATATGCCGGCAATGATCTGCTGTGTACCAACTTCTTCACCAAAATCCACTTCCAGCTTAACCAATCGTTCTGATCCTAAAACTGCTTCGGCAAAGGTGATAGTGCCAACCCGTAAGTCGAGTTTAACAAAGTCTGGAAAGGCAATAGGGTCTTTGAGCATACAATACCTCAACACTGTAATTTTAAAATATGAGGTATTATATCAATAGATTAATCCAAAGGCAATCGAAGCGGGGTAATGATGAGGTAATGATGGCGTAAGAATTGGGGTATTTGCAATCTGTTTACCCTAAAACCCCATTCTTATTTTAACTTCTTGAACAGTTTGCGTGGCTATGAATCTAGCTTTTTCTGCCCCTTCTCTAATCACTTTGTCTACATATTCCGAGTCTTTCACTAGCTCAAACCTTTTTACCTGAATTGGTTCAAGTTCTTTATACATTGCTAATGCCAGTTCTTTTTTAACGTCACCATACCGAATACCGGTATTTGTGTACAACTGTTCCAGCTCTTGCCGCCTGTCTTTCCCCATAAACAACTCAATGAACGTGAGAAGGTTAGCCACTCCACCAGTTTTTGGCACCTCATCACCTTTGCCTGAATCAGTTGGAATTCTTGCCACCTTACTCTCTATTGCTTTTAGGTCATCAGTAATATTGATAAAACTACCTTCAACTGACTTGCTCATTTTACCCTCACCCGACAGACTAGGTACATATGAACCTGTAGTTGCAAACCGGACAGGCTCCGGAAAATCTAAACCATATTTTTCATTCATCTTGCGGGCAACCTCGCGGGCAACTTCCAGATGTGGCTCCTGGTCCAAGCCAACCGGCACCAAACCGGCTTTGTATACCAGAATATCGGCAGCCATGAGAACCGGATAATTTAGCAGAGCCATGGTGACATTATCTGGATGTTGTTTTATCTTGTCTTTAAATGTCGGCAGGTGCTGCATGCGGGCAATACTCATAACAGATGAAAACAGAAATGCCAGTTCACTGTGCTGGGGTACCATAGACTGCTTACTGATGATTGCCTTCTCAGGATCAAGACCGGCTGCCAGGTAGTCAATAATAATATCTCGTGATTGTTTGACTAGCGTTTTATGGTCATATGGTGTAGTGATGGTGTGCAGATCCATAACCATATAGATACACTGCAGATCGCTCCTCTCCTGCAGCTGTAAATATCCCTTAACTGCCCCCAGGTAATTACCAAGGTGTAATCTACCTGTTGCTCTAGTACCGGAAAATACGCGCTGTATGTTCATATAAAGTATTTTATCAGGCAAACATGCTAAAATATAGCTGTGAAAAATTCACTTTTTTTAATAACCATTTTCATGGTCATGCTCATTTCCGGATTTTTTCTGGTACAAAAAATTGGAAAAGTGAATGCCAGTCCCTACGTATCTCAATTTACCAAAGCTGTGACTGATATTGTCACATATCTTGAAAATTCCCAAAAAACCGCCCCCAGACCCCAGTCACAAAATCCTCAAAGCGTCAAGGAACCACTGCCTCAGGTAACGTTTAAAAACCTACCCACATCAAAGACCACCCCCAAAGTTACCAGTCAATCCCGCACCACTGTGAATATTAATGGCAAAACTATCTATGATAGTCAAGATCAAAACGAACAACCAACAGTCAAAAACAATAAAACAAATTCCTGTTACCAATTCACTGTCCCCCACCTGGACGGTAGTTCATCCAATCTCTGCTATAACCAGTCAGATTATAACCAGCTTGTATCGCTTTACTCCCAATACACCAGCGCTCAAGCCAACTACAAATTCGAGCTTCGCGTGGCCGACATGTATGTGGATTCTGATCATTTTAAACACTTAAGCGATGAGGCTAAACGTAAAGCACAAGAATGGAAAGATAAGATGGGACAAATTGCTCTGCAGATGTATAATATAGAAAAGAAAGGCTGGTAAATATGATTTTTACTCTCAACGAATTCTTTATCCTGGCCGGAATACTTTTTATTGCCTCTGAACTGTTTATTGGAATTGAGACTGGTTTTGATTTGGTTATAGTTGGAGCTTCACTAGTTTTAGGTGGCGGAGCGGGCATACTCACACAAAACCCCTATGTAACCGTCATTGTCAGTACGCTTTTGTTTTCTGCCTACATTTTTTTCGGCCGCTCAACCATCAAACGCAAGCTCGTGGTTATGACCCACTCAACAAATATTGATAAACTGATTGGTAAAAAAGGTATGGTTATTAGATCTATTACCCCCAATACGCCTGGTATGGTTAGAGTAGATGATGAGGATTGGCGGGCAATATCAGATGAAGTTCTCTACGAAAAGGATCAAGTTGAAGTTGAAGTAATATCCGGAGTGTCATTAAAAGTCACAAAATTAAAGTAGTCTTAATTACCTTTTCTTCATTGAAAACTGAAAATTGGTAATTGAAAATTAAATCTATGGATTTTACCACCTTCATGCTCGCTCTAGTTTTCGGTACCGCTCTAATAGCCTTACTTAAGAGTGTCCGAATCGTCAAACAGTACGAAAAGGGCTTGATTGTCAGGCTTGGCCGATATGCTTCCACTGCAGATTCAGGCATTGTGATTCTGGTCCCTTTTATTGATAGTATTATTACGGTTGATATGCGAGAGCAGGTCATGAACGTCATGCCCCAGCAGGTCATCACCCAGGATAACGTCGTGGTTACTGTAGATGCGGTCATTTATTACAAAGTTGTTGACCCCGTAAAAGCAGAATTTGAGATCCAGAATTTTAGCTACGCAGTAACTACGCTAGCACAAACCAATCTTCGTAACCTTATCGGAGATAAAACGCTTGACGAATCCCTAACCGCCAGAGACAGCATCAACACCAGCTTACGTCAGGTTTTGGACGAAGCCACCAATCCATGGGGTGTTAAAATTACCAAAGTAGAGCTACAGAAAATTGACCCTCCGGCAAACATTACTGAAGCCATGAGCAAACAGATGAAGGCAGAGCGGGAAAAAAGAGCAACTGTTTTGGAAGCCCAGGGACAAAAAGAGGCAGAGATCCTCAAAGCTCAAGGAGATGCCCAAGCCAGACTTTTACGGGCTGAAGCTGAGGCCAAATCAGTCCAGATGGTAGCAGAAGCTGCCGAGAAAAACTTTACCCCAAGGGCTGCTCAGCTTAAACAGCTCGATGTCGCCCGTGAGGTTTTGGGTGGAACTTCTACCAAGTTTGTCCTACCGACTAATGGAAGCCTGGTAAGTGTTTTGAATTTGGATGGGAAAGGGGAGAATTTTATACCCGTAAAGTAAGTAATTGGAATTATTAGAATTTAAAACGCTCTCAGCAAGAGAGCGTTTTTTTATGAGAACATTATTCATTGTTTCTGTGTCAGGGGCGGGACTTGAACCCGCGACCTCAGCGTTATGAATGCTGTGCTCTAACCAGCTGAGCTACCCTGACATGGAAAAAGAAGCAAGAATAAAGTAGCAAGTAGTAAGGAAATCAAATTGTTTTTGCATTCTCCCTTAAATCTTACTTCTTAATTCTTGCTTCTTGTCTTTGTAGCGGGTCCCCGGTAACGCTCCAGAGGTTAGGCGAGGTTATGAGCCTCGCGGGATACTTACCCCCCACCCGCTATAACGCTAGCTATCATACCAAAATTTCACCAACAAGGCAAAGCCAATGGTTAATTACAGAATTAAACGTATCCACTCATGTATCGGTCTGCTCAATTTTTGCTCTTTTTCATCCTTTGGAGAATACTTATAGACAGACTCTTCTTCGTTTTGCTTGAGTGTTGATGGGATTACCACTAAAACCTCCCCAGGTTTAACCAGTTTTAAATTATTACGTATTTGGCTTTCAATATAATAATCTGATGTCTGCTGGGTCTTTTCATGGATCAGTCGCTGCTGCTCTTTTTCAAGGGTTTCAACTTTTTTCTGTGCCATATACAGGCGTTTTTGAGAATTAAACATTTGTATCGTATTAGTAATTATTGATATAATGAGAAATACGATACACAGCACCAAAAACCATGGGAGTAGCGATTTAGTTTCCATTGACTTTTATCTCTTTCCGAGTTATTATAAGCTATTAAATTGTTTGTACATCCTACTGCCAGATAAATTTTAATTTATGCCTATTACGCTAGATAAAAGCCAACAGGATTTTATTTCTTTTCTTAAAAGCAAGGGTAAGGCACACGCCACTATTTTAGCATATGGGAATGATATCCTCCAATTTACCCAGTATCTAACCGAACATGGCCTTGCAACAATCGACCAGATAAGTAGTGAAGATATTGAGGCATTCAAAAAAGATTTGTTAAACAAAAAATACACAACAAAATCCGTTGCCCGAAAACTAAACTCAATCAAAACATATTTTCGGTATCTTATTACTCAAAACCAGCTCGAAAACAATCCAAGTACAACAGTTGCTCATCCAAAATACACGCTTACACCACCACGAATCCTGACCAAAATGGAATACAGAAGTCTTCGCGATGCTTGCAGAAATGATCCCAGAATGTATGCCATTGTTGAGCTGTTTTTGCAAACCGGTATCCGTATTAGTGAGCTTGCCCGCCTAACCATTGCAGATATTATTGATGGGGATAAGCTTAGGATTGAGGCATATGAATCCCACGAAACCCGCACCATACCCCTAAATAAGCCGGCAAAAAATGCCCTCGATACCTGGCTTGATGTTCGCCCAAGAGTAAATAACACATCTCTGTTTATTACCAAAACTGGTAAACAGTTTCAGGTCCGCAATATCCGCACAGCGCTTGACCGGTATTTTAGAATTGCGGATATCAAAGGTGCCACCGTCAATGATCTACGGCACACATTTATCGCTCATCAGCTCAAGGCTGGTACTCCAATGACTCTGGTTTCCAAATTGGCTGGACACAAACGCCTCTCAACAACCGAAAAGTATCTGGAATTTATCAAAGAAAAACCTCAAATAAACGTAGCTCATCTGGAAGAGTTGTAATTTCCACTTTCAAACAACCATATTTTTCTAGAAACTTGAGGTATTACTTCACGGGCTTCTTGCTCTGCTACACCATCGGTCATAACACATATAGCATATGGATTTTGCCCAAACACAATTCCACAGTCACTCCACACCTGCACCTGCCACCCAATCTTGTGAGACACGGGGATTTCTGACGGGATACCCTCTGGTATGAGATCTTCCTCGTATTCTGTATCCCTCAAGGCTGTATAAAATAGATTAATGAGATTGTCTTCAGATAGCACCTGCTTTTGATAGATGTTTTTTAGAAACGTAACCATATCTTTTGGGGAACTTGTGTTTTTGGGAATGCTGGTTTGTAACAGTTTATAGTTTTGAACTAGTTTTTGAGCTGAACCAAATCCAGCCAACCGGTGCATGGCATTGATGGCTGTATTATCACTGTAATGCCCCGCAAACTCGACCAGCTGTCGGTATTTCCACAAGCTATCCAATTTCTGGTATTGCAACGTACCCGAACCTTCTTCAATATCCCGACTCTCTAATTTATAATCATCATTTAAACTGTATGTGTCATCTTCGATGCGCTGCAAAAAAGCCATCATAATTGGGATCTTATTTATTGAGGCCGCAGTAAAACTAAAGTCATAATTGCTGCCATATCCTTTATCTTCTGTCATTGACAAAACATACCAACCATAGCTGCCTCGCTTATCCATAAACAGATTGTCTATTTCTTGTTGTATCTCTGTTTGGAATTGGGTTCTGGGTTGTGGAGTTGCTTGCTTGGCTGTAAGTGCTATCGGTGTTGGTGGTGGTGTATTACTATGTAAGTTATCTGCTTGTATTGAATCTGTTATTACTGGACTAAGCACCTCTTCATTAGAGGGTAAAAATGCACGTAAGACAAAAAACAGAAACAAGACCACAAAAACAATTATCGGCCATGGTTTATTGGCAGATCTGTGTCTGCGTAAAGGCGACCTGGTTACTACTCCACCATAATCATACATAAACCATACTATGGGTTTTTAATACTACTGTTACTGTAGGCAACTATACAAAATTTGCAAGCGAAGATACTTATACTTTAAGCAGTTTTTTTAGCTCCGGCCAGAACAACAATCCGGCTTTGGGTCCGATGTGTTCAACCACCGAAGATGAATTGTAAGCTGCAGTCTCAAGAGCTTTTTCTATCTTTAAACCATTTATCAATCCAGCCACAAATCCGGAACCAAATGCGTCTCCTGCCCCGGTTACCTCTACAGCTTTTGCAATAATTGCATTTTGATGTATGTGGTTTTTATCTTTAGTGTACGCATGCGCTCCCTTTTGCCCATCTGTCACCACTACTATTTCCGATCCACAACTATAAAACCAAGCAGCTCTAAGATCACTCTCTCCTGTAAGTTGCATAGCTTCTTGCTTGTTAACCAGTAAAATCTCAAAATATGGCAAGATCTTCCATAAACGCTCTTTCTCCCTTAGTTCAGAACCGCCTGGGTTAAAAGCAAGTTTAACCCCCTTATCTTTTGACCACTGTAGTATTTTCTCAAGCAGTGTGAAGTCTCCCCCTAAGCTGGAAATGTATGCCCACCTGCCATCTAACCTGTCCCAGTCGACCCCCCGCCAAGATAGGTAGTTACTTGCCCCTCTGTGTACCAAGATGGTTCTGTCACCGTCTAGACCAACTAACGCGGTAGAACTGCTGGTCTTATGTTTTTTGTTGGTCTGTAGATACAGCAAGCTTACTCCCTCCTCTTCAAGTTGCTCTCTGACCATGCGTCCCCAAAAGTCCCTGCCAACACAGGACACTAAAGCCGATTGTAATCCCATACGCTCAAAACATACTGCCGCGTTGGTGGCTCCCCCGCCGGTAGTAACCACAATGTCTTTAATTTCAATTTTTTTACCGTACAGCTCGCACAACATTACCCCCTCATTGGTGTGTTTAACCTTAAATTCATCAGAGGTTATATATGTATCGTAAAAAGAGGAGCCAAAAACAACTACGTCAAAAGGCATGAGGTTACAAAGGAATGGAAGAATTAAGGAATGGAAGAATTAAAGGAAAAACAATACCCTTTATTCTTAATTCATTGATTCTTAAATTCCTGATTTCATTATGACAGACAATGAATGGAAGAAGAAGGTGGTTTTTCATCACAGCACTAAGACATGAAACTATCAATTCTTTTAATTAGATTATTTTTATCCAAACCATAATATTTTACCAACTCTTCTATGTCCCCAGATCTTCCAAATGTATCATTCATCCCTAATCTTAATACTGGAACAGGATACTTTTCAGACAACAACTCACAAATAGCAGAACCTAAGCCTCCAACCACTTGATGATCCTCAACCACCACCACCCTCCCTGTTTTCCTCACTGATTTTAATATTATTTTTTCATCAAGGGGTTTTACTTCCACAACATTGACCATTTCAATGTCTCCCATTTCTTGAGCAATTTCCAGACAACTATGTACAAAATATCCCGAACTGATAATGGTTAGTTTTTCTCCTTTAACCAAAAGTCCACCCACCCCAGAATCATGTGTGGTAATTTGTTCAATTCTTGGCTCTGGGTATTTTCCTATCCTTACATACACTGGCCCATGTTGTGCGTACGCACTCGCAGCACAATGCTTGGCTTGGGTAAAACAACATGGCTGAATAATTGATACATTAGGCAAGCAACGCATTATTGCTAAGTCTTCGAATGCCTCATGAGTAGCTCCATCCGGACCATCGGAAAATCCACAGTGATGACCAATTATTTTGACTGGTAAATTTGAATAACATACAGATACTCGTAATTGTTCCCAATTGCGCCCAGGGCTAAATACCGCAAATGAGCTTACAAAGGGAATAAGGCCTTCTTTAGCCAAACCAGCTGCTACACCCATCATATTCTGCTCAGATACACCACACTCAATGAATTGATCTGGAAAGTCCTGGGCAATTTTGGCTACTCTAGTACTTTTAGATAAATCTGCTGTCAAAACAATAACATCCCTATGAGCCTTAACCAGGTCATATAGCCCTTCGCCAAACCCATCTCGAGCTGATAACGCGTTAGTCATACATTTTTAATCTGTTTGTAACTCCTGTAGCGCACATACAACCTCTTCCTTGTTTGGTACCTTACCATGCCACCGATAATCGCCCTCCATAAACAAAACCCCTTTTCCTGGAATTGTGTGAGCAATTATTGCGCTTGGTCTTTTTTTTATAGTCAGTGTTTTATAGTACGCGTCCTCAATTTCTTCAAAACTATGCCCATCTATTTCCAATACATATAAGCCAAAGCTCTCCAGCTTGGCTTTAAGAGGTTCTAGTGGCATCACAGACTCAGTATTGCCACCAATCTGAATTTTGTTGCGATCCAAAATAAAAGTAATATTATCCAATTTGTATTTTGAGGCAAACAAGTATGCTTCCCAAATCTGCCCCTCCTGTTGTTCCCCATCTGACATAACACACACCGTGCGCCATGATTTGTTTTGAATTTTAGCTGCCAGCGCCATACCCACAGCAAATGATACCCCTTGACCAAGGGGTCCGGACGAATTTTCAACACCCGGGATTGATGATATGTGCGGGTGCCCTTGTAAGCCAGAAATTTTGCGTAAACTACGCAATCTCTGCAGTGGAAAATAACCCGATCGAGCAAGCGCGGCATACCATACTGGACAAATGTGGCCACTTGATAAAATAACCCGATCCCGATCCCCCCAATCTGGCTTATTCGGTTTGTGGTGCAAGAGATTAAAGTATAGAGAAGCAAAAATATCAGCCATCCCAAGTGACCCAGCGCTATGCCCGGAGCCTGCTTGCTCAAGCATTATAACCACGTCTTGACGCATTACATCAGCTAGTTTTTCAAGCTCTCTATGTGTGAGTGGCATAAATCCCATCAGTGTTACTTAGTAAACTATAGTTCTCTTCAGGCTTTTTCCACAAAAATGAATTTACAGCAAGTACATCAGCCCCTGCCTTAATACACTTGGTGGCGCTCACATCGTCAATTCCTCCATCCACAATAATTTCCGCAGAATATCCGACGATTTGACGCACGGCTTCAATTTTAGGCAAAACCGCCTCATCAAACTCTTGTCCTGCATACCCAGTTTTTATTGCCATTAACACCACAGCTGAAAGATCCGGTAACATCCAATCATTAATGATAGTAACCGGTGTATCAATGTCCAGGGCTAACCCCACTTTTTTACCCACATCTTTTGTATTCTCAAAAAATACCTGCATATTGGAAATTCCTTCATATTGTCCAATAATCATATCAACTTGATGGATTTTCAGCCGATCCAACCAGGTTTCCGGATATTGCACCATCAGATGAACATCAACTGAAAGATTTGAGGGAAGCTCAGGCCACTCCTCTGGAAGCAATGTGTGATTATCTACAAACTTTCCATCAATCACATCAATTTGAATACGGTTACACAGCTCCCGAACCTTGAGCAGTTTTTCATCAAAATCAAGCAGATTAGATTCTAGAATTGTCGGTGTAACAATTACCATAAACTAGCTTTTATTTTCTAAGACCTCTATTGCTGGTAATGTGTCTTTTTCAATAAGCTCAAGCATAGCTCCACCTCCAGTAGAAACATGTGAAATTGCCTTGGTGTCTTCATTACTCTCTATAGCAGAAAGAGTTTCTCCGCCCCCCACCACACTAACAGCCTCTTTGTTTCTTGCTACAGCATGTAATATGGCGTTATTTCCTGTAACAAAAGCATCTTTTTCAATAGCCCCCATGGGACCATTCCAGATGATAGTTTTAGCCTGTGCGATAATTTCGCAATAGTCGGTAATCGTCTTTGGACCAATATCTAATGCCTGTAGCTGCATTGGAATAGCCTCTTTTTCAACCACACCTTCGCTTTTGCCGGTCTCAAACCTTCCAACTACTACATCAGATGGCAATAATAGTCTTGTTTTTGCCCTCGTTGCCCGCCAAATCAGATTTTGGCATAAACGCATGCTTTCTGGGGAATGAATCGATTGGCCAATACCATATCCCAGGGCCTTAAGAAATGTATTAGCCACACCACCACCCAATAGTACATAATCGGCTTTGATAAATAGTTTTTCAAGGACGGGAATTTTTGTTGTTGCTTTGGCTCCACCAATAATTACCACCAATGGGCTTTGGGGGGCTTCAATGGCATTTCCAATCATATCCAGCTCTTTTTCTAGGCAAAAACCAGCCACAACAGGACCGTAATGAGCTATACCAACCATAGAAGCGTGTGCCCTATGGCAGTTGCTAAAAGCCTCATTGACATACACATCTCCAAAACTGGCAAGTGTTTTTGCAAATCCCTCGCCATTAGTTTCTTCATCTGCGTAGTATCGGAGATTCTCAAGAAGCACTATTTGGCCATCCACTAAAGACTGTACTTTTGTCACAATTTCTGGTTGAGTATAGTTCTCAACAAAATCCACCCCTACACCCAACAATTCGGAAAGTTTTACAGCCACGGGCTTAAGGGAATATTGGGGATCAACCTTTCCATCTGGACGACCCAGATGTGACATGAGCACTAAGCGGCTTGGTTTTTGCGCAAGAATGTATTGTATGGTTTGCAAGGACTCATGTATTCTAATATCACTTCCCACCACGAAATTTTCTCCGTTTTTTTCGATTGGAACATTATAATCAACACGTACCAAAACTGATTTACCTTTTAAATCAATATCTTTTACGGTTTTTTTGTTCATAGGCAGCTAAAATTTATTTACACCATCATTATACCTATAGATATCACCGTTCTTCCATAGCTGTTTCAACCACTGTTTGGCAGTGGCAGACCAATGGTATACTAATGACATGGAACAACACGCCATCCCTCAAAATGTGACCCAGTATCAATTTCGCCTCATTGGGAACCTAACACTCAAACAATTTGCTATGCTTGGTGCTTGTATATTGGCTGCGTTTTTACTAAGCAAAACAACTATTTTACCTGTAATTTTTCGATATCCCCTCATTGGCCTTTTTGTAGCACTTGGTCTTGGGTTGGCATTTTTACCCTTTGAAGAGCGCTCTCTAGATGTGTGGTTGATTAATTTTATCAAGTCAATCTATAGCCCCACGCAATATTTATGGAGAACATCTGGAGAGATCCCAGACTATCTCTCACAAGACACGTCAAATGGGCATATTGTCAATCACCCTGCAGTAGCTCTTTCCAAAAACAGGCTTCAGCCTTATTTGCAATCAATACAAAAACAACCACAAAACCCAATTGACACATATGAGCAAGATCGGGTTGGGAAAATATATAACCTGTTTTATGATTCACAACCCAATCAACCCTCCCAACAGGCAAATAGACCAGTGCAAACCAATAACGCACCAACTCAGTTTTCACCGGCTCCATTTCAAAACCAACCCCAGACAAACAAACCAGAATCGCCACAAAACAAGCCAATCGCCACACGACACCCAATTATTGGTAATTCCCAGCAAATAATTTCCAACCAATCAACCGAAACATCACCAATTGGTAATATGGTTTCAGCAACTACCCAAACCAATCCACCTATTCAGATTATGTCTGCCCCACCCATAGGAGCTCCCCTAAAAATAAAAAGCCTAAAGCCTGACACTCAAAAACCCCTCCCTCCTCAAAATAAAATACCGATATTTACGGAAGATCAGATGCCACCAACACCAGACTTACCAAATACAATTGTTGGGGCAGTAATGACTCCACAGGGACAACTTCTCCCAAATGCAATTATTGAAATATGCGACAACCACAATTTGCCGGTACGCGCCATTAAATCAAATCGATTGGGGCAGTTTTTTATTGCCACACCATTAGCCAGTGGCACATACACAATGATAATCGAACACGAAACACATAGCTTTGATACAATTACCATTGAGGCGGCGGGCGGCATAATTGCCCCACTTAAAATAATTTCAAAATAAATTTGTTATGGCCAGTTCAATAGTTCCCATACAGGCAAGCACTCAGGAGCATATAGATATTTTAGATATACTGGATGATATTGTGATCTCCAAGGATGGGTCTTGTTCTATGATCTTACAAGTAACAGCAATAAATTTTGATCTTCTTTCCCAAACCGAACAAGATGCCATCATCTACGCATACGCAGGATTATTAAATTCACTCACCTTCCCGATTCAAATTATGATCCGCTCGGCAATCAAAGATGTTACTAACTATATTAATCTTATAAAACAACAGGAACAGAAACAAAAAAAACAGCTATTATTGGACCAGTTAAAACAATATCGAAGCTTTGTTGAAACCCTCATTAAAGACAATCGCGTTCTTGATAAGCGCTTTTTTGTTGTGATTCCCTTTTCTAGTCTAGAACTGGGATTGACCCCCACGCTCGCATCATCGTTTAATAAAACAAAAAAATTGCCATACCCCAAGCCATATATTTTAGAGAGGGCAAAAATGAACCTATATCCAAAACGCGACCACCTTATGAGACAGTTTGCCCGCCTAGGCCTTCAATGTCGACAACTAAATACTCAACAGCTTATTGAGTTGTTTTTTAGTATTTACAACGAAGAGTCTGTGGGTCAACGCATAGGAACAAGCAAAGAATACAGTGCACCAATGGTCACAGCCAAACAGGTGGCCAACCCAAAATCAGTTCCCACAATACCCATCTCTCAAGCCCAGGTTTCGGCTCAAGCCCAACATGCAATACCCGTGACACAACCACGTCCAATCAGTATCGTAGCAGAAACCGCACATACCCCCTCCCCTGTAACCCCAATAATCCAACCATCAGAACAAAACATAGCTAATCAATCTCGAGTTGTTTATCAACCAAAAGAAACATCTGGCATACCATACGCCCAAAATTAACCTATGTTGTTTAAACTACCAAAAAAAACCAGCTCAAAAAACCAAACCCAGAACACGGGACCTAACCCAAGGGCGGTAATTGCGCAAGGCCTTACAACTCTGGGTGATATTATTGCACCCCCATCCATAGAGGTGGACTTCTCGCATTTAAAAATTGGCAGCCTATTATATAAAACACTATTTGTTGCCGGATATCCGCGCTTTGTAGACGCTAATTGGCTTTCCCCTCTTATTAATTTCGACTATCCATTATCAATTAGTATGTTTATTCACCCCACCGAAGGAAAGGGCGTACTCGAAGATTTGAAGAGAAAAATTGGCGAGATGGAGGCAGAGATTCAAACAGATCTCCAGTCTGGTAAAATCGCCAACATCTCCACACAAGTACAACTTGAAGATGCTCGGGCGCTACAGGAACAGCTGGCAAAGGGAACGGAGCGGTTCTTTCAATATGGTCTATATGTTAGTTTCTCAGCTTCGAACGAAAAAGAGCTTGAAACCATCTCAAAACAGATCCAATCGACTCTGGGGGCTTTACTCATCGTTTCCAAGCCCACCACACTCCAAATGGAGGCAGGATTTAAAACAACACTCCCCCTGTGCCGAGACTATGTCCAAATTAATAGAAACATGGATACAACCTCTCTTGCTAGCACATTTCCTTTCACCTCATCTGAGCTTACCGATAACAAGGGAATAATGTACGGCATAAATGCACACAACGAATCCCTCATTGTTTTTGACAGATTTTCTCTTGAAAATGCTAATTCTGTGGTATTTGCTAAATCTGGAGCAGGCAAATCATATTTTGTTAAACTAGAGGCCTTACGCTCAATGTTTTTTGACACAGAAGTAATTGTTATTGATCCTGAATCTGAGTACAATAATCTGTGCCAAGTGGTTGGTGGTGACCGAATCACCTTTTCATTTAGCTCGCCGGTTCGTATTAACCCATTTGATCTTTCCCAGGTATACGAAGAGGGAGAAAATGAGCTTGGTTTAAAAATTCTCTCACTACATTCTCTTTTTAAGATCATAATGGGGCAGCTTGACCCAATGGAAGATGCTATTTTGGACCGAGCGCTTGTATCCACCTATAAACAGAAGGGTATCACCCCGGAACCTAGAACCCAAAAAAATCCCCCACCTCTTATAGAAGATCTTTACAAGGTATTGATTGGCATGGAAGAGGAAAAATCAGCTTCGCTTGCTGCTCGCCTGGAAAAATATGTCAAGGGATCGTTGAGGGGCATTATTGACCAACCCTCAAATATCGACCTGCAAAATCAATTTACTGTTTTTGATATAAAAGACCTAAGCAATGAGATGCGCCCCTTGGCAATGTATGTGATTTTGGATTTTATCTGGACCAAGATAAAAAAAGATCTTAAACGGCGAATACTTATCGTTGACGAGGCCTGGTATCTGATGCAACACCCTGATTCTGCTCTATTTTTGTATGGCATTGCAAAAAGGGCGCGCAAATACTATCTTGGCGTTACTACAATAACTCAGGATGTTGAAGATTTCTTGGGCACAGACATGGGAAAAGCCATAGTCACAAACTCATCCATCCAAATTCTCCTCAAACAATCTTCAGCAGCTATTGAGCGCCTAGGGAAGGTTTTTTATCTTTCACAGGGAGAAAAAAACCTACTATTGTCGGCGGGTGTTGGAGAGGGTTTGTTTTTTGCTGGCGCTAACCATGTTGCAATGCGCATCATTGCCTCACCCCAAGAACACAAACTCATCACATCAAACCCCGCAGAACTCCTAGCTATGAAACAGCAGGCTATGGCAGCATCACAGCAACTTCCGGGTGGGGTTCAGTCTGTATTGAGCGAGCTTGGCTACTAAACATTTTTGGGGCTATATTTTCACCGGCATAATTATGTGTAAAGATGTAGTGCTTTTATTGTCTGAAAACTGCACGGGCGCCAAAGGACCATTACAAGCCATAACAATTTCATCCCCCACGGCTGACTTAACGTACTCCATTAAATATCTATAATTAAAGGCAACGGAAAGTGGGTCGCCTTCAACAATTGCATCAACACTTGTTTCTGCTGACCCCCCTACCCCCTCTTTTGTAAAAAATCTTATTGCCTTGTTTTGAATTTCACACTGCACAATATTGGCTGACTGCCTGGCAAACAATGACACTTGTTTTATTGCCTGGGCGAGATCCCCCTTGTCGAGACGAACAGTCACGGAGGCTCCGGTGGGTAGTATCTTTTCAAATGGTGGAAAGTCACCCTGGATAAGCCGAATGTAAAACACTCGATCAGAGCCGATGAACCATACCCGACCACCCTTTTTATCATAAGAGATTAAAATATCAGACTCACCGCCCCAATTTCGCAACAAACTAGCCAGGGGTTTGTATGGCACCAGCAAAATATCCTCCATCCCCTTGTCAAGCCGAACAGATGATAGGCTTAGCCTATACCCATCGCTGCCCACAATTTGCATACCCAACCCTTCTCTATATCTCATCAATACTCCTGCAAGAACCGGTCGTGACTCGTCGGTTGCGACTGCTATAGACGCCCATTTTATGGCGAAAAGAAATTCCACTACCCCAATTTTGATAGCTCCGTTCTCCCGAGGCATTTCCATGACGGGATACTCACTTAACTCAACCGTAGACATGGTGGCTCGACTTTTGCCGCTTTGTATTAAAAGCTTCCCCCTTTCTTCAAAGTCCAACTCAATCATTCCCCCTGGTAGTGTTGAAATGTATTCAGACAATGTCTGTGGGTTAATATACAGTTCTCCTTGCCCAACGATCTCCCCCTCCATCCACACCACCACACCAGAGACTGAGTCACATGCCTCAACCTTTAATTGCCCCTCCCCCCACATAAGTCGTAAGGAAGAAAAAACCGGGTTAGATACATTGCCCTTAACACAGCTCAGGGCTATGTTTATTGCATGTAAAAACTTGGATTGTTCAACAGTTGCTTTTTGTTTGCTCATACGTTTTCAGTTGTATCAGATATTACTATTTTTTCAATACGCTGTAGTAGTAGGTATGGTGGATATGTGGAAAGGTTGGCACATATATGATTAGTGTGGGTGTGGATTGGGTGTGGTGTTTGTTGTTGGTAATTTGGTCGCGCTGTGTATTGTTGAGATTGTCGGGGCGAATCATGTGTTTAGTGTGCGGACAGTTTCGTTTGTTATCAACAGCTTATCCACAAACTATCCATACATTTCTTTGCGAAGTGTGGATATCTCCATCTGGAGCTTAGGGGAGACACTAATAATTTTTGCAACCTTTTCCACAGCATGCATAACTGTTGTATGGTCTCTGCCCCCAAACATACGGCCGATTTCCATAAACGACACACCAAGGTCGTTTTTGAGGAGATACATTGCGTATTGGCGGGGAGTGACAATAGGCTTGGATCTTCTGGGGCCAATAAGAGCCTGGGTTGGTATATCATAGTATTTTGACACTACCCTTACAACCTCCTTGGGGTTTATGTACGTTTTTGGTTTTGAAAGACCATCTGTCGCTTCCTTTTTTAACATTTTTAATATCATTGGTCTTGATATGGGTTCTTTTGTAAATGTGCTTGTGGCAGAAAGTTTTGTTAAAAACCCCTGAAGCATCCGAGTTGAGGTTATTTCTGAGGCTATTTCCTGTGCCAGGTCCATGGGTAGGTTTATATCCATTTGTTTTGATTTGATAAGTAAAATAGCCGTTCTTAGTTCAAAATTTGGTTGTTGAATATCAATAATAAGTCCTTCCTCAAACCGCGAACGCAACCTGTCTTCTAAAAGTTGTATTTCCGAGGGTGGTCGGTCAGAGGTGAGAATGATTTGTCCCCCACTGGATTGTATGGCATTAAACGTATGAAAAAACTCTTCCTGAACTGTATTTTTCCCGGCGATAAACTGAATATCATCAATAAGCAATCCGTCTACATGGCGATATTTGTTTCTAAACTGGGGAGTTCGCTTGTTTCGAATTGCCTCAATGATTTCGTTTGTAAAATGTTCTCCGGGACAGTAAATGAGCTTAAATTCTGGGTTGCGCTCTAGAATCCGTATCCCTATTGCCTGCATAAGGTGGGTTTTGCCAACACCCACATCGCCATATAAAAATAATGGGTTATATGACGTCCCTGGATTTTTGGCTACAGCTGTAGCGGCTGCATACGCAACTTCATTGGTTGGAGAAACGGCAAAATTCTCAAAGGTGTGAGTGGTACGCAAGCCCGATCTTCGGATTGAGTTTTCTACGAGAGATTCTTGTTTTTGTTGATTAACAAATTCTTGCGTTTCTTGGCTAAAAAGATCTGGAATTGTAGTTTTTGCTTGCTGGCTTGCGATCTGAAACGACACACTTACGGATTCTCGTAGAAGATTGCTAATGGTGGTGGTGACAAGCTCTAGGTGGTTTTTTGTCAAATAATCCTGAACAAAAATATTTGGACAGGATATAATGATTGTTGTATCGGCGTCTGTTTTTTTTATTTCCTGGATGTGGGTTTTTGCAAAATACAAATTGAAATGGGAAAACGATATGTTTGGCTTTAGCTGTTCGAGTGTATTTGTCCAGAGGTTTTCTGTATTCATATTTCAAGTGTAATGTTGGCTGGCGCCTTAGATTAGCAAGTTATCCACACTGCGTCAAGTATTGGGGGGCTACGATACACTATTGGATTTGGTATTCGGCCGTGGTATGATATCTCCCTGTAATTAAGTACATTTATTGCCTATGTCAATGTCAAAGAGAATGTATCAGCCTAAGAAAAAGAAGCGAATTAGGACGCATGGATTTTTGTTGCGCATGCTTACAAAACATGGTCAAGATGTCATAAGGCGCCGCAGGCAAAAAGGCCGGAAAAAACTAACTGTAGTCAAGAAGTTGTGGCATGACTAGAAAGTCCAGGTTGTCCACAAATCTAATTCCAATCCTTTTTCAAAGGGGCTTGCGGAAGCATTATCCACTTTTTCGTGCCCATATTTTAAAAGGAACTGGAGATGGGGTATGTGTAGTTGTTCCCAATCATATTGGATCAGCGGTTAAGAGAAATCGAACAAAACGTCGCCTCTTGTCAGCTCTATCACAGTATGTACGCAATAGTACAAAAGAAACCGCTATTGTGGTTGTTGCAAATAAAAATGTACTTTATAGTAAGTTTGACGAGCTGGTAGCTAGTTGTTTACAGCTTGATAAAACACTTAAATCATTATGAATCTTTGGCATATATTTTTATTTCAACCCCTAGTAAACATTTTGCTCTTCATGTATCAGGCACTGGGTGAGAATTTGGGGATTGCAATAATTGCAACTACAATCCTAGTGAGACTATTGCTTATTCCGCTTACTTCTCCCGGAATGAAATCTGCTGCAAAAATGCAAGAGTTAAGGCCAGAGCTAGAAAAACTTAAGGTAAAACATGGCAAAGACAAGCAGGCCCTTGCCCAAGCACAGCTTGAGTTATATAAAAAAAACAACATTAATCCTTTTGGAAGCCTACTCCCCACGATTCTTCAATTTATATTACTTATTGCCATGTTCCAAGCATTTACTAGTGCGCTTAAACCTGGTCAGGCAATAGGGGAGATTAATAGCATGTTATATTCTTTTATTAGGTTGCCGGAAAACACTACGATAAATACGCAATTTTTATATTTAGATGTAACAAAACCAGATGTATTTGCTTTGCCAACCCCCCTGGTATTAGGCCCGTTGGTAATATCTGTTGTTCCTGGAATTTTTTTAATCGGCTCAGCTTTGGTGCAGTACTTGTCTACCAAGCTAATGCTGAAAGCTGGCGCAAAACAACAGGTTAAAAAATCCACAGGCGAAAATTCTGGTCCCGAAGATATGATGGTTACAATGCAAAAACAGATGATGGTTATTGGACCCATTATGACGCTTGTTATTGGATTCAATTTTCCATCAGGCATGGTATTGTATTGGTTTGTAATTTCTCTGACTATGGTGGTTCAGCAGTTGTATATGCAGAGACAAAATAAGGCTGAACTTGAGCAAAAATAATTTGTTTAAATAATTATAAATTCTCTTGTGGCTGTAAGCCCCAATTGATTCAAAATATGGAGCATATTCAAGATGAAATACTGAGCGTGACTAAAGAACTTTTATCATTTCTTGAATATGATTGTTCGGTAGATATTATTACAGAAGGGGATGGATATTTAGTTCAGGTTAATACGGAGGATACTGGGGTATTAATAGGATATCACGGTCAAACGTTATCGGCATTACAAACTATTTTGGGGCACGCTCTTTATAAGCGGACTGGTCAGTGGTTAAAAATAACCTTAAATGTCAGTGATTACTGGCAAAAACGGCAAGAACAGCTCGAAAATATGGCTAAAAGAGCCGTTGAAGAGGTGTTGCATACCCATACCTCGTATACGCTACCCTATTTAAACGCAAAAGAAAGACGCCACATTCATATGATTCTTTCAGATGAGCCTGGTATAAAAACAGAATCGGTGGGTGAGGGTAGGGAGCGGCGGTTGGTTGTCTTTCCCCAATAATAAACTGCTGTTAGCTTGTGGCGCCATAAGATATACTTAAGATTATGGGTTCGCGACACAGTCTTATACTTCTCAAAATTTTTCAAGTAGTTTTTTTGAGCCTTTTACCTCTTCAGCTTGGTTTACGGTTTTGGCAGGACAACTTACTATTAAGAGGCTATAGAATAGATTATTTAAGTGCATTCATATATCCAGCCGATTTGGTGGCTTTTGTTGCGGCAATATTTATCGGTATATGGTTTAGGGAAGTATGTATTAATAGTTTTGTTGGTAAACTGGCCATGGTATTGTTTGTGTGGAATATAGTGCAATTATTGTGGATAGACCAATGGTTAACACACCTTTTTTGGTCCTTTAGATTGTTTTTTGGATTACTGTTGGTAGCCTCTTTTAAATATACTTTTTTTGAAATAAAAAATTACATTTTAAAAATTTTAATCATACAAATTATATGTATTGCACTTATATCTATTCTTCAAGTATTTAGCTCTGGCTCGGTAGGTGGAATGTTGCATTTTATTGGAGAAAGGAGATTTACAACAAGTACCCCCGGTATAGCAACTCAGTCAATCATGGGGACAGTTTTGCTGAGACCGTATGCAATGTTTTCACATCCAAACACCATGGCTGCTTACGTTTTTGTTAGCATGCTTATCATCCACCTAATTACCCAAAAATATAAAATAACTAAGTCGACCAAATTGGTATATGTAATAGGAACAGTATTGCTACTTGTCAGCGCATCTCATACGGTCTGGTTAGCTGCTTTAGTCTATATTTTGATCTGCTTAACAGTATGTAAAAGTAGTAAAAAAGTAAAACATGTTATTGTTTCTTTGTTTTTGCTGTTTTTAGTATTATCTCCATTAATACTCATGTATTTCCCCATACAAACCTATGATTTTGTTTCAAGAACAAAAATTATTACATCTCTACAGCTTAACTTCTTGGATTTATTGGTTGGGGTAGGGTGGTTTGGAAGTATTCTGCATCACATTGATACTATTTCAATACACACACTTCAACCTATCCATAATGCTCTGTGGGAATGTATTGTATCAATTGGAGTGGCTCCAGTACTAATGTTCTGTGTCCTTATTTTATTAAAAAAAGTTTTATATACTAGTTTCTTTAACAAACAAGCGTACTTAATTGTTTTGCCACTATGTATTATGGCCTCATTGGACCATTACTTTATAACCCAACCCCAGACTTTGTATGTTTTGTTGGTTGCGGTTGGAGTAGTAATTAATGTAAAAGAAACTGAAAAAGTTTAACCTACGTGCTAGCATTGATTGAGATTTACTGTTTTTACATTAGGTTTATAAGTTGAGAGTATGAAGCATACATATTTTCTCTTTAAACTCAAATATGTATACTCTTTAAAAGTAGTAGTTAAGAATATGGTAAGACGTGAAAGTTTTTGGTTGAAATGGCTCCGAATCTGTTACTCTAAAGATAAGAATTATAATTGATAACCATACTAATGTTATTAAACCTATAGTATATAATATGAGTATAAATGATATAAATAACATAATCATACACAGTGATGGAGGTTCAAGGGGTAATCCCGGACCTTCAGCGATAGGATATGTAATTGAACAAAATGGACAGAAAGATACTGAAGAATCTCGTTGTATTGGTTTGGCGACAAACAATGAGGCAGAGCATATCGCCATACAGGAGGCCCTTAGGTATGTATCAGACAATGGGAGCCTAAAAGCAGAAGTAGATTGTTTCCTTGATTCTGAACTAGTTGTTCGTCAGTTACAGGGTATATATAAAATTAAAAATGAACGTTTACGTGCAATAGCAGAAAATACATTTAAAATAATCCAAGACATGAAAAATAGGGGCTTTATAGTCCGTTTTACATCAGTTAAGCGAGAGTATAACGCAAGAGCTGATAGCATGGTTAATAAAGCACTTGATTCTCAATAATCAACTCCATTCCCTTATATTAAAAACAGTTCTTTGATAAAAATCGAAGTTTTGTTCTGTTTAAGCTACAATAAGGACATTAGATACTAAATCTGCTCATGCCCAAAAAATTTTCAACAGAATCAAATAATGGAGTTTACTGCGTAATAGTGGGAAGTGGCGATTTTTTGGGATGTGAGCTTGCACGTCAAATGCTGAGTCAGGGTTGTAGAGTTGTGATTGTGGATGATACCTCTGGAAAAACTAATAATAACCTACAACAACTGAAAGAAAATTCAAATTTATCAGTTTTATCCACATCAAATAAAGATTTAGAGATTTTGTTTTCAACTAAACCTGACTACATATTTTACCTAGAATTGATTGATTTATATGAACACAGAGATCCTAAGTATATATATCAGGAAACGTATCGCAAATTGGGATTTGAGCGGTACATGAGTTGGTGTCAAAAAGCTGAAGCAAAACTTCTATTGGGGTGTATTGAATCATTGTATGAAGAAAACGCTTCCTTAGTTAAAGGAAAAGATGTTGGAGATAAAACAGAGAGATATTGGGAAATTCAGGAAAAATTTGAATCCCTTGTTTTTGCCTACAGCAAAGCACACGCATTGGATGTGCGTATAGTTCGCATCACGGAGCCTAGTGGAGCTGGAATGTCCATCGCTTCCAGCAATCCAATTACTAAGTGCTATATTTCAGCCGTGAAACAGGGATGTGTTGAGGTTGTTGGAGATGGAAATCAGCTACTATATCCAACCCACATTAGTGACATAGCCTTTGGCATGATAAAGGCTATGTTTTCGCAGAGTTCAAACGGGAAAATGTATGCTCTGGTCAATAAGGAGGGTTTGTCTTTATTTAATCTCGTAAAATTTATTGAGCAAGCCCTGGGAAAGTCTATACGCATAGTTAACACATTCGAAAAAGAAATTACAGAAAAACAAGGATTAACTCAGGCAATGTTGCTTAGTCAGGAAGTGCTTGGATGGTTTCCGCGCTGTAATATTAATACAATCCTACAAAATACGTTTGAGTGGTTAGGTAAGTCTGTGTCTGTAGACCATCAATATCAACAACCCACCACCCAGACAGTAGCTGAAACTCTCTCTATAAATAATTTACCAATAAAACACAAAGCATCTCAAGCAACTGAGGATGGTTATGACTCTAAAAACAGTGACTCTTTTGATAGGATAAATGTTCATAGATTACAAGATGAAGAAGGGAAATTTGATAATCCCAAGAAATCCCAACCAAACACTGAGCTGCTTATAAACAAAAATTCTAAAAACAAGTTACCTGTGTTTACTATACAGCCGCCAGTACAGATAACCTCACCGTTTAGTAATGTAATAGGGAGATTGCCTGGCTTTACGGGAATTGCTCATACATCAACCAGGTATGTAATATTTGGCTTTGTGATGATTTTGTTGCTATTTATTCTTCCGCAACTACTATTTATAACTGGTTCAAAAATTGCCCGTAATCACAATATTGCAATAACAAACTCACTATTGAAGTCAACCAGCATTAAACCTGACTATTGGACAGATTCCATGCTGGTAATGACTGCAGGAAAAATACTGCCATGGGTAGAGTGGCAGCATGCACTGTTTGGTGTTGATACCACACAACAAGCTGAAGCGTTGTTGGTATACAAAGATCTGCTCGGAGTAGTTTCTGATGCAAATCAGCTTTTTTTACACACTGAGAAGGTTGTGGATGCGATATTTGGACGGGATTCAGTAAATATGGTCAATACATTAGATCAGGCAAAACAGAACACGCTGTCATTGTCAGAAAAACTAGCATTTTTAGAAGCTCGCTATAAAAAAAACGAATTACAGGACATGTTAGGAAGTGATATTGGGTTACTGAGAGAGTGGAATGTAAATTGGGGTGAAAGCTTAGTTTTGTTGAGCACCAGCATGCTTAGTGAGCAGCGCAAGATAATTGCTATAGCCATTCAGGACAGTCTTGAACTACGACCAACGGGGGGATATATGGATTCGATCATGTTTTTAACAATCGAGAAGGGTAAGCTATTGGATGTGCAGGTAAAAAGCGTTGATGAATTGGATGCGTCGTTACAAGGTGTTGTGCAGCCTCCTGATGATATTGCGCCAGTAATTAATGGCCGCTTAGGAGAGAAACAGTGGTGGCTTCGTGATGCTAATATGTATGCAAATTTTTATGGAAAAAGTGCTCCGCGAATTGCCTGGTTTATTGAAAAAGAGACGGGGATCAAAGTTAGTGCTGTGATTGCGGTTGACTCTTATTATTTTAAAGATATTTTACATTTGCTTGGCGGAGTATTTATTCCAGAGCTAAATGAAACCATTACAGCCGACAATACACTGGAGCGATTATTCAGCCATGCCACATCAGCCATTGGAAGTAATGGAAACAAGCAGACAAGTTTTTTGCAACTGCTTAGTATTAGGCTTGTTGAAAAAATAAAATCTATGCCATCTGATCAGGTGATAGGAATACTTCCGGTAATATCTGAACAGGCAAGAAAAAGACATATTATGGTATATGATGAATCTTTTATTGATGATGGTCACCAGCTATGGAAAGGAGAAGTGCCAAAAACTATGTCGCAGGTGGTTGAGTTTGGCGATTTGCATATGCCTGGTTTTATAATGCCCATTGAAGCTAATGTGGGTATTAATAAAAGCAATTATCATATACAAAGAAACCTTGCTGCTAATGTCAAATTGGGAAATACAGGCTCTTCAGATATACAAGTAAAATATGAATTAAACAATATGAGCCAGACAGAAATGTGGCCATCAGGGAGCTATAAATCCATGGTTTGGTTATATCTTTCTCAAAATGCAAACATAAAGAAAGTGGGCGTTACAAATGATAATTTTGAGTACATAGAACTTAAATCAACTGAAATAGAAATAGTTGAAGAGGGTGATAAAAAACGCGTTGGTTTTTATATTGAGGTACCTCCATTGTCAAAACGTACCATACAGATTGAATATGGCATGGAGGGATCTCAAAAAGATATAAAAAACGTTTCAATGTTTATTGCTAAACAATCGGGTGTCGGTGTTATGCCCGTACAGTTAGTGATTGAGTATCCCCCTTTATGGAGACCGGAAAAAATTACACACCAGACAGAGACTGGCAGTGGATCTTTGAAGCTAGTTAAAGATATTGAAACAGATTTGTTCTTTGCCGTTTCATTTTCTCGATAAATCTGATAAAATCTACTCTCGAAAATAGAACTTTTGTATGTTTAGATTTTGGTGTGTAGTAGGGTGATAACCCAACTACTATCTACTATCTACTAACTACTAATTGTATGGTTGATAAAATTTCGCTTACTGCTCAAAAACGAGAAGTTTTCGGTAGACAGGTAAAAAAACTTCGCAAAGATAAACTGATCCCTGCTAATGTATTTGGAAGCCATATTAATTCAGTGGCTCTTAGCATATCATTTGACGAGTTTCGGCGCGCATATAGTCAGGCTGGAGAAAGCTCCATCGTGTACCTAGCCATTGAAGGGGAGCCCAAAAACCGTCCTGTATTGATCAGACCTCCGCAGCTTCACCCAATTACCAGACAGGTTCTACACATTGACTTGCGCCAGGTTAATTTAAAAGAGAAAATTAAAACAATGATAGACCTGGTTTTGGTTGGGGAAGCACCCGCCCAAACCCAAGGAGCTTTGATTATTCAGCTTAGGGATCAGGTTGAGGTTGAGGCACTACCAACAGATCTGCCTGAACAAATTGAGGTTGATATTACCAAGCTAGAAAACATTGACGACACAATAGTTGCAAGTGAATTGCAAATAGACCGAACCAAAATAGAAATACAACTAGAGGACGAAGAGGTAATTGTCAAGGCTGAAGCGCCTAAAGAAGAAGTTGAAGAGGTTGCAGCAGACGAAGCAGCTGCAGAAGGTGAAACAGATGAAGCTCAGACAGAGCAGGAGAGTGGAGAAAACTCAGAGGAAAAGCCGGCTTCAGAATAAACATCTAGTGAAAACAAATTAAGGGACAAGCTCACAAGGCCTGTCCCTTTTTTATGGATAGAGCCAGTTGATTTATTTTGTAGCTACATACTCAGGTGAGTTCCATAGTGGATTTAGCCATTGAGTCTGCTGAAGAGTTGAGTAGTGTTTTTGTGTATCATACAATTCCTGTTCATAATGAGATTTAAGTGCTAACAGCTGCCAACTATAAGGGTATTTGTCTAATAGTTGGGCAAGTCTAGCAAGTTGTTCACGTCGTCTCTGAGGAGATTGTAGTAAAGTTTCTGTCTCGTTAAGTGTATTCTTGTATAGCAGCGTACTTATTGGATGAGAAAGTTGTATGTACTGTTTAGCTCTTTCAAGCGCTACCCTTGATTCTTCTTCTTGGTTACGTAAAAAATATTGCTTACTTAAGTTAAGCCAGCTACTGGGCAGGGCAGGGTATTTGTTTATGTTTTTTGTGTAAGGAAATCTTGAATAAAGTTTATTTATATGTGATGTATGGTATGTTTGATTTATAAGCAGTAGGGTTATTATCGTTAAGCAGGAATAGTACCTCCATCCCCATAATCGACCCGTTACATTTACGCGTTTTCTTATTGTATTCCCAAATTTGAATAACAGTTTATAGTTACTTAATTTGTTTCGAATGTGTTTTATTGCCCCATAGTGCTTTACTGGTTTTCCATTAAAGCCCGACATAATCACCCTTAGTTTTGGAATGTATGTATCTACTAGTAAGTTATGTATGGTATGCAGAATTTGCTTAGGTGTGGTATGTGCTCCAGCCAGTTTGGTATTTTTTGGTTTTACCTGAACTTGTTTGATCTTTTCAATGTTTGTTTGTGTAGTTTTTGGGGAGTTTTTATCAGTATTGGTAGAACTAATATCTACTGGACTCTCTTGATTGCATGGTTTTACTGGTTCTTTATGTTCATGTGTGATGGTGCTTACTGTACGTTTAATTATAGAAAATCTATTACGCCATCGTTCTTTCTTTTCTTGGTGTTGCTTGCGTTTCTCTATTAGTTTTCGTCTAGGAGTGTATTGTGGCAATGTGTATGTTGTAGTTTGTAGGTTGTGAATGTGAGTGTCTAAAACAACCCTACTAACTACTTGGTGTATTAACTATTTACTGTTCCCACCAAATCTTCTATCCCTTGAAGAAAAATCTCGTAAAATTTCATCAAATTCTTTGATACTAAAATCTGGCATAAGCGTTTTTGTAAAATACAATTCGCTGTACTGACACTGCCATGGTAAATAGCCCGAAAGACGGACATCCCCGCCAGTTCTGATAATAATATCAGGGTCAGGCATGTCATACGTATCAAGATATTGGCCAAAATCACGCTCTGTTAACTGGTTAACCATATCGGGATTAAATTTAGGAGATTGGATCATTTTTTTCATAGCCCTGATTATTTCATCCCTTCCGCCATAGTTTATGGCAATTGTAACCGTTAGCCGATGTTTGTCGTGAGATCTGTTTTTTAAATTGATTAATTTATTTTGAAGATTGACTGGTAGTTTTGAAATATCACCAATGGTATTGAACTTAACCCCAGCTTCTTCATATTTCTGGGTATTTTTATCCAGAGCATAGCCGAGCAAATTAAACAGTTTGTTGACAAACTCCGCCCCCCGCCTCCAGTTTTCAGTCGAGAATGCCCAAAAAGTAATGTATGGAATACCCAACTCAAGGCTGTGGCAGACTATATTATCAAGGGTTGTATCAACGACGCGCCTATGTCCTGCAATGCTGGGGAGGTGGTGTTGTTTTGCCCATCGACGGTTGCCATCGACGATAAAGGCGACATGTTTTGGTAGTTGGGAATTCTCCATATGGAGAGCATTATACTGCGCTCATGAAAAAAAAACGACCAAAGTATAAGAAGAGCTAATTAATTAGTTTACGTCAGGCAGTTTATTGGAATTACTTAATCTTTATATACATAAGATTAAGTAGGGTGTTAGTATCACGGGTTTGATAGTTTTACAGCACCAAAACCCAGGTTGATACCAAAAATAAGTTCCAATAGCTGCATAATCCAGTAAGCTAGAAAAATAATGACAAAACCTACTATAGTAGAGGTCATCATAGACTTACCCTTTTGCATCTTGTCCTTGTTTCCAACTGCAGTAAGTAGGGTAAAACCTGCAGATACAAACAGTACGAATAAAACGATGCCCGCAAAAGCAAAAATGTAGGGAGTAAAAGCTGTGATCATCTGTCCGATTGTTTGATTGCTGTTAAACAGGCCTGCGCCAACCTTTGGCAGATCAGCTGGAGCATTATTACCGATAGGATCCGGCACTGGTTTGCCTGGGATTCCCGGTAGTGAAAAAGCAAGTATATCAGCCATATGTTTTTATCTGCTAAATCCTGGAATTTGTAATATGTCTGTCCCTATGAGTTGGAGTAAAAACACAGAGAATATGATAAATACCAAACCAGCTCCTGCGGAAACAAACATCTCTTTACCATTTTTAAGCTTTTCGGGATCACCCGCAGATGTCATGAGTTGAAATGAAGCAAACGCCATAAGTAAAAAGGCAATACCACCGCCAAGGCCTATTCCCCATCGAAGCACCCAGCCTATCAATGGAATGGGTTCGTAGGGGATACAACCAAGCGCAGTTTTTACACCAGGTTGTGTGGAATCATTATTATAAAAACATGTGTCAGGCTTTATTTTTACCGGAGGACCTTCTGTTGTATTTGTATCCTCAACAGTATCATCTTCAGGATTACAGACCTCAAGCTTGGTAAATCCGCTTTCGCAGACAATAGAGTCATTATTTTCTAATACTAATTTATGTTGAGTTAGGGAAAGCGAACTGATATCAATTTGTGCGGGAGGGCTTATCGATCCGTTTGATATGTTTACTTTTGTAGCAAAAGCTCTATTATCTATGCGAATAACAAATGGATTGAAAAAACTTGAATCAACTGGTTGACCCCCCTCTGTAACATTATTGCTAATAACTGTAATATTTTTTGTAGTTAAATCAAAACATGTTTTTGTACCGGCTGCGTTTGTATCTGGAGTAATGGTAAGGCTTTCACAGGAGGGATTGACCTGGCCTCGCTTAATCGTATAAAAAGAATGACAAAGTTGTGTGCTACCATCACCGGTATATACCCACACTATTCGTTGCCCACTTCTATACCCAAACTCACCAAAAAAGAGTTGTATAGCTCTACTATCAGTGATTGTGACGGGAATGTTATTTTGAACATTCTGTTCGTAGCGGTTTAGTACGCAGCCATTAATAACGGGATCGCAATTAATTAATACTTTATAAGTTGGCTGTCTTCCGCTGACGGTAAGTTTCATGTTTGGGGTTACTCGACTATATATTGGATCTGGTTCAACCTGTACTTGGATGTTTGCATCGGCGCATAAAGGGGAGGCATGTATGCGCGAGAGGCTTTCTGTCAACAATAAAGTGATGAAGACCAAAGAAATAATAATTCTAACACCTCTTTTAAGCATACAATAAACTTAAAACCTTCCTTTGAATAATTAGGATTATTATCTCATACTCACTAAAAAAATTGCAGAGGAGGAATATTCGTTGTCCTGCAGAGCTGGATTCCGCTTCGCTCATTGCTTGTTGGTTTTTAGCTAAGAGCTTGATTTCATAACGTAGGCTTATGTGGATGCGCTACAATAGGAACGAGAGCAATCTATGAACAGAAAGTTACAAGTATCAATTTACAAGTATCAATTTAGAGGCATGAAAAGATGTGTCTCAATAATTGCTATTTTGGCGCTTTCCATTACTACTTACTACTTACTACTTACTACTAGTTCTAAAGCTGATGAGTTAGAGGATATTGGTAAACAAATCGTAGAACTAGAACAAGCTAAAAAGATGAGTGAGGATGCAACTAAACCTCTGGAGATTGAGGCGGGACAGATCGAATTGCGTTTGCGGGCTATCCAATCGAGTATGGATAGGGCCGCTGAAAATATTAAAAACCTGGAAAAAGATATACAAAAACGAGAAAAAGACCTATCATATCAATATGAATTACTCTCTATCCGTGCTGAAAACTTATATAAGCAATTGCGCATGCCTAGAGAACTATTAGCTTTCTTTAGTCAGGGATCATTAGGGAGTATTGCCCGCCATTTGGGGTATCAGCGAGCAGTTGCCAGGCAAGATAAAGATGAAATTATTTCAATTTCGTCAGATTTGACTGATCTTGAGCAGGATAAGCAGAAAGTTGAGCAAGACAAGAAAACGCTTGAGAATCTAGGGGAGCGGCTCAAACCCCAACTGGCTTTTTTTCAAAAAGAAATTGAGGGAGCTAAGGCTTACCAGCGCTCACTTGGGCAAAAAATTACAGAGCTGAGTGTAAAGCAGAAAGAATTATTGGCTAAAAAAACAGAAACATTCCAGACTTCAGTTGGAAGTGTACCTTTAGCTGATGACCCTGCTTCCCAACCCGGCTATAACCCAGGATTTTCACCTGCGTTTGCAGCGTTCTCATTTGGTGCTCCCCACTTTAAGGGAATGAGCCAGTATGGTGCGTATGGTCGGGCCAAAGAAGGGCAGAGTGTTGAGGATATTCTCAGGGCTTACTATGGGGGTGGTATAGAGATTAAAAAAGATTATGATACCAATATCCAAATCAAGGTCGATGGGTATGGTAGTTACTCTTTAGAAGAATATGCCAAGCGGATTTATGAAGTACCAAACGGATGGGGTGATAATGGTGGTATGGCGGCCTTGCGAGCCCAGGCTGTAGCAGCACGATCGTATGCTTTAGCTCGGACCAATAATGGATCAGGATCAATTTGTGCCACAGAAGCTTGCCAGGTATTCAAACCCGAGCCAAAAGGAGGCAACTGGGAGCAGGCTGTCAATGATACAAAAGGGTGGGTTTTGATGGCCAATGGGCAGCCATTTTCTGCTTGGTATGCCTCTACGTCCGGAGGTTATCAGGAAAGCTATAGCCACAATGGTTATAGTACGCCAGGATTTTGGGATACAAAAAATGGCCGTTCAGGATGGACGAACGACGCCTATGAAAAAATTGGTGGATCGCCCTGGTTTTATAAAGCTTGGTATCGTACCAGGGGAGGGACCACCTGCGGACGTTCCCATCCTTGGTTAAATAGTGATGAGTTTTCTGATATTGTGAATGCGCTGATTGTATATAAAGCAGATAATGGCACACAAGGACATTTATCTCAGACCGATTCATCCTGTTTTGGCGAATCTATTCCCGATACCTGGTCGCGTGAGCAGTTGCGGAATGAGGCCAACAATAGAGGGGGTGCTGTATCATCCGTAAGCTCTGTTTCAGTAACATATAGTAACTCTGGCGTTACAGCTGAGGTTGCTGTTGGTACAAACCGTGGCACCTTACGTTTTAGTGGTGATGAATTCTATAAAATATTTAATTTACGTGCTCCCGGAGCCATTCATCTCACATCAGGATTATTTAATATCGAAAAAAAGTAGTATTGGTACATTATGTTGAGTTATGAATAGGTAGATTAAATTCTGATATAATATACATATGGTTCAAGAAATATACAAAAACCCTTCTTCAACAAAAGCTACCCAGTCAGCAAAGCAATCGTTTCCTCTTAGCCGTACCATGCTTGCCGATCTTGAAAAAGATCTACGCCATATGGGTAAAAGTTTTTTTGCTGGTTTTGATAGTTATCCAAAAGCTATTAAATTTGAAAGTCAAGAAACAAAAGAACAGATTATTCTTTTGCTTCGACGTCATTTTATTACAAATATTCCATGGATTTTAATGGCTGCATTTCTCATTTTTTTATCCTTCCTCTTTCCCTTTTTTGGTGTATTAGAGCTTTTACCGGGGCAGTATCAGATGATGACTTACATATTGTGGTATTTATTGGTGGCAGCGTATGTAATAGAAAAGACATTATCATGGCTATATAATGTGTACATCATTACGGATGAGCGCATCGTGGATATTGACTTTTACTCGCTTGTCTATAAAAGAATATCTGAGGCAAAAATAGAAAAAATTGAAGATGTAACATATATTCAGGGCGGATTTATTCAGTCTCTATTTGATTTTGGTACTGTTACTATCCAAACAGCAGCAGAGAAACGAGAATTTGAGATGGAGTTTGTTCCCCAACCATCCCGTCTGGCAAAAGTACTAAATCAATTAATATTACAGGAAGAACAAGAAAAAATTGAGGGGAGGGTAAATTAATATGGCAAACATAATGGAAACACTTCCTCCCGAGACAGTTACCGTGGCTTTGTTACTATTAAAACTGATGTATCTTGTTGCAATAGGATTATATGTTGCTTTTGCAGTATTGGTTGTTCGCCAAATATCACTAATGACCGGTACTCTTATCAGCTCTTTATCTCAACATATCAAATTAATCGGATTTATCCACCTACTTATCGCAATCGGTGCCTTTATTTTCGCGTTGGTAATTTTATAAATACGCTTCTTACCAAACTGCAATAATGTAGTTTTTTATCTATTCCGTATACAATGTTTGTAACCCAGCAATGTGGGTTTAATTGTTATGCCCATTAATACTACCATTATCCATGGCCTAAAAGAGCAGTTAACTCAAAACCAAACTAATCAATCTCATACAATTGTTGAGTGGCACGAGGCTACTCAGCGGTTTGTGAGTGTTGAAATGCAACCTTTGCTGTATGGTTTGGATATCACTTCGTATGCAAAACAAATAACTGCTCAATTACAGGCTTCAATTCCAACGTTTACTCAACTTGTATCTTGGCTGTCTGGCATAGACCCAAAAGTAGTTAAGTGTTCCGTATTAGTAGGACAATTTAAGCAAAAGGGTAATGAAATGCATATGGAACTGCAATCATCTACACCGCAAATGGTTTTATTAAAGAGAGGTAGGGAGTTGTATCAGATGATTATTACTGCGGAAGGAGTTTCAGGCACATTCGTTGCAGGTGATATGTTACTAGCCGGCAACCAGCATATGCTTGAGCGTATAAAATCCATTTCTCAATCGGAGATTGAAAAGCTACAAGCGCTAATCGAAAACCTTTCTAAAGCATATCAATTATCCAGCAAAATTATCGTAATGGAAAGCTTCAAGAAGAAGATCAGTCCCCGTGCTCTAATGTGGCTTAAAAGGACAACCTCTAATCTAATATCAAGAAAAAATATATCAAGTCCTTCAACACTTGTTCCTGATATTTTGCAACGAAAACCAATACTATTGGATAAAAGAAGAAAATATGCCCTCATTCTATCAATCGTATTTTTAATGCTGCTTACAACTAGTGTTGGTTTGGGTATTTCCAAGCGTCAGCAGTTTATGAAATCTCAAAAAGAGCAACAGCTTATCGATAATGTACGTTACCGGCTGGAGCAAGCCAAATCACTAGAGCAACTCAACCCAGCAAGAGCTAAGGTGCTGCTTACGGAAGCAAGGCAGGCATTGCAAGCGTACAAAACTGAAAACCAGCTATCTTCGCAAATGGTGCAAAATCTAGACCGTGAGGTAGCTCTTGCGTATGAACTTGTATCCGGTCTCATTTTAGTACAAGAGGTGCCCCAGTATTTTGACCCACTTTTGATAAAAGATGTATTTATACCAACACAAATGACACTTTCAGATGATGAAATAAGTCTATTGGATACATCAAATAAGATTGCAGGAACAGTCTCTTTGGAGTCAAAATCATCTAAAGTGATTGCAGGAAGCTCAGTAATACAGTCAAATTCGAGGATTGCATCAGTACCAACTTGGCTGTTTCTACTATCAGGAAATAAGCTATCAGTTGTTGATAAACTGAGCCAAAAACAGATTAAGAGCTTTACTCTGTCAAAAACTGAGGTGTCTGATCTGGTTGGGTATGGGAATAATTTGTATGTTTTGGATGTGCTAGCCGGTCAAGTATTGCGGTTTAGGGGGACCAAAGATGGTTTATCAAAATCTGAGGAATTTTTTAACGAGCAACAAGACCTAAGTGGGGCGGTAGGTATATCAGTGGATGGGTCTGTTTGGGTGTTATACAAAGATGGTTCACTGGAAAAATACACAAGTGGTTTGAGGGACGCCCTTTTTCCCGATTTTGGTTTGGATAAACCAATACAAGAAGCAAGTTATATTTTTACTGATGAAAATCAAAAAGATGTATATATACTAGACAAAAAACAGGGAAGGGTTATTGCTGTAAGCAAGCGCGGTGAATTTGTAGCTGAGTATAGCTGGGAAGGCCTTAAAATGTGTGATGATTTTGTCGTATCCGAGGCAATCGGTAAAATTCTGGTCTTAAAAGATGGTAAGATATGGGGAATTGGGTTAAAATAACGGGAACAATAGCCATTTTGCCATTTTATATAAGAAGAAATTGAGTACAAACGAATATGAAGATTGTGAATAAATATGCAAGTTACGAATTTCAACTTTTTGACCGTTTTGAAGCTGGTATTGTTCTTATTGGGTCAGAAGTAAAAAGTGTCAAGCTAGGACGGGTATCATTAAAAGATGGCTTTGTAAAAATTGTTGGTGGAGAGCTATTGCTGCTTAATGTTCTGATCTCTCCTTATTCATTTGCTGATAACGAAAAGTACGAACCTAAACGGACCCGCAAGCTGCTCATGCACAAAAGCGAGATTCTGAAACTTTCCCAAAAATTGGATACCAAACGCATGACGCTAGTTCCGACTGCTATGTATGTAAAGCAAGGAAAAATTAAAGTTGAAATAGCTTTGGCAAAAGGGAAAATGGAATTTGAAAAACGGGATGCAATCCGCAAGCGCGACCAGATGAGAGAGCAAGAAAAAATACTGAAGAGGTTTTAGGTGATAGGTTATAGTAGGGAACGAAAACTTTCGTTATAGTTTGTTGGGATGATCAGCAACTTGCCCATTTTATTTCTTTAAATCAACAGCATTTACAATGCAGACTTTACCAATATTTCTTTTCATTAGTTCAATCGCGTCTTGATGGAATTTGAGCCCATGGTGTGAAGCGCATAGGTCTTCAATAACTTTCACATTATGATCTTTTTCAAATGCTGCAAATGCGCTGGCAAGAACACATGCGTCAGTGTCAATTCCGCACAGGTAGAGCTCAACATCTTTCTTATTTGCAAGATACCTAACAAATTCATCTGATCCGAATATTGAAAATGTATGTTTATTAAACGTGTGATGCTTGTTGGCATACGGAACTAACTCAGAAGCCAGTTCGACTTCTTTGCCATGCATCATATGGTTCCAAGCGAAAAGTTTAACAAAGTTAGAATTGGGATGATTTACGTACTGGAAGAAAACAACATCATTAAATACATGGGCTTCTATGCACTCTGCAATAGCCTTGGGAAGATGTATTGTATGATCGTTTAGAAAATAGGTTTGGACATCAACAACAACCAAGATCTTCATGATGATAGTTTATTAGTTTATATTCACTATACAAGACTTTAATTCCTAAACACAAAACCAGAATTTGTCTTTAGATATTTTTCAAAATCAAACGCTTTCTTCTTGGTTTCAAACGCAGCATAGAAAACCAATTCGACAGGTCTTAGGTTTTTTGTATGACTTACAAATTCTTGGCAATGTTCTTTAATTCTATTTTCCAAATTTGTAGAGAAACCGTGATAATAAGATCCGTTTGCTAATTGAAGAATATATGCATAATACATGCTTTTACTAAGTTTGAAGTACACAAAATGTACTAAAAGGCAGTCCCACTTCACTTTAAAAAGCTTCGCGGAACACACTCCGCATCAATGATCACACTAATACGAAAAATAAGAGTGGCCTGCCACGCGAAGCACTTTCTGTTAAGAAAGTGCGGAGTGTGGAGATGGGGGGAATCGCACCCCCGTCTAGCTTTGACTTCTCAATCGTCTACACACGTAGTTTGCTAGTGTACTGAAAAGATGATTAGCAAACGACTCATGTCTTTTCAGTTTAGCCTAAATTTGATTCCGCTTGGCAATTACGGAACTACACCTATCGTTTGGTTTCACCCACAATCGACTCCGATAAGAAAAGTTATTGTGAATGTCCTTAGAAGCAATTAAGCGTATAAAGCATTAACTACTGGTCTTTGGAAACTGGCAACTGTTTCGCGGATACTTTCTTTGGCATCAGCTACTACTCGTTGAACTCCAGTTTTGATGACGCGTACGTCAGCATTTGTGTTTTGAAATTGTTTTACGACTACATTTCAAAGTCGGTGTGCAGATTTTCAAAGAACAAAACTGTCGAATCTAGGCATCCCCATGGTTTGAATTTCCACACTCTATTATACTGGATGGTGTCAAATATTACTTATGTAAGTAAATTGTGGTTAATTTTTATGTTACTGAGTTTGTTGCACCTCATTTTCCCTCCTATTTGCCTCTCATGCGATCGATTTGGATATTTTATATGCCCCACATGCCAAAAGGATATGAGTAAGCTCAATGGTTTCATTTGTCCTGATTGTCTCAAGGTTTGTCCTGATGGTAATCTTCACAACTCATGCAGGGGTAGTGTCGATGGGCTTATTTCCTGTTGGAATTATGAAAAAGTAACGCAAAAAATTATCAAAGAAATTAAGTACCGGTTTTACTATGCCAGCATAAAAGAATTGATACATAGATTTATAGGACAGAGACAAACATCACAACCGTTTGAAGCATTTCTTGAATCAAAACCTCTTATCATTCCGATTCCTCTTCATCCAAAGCGCTTGGGTTATCGGGGATTTAATCAGGCTGAATTAATTGCCAGAGAGCTTCAAAACGCCTGGCAATTAGCCATTAGCACGAAAATACTGATCCGTACAAAATACACTAAACCTCAGGCAGAGCTGACCAAACAGGAGCGAATGCTTAACACTAAAGATATGTTTACAGCTAATCCAAAACTGCTCAAATTAGGCGAAAAACCGCTTGAGGGCAGAAATATACTCTTAGTTGATGACGTCTGGACTACAGGTTCTACCTGTCAGGCATGTGCTAAAGTACTAAAAGGTTTGGGTGCCGAGAAGGTATGGGTGGTAACAGTGGCGAGATAATAACTACTCAGTTATTCGAAGATATGTAGCTATTCCCCATAGTAAACCTGCAAAAATATAATACAAACAGTATTTAGTAGAATCTTTACCTGTAATTTCAAGCATAGTGGATACATGTTTGTCGTACCACCACACTCGTTTCTGAACTAAACCCATTGCACCTATACCTAACAAAAAGATAGTTACGAGTATGCTTCCGCTAAGTAAAATTAAGTATATTATGCTCATAAAATAATCTGCGGAAGGGGCGAGATTCGAACTCGCGAAGCTTTCGCTTGCCGGTTTTCAAGACCGGTGCACTCGACCACTATGCGACCCTTCCATCAAAATTTCTTGCTTACTGCATTATTTAAACTTACTGATTTGACCACTACCCTGTTGTATTAACAACAGGGCGGCCTGTTCCTATCGGAACATGCACGGTGCGACCCTTCCAGATATCCAATTTTCCGAACTTTTCTATCAAACAATCGGATTTGACCACTATACTAAAACTTTCAGTTTCAGCAAGATCTCTCTGTGCTTTGCACAAAATAGATGCGGTACGATTCTTCCCTGATGTGCTATTTTAACCCGAAACGGACAACTTTTCATCTTGGGTTATCGGCTCAATTTGTGCTATTATAAACTACTATGGATCAAGTACATACTTCTCAAACTGACCCACATACAAACCAAAATTTTGATCCCAACGTAGCTACCTACCAAGAACCAATGCCTGTGTCTGTAGTTCGTGAACCGATGAAAGTACTTTTGGCATGGAGATCAGCGTCAAGGCCTTTTGAGCGAAAAGACAGGGAATTTTATACGACAGCTGGTTCAATCATTTTTCTCGTGTGTGTAATTCTGCTATTTATTAAAGAATTTCTTTTTATTATGGCCATCATTGCCATGGCCTTTTTTTATTACATTATTACTTCGGTTGAGCCTGAAAAAGTTGAACACAGGATCACAAATAAAGGGGTATTTTCTATTGATAAACTGTATGAATGGGCTCAATTAGGACGGTTTTGGTTTGAAACTAAACTTGGACAGGAAGTAGTAATGATAGAAAATTTTGTTAGCTTGCCACCTCGTCTCATGATTGTGTTAGGAGAACAAAAGAAAGAAGCAATCCAATCAATATTAGAAAAATACTTGATCATGGAAAAACCTGAGCTTGGTCAAGTAGAAAAAATGGGTGCCTGGTTACAAAAGAAGGTTAATGTTGAAAGTTCAACGCAAACAAAGTCCCCAAATCCACCCCAAACTAAACCCTGATAAATTGCTTTTAATCTGATAAAATATCGATTGCAGAAATGGATTGCTCTCATAGTTCAATGGATAGAACAGGGGTTTGCGGAACCTCAGATGCAAGTTCGATTCTTGCTGGGAGCACTAAATGAGACCGTTAGATTTTGGTCTCTTTTTTTACGAGTTATAACTGTATTATCATACCTAATTGCTGTTTCCACTAGGTGAAATGCAATTTTCCTTATCTCATAGTAGGCTTATAAGTAATTCGATTTGTCGTTCTTAGTTTTATTCTAATCCGTTTCTTTGTGAAACACCCCACTTCTTCAATTGAACTCGTATCTTTATAGTTTCCAATTACGGACTAAAAAACGAGACCGTTTTCTAACGGTTGCGCACTAAATACGTCATATGGATAGAACAGGGGTTTGCGGTCCCGCATATGCGGGACGATTCCAGCTGGGAGCACGTATTATTGCTAAGCTACTATTTTAGAAAAGATGCAGCCTCCTGATCTATAAATATCTTTACCTTTTCTCCCACATTTCTCAGAGCTGATGCTGGACAATCTTCAGATATAGGATCTAGTAAGCTTTCTCTAAGCAGCTCGGCATATTTTGTACCATAACAAACCAGTAGTATTTCTTTTGAATCAAGGATGGTCCCAATACCTTGGGTTAGGGCAGACTCGGGTGAAGACTGTCCCCGTTCTTTCTGGTCACGCTCAACCGTTTCTTTACATAGTTGTGCGAGGTGAGTTCGCGAGGAAAAAGAAGTACCCCGCTCGTTAAATCCTATATGACACCCCGGTCCTATTCCGAGTATGGAAAGTTCGATTGGGTGTCGTGCAATCAACTCCTCATAGTGTAATGCCTCTTGTTTCGGATCTTGTGCTTCTCCGTTTAGTGAGAAAATGCGTTCAGGAGCAATATGGAAAGGTCGATAAACGAGATCAGTCAGATATTTGACAAAACTGTAGGGCTCAGTCGGGTTGCATGGGAAATACTCATCAAGGTGAAATGCATATGTGTTACTAAAATCAGTTGTGCCGGATTCGATAAACTTAGATATTTCCTGGTAAACAGCTATTTTCGAATTGCCTGTAGCGTAACTGACAACCAGATCGGGTTTACTGCCAACCCTATCTGCAATGTAGGAAGCACATCCCTGGGATGTGGCCATCTCATCAGAGTAGATGCGAATTTCTTTGATTTCGGGGTGAAAAAATGTTGTGTAGTTCATATATCTATGTATAGCACTACACATATATTTTATGAAGAGGTTAATCCTTTAGATTTTAAAATTACCCGCTTCATATACGCATCAATAATTTTACCTAGTAACTTTTTAAATATACTTAAACGCACGGGATAAAAGTAATCTGACTCAAACCAACCCATTTCCTTAAAGTGATTATGGTCTTTATTATCTTGCTGACTGTACTTGTGGCCTGAGCGGGTCAAATGGAAAATAAGAACTCTGAAAAGACTAGGACTGTATTTATTCACCGATGATAAAGCCCCTTCAATTCTCTGAATCTGTTTTTGCAGACCACGTTCAATCATACGCTGTTCGTTTTTGCTCCAGGCTAGTCCCGGATTGTATGCACCCGAGGTTAGGGTGAAGATACTTCCTTTCACAAAAATACCGCCCCAGAACCCTACTGTATCTTTGAAGTATTTTTCAATCGTATCTCCACCATATACTCCCTGGGTAATGATTGAGGAAAAAACTTTCTTGAAAAAACGAGGTCGGTGATAGACAAATGCAAAGCGGTCAAAGAAATTTTTCATCAAACCCGATACGTTTAGAGAGTAATTTGGGGTAGTAAATACAATACAGTCTGCTCTGTCCATCTTTTCTAAGATCATAGTCTTATCGTCTTTGAGCGGACATAGGTCTTCACCTCTAGAAAGGCAAACGGCACAACCTTTGCACATCTGCAGATTGAGGTCCTTTAAGTAAAGTACTTCGGTTTTGTATCTATCTTCTAATAGTTCAACAAAACGTTTGACCACCCGTTGAGATTGACCTATGCGCGGGCTTCCGGCAATGATGAGGATCTTTTTCATATTCAAGTTTTTTAATGGATATAGAATTGAGAAAATCTTATAGATTTATACTTTTGGCTGCAAATTCTTTTTCTATGGAAATTTTCAAATCATTGAGAAGATATGGAAGGTGAGACTTACCAATCTCAGTTTTTACTCTTTTCGGAAACATCTCTCTGAATTCTCCATACACTCGTAGCCACTCTGAGGGTTGGTATTTCTCCTTTAAATGGTCAATCGTCAACTTACTTAAATTGTCTGCATCAACAATAATTGCCTCGTCGTCAGTATTTGAAGCGTGTTCGTCAGCTGCATGGATAAGACGATTGATGGTTTTTATGTCCTTTGGCAAGTATTTTAATTTTTTTAAAAAGTTGATTGTGAATTTTTTCGAATTATCGTTAGCTTGTCTCTCAAATTGTAGGAGTTCGTCAAAAGTAATTTTCTTATCGCTAGACAAAACATCTCTCCAGCCAATATCGTGGATATATGCTGCGCTAATGAGAAGGGGCAAATAATCCCTTCCTTTTCCTAGTTTTTTCACCCACTCTACGACTCGCCTGGCATGGTTCCAATCGCCAGGACGACATCGTGAAATTTCTTTCTCAGCTTTTGATTTAAAAATGTCTTCATTAAAATTCATATCATTTGGATAATTTTGACTGGCGGAGGGGGCGAGATTTCCATTCGTCTCACTTCGTTCGCTCAGGATAGCCACGTGCTTTGCACTTGGTTGACTTCTCATCTCGCCTTCATTGAAAAGAAAGAATCGGCATTTGAGCCGACTTTTTCTTTTCAGCGGAAGGGGCGAGATTCGAACTCGCGATATACCTTGCGGCATATGCCGATTTTCGAAATCGGTGCACTCGACCTCTATGCGACCCTTCCAGATATTCAATTTTCCGAACTTTTCTATCAAACAATCGGATTTGACCACGGTGCGACCCTTCCAGTATTCATGTATGTTTTTTTCTTTATTAACGCCAATTTTTACATGCCCTTGTTTTTGTTCCTCGCACTGCTTTTCAATCTGGTGTGACCATTCAATAACACTGGTATTATCTCACACAATCTTAAAAAGGGAGAATTTATGCAGACTATGAGTTGTTACTTATAGACTTTTCGCCATACAGGAGGCGTGTTTTCATATCCATGTACTCTTTTAAGCCAACAATAGCAATGATTAGACTACTGATCGACAAACTTATGCCAATTACAAGCGAAAAAGTATCAGTAGAAAATAGTTTTATTACACTGACTCCGGAACCCATCAACATAAGAGATGTACGCACATAAGCTAGGAACGTACGCTTATTTGCCATCCGGGTTCTGTCGATAGCTAAGTAATCTCTTAAGATTAGATTGTCTTGGGTGTTTTCACTTTCTGAGTTAGACATACTAGGGTGATTGTAAAGGCATAGACACGGCCATTTCAATCCTAAATCTCTTGTCTCATGATATATAATATGTGGAACTGTAATCATATATTATTAGATTAGCAATGCTCTCATAGTTCAATGGATAGAATGTGGGTTTCCGGAACCTAAGATGCTGGTTCGATTCCAGCTGGGAGCACTTTTGTAAAATAATATATAATTAAGTACCTATGGACATTTTTGCAGTTTCGCAGTTCAAGTTTCCCTACCTTGACCTCAAATTTCCCGGCCAACACAGTGAAGAGCGAATTCTGTTTGTGACACGGGAAGGTTTGATTGTGCTTCGGGCTAAACTCGTTGCAGCTTTCACTGTACTTACTCTTGCTATGATTCTTGGTATTACTATTCTCTCAAGCTTCTCAATACTCGATTTTACATTTTCAGTTCTTATTCTGCCGTTTGTGGTTGTGTGGGGATTATTTTTTGTTTTTATTCCCTGGTGGATATATACCGTCTGGCGTAAGACCTTATTTATTGTCACTACGCGTCGTTTGACAAAATTTATTCACACAACCCCCTGGTCCAGATATCAAATGTCATTAGGTCTTGATGCTATTTCCGATACAGGTGCCTATCAGAAGGGCTTTTTCCAGATACTGTTTGGCTTGGGCTATTTTGTAGCCCGTTCTCCCGCTGGGGCTGTTAAAAATTTTAAAATCATCAATATTGGATTTGCAGAGGACCTGCACAATTACGTCAACAAATTACTATTTGTTTTTAACGAAAAAAAGCAAGATATTGACAGGTTTCGTCCATTTATTCCCAGCATGAAAGGTGAAATGCGAGATGAGTATGTCCGCAAAGTCGCTCCCCAGTATAGTAAGCCCAAACGGGTATTACCTCAGGCAGAAGGAGAGTATCTACCGGGTGATCAAACTAAACAACTTCCTCAATAATATGGACACAAGGGAAGAATTTTCTGCTGGTGGTGTAGTATACGCGTACCAACAACCAACAACCAACAACCAACAACCTATTTTTCTTCTGGGTAAACATTCTGGGTATCATAAGTGGGTTTTACCGAAAGGGTTAATCGAGCAAGGTGAAAAACCAGAAGAAACAGCTGTGCGGGAAACGGAAGAGGAGATGGGGGTGGTAGCAAAACTGGCAAAACCTGATCCTATACATATAGAAAGATACTCCTACACTGCTGACTATAAAATACCCCTGGATATTTCACTGCAGACATCACAAAGCTCACGGAGAGTAAAGAACTATCAGGAAACTGGTGGAAGTGGAGTGTTAGTCAATAAAACAGTTACGTTATATCTTATGGAGTGGGTGAGCGGTGATCCCCAAAAAGATCATGGTTGGGAAATGGAAGAAGCAGGATGGTTTGACTACAAAACCAGTCTTGAGATGATGGGGTTTGAGGGGGAGAAGAAAGCACTAGAGAAAGCAATGGAAATTCTTTTAAAATAAAGACTTACCCTTTTTGGTGATAGACGATAAAATACCACCTGAAGCATAAAAGTAAATTGAGCTTTATTTCCCAGACTACATGCTTCATAATTCGGTATCTTAATAGGAGGAGTCGCCCCGCGCCAAATCATATTTCAATATGATATGGCCGTCCCGCGAAGTGAAACGAAGCGGGATAGTGGTCAAATATGTTTGTTTGATAGTTGAGTAAGTAAAATAAAAACCTGGAGGAGTCGCCTAGTGGTTCATGGCGCACGCCTGGAAAGCGTGTATGCTTCGTGCATTCGCGAGTTCGAATCTCGCCTCCTCCGCCATTCTAAAATATCAGTATTTTTTGGTAAGTCTTTGAGGTAGTCGTAAGGCTTTTTGTATTGTACCTTCTGTATTTTCCCATCAGCTATCTCACAGTTCCAAAGTAAGAAATCAAGCAGTTCTTTCTTAACCTGTTTGTTTCCCTTTTTAAACTCAGAATGCAGGCTAATACAACGTTTTTTAATCTTTTCCAAAAGTTCCAAAGTTTTAGTGGGGTTGGGTGGTGTGTACTTGCTCAGAGCAATCTCGAGGTTGGTTTTCTCCTCCATTAAGGCTTTCCGTTTCTCCTGGTAGGTCTGTTCATCGAGGCTGTTCTCTAGAAGTAGGTCGAGTAGCCGGTTCAGCTTCTTCTGAATACCGGAGAGCTCCTGCTGCATCAGCTTGGCTCCATTGAGCTTGTCCTGTTCCCGAACCATTCTATCCTCCATATAGAGCTTGAGTGATAGCGAGGCTAAGTCACCTGGTAAGGAGGACTGCTTCATCAGACTTTGCAGCAAATCCTGTACCCCCGGCTCATCAAGGTAATCCCGATGCTGGGAACACACCCCTTTTCCGTTAGTGCAGTAGTAATACACATAGCGCCCTTTTTTAAGGCTAGCGGTTAGCTTGCATCCACACACAGCACATGATAGATACCCACGGTAGAGGAAGTTGTGAGTTTGTTTCTTGCTTCGGTTAGTCCCATTTAAAACAGTTTGAACTCTATCCCAAAGAGTTTTACTGACTGCTGGTTTGTGTTTACCTTTGTAAAGGATATCGTTTCTTAGAATTGCTCCATAATAGAATGGGTTTCTCAGACACTTGTGTAAAACCGACTTATGGACTTTTTTATTGCCTAATCTGGTACGTAATCCATCTTTGTACAGGATAGAAGCAACCTGTTTAAGAGAGTATTCACCTGTTGAGAATAATCTAAACAGCTTTTGAATGTACGTAAATCGCAGAGGATCAGGCACGATCTCTTTAGTTTCTTTATCGTTTAGGTAACCGATGTATGCCATACCCGGATAGCCGCCTTTTAGAAGTTTGGTTTCATTCCCATGCTTAACCTTGACTGAAAGTTCCCGGGAATAGTTTGAGGCAAACAGGAAATCAAATCCCATATAGAGTAAATCTTGAACTGATGAATAGATACGGTTAGGAGTTCTGATCTCTTTAAGTTTCCCTTGTTCGATGAGCTTGGCTATCTTTCCGGCCTCAATCCAGTTTCGACTTAACCTATCCAGGTGAACAGCCAGAATAGCATTGACCTCGCCTGATTCAATACGCTTAAGCATAGATGAGAATTGTGGGCGGTTGTTGTCATCTTTGGCACTGCGAGCTTCCTTAAGGACATCAATCACATTGAGGCCATCTCTGTCAGCTTGCTCAAGGTTAAGACGTTGCTGGGTTTCCAGTGATTGGATTTGCTTGGTATTTTCATCAGAGGACTTACGACAATAAGCTATATAGCGAAGAGAAGAATTATTCATCATGAGCATCACTCTTTCCGGCAGGCGGATTGTGGTAGCCATTATACTCAAAAAAATATACTTGACCATTCCTCTTACTTACAAACTTGCTATTAAACGTAGATTCAATACCATGAGCACCCAACTCATCAAGAATATACTCAGCCTCATCAGAATAATATATTTTAGGTCTATCCAGATTACGGGAAGTAGCATAACTACGATGTCCAACAAGTCTTTTGTCTAGAGCATTTTTAATCATGTACTTAGCCAAGTATTGTCCAACATGATCCAAGGTATACACTCGTTCAATTTTAATAAATCCGAATCCCCAGTATTGCGCAATGGTTTCTTTATCGAGAAAGGGAAAGTCTACCACAAGGTGATAGTGAACTGCTCCTCGTTTTTGAAACTCAACTACCCAGACATACTTAAACTTCCCATACTGTTTACGCATAGCTTTTAGGAAAGCTCCCATCTTGTCATGACAGACCTCAACATTGGTAATATCAAAACTGTTGTGATCATTTAGAGTAAGCGTGAGAAACTTGGTGTGTGGATTGTCTCCAAAATTACCCTGCACAAGGCGTATTAGGTTGTTTGTAGCTCTGACTGCTGTACGTTTTCGGTACTCTTTACTCCTCTTTGTTTTTCGCTTAAATGGATCTTCAAAGGGTTTTCGCTTCTTAATCTCTTTAATTCGTATCGTTAAGGGAAACTCATATCGATAGTATTGGATTAAATTATTAATCTTAATTATTTTAATATTTGTCTGTTTGTAGGTGGGAGAGGTATCAAATTTTTCCTGTGCTTTATATATGAGTTTTAGTGCTTCATTCCGTTTTGTGACGTTACTATCAAGTAGAGAAGGTGGGAACTGCCTGGGAGCAGTGGTATCCCGACTACCGTCGGGATACAAGTGGCGCTCTAATAGTTTTTCTTTAGCCTTATTCATACACCTCCGTTTCCGGTGTATGGTTTAGGTACAAGGCTTTGCCTAAGTGAATGAGGGATAACCTAATCTCAAGAAGATCATCGGAAGGTATAGTGATACCGAACGTATTTTGGAAGTATTCCTGTATTTGCTGGTACTGGGTTTCTTCAAGGGACTTGACTTGCTTCATATAGCCAGACTAGGCTACGAAGCACAATTACATCAGGGATAAAGCGGGGGATATTTTACGGGGTATATTGTGGGAGATTATGAAATATCAATCAATTTATACCCCTCGGAACGGATGGCTACTATACTGTCCATGACCTTAGTTACATCATCTTTTCCAACGCCTGATTCCTTTAACCTTCTGCCAAACCTCTTTTTAATATCACGAATCAGATCTTGTGCTTGGCTTACATCTAAACCCTTTGTGGATACATTTAAGTTAAGGTAGCTAACAAAATCAATGTAGTTGATTACTTTGCCTTTATGTTGAAACAAGTGCATAAAAAATCTAAATTCTCGATTATTAACGTTGATAGTTTTTGATTGGTTGCCTGTATACTGAAATGTAGCTCTGGTTAAATTGATGGTGATTGGGCCGTGAACATACAATAAATCATCCACACCTCTTATATTAGGTTTTACCAAATGTAATGTGTTATCTTTTTGAGCAGTTAACTCAGCTAGATCTCTGTCAATTTCCCTAAACGTATGTTCTAGATCATAGGGAAGCGGATAGATATGAGGAATAGTAGAAGCCAAATACTGTAAGTCCTCTTCAAACGTCTGCTTTGTGGAGTTCCAGTCTTTGATGTGTTCATCAGCTTTGTTAAATAACGAGGGGAAGCTTTTTAATCCCATGATTGGTAATTGACGAAACTCAGGACGAATATCAATCACGGTAAATGGCTGTATTATCTGCTGGTATAGATCATCTAATAAATGAGAGGGAAAAATATACTGGTGAGATTGTTCTGAATATTCACTGTACACACAATCCAAAATCTCGAAAGCCTTTTGATAGAGGACATAATGGTAATACCTGACAGCTTTAAGGTAAAAGGTTTTAGTAGCTGGGGTTTTGCAATGACGGGGGTATACTCAAGCGGTAATTCATCCCATTCTGAGCTGTTCTTATCAAAGAGACTTAGAAATGTTTCAATAGCTGGAGCAAAGAAGTTGAGAACCTTATCTTGAAATAATGTTTTAATGTCATCAGTTAGCTTATTCATAAAAAATGTTCGTAATATTGACCAGTAGTATATCACCTCATAAAAAGCCTCCGGTTTAGGAGGCTTTTATATTAATCTTTTAAAAAATATTATATTTCTGAACCAATATCTTTATACTCATTAACCGGAGTTGGGACCGGACTACTATCTGGTTTTTCTGCAGTACTAGCTCTATGTTCATTAAAGGCTTTATCAATAACAACGCAAGCATCTTTATACGGTAAAGAGGCATAAGAATATTCAGGTTTAAATCCAATACCTTGACCATAATTACCCACTCTTACTTCGTAAGTAATTCCACCGGGCAAAGAAATATCTACCTGAGGTTCTCTTCCTATACTATTACTATTTGGACGGTAGTACTCTGCATCAGCCTGTTGTTTTGCTGCCTGAGCCTTTAATTGAAAGTTGTCTTCACCCCCAACTAACGCATATATTTGTTCTTTTGTCAAAGAATTCACTCCAAAAGTATATTTCATTTTATTAGGATCGCGCGGGATATGAGCTCTATTATCTCTCTTTTCAAAATCCTCCCACTTACTCTCATCATCAAAAACTGCGCCTACAGCACAAGGTTGCAGACTTAAAGCATAGTCAGCACCACTTCCTGATTGAATGGCATTTTCTAATGCAGAACCAGACCAATTTGTTAATAGTTCCTTCCACATTGCAGTCATATTATTAATGAGCCGATCTGCAGTCTCTTTTTTTGTTTCCTCAATAGTCCCTAACTGTTCTGTCGTTGTAGTTTCAGTCATATTTCTCCTTAATATTATTAATATTTATTGAGGTAATATTAACATCGCTAGATCTTTTAAATCAAGGTCTAGAAAATAATTTAAAATTACTTTTTTCCTCTATAAAAGTTCCAACATCGTCCCATCTCCTCCGCCAGGCGAGACAGAATAGTCTTTATGATTACTCTAGTAATCAATTTAAACACTCTGTCTTTGTCAGGGGATTTGTTACAATCATTGGGTACAAAGTTAGAATGTATTGAATTAATAGTAAATAACTAGAGTTCTAACAATCACCCCTACCTATAAGCACTAATGCTTGATCGATTTCCTGTGCTGCAATCCAAGGTTTGAAATTCTTCGGAATATGAAGAAAGGTGTATCGGGATTTAAGTTGTTTTTGGTTAATAAGCTTCATAATTTCCCAACTGGTTTGATTACAATAAGAATTACCAATTGCTGTGGCATACTTCATACCAAGAGTTGGTTGCAAAAATGGCTGTATTTCTGTGGTTATTAAGTGGTCACTTTCTATCAAATTATTCCTAAACTGATTAGTGCATATTGTTTCAATGCGAATTTTTTCCTGATCAACACCAGAATATGAACCTAACCCTACAATATATTCCGGCTGGTCATGCAATAGCATATTTAGATAATGATCAAGGTTATTAGGGAAAACCAGATAACAGCAACTCAGTTGCTTAAGTCTATATAAAATATGGCCAGTACCACCTAAAGCAAATCCATAAATCATAAAGTTTAAAACAAACTGAGTTGGTCTTCATTGATAACTTTCTTTTTGATTGGGCTATTGAGCTTTGATAAACCCAAACTGCGATAGGTTCGTAAGCGTTTATAGTACATGATTTTTAACATTGGCACCTGGTCATCAAAATAATCATGAACCACTGCTTGAGTTTTTCCTTCATATGGCCGCTGGACCCGGCCAATATTCTGGATCAATTTCCCCTTCCAGGAAAACGGAAAGGCTAAGAATAGGTGCGAGACTTCGGGCCAATCAAAACCTTCTCCAATTAGTTTACCGGTAGCAATTAGCAGTTGAAAACGGTCCTGATGTAATCTTTTAGCAATCCGTTCCCGTTGCTTTTTCGTCATAATACCTGTTGCAACCGCGGCATGAACACCTTTGATCTTTTGGCGAGTCATTTCAAGTAAGGTTTTACAGTGTTCCAGACGTTCGGATAGTACCAAACACTTAGCTCCAGTAGCCAAAACAGCGGCAATATCAGTGACAATTTGCTCGTTTCGCTCTTTATCGGCAATTACTAACCGGCTTGCCTCCTGAAAATCCTCACATTTCGTATTCCCTTTGAATTGTGTTTTACGAGTAACCAATTGAGTTTCGATAGTAGGATTGATCTGAGTAGTTTTCTGTCCAGCTTCAGGTTCGGCAGTAACGATCTGATCTGATAGGTAGTAATACATTAACTTGTCTAGTTTATCTTTTCGATAGGCGGTAGCCGATAAACCCAATACATATTTAGCTGGAAATTGCTTAACTACCTGACTAAAGGTATTTGCTGGAACATGGTGGCATTCATCAATAATGACTAGTCCAAAGTCATTCTTAATTTCCTCTATTCCTCTTCTGAAAAGAGTCATATAGGAAGCAATAGTGATCTTTTTCCCAACTTTCCATTTATTATCACCAATCAAACCAATGTCGTCCTTTGAAAGCTTGAAGTAATCACTAATTCGTTTATGCCACTGTTGAAGTAAAGTGTTGGTATGAACAATGATTAATGTCCTTTGCCGTAATTTTTTCATTAAAGCCAAAGCGACCATAGTTTTGCCAAATCCAGGATTAGCATTTAAGATTACCCGGTTATACCCAATCAATTGTTTCAGGACTTTTTGCTGATCTTTCCTTAAAATAAGTTTTGAAGGAAAACTCGTGGTTTTTGTGGTGACCCTCTGATCATCAAAGGTAACTTTTAAATGTTCTTGCTGTGCAAAAGCAATTGTTTTCTCTAAAAAGCCTATTGGTGCCAAAATCCCTTCAGGTTGAATTTCGAGAGTCTTAATAAATCGGGGAGTTTGCCAGGTTGAATAACCCAGACGTTCTTTTTCATAGAACTCAGGATTAGGAAAGTTGAGTTCCTGCTTCAGATATCGGTAGAGTTTATCCGGAAACCAAACGTTCGGAATAAATATACCAGAACTTAAGATTAATTTAGTTTCCTGCCCTTGAGTGGTAATAACTTTCTCACCGGCTTCAATTGATCCAACATCATCAAGGATGTTTTCGGCTTTCTCTGATTGAGTTTGAGAGGTCATTGTAATTGGCTGGATTACAGGTATCTTCAAAATACTATCAATCCTACTGATAGCTATCTTTTTAACGCTGCCCAATATTTTCCACTGATCAGGAAATACCTTACCCTCTTCATCAATGAAAGCGGTATACCCCTGTTTTAGGAACTGACCACAAAGAGGCAGGCAAATCAAGTTACCATAACCTTTGCCGGTATGCTCATCAGCGCTGGGAAACATCCGGTCAAAGGTATGCCGGTTAGTAATCCCGGCTTGGGATAAGAAATATTTACCCAATTGTCTGGCTTTATACCCCTCAACCAATTTCTCAAAGAAGAACCATAAGTGAGAACCGTTGCCGGATTTTGACCGTTCAATTAAATACGGTAAGTCATAGGTTCGAGCAATATCAGTTACTTTCCTAGTAGCTTCAAGCCAATTTTGACCATCAAAGTCAAAAGCTAAAAAGGCAGTCGTATTATCCGGAAACAATGGGTAAACACCAATAACCTCTTTGCCTGTCAGATGAGATTCAATAACCTGATCTGTTAATGCTTGAGGTTGGTGGTTTATAGAGTATACCGGTGTATAACCCGACTTTTTGCCAGAGTAATCTACCCAAAACCTGGCAAAAACATCCGTTCTAGTCCTAAAAAGTGACCGGGCTAGGTTAATTTGCTCTAAAGTAATAGGATTTCCCATAGAATTACCCAATATTATACCCTATCATATAGAAGTTTCCTTGACAGAAGGAAACTTATAGTGCATACTTTCCTTTGTACAAGGAAACTTTGTTAATAAATTTCCTAGTACTTAGCTTACCTATGGCCGATAAAGACATCCTTAAAACCATTATTACAGATAACCAGCAGCGCGTACTCCCCGAAGTTTGGAAGCGGAGTCTAGAGATACCGCTTGAAAGTAGCAAGATCATTACCTTAAGCGGAGTTAGACGGAGTGGGAAAACGTATCACCTTTTCAACCTCATGAGCCAATTGAAAAATCAGGGAGTAGAAGCTAAACGTATTCTGTATATTAATTTTGAAGATGAGCGGCTACGCTTATCTGTTGATGAATTGGATTTAATCATTCAAGCTTACCAGGAATTATACCCGGATTTAAAACTATCTGAGTGTTATTTTTTCTTTGATGAAATCCAGGAAATTGAAGGTTGGGAAAAATTTATCGCCAGAATCTATGCTTCAATCAGTCAGCATGTTTTTATTACCGGTTCAAATGCTAAATTATTATCCAGAGAAATTGCCACCGCTTTACGTGGCCGGACCCTAACGTTTGAAATTTATCCTTTATCATTTACAGAATTTGTTAAGGTAATATCTCCTGGGTTAAGCCCTTATAGCAGCGCTGACAAAGCCAAGTTAGCGAGCCTGTTTGACCAGTTTCTATGCCAGGGAGGTTTTCCCGAAATAATAAAACAGGAAGATAGCTTAAAAGAAAAAGTCTTACAGGAATACTTTAATGTCATGGTCTTTAGGGACTTAATTGAACGCTACCAAATTTCTCAAGCGACAATTTTGAAATATTTCTGTAAACGGGTAGTGGGGGCTAGTGGCGGAGAATTTAGTGTCAATAAAATCTTTAATGAGCTAAAATCTCAGGGATATCAGGTGGGAAAAGACACTTTGTATGACTATCAAGGGTACGTGGATGCCATTTATTTAAACCGGTTTATTCCCAGGTACTCACATTCGGTCGTTAAAGCTGAAAGCTCCCAAAAGAAAACGTATGTGATTGATCAGGGGCTTGGAGTGGCTCTAGATTATAAATTTGCCCAGGATAGAGGAAGACTACTGGAGACTACGGTTGCTTTAGAGATATTAAAACAAGGTAAGCAGATTGCCTATCAGCAAAATGGCAGTGAATGTGATTTTGTCACAATAGAAAAAGGTGCTGTTACCTCAGCTATACAAGTGGCTGCTCAGCTAAGTGATTCTAAAACCAGAGAAAGGGAAATAAAAGGGTTAGTCCAAACCTGTCAGAAATTTAATTTGCCAGAAGGTAGTATAATTACTTTTGACCAGATAGAACAACTGGAACAAGATGGTATTCATGTTCAGATAATGCCTGCTTGGCAATGTTTTCTGAAAGTTTAGGAATTAGAATTTAGTGGTGAATAAATAGCTTCTAAGGATATGGAATTCTCCAAAACCCAAGTTCTAACTTTGTAACAAGTGTACCACCATCTTTCGCTTCTTACACTTCTTTGTTACTATCCCACAGTATGAAGTTCCAATTGCCAGACAAACTCACCTTTGTCGATATCGAAACTACCGGTTGCCATCCCCAAAAAGACAGAATTATTGAGATTGGCATATTGCGCGTGGAAGATAATACGCTCGTCCAAAGTTACCAAACGCTTCTCAACCCCCAAACCCATATCTCACCCTTTATCGAGGACCTGACGGGAATAAAAGCTACTGATCTGGAACAAGCACCTCTTTTTGAAGATATTCACCACGAACTATTTGACATATTAGATGAATCGGTATTTGTTGCCCATAATGTCAGGTTTGATTATGGGTTTATACGTAATGAATTTTTACGGTTAGGTAAAAAGTTCAGTGCTGATCATTTTTGTACAGCCAGGCTCTCCAAATCATTGTACCCACAATATTCCAGGCATAACCTGGATGAGTTGATGCATAGGTTTGGTTTTGTATGTGAGAGTAGGCATCGGGCATTTGATGATGCTAAGGTATTGTGGGATTTTTATCAGCTGGTACAAAAGCAGATCGACAAGGAGCATCTCATCAAGGCAGTGATGATTGGTTTAAAAAAACCAACCATCCCAATCAATTTAAACGAATCAGTTCTCAAAGATATTCCTGATTGCCCGGGCGTTTACATTTTTTATGGCCAAAACGGTATGCCGATATACGTTGGGAAAAGTAAGCACTTACATGACCGGGTTTGCTCCCACTTTAGCGCCGATTACCTCTCGAGTAAAGACATGAAACTGAGCCAGCAGGTGTTTTCTATTGAGATACGCGAAACTGCGGGAGAGTTAGGGGCGTTACTTCTCGAGTCAAAGCTGGTCAAGCAACTGATGCCTATTTACAACCGCATGCTGCGCAAAGCACGTACACTCATTTTACTGAAACGCACACAAAATGAGGATGGGTACTATACGATCTCAATCGGAGAAGCATTGGAAGTAAAACCCGATGAGATACCGGATATCATGGGAGTTTTCAGATCCAAACTTCAGGCGATCGACTTTCTTGTCAACATTACCAAAGAACACCGATTGTGCCAAAAGCTGTTGGGTTTGGAAAAGAGTGCCAAAAGCTGTTTTGGCTACCAGCTTAAGACTTGTAAGGGCGCATGTCTGGGTAAAGAAAAACCAGCTAGTTACAATGTTCGGTTAATGGACGCGCTGTCCAAAACTAAACTGCATAGCTGGCCATTTGGGGGACCAATTGAGATTATTGAGGAGAACGAAGAATTGAATAGAAAAGATGTTTTTTTGATTGATAATTGGTGTATTGTCAAAACTACAGTCTTCAATGGTGAAGTAAAAACAGATGCGTTCCAAAAGAAGCTTGATGTAGATGTGTACAGAATTTTAAAACGGCATGTATACCGCACCCAATCATATATACATTCTCATTCTGCATAAATCCAACTTCCTTTATTCTTTGTCTCTCAACCTTTATACTAAATCTAATGCCCAATTCCGCACAACTGGTTCCGCTGTGGGTCCGTTTTGCTACAGGAGAGAAACTTACTGGACTCAATGCTCTATCTCTTTTGTATCTACGCACTCAGGATACCGACTACGGTGGTGGGGATTTTGGCAGCCTGTATAAACTAATAGATATTACTAGAGAAAATGGCTTATCTAGTATTCAACTTCTACCGCTTTTTGATACCGCGGAATATTCCAGCCCATATATGCCAGTCAGTTTTTTTGCGCTCAATCCAATTTATCTTTGGGTTGATGACCCCCTATTTGAAGGTTTGGGGGAAAAGCTAAGACAGGAACAAATACAGTGGGTTGACCAGCAGATTCCCCAATATGTTTTGTACGGGAAATTACGCCAGTTTAAGCTTGATGTGCTCAATCTTGCCTATGGGAAGCTGAAAACCATTCCTGAGTTTGAAACGTATAAAAAAGAGTGCAGGAGAGATACTCGTACCTGGGCTGAATTTTGCGCTTTTAAAGAGACTCATACGGGTGATTGGCAAAAGTGGCCAAAAACAACCGGTACAAACTCCAAACGGGTCGACTTTTACCTTTTTGTACAGTGGATTTTAGGAAGACAGTTGCAGTATATAAAACAGTATGCTGAACAAAGAGGTGTATATATATGTTTGGACCGCCCGCTATATCCCCAAGTACAAAGCAGTGATGCATGGTCCAGGCAGGAACTGTTTTATTTAAAACCAGATGGATATCCGCAGTATGTTTCGGGCTGCAGTAATCCCCAGGATCCGTTTGGTGACCAGGTTTGGGGACATGCAGTATATGATTTTAATACCCACGAACCTAAGATCAGAAGTTGGTTTGAAGATAGCATTGAGTATATGGTGCAGTTTTGTGATGCGGTGCGCCTCGATCATGTATTAGCTTTGATATGGAAATACTACCTAATAGATCCTCAAACAAGTAGGGGTGAGCATAGAGTAGCTCAGGGACGGCGCTTGCTCGAGGACCTTGTGTGCAAATTTCCTCACACGTTCTTTATAGCTGAAGAAACAGGCTATGAAAGTGAGGAAGCCGTTGATAAGCCCTTGAGAGAAATTGGGATGTCCGGTGTGCGCTGTATTCAATGGACAACAGAGAGAAACTACGATGTTTTATCATATCCACGTGCAAGTGTTGCGTATACTTCAACTCACGATTCCCAGCCACTTGTCACATGGTTCTCACAAAAAAGACAAACAGATAAAAGTTTGTGGTTACAAAAAATACGTGCACCATCTTCAATATCTGCTTTTCAGTTGCGCACGTCATTGATACATTCGGTTTTAACGTCCCCGGCACAGTTGTGTATGATCAATATTATGGATATTCTGGGTGATACGCGGCGGCTGAATACGCCGGCCACTTCGGATGCTGACAACTGGAAGCTGCGTATGTTGCGTCCACTTGAGAAGGTAAAGTATGGAAGTATCACAAATCATTCTAGTTCTGTGAACACGAGCGGAGCAGACCCCCAATCAGCTTATATGACACCCTCATATCCGAGGGTACTACACCTTGATAATAATAGTAATTTCTCATTTTACATTGCTTCAAAAAATAAATTTGAGTATATCCAAATACATACAAACTTGCCAGAAATAAGCAAAGATAAAAAGTGGAGCGTGACCACTATACATGCATCTGAAATTAAACCAATCAAGATGGGGGATTATTATATTTGGAACATATCTATTTCAAAGACCTCCCTTACTGTACCAGGAACGTATGAGCTAGCTGTTAGCATCAAGTACGAAAATGGCGAATACACGTATCTTCAGAGCATGGGAAAGAATCTGAAAATCAATATATTGTAAGCTATTCAAAATATGTATAATTACAGTATGAAGCTTCGGAAACTTAAACTATTTATTCATAAGTTTTTCCTCTGGAAAAAAACGATCCCCACTGCAAGCCTTTTGTTATTTGCTGTTTTTGTGTTAGTACTTTTTTTCATCACTCAAGGTATGCGGCAAAAGAAGCAGGTCGCACAACAACCAAAAGGTATAGTGTTTGAAACTTTTTGGGAGATACTGCAAACTGAAAGTAAAAACTTTTTAAACGGAAGTGATTTGTATATTGCCGGTATTGAAGTAGTAAATTCAGGACAGTTTGTCAGGAGAGCTGGAAGATCCGCCATATGGCAGGCAAAAATAGTCCGCTGTGAGCAATTTTTTACCCAGCCAACAGAAGAAGACCAAAATAAGCTAAGTTGTGCAGGTCAGTCAGCGCTAGCAAGCATTGCCGACCCGGAAGCAACTAATTTATCTGGAAATCTTACTATTCAAGCTGACGAAATTCCGTTTTTGGGCACTGTAGTCAAAGCCTCAGATATCGTAATCGGTCCAAGTGTGGCTGAAGATACTGCAAATAAGCACGTCAACTATTCAGTTACTAAAACAGATGACTACTACTACAAACTGGTCATCAATCCTACAACCTTAAGACCTCTCTGGCAGATTGCTAAACAATGCAGTATACAGGCTAGGCAGGAAAAAACGTGCGATTCCTCGGAAGATTGGGTCGTTTTAGTTGATGCTACCTCCGGACAAACTCTCTGATACACTCAAACCATGAAGCCCAATATTAACCACCTGATAAAAATCATATCTCAAATCAATACTAGTACTGAACCGGTTGTTGAGATTGGATCATTTCAAGTTCCAGGGCAAGAGCACTATGCCAATTTACGTCCATATTTTGAGGGCAAGCAATACATTGGCTGCGATATGAGAAAAGGCATGGGTGTTGACCGTATTGAAAATATTGAAAAACTAAGCTTTAAGGATAACTCTGTAGGAACACTGCTCTGTTTAGAAACATATGAACATGTGTGGGATATTTTTAAGGCAACTTCAGAAGTAATGCGAGTTTTGAAACCAGGGGGATTACTTGTGTTAAGTACAGTATTTAATCATCCCATTCATGACCACCCATCTGATTATTGGCGTTTTACACCCGAGTCTTTGAACCAACTGTATAAAGCACTTAACCCACGACTGGTTGGATGGGAGGGTGAACCGGAAAACCCGCATACTGTTTTTATAGTAGGGTATAAGCATGGAGATAAAAAACAATCTGCTATTCTTAAAACAATCGCTCAAGCATATACGCAGTATTTTGATACGAAACCTTCCGAGTCCTTGAGACTACAGCTTCGCAAATGGCGCCACCAACCCATGCAGCAGATACGAAAACATATATCTGTCAAAGAAGAATTTAACTTTAGCCTCAACAGTTGACAACTAGCTTAAATTATTCATCTATATAGCCAATTAAACTCACACATACATACTTGTAACAATCTCAGTTATGGTTGGATTTTTTTATAATACCCTTCAAGAGCTTGTTGATCAATGCCTAAGTAAGAGTTGAAACAACCAAAGAATTGGTTTACCAATTCTGATTACTCTTCACATAGCTTTGCACTCAATAATATCTTTATTGGTAAGTTTCTCGTAGCATCAATCAAGCATGATGATTTATTTAGGTATGTATAACTCTCATCAATAATTGCCTTCGAAGAATTAAATCTAATAATTAATATATCAGTTTATATATCCCTGCTATAATCACGCTATACCTCCTGTTCCGATATATTGGAAATGTAGGTATTTTTATCACATTTATAAGGCGCTAATGGCAGGTAAGGACGAGGTAAAGCAAAAGATCGATATAGTTGATTACATAGGCTCGCAAATTCAGCTCAAACGGGCTGGTCGCAATTTTAAGGGCCTCTGTCCCTTTCACCTCGAGAAAACACCCTCATTCCATGTTTCTTCAGATAGGCAGATATTCAAGTGCTTTGGTTGCGGCAAATCGGGTGACATTTTCACCTTTTACCAGGAACGAGAGGGTGTGACCTTTTTTGAGGCGCTTAAAGATTTGGCTAAGATTGCCGGTGTAGAGCTTGACAGCTTCGAACCTAGCGATGAGTATAACCAGAAGCAGCGGTTATTAGAGTTACATGCAGCAGTAGCCAAGCTATTTAACTACCTTTTAATCCAACACCAAATAGGTAAAAAAGCCTTCCTCTACATCCAGGAGCGGGGTGTTACATCCAGTCAGATCAAAGAATTTAACCTTGGCTACGCTCCTGATAGTTGGCGAACGGTAACCGATTATTTGACCAGAAGAAAAGGCTATAAGCCCGAAGAGGTTGAGGCGGCTGGATTGGCTATTCGCAGTTCAAACGGCTGGTACGACCGGTTTAGGGGGCGGATCATGTTTCCGCTTACCGATCACAGGGGCAACCTGGTCGGGTTTTCAGGCAGGATACTACCTGATTTGGATGATGGTAAATCAGGCAAGTACATAAACACACCAGAAACAAGCATTTATCACAAAAGCCAGCTTTTATTCCCTTTATACAACCTCAAAGACAGGATTCGGGATGAAAAAAGCGTTGTCGTTGTTGAGGGGGAGTTTGATGTATTATCCAGTATTCGTGCAAGTGTAAGCAACGTCGTAGCTGTAAAAGGCTCAGCTTTGACAAAAGAACAGATTAGCCTCATCAAACGCTACTGCGATACTGTTATTTTATCGCTGGATGCCGATAGCGCTGGCGTAGCAGCCGCTAAGCGCGCTATAAGTACACTTCAGATTCAGGAGCTGACTATCAAAGTGGTTGAAATACCAAACGGTAAAGATCCGGACGAGCTTGCCAGATCTGATCCCAAAGCTTGGCGGGAGGCTGTGAAACATGCGGTCAATATTTATGATTTTTTCCTGGATGTAGCTCTGCGTCAGAATGACCCCAAAACCGTTGAAGGCCAAAAAAAGATGAGTGCCGAGTTATTACCCATTTTTTCAAAAATAGAGAATAAAATTGAACAAGATCATTATCTCAAAAAACTGGCAGATACATTAGGCATGGCTAAAACTGTAATAGAAGGGGAAATGGAGCGGTTGGTCAAAAAAAGCCAGATCAATAGGCAATACATTAGCAGTGATACTAATCAGATTGAGAAAAAACCAAGTAGCCGTTTGGAGGCTTTGCTAGATGAGCAATTGACGCTTGTTATACATTACTGGGAGACGGTCAGGATATGGTTTGTACCCGGCAGTCTTTTTGCCCAACAACTTGCAGATTTCCCGAAATCAGCCGTAACCTCGATTATGGAGCTACTCGTGGATAGGCAGCCTGAAAGTATGATTAGCTTTGCAAAAACCTTACCAATGCAACTTCAACCTAAATTTGATGACTGTTTCTTACAAGAACCAGAACAGATGTCGGTAGAAAAATTACGTAAATCTATAGAAAATATGCAGGCTGATATTGCAAAAATAGAACTTCGTGATAAACTAAACAAGTTGCGCCGCGATCTTACCTCGACAACTACCGAGCAGCGAGCAACAGTTGAGCAGCAAATCAATGACGTTTTGCTGCGTTTTCGTGTTTACAACTGATATATAAACATCATTCTGGAGTTGCGCTACTTTACTCAGTTAACCAGGTTACGATTGAATCCGGTGGATTCTATCAAATGCCTATAGGCTCTTTCCAGAATGACATTTTTTGATTCATGGCTACTAAAACATCCACCCTTACCCCAAAACAGCAGCAGGATATTAAAAACCTGATTGATAAAGCTAAAAAACAGGGCTTCGTCAGCCAGGATGATGTCATGATGATTTTTCCTCATGCTGAGGACAATATCGAGGCTGTTGATAAACTCTATGACCAGTTTTATAAACTAGGAGTAGACATTTTTGAGTCAGTGGCTGAGGAAGAGCAAACTGAAGAGGTGCAGGAATCTTCTGATCTGCAAAAAGAACTGGAACTTCTCATATCTTTGGAAAATAAAAAAATCGCAGATCCTGTCCGGATGTACCTGCGTGAGATCGGACGTATTCCTCTTTTGACCCGTGAACAAGAGATAGATTTGGCACGTAAAACTGAGGCATATGAGGTAAAGCGTAAAATTGTGGTTTTAAACAATGCTCGTGTCAAACAGGTTGGCGAGCAGCCAACAGATGAGGAAATTACAAAATTGATCAAGGAAAATTATGAGTATGATATTGCTGTTGAAGACGTAAGTGTATGGCGTCAAACGCTTCCTATACAAGGACTAACATATAGCCTTATTCCAAATGATCCAGATAAAAAGGCCAAACAAGACTTAACGACTGCCAATCTTCGCCTGGTTGTTTCAATTGCCAAAAAATATATCGGTAGAGGGATGAGCTTTCTAGATCTAATTCAGGAAGGAAACAAAGGGCTGATCAGGGCTGTAGAAAAATACGACTGGAAACGGGGCTATAAGTTTTCCACGTATGCTACCTGGTGGATCAGGCAAGCCATCACTAGAGCTATAGCTGATCAGGCGAGGACCATTCGTATTCCCGTACACATGGTCGAGACGATCAATAAGCTTGTGCGGACCCAAAGACGGCTGATGCAGGAGCTAGGCAGAGAACCTACTCCAGAGGAAGTTTCCAAAGACATGGAAATAGAGCCTGATAAAGTTCGTGAGATCATGAAAATCTCTCAAAAAACCACCTCCCTGGAAACTCCCATAGGTGATGATGAGGATTCATATCTGGGAGATTTTATTGCCGATGAGACAACCGAATCGCCGTACGAAATGACCTCTAAGAGGCTCCTGCGTGAGAATTTGATGGAAGTTTTGGGGGCTTTGTCTGACCGTGAAGCAAAAGTGCTTAAAATGCGTTTTGGTTTGGACGGTAAACGGCCAATGACGCTTGAGGAGGTTGGAGCTGAATTTGGAGTTACTCGCGAGCGTATCAGGCAAATTGAAGCTAAGGCATTGCGTAAGCTCAAGCACCCATCCCGTCGAAAAAAGCTACAAGATTTTTTGGAATAATTACTTTACCTAAGTTTGTACAGCATTACCTAATTGTTCTATATAATAGGATTGTACCGATTTGATTTGGTACAACTTACGTATATGCTTTCTCCTCAATTGCAACGAGGCTTATTTGATTTGGTGTACTTTACCTGGCTACACAACAGCGAGGCAATTGCCTACTTTGTAGGTTGTGTGCTGACGCTCATTCTTCAGTTTATTAGACCTAGGCGGCTTAATTTACTGTTCTTTGTTGGGTTTTTACTCCTTCTTCTCGAGTTTCAATATGTCAAACATATTGTTGAGCCGCTTGAGCAGCAAACGCTCCAAACAGTACTTCAGCAGGGAGCAACAGGCGCACGCTTTACTAAATTAACCGGTATATTTTTAGAAAAATTGATTCCGTTTGGATTATATCTAGGAGGTTGGGGGGCAGTATTCGTAGGGATATGGCTAGGAAATAAACACTTAATTAATACGAACAAGGAAAGTTAAGTTACATATTGATATGTAGCTATCTATGTATTATGATTTATACATGGGATATCAAGGAAAATATCAAGAGAAGCAACTAGCAATTAATCTTCGCTCTCAAGGATTGTCGTACTCCGAAATATATAAACACATTACAGTGTCAAAAGATACACTAAGCAGATGGTGCAGAGATGTTCTTTTAGACGATAATCAGATCAAATTATTGCAACAAAAAAGGATTAATGGCGGTCAAAAAGGAGGTATAGTTGCATCAGAAAATAAAAAAAGAAAACGGATAAAGATAACAGAAAGAATAACCAGGGATGCAATTATTGAAATTGGTAGGTTAAATGATAGAGAAATTTTTCTTGTGGGTGTTGCCCTATACTTAGGCGAGGGGTTGAAGGGAGATTGTGAGGTTGGGTTTACCAATGGGAACACTAAGGTTATTGAATTTATGATGTTTTGGTTTAGAAAAGTATGTAAAGTGGCAGAAAGTAAGTTTAGAGGTCAAATATGGATCCACGACAACCTTGACATGGTAAAGGCAAAACACTTTTGGCACAAATTAACTGGAATACCCTTAAGTCAGTTTAGGAAAACATATATTGCTAAAAACAATAATAATTCAAAAAAAATACGCAAACAAATCCATGAGAATGGAATATTTGCAATAAAAATATCTGATGTAAAATTACAAAGGAGAATACTGGGATGGTGTGCTGGAATTTTAGATCAAGTTAAGGTAAAATCGTAAGGTTATTTTAAATTCCCCGATAGCTTCAGCGAAGCAATCCCTGAGGATATTATCCGAAAGGGACAATGGCATTTGCCAGGTTCGAATTTATGAAAACTGAAGTAAAAGGGAAAGTTTGACAATTTAATATTCCCCGATAGCTCAATGGCAGAGCATTCGCCTGTTAGAAAATAGCAGCGCCTTGCAGTAATGTGAGGATGAAAAGTGGGTGAATTCAGGGAAACCTAATTCAAAAGTATTGTTCCCTTTTTTTAGTGGAATAGGCGCGAAGCCGCCTTTAGGGTTTTACCTACAAAATACTTAAGATATGGTAATCCTGAGCCAAGTTTTTCACTATTTTAAAAAATTTAGTGAGAAAAAGGTGCAGAGACTAGCTGATTACAGCAGGCTTGGCCTACGGCCAGGCACAGCGCCCACTCTCCAATAGTTTGGAGAAAGAGATAGTCCATGCTGTGGTGAAAGCCATAGGTTACATGTAAGCGAAGGGTTCCTGGTTCGAGTCCAGGTCGGGGAGCATTTCTATGGATTTCTACGATTTTCTTCGGATTTTTTCATCACCATACACTCATACAAGCGTAGCTTAATCCTCATATTCTCGGTATAGTAATTATATGCTTTCTCACCTGTTCATCCTCATTGTGTGTTTTGTGATTATCTGGTTTAGTTCAGGGATTGTGGTTAAGGGAGTTGAGAAACTGGCATACCGTTTCAAACTATCCCGGTTTGCTGTATCTGTTTTTTTATTGGGAGTAGTTACCTCACTGCCGGAAATCGGAGTGCTGGTTAACTCGCTTTTGCTTAATACACCGGAAGTATCCTTAGGAAATCTGGTAGGCGGGCAGATGTATATTCTCTTTTTCATTATCCCGCTTTTGGCAATGGTGGTAGGTAACATCAAACTACATACTGCCCTCAAGGACAAATCCCTGATAATTACCTTACTGGTATTAGGAGCGCCCTTGGGTGTTCTAGTTGATAAACAGGTAAATATCGGAGAAGCTTGGTTGTTACTTGTCCTATATCTGGTTTTTATTGTGGTGTATTGGAAGAAGATGAGCTTTCTGGAGAGAGTAGAACAAAAGCTGCATCACGTTAAAAATGGGGATGGGCTACTGCTATTTAAAGTGTTGGGAGGAATGGGATTAATACTTCTGGCCAGTAATCGGATTGTTACCGAGATACACATACTATCTACTTTATTTAGTATTCACGAATTTTTTGTCAGTATGATTATTATGGCAGTGGGCACGAATACCCCGGAATTGTCGCTGATGCTTAGAGGGGTGGTGGCGAAACGCTACGATGTGGCTTTGGGTAACTATGTCGGTTCCGCAGCTCTTAATTCGCTGTTAATTACCCTGCTGGTGTTAGGTAGAGGTGGAAGTGTCGCTATCCATATGAACCTGACTATCCTATTCGTTTTAATGGGTGGTATTGTCTGTTTCTGGTACTTTGCCCGTTCCAAGGGAACGATATCCCGACTGGAAGGGATTTGTTTACTGGTGTTTTACCTTCTGTTCATTAGTGTCGGTTTCTTTCAGGAAATCACTACATAAAGTTGTATTCACGTATTTCAGGCTACAGCAGGAACGGGGTTACCTTTTTGTAGCTTCTTAATTTCCTCCCACCGTGTACGTATTAAGCTCATTTGGACCGTGTTTTCAAAGGAAGAAAGCACGGTATTTAAGGCAGTTATATAGTCTCTAGGGCAAGGGAGCAATTTCTATGGATTTCATCAACTGCAATAGTCTCGTTTTCGATATAATTATTCCCATGAACAGCAAAATAAATCTTACGGATTTGGGTTACGATGAGTTCTTTGAATCCGAAAAGAAGGAATCCGGTTTAACAAAGTACCCGGTAGCCAGAGTAATTGCCGAATACAAAGAAGCTTACAGGGTAAAAAATGCTGATGGAGAATACTTGGCAAGGATTACCGGTAAACAAATGTATAAAGCCCAAAAAAGAGAAGACTATCCTGCTGTCGGTGATTGGGCAGTGATTGACGTTCTTCCTGATAACAAAGCAGTAATACTGGCAACTTTACCGAGAAGAACAATACTAAAGAAACAATACAATGATAAACATGACGCACAAATAATTGCTGCAAATATTGATACTGCGTTTATCGTGGAGTCTATGGATAGGGACTATAACCTCAACCGGTTTGAAAGATTTCTTGTATTGGTAAGCGAAGGTAAAATAAGACCAATTATTGTGCTTAACAAAACAGATTTAATTTCAAAGGCAGAATTGGAATCAAGGATTATCCAGATTAAAGACAGATGTAACGATATAGAAATTATTTGCTCCAGTACAGTCAAAGAGCAGGGATTAAACGATATGTCAAATCATATAATCAGAGGGAAAACATATTGTTTTCTTGGCTCATCAGGAGTAGGCAAATCTTCTCTGATAAACAAATTGCTTGGAAAGGATACAATTAAAACAGGAGAAATAAATTTTGATACTGAAAGAGGCAGACATACCACCACTACCAGAGAAATGTATTTTTTGGAGAATGGAGGGATTGTTATTGATAATCCGGGAACAAGAGAAGTAGGGATAGCGAATTCTGATATTGGTCTGAAGAGCGTATTTGATGAAATAAGTCTTTTATCTAATAAATGCAAGTATGCCAATTGTACTCATACGCATGAGCCAGATTGTGCTGTTTTGAAAGCTACAGAAAAAAAGGAACTAGATAAAGGGAAATATGATAACTACATCAAATTAAAAAAAGAATCTGAGTTCTACAAAATGAACGAAATGGAGAAAAGAGCAAAAGACCGCAAATTCGGACAAATGGTAAAAAAATATCATGATTTGTTTAAGGACAATTAAACTCTATTTGCTTTTTAGTTTCTTTATTTCTTCCCCATTTATCTTAACTCACTAATATACCTCAGTTTCTGAAAAGCTTTGATTAATGTATTGCCGGGGGTATCTGCAATTTCTTAATCTCATTCCATCTCACCCTTATCAAACTCATCTGGATTGGGTTTTGGAATAAGCGCATGATGTTATCAAACGCAGTTATTGGGAGTTCAAGGCTAGGGAGCATTGATATATAAAGATATAGTATATTGAAAGACTCTCCTCGTGTTTATTATACTTTATTAAAGTTGTGACGTAATATATCTCCATGACTAAAATTAATATTTCAGGCGGAGTTGTACACACAGTTCCAGCGGATTTACAGGAAGCTTTATCTTCTGATCCAAATATTATAGCAATGTGGGAAGGGCTCACACCGCTTGCGCGTAATGAATGGATCTGTTGGGTTACCTTTGTTAAGAAAGATGAGACCAGAAGGAATCATATTAAAAGATTAGTGAGTGAACTCAAGAAAAATAAACGTAGACCTTGTTGTTGGATAGGGTGTATCCATAGAACAGATAAACCACTTAGCCCTTCTGTAAAAAACATACTCTTCAGGGATTCTAAAAAGGACTCAAAGTGATGTAAAGTAAGGTACTTCTTCAAGCTATCAACACTTTATAGTTTGTATGCTAAGATAGGAAATATATGAACATACCCAAACAAATCAACCAGTCTATTCAAATACAAGAAGGATCAGTTGTTAGCAGAGAAATAATCAGTAAGCCAACAGGGACTGTTACCTTGTTTGCTTTCGATAAGGGGCAGGGACTGAGCGAGCACAAAACGCCCTACGATGCTTTGGTGGTGGTCACAGAAGGAGTTGCCGAAATTACAATCTCAGGTACGGTGCACGAAGTGAAAATGGGAGAGATGCTACTCATGCCAGCCAATGAACCTCACGCAGTCAAGGCCGTTGGTTCGTTTAAGATGATGTTGACTATGGTTAAGTCATAAATTATGAAATTCAATCTCCATACACTATTATTGCTTCTGGTAATCATACTTTTATCAATATTGATCTATCTAATTACTAAAAAAGAAAATAATTCCTTTTCAAACAATTCTACCCAAACACCAGATGAAACAGAAATTGTTGTAAGCTCAGATACAAAGACTGCTGATATTGTTGTCACGCCATTACCGGAGAAAGAAACAAAGAGCTTAAAGGTTTATACGGATAGTGAGCGGGGTTTTTCAGTTGAGTATCCTGATAATATTAAGCCTGAGAATATGCAAAGCGGAGAAGTGACTTTCACCGTATGGGGGCCTACGCAGGCTGAGGACACAGAATTTTATGACGGTATCCTGATCAGCTTCCAGTCCATATCATTTGATGGTTTGGATCTAAAAGAGCGGGTCGAAGAAGAGCGGGAAATGCTTGCAGATCTCTATGGTGAGCCTCTCTCAGAAATTGACCCCATTACTATTGATGGACAGGAGGGGTATATCTATAACGATCACATAGCCCAATACATCTATGTGCCTCAAGCGGGGCAACGTTACCTCTATATTGTCAATATGACAAAAGACCCAGGCAATATGGGATACAAAGATACAGTGTACAAAATGATAGAAAGTATTAAAATTCTCGAATAAAATATCTGTAATTAAATGTTTGTTCAACTTAATATGAAACATAAAAAATCCATTCTCATTGCTCTTTTAGTGCTGTTAATACTGGTATGCATTCTGGGTTATGCTTGGATAGGTAAAGAATCAAGAGGATCTCAACAGACTGGAAGTAAAACAACCAATAGTACAGTAGCAACTCAAAACAAGGCTGTTACATCAGAAGATTATTTACTAGAGGGTTATCCCAGTAAGACCGTACCTCTGTACAAATCTAAAAAAGTCAGCGCTTCGAAATTCTTTGTAAATAAAGACCCACAGCGTTTTGCAGGCTATTTTGGCAAGACGGTCAACTATTTCAATGTAGTCTTTGAAACCGAAGCAACACCACAAGAGTATCTAAACTACTACCGATCCCTGATGAGTGAGGCAAACGAAGAATCGGTCTCCGATTCCCAGATCGAGGGTACGATCGGCAAGTACAAAGTAGAAGCTTCCCATTATGGAGATAACCCTGAAAACTATGGCTACCTGCAAGTGTATCTGCCAGAAGATGAGTACCAGTCAGACAATCGCTATTTCCAGAATTATCCCAACCTGGTGGAGTTTGACCAGACCACGCCCGAGTATGAGAGCAGCTATGGGTTGCTTAACCAGAAGGGTGGCGAGGTCGAATATACTCAGTACTTCCTGATGCCCCAAAAAGATGAAGATAGGGATGCATTGATACAGGTCTATCAGGAGAAACATCAGGCAGAGCAAGGCTACAGTTTTGATGAAGAGAGCGGTACTATGAAGTGGCAAAAGAATGGATTTACCGTGACTATGACATTTTCCAAAGACCACGGGAGGATCTACTTAATGATCCGAAAACCGATGGATAAATAAAGCCATGAACTCCTTTTACAAAAAATCAATTCTCTTCTGGTTTGTATTGCTGGTACTAGCTTTAATCAATGCAACGATCCGTGAAACGACGTACAAACCTTTGCTTACCCCTAGTATCGGCACGCTGTGGGCTCACCAGATTAGTTTAGTGACTGGAATTCTGCTGTTTTTTGCTGCCATTTATTACTTCCTCAAGCATGTAAAGGATCCGTACTCAAAAAAAGACCTCATCCTTGTTGGATTACTGTGGATCGGGATGACTGTCGTATTTGAAACCTTTATGAACGCACAAATCCGCAAGCTGAGTCTGCAAGAAGTGCTTGAAACCTACTATTTTTGGCGAGGAGATACCTGGGTATTTGTCTTGCTGTCCCTGCTCATCTCTCCCCTGGTTGCTGATACGCGTATCCACAAAACTAGCTAAAACATATCACCGCGTATTTACTATTTGAAAACCTTTTTAGTTATATGTTCTAAAGCCACTGCAATCATAAACGAAATTGCGAGTGTAACAATAAATCTGATGCAGAACTGAAAAATATCCGATACAGGTAAAATTGGAAATAGTTTATATTTTGAACCTAAATACAAGATCAGCATATGGATTAAGTATATACCGTAGCTTGACTTACCAAGCTTTGACGCAAACCGATTGACTATCAGCCAGTGAGGATATTTAAAAAGCAATAAGGCAAGACAAGTAAAAAAGATACTAAACAGGTAGTGTCCGGAGATAATTTCGAGAGGTAACAGCAGCTGCACAGCTACAAGAATAAAAATACCAAATCCAAATAATAGTATGGTGCGCTTATCTTGATCAGAAATTTGGGATTTTTTCAGAATATGAGCCAAAGTCAGACCGACACAAAAGACAGGCAGCTGGGATATGGGAAACAGGTAGCTAAAATCAGACCACAGGGACTGATTTGAAGTAAGAGGATTTTCCAAGAGAAATAACCGTATACCCTGAGATACTAAAAAACTTACCATAAGCAGTAGGCCTGCTTTTTTTAGATCTGCAAACAGGGGATACAGGAAAGGAAACAGAAGTGAAAAGAAAATCAGCACAGGAATAAACCAGCTACCGGGGAAAATAATATTAAAAAGCGAAGGTATAAAGCTATTAGCAAAGGTTAAAATTGCAATTATTTGGGGAATATGTAGCGGTGGGGCATTGATTACCAGCCATATGGCAAGTGTGAGATAGTAAGGCGGAGCGAGTCTTTTTAGGCGATGAAAACAGAAGTGAAGGTAATTACTCAAACCTACACAGTACTTTTGCCATGATAGACTGAGACTGATGGCGCTGAGAATAAAGAAAACCTGTACTCCCCGCGATCCCTGGCTGATAAAAGTTTGTACATACGAAGGCAGCACCAGATCTGAAAATGAAGTGCTGTGAAACAGGACAATACCCAGGATTGCCCAGCCTTTGAGCGAGTCTAATACTACATTTCTACTATTATGCTCGATTAATGGTGGCATAATGAGGAATTTCTGAGCAACCATGCTCATACCAGCTCTATAGCATTCACAAGCAAATAGTTTCTTATATTCCTGTGATGGTTTCTATTCTATAGCTGAGTATAATACAATTAGTATACGGTTACTATGAAAAATTTGAGGTATCCAGTGAATGGGTATACTCATGTATATATGGCAGAAAAACAAAGTAAATCCACAGAAGAAAAAGTTACAAGCAAAGAGCCTTCAAAACTGACCAAAATTCGTTATAATCGCAAGTTTCGTCTAGGATTAATCTTAGTACTTATGGCTATCGTGGCTGTGCTTTTCTTTCTGTGGGAAAAGGCCAGGATAGCTCTGGCAATTGCCTTTGTGGCTTTGCTGGCTGCTCTTGGTTTGGAAGTATCTCAAAATGATTGGGATCTGGGTAAGCTATGGGAAACTAAATCATTTCAGGAGTCGAAAGTCAGCAGAGATGAGTCAGGTAATATTCTCTTTGACAAACTGGGCAACATCACCACCGATAGCAGCATAGGTAAAAAAGCAGATGATTACAACTGCGATGATTTTGCTACCCAGCCTGAGTCTCAGGCATTTTTCCAAAAAGTCGGGGGTGTAGGAAATGATGTCAACCGACTCGATGGAGACAAAGATGGCGAAGCCTGCGAATCGTTACCCATAGGAAAAGAATAGGGATTGATGTAATAAAACTACGCACTTTCTAATCTATGAAACTTGTCATGGCTATTGCGTACGTTATGATGATAGTAGTCAACGCTTTGGCTAACATTTTGCCGATCAATGGGTTTACTACCGGTGAGGTATCTGACTTGTACCCAAACCTCTTTGCCCCTGCTGGGATCACTTTTTCAATTTGGGGACTGATCTACCTGCTTCTGGGGGTATATGTGGTGAGCCAGTTTTTAGGCAAAAATAGCCAAGATACAGAGGCGACACGTAAGGTGAACCTATACTTTACAATCTCATCAATTATAAACAGTTTCTGGATTCTAGCCTGGCATTACCGGTGGATTGGTTTGACTGTAGTTTTAATGTTGGCTCTGCTTTATTGCTTGATTAAAATTGCTGATCTTTCTCACGATATGTCTTTGAATGTATCCGAAAAACTGCTGATCAAAATTCCCTTCGGCGTCTATTTTGGCTGGATCACAGTGGCTACCATTGCCAACATCACTGCCTTTTTGGTCAGTATCGGTTGGAAAGATTTCATTTTTCCTGATTATATATGGATGATCATCGTGCTTTTTGTCTGGGTTGGGATTTCGATCTGGAGGACATGGAAGGATAAAAATCTCGCTTACGGTCTGGTTCCCGTCTGGGCGTACCTGGGGATTTATCTAAAACATACATCTCTGTCAGGATTTAATGGGCAATATCCACATGTGATCACAGCTGTGATCATTTGCCTGATCATTTTATTAGCTTCAAATGCCTATATGGTCTTTAAAAAGAGGTATTTTTAATCTTTTAAACACATGTTTCGATTATCATGAAGTCATCTTTATTTGTGTAAGATCAGTTTATTGAGATGATGGTAAAAAATACAACTTACAAAAACTAAAATATGACAAATGATATACAACCTTGAAAAGATGTAAGTATTTTGGGACTATGAATTATAGATGAGTCATGAACGCCACCCATGTAAAGATGCCATTTATTTTTCCCTCTCAGAGACCAGATCTTTAAACTGTTTTTTAGAAGCATATAAAAATCACCTTCAAGGTCCTGTTTATATTCAAAACCATACGGGTGATGTTAAGTGTCAATCTCCGAAAAAAAATGTGCGAGGCAAGAGCTATAAACCTGCAATCTTACTTTCTTAATCCTTATGCCGACATACATACATACGAATGGGGCAGGACTATCTGGGCTGAGATCTTTGTTGTTGATCTGCTTAGGAAAGTATATGGAGGTAAGCTAATAGAGAGAGGGTTTCAGGTCATGTTAGCTCAGGATACCTTGGACCATTCTTCAAATACTGATCCGATCCAAAAAGGAGCAGATATTATTATTGTTGATACTAAGAACTACTCAAAAACAGCAATAGGAACAGGAGTGTGTGGTATTGATGTCACAACAGGAGGTAAAAGTATGGTCCGGTGGAAACTACGTGGCAGACCTTCGTTTCAAGCTCAAACAGCCATTCCAGTTTTAGTCCTGCCAACCAGCAGATTGCTTGCATACTGTGGAGATGATGGGATGAAAGTACTGCATCATATTGATGATTCCAGAAATGTAGTTACAGGTACAGGAGCAACATCAGTTATGGATGGAATGAATGGGGATACATTTACCGAATGGCAACAGGGAACTAGCTATGCTTTACAGGAAGCTGTGGGTCATTGTTATACAAACTTGCAAAAAAATTGGCAAGCTTCTTTAAATGCGTTTGTGTATGGTGATCATGTAATGCGTATGCTTAAAATCACTCAGTCTTTATTTCAGTAATTTCATTCATCTACAGACTATTCGATCCTTACATGAAGCCGACCCTAACCACGTGTGCGGGTTGCCTTCCCAGCACCAGCCAAGGTTGGGTTGTTTTGCGGAGTTAATCCAGATAGCAGGAACACATTTATTATCGGATTTTCGTGAGGCAAGCAGGGAAAAACAGTTGTTTTTGATCAAAAACTCGGGGTAGTGGGTTAGGATAGCTATTCCCTCATCAATAGATAAGGGAGAGCGGTCTTGTTTTATGATAAATTCAAATGCATCCTTGGGTGCCATATTTAATGTCTCTTCACCTCTGTCTATATCAACTAAAAGGTAGGCTTCACTCTTTGGAGGTTTGATCTTCTCAATATTTGAAAAGTCGGACGATTGGTGGGGGAAAAGTTTGGTGATACCTCTTTTTCCGTTTTTCTCAACCTTTGACATCATAGTTTCTGAGGGGATTAGATTACTGTTAATCACAATAACAAAGGGTAAGTAGCCTTGTTCTATATCAGGAGCTTTAAGGTTAAAGGGATTAACTTTTTCTTTCAAAAGTGATATTTGTGACACAAACTGGGATTCACTCATGCCAGCTAAACTCGGGTAGCCTTTGCTGACGAGACTAATTATTTGTTTTTGGAATTCGGATTCTGGATCAAAGTCAACCATTCTATGATTTTAGCACTTAGTCATTTTAGTGGTAATAGAATATTTTATTTTGTAAGATAATAAATCGTAAAACTATCGAAAGAAGGTGGTTTATACTGTTAAAATAAGTGTATGAAACTGAAGGCATACCTTGATCTGCTTCGCGCCCACTTTATTCCTGCCTGGATTCTCATCTTTACCGCAGGGTATATGACGGCTGTACACTTGTTTGACGGGTTTGATCCAATCACACTAATTAAAGTCATTTTAATAGCTGTGTTTGGATTTGAGGCTGGGATGGTCTTAAACGATTACGTTGATAGAGACCTAGACAGGAGAGATATTGACAGTTCACTTACCAGATACTTCCGCCCGTTTAAAACACGACCTCTAGCCAGTGGCGAGCTCAAGCCGGAAATTGCCCTTTATACGTTTATAGTCTTTGCTGCCATCGCATCGGGAATTATTCTCATGCTTCCATCTCCCCACCGCTGGTACGTTATGGTCATCATGGTCTACTCGTATGTGGTTGAGTACTTTTATCAGGTTAAAAAACGTAGGCAGTCTTTTCCTTGGGCACAGCTTATCGGTAGGACTGACTTCTCACTCTTTCCGGTTGCCGGCTACCTGGTTCTTGCCAAGCCTGACCTGAATGTACTTATGTACTTTCTCTACTTTTATCCGCTAGCTCAAGCTCACCTAGCGGTCAATGATCTGGCCGATCTGGAAAACGATAAAGTACGCAAGCTTCAGTCTGTACCAATCTTATGGGGAGTAAAGGGGACTGTGTGGTGGATTATCCTGTTTATCTTAGCACATATTATTACGGCAAGTACATTTGTATTACAAGTAAATCCAGCAGCTTTACCAGGTTTTATCATTAGTTTTATCATTTTGCTATTTGCTGCTGCTTCAATATATCGCAAATCAATTCCATTAGTGTCCCTAAAGGTGCTTCCGTTGGTACATCTGTGTATGGCAATCCAAGCGATTGCACTTATATTCTTAAAATAATACGTTAATCTCTTATAGATTTATGCAAACCATTGATGAGTATATTAAACAGTTTTTTCCATCCCTACGAACACAGCTTGAGTTATTGCGAAAAACTATTCTGGAGGTAGCACCTCAAGCCACTGAAGCTATCAAGTATGGGATGCCTACGTTTGTACTAAGGGATAATTTAGTCCACTTCGCAGCATATAAAAGCCATATCGGGTTGTATCCGGCACCATCTGCAATTGAGGCATTTAATGAAGAACTGAAACCATATAAAACCTCAAAAGGTGCCATCCAGTTTCCTATAAACCAACCTTTACCGTTAGATATCATCCGCAGGATAGTTGAGTTTCGGGTCAGGGAACAGCTTGGCAAGTAATATTGATTGTAAATAATAATCATTGGGAGTAGTACCATATAGCCATGACTATCAAGCAACTCTACCGAGAGTACCAAATACCTAAAAACCTTCAGGAGCATATGCTGCGGGTGGCAGCTCTGGCTCAGATCATTTGTGAAAATTGGAACGAGGATATTGATAGTGATGCGGTCGTTAAAGCCTGTTGTCTGCATGATATAGCCAAGCCAATGACGTTTGATATAGGGAAGCAAGCTCAATTCGGGATGGCAACAGAGGATATTGCTAAACTCAATAAACTTCAGAAACGACTGAAAAAGGGATATGGAGATGATGAGTATAAAGCTACGTTCGGGATTTGCAAGGAAGTTGGGTGTAATGCTTCAACACTAAATATTATAAGAAGATTGGAATGGGATTATACACCCCAATTACTTCACGAAAATTATAGGGAAGGGCTAATTTTCATTTACTGTGATATGCGGATCGGGCCTGATGGCATTTTACCTGTACAGGAACGAATACATGAGTGCCATGCCCGTACTCAAAGTTATTTGCTCGATACCTATCTTCACTATAGCAGTTTAGTCGAGCCAGAAATTGTAAAGCAAGTTCGAGTGGATGTACTTTCCATAACTGATCAGGACTTGTATGACAGGTTTGGTATGCTTTTAGATACAAAGATTTAACCAATATTCTCCCCATTTTCGAGTACTCAGAACTGATGTTACTATAAAATGTATAAAATACTTTACAAAAAGAATAAAATGTTATACATTTATAGTATATGAACATCAAACAGTACAAACAAGTCAGGGTAGTGGTTGCTCTTTTTATCTCATTCATTGTTGCATCTGCGCTCACCCGTGATAGTAACCTTTTGGCAATTATTGCGGTTTTTACTGGCATGCTGTTTATGACGGTTGCCCGTAAACGTACCAAGATCATGGTTGATGAGCGAGAGAAGACAATCAGGGAGAAAGCAGCCCAGATGACATATGCTATCTTTACTCCTACGATTGGCCTGGGTTCATTCTTTCTGTTTATTTTAAGCTCCCGCAATCCGTACCCCTTCCTATTCTCACTGGGTCAGGTTTTGGCATATTTAACATTATTTATCCTAGCTCTGTACTCGATTTTGTATCATTTCCTAAACCGGAAGTATGGAGGTTCGGATGAATAATAAGATCAAGGTCTTGCGGGCAATACACGACCTAACTCAGGAGCAACTGGCAGAGAAACTGGGAGTGAGCCGGCAGACGGTTTTAGCAATTGAAGCTAATAAATACCTGCCTTCACTGGGGTTGGCATTTAAGATCGCCAGGCTCTTTGCGGTCCCTATCGAAGATATATTTATATATGAGGAGGCGTATGAAGATCAGTAAACTCAAACAGTTTCTTATGTATGCATTTGCGCTTGGGGCAAGCAGCGCTTTATTCTTGTTTATTATTAGTTGTGTCTGGATAGAATTTGAAGTGAAACAGCAGTGCTTTACTGCCAAACAGGAATATAAAGGGGATTGTGTAGAAGCACTTACTGCAGTCTTGAGGGATGAAAGTAAACCTTACGGGCAGCGAAACTCTGCCATTTGGGCTTTGGGGCAGCTGGGGGATAGCCGGGCGCTTCCAGTTATGGAAACGTATTACACAGGTAATATACCGGCTCGTGAACCTTGGGATGGAGTGATGAGCCAGTATGAACTGAAAAAAGCGATCAACTTAGCAAGGGGCGGGACGAACATCGGGGCGTGGGTGTGGAGATATGATATTGATGACAAATTACCTTAATACTTTTTCAGCAAGCTTTCCATAACTGCAATTTCTTTCTGTTGAGACTCAATTATTTGGGTGCATAGCTGTTGGATCTGGGGATCAGTCAGGTCTGACCGTTCACACATGAGGATGGCGCCTGAGTGGTGAGGGATCATGGAAACAAGAAACTGCTTATCACTTATCAAAGTTTGATTACGGATAAACAGAAAAAAGACGACAAAAAGGATTAAACTTCCCCAAAAAATCAGCTTCTTGCCCATGGTGTTTTTATACATAGACCCCATGAGGAGTATTTCTAAAGCCAGCATTGGTGCGGTCATGATGGCAGCCATATATGCCTGATTGAGACTAGGAAGTACACTTGACCAGCTATTCACCATAGAGAACATCAGCATATACATGATCAGAAAATGGAACAAACCCATAGCCAGTAGGCGGTTAAGGCTCATAGTGTGCATACAGCTAGGATATAGTTCTTTGGTAATAAATCCTGAAGGTGCAAGCAAGCAAGAAGCAAGAGTATAAAAACCCCCGGCCAGGAGCCGGGGGTAATAAGAAACATGTGTGGTCTAGACTACTCTTCCGGTGTAGGTTCAGGCTCAGTAGTCGGAGAAACCTGAGGGGAAGCCGAAGCCGTTGGCCTTGCAGTTGGCGAGACCTTGACAGTCGGACTGGCAGAGGGCTTTGCTGATGCAGTTGCTGAACTAGAAGGCTTAGGTAGGGCACTGGCAGAAGCGCTGGGAACTGCAATCGGGTTTTTGGTTAGTATCCCAGTAGCTTTGCCAGGAATAATGTGTATCCTAAAAGCCAAAAGACCTAGCTCATTCTGGGTACCAGCAGCGGCTACCCGCATGCCAACTGCCAATTGGGCAGAACCGCTAGCTTCACCGCCCTTGCCAGACACAAGCGTATTGGCGTTATAGTAGACAGTAAAGGTTCTGTCTCTTTGGATCTGGTGAACTAAGGTAATCGTGTCTTCACTGACTGCAGTGATAATGCCTGAAACAGCGTTTCGTTTGAGAACTGCACTGCCGCTTGCCTGGTAGGCATAGGTTTTAGTAATTTTAAGTTTTTTTGCAGCTGCACTCCCCGTACTTTCTGATGAGGAGAGTTGTAATAGTTTAGCAGCACCGACCTTTTCTGATTTTTGTACTGTCTTTTTGGCTGTTACAAAGGTTTTAACTTCTTTTTCCAGAGTTGCTTTGGATTTGGGAGTAGGACTGGCTTCTGCTTTTTTAGCTACTGCAGCTTTGGTCGCTTTGGGTTCCTGAGTAGGTTTGCCTGTAACTTTTTCAGCTTGTTGGGCGTTAACTTCAGCGACTTTGGGATTTTTATTTGTTTTATCATCTTTACTATTCCCATTAGCTTTGCTGTCTGATTTGCCCAATACATCTGCATCTTCCGAGACTGCAAATGTCGAGCTGACTTCCTCGCCATTCTCACCGTACGCAACAACCCGTACTAGAGCTTCTTCATCAGGGATCATAACTGTTTCTTCAAAATTGCCCTGTCTGTCAGCATCTACAGCTGTCTGGTCTACATCTGAAAAAATAAGCACTGTGGTATTAGGCAGTGTAGTTCCTTTGACAACCAGTTCACCATCAGCTGCAGGCATACTCTCTTCCAGGTTAGCTACCGTGAGAAAGAGAGGCTGGGGAGTAGGCAAAGTTGCCACGGGTTCTGGAGAAGCTACCGGAGCTTGGGGTTTAGTAAACATAAAAGCTGCAGCTCCGCCTGCCAAAACCAGAAGAGTCAGGAGGGCTACTCCCAGTAATTTGGACTTACCTTTGCTGGTTGGAGTAATGACAGGTTCAATAGCCTGAGCCGGAATAATTGGTGTTGTAGAAATTTCTAATGGGGTGGGTGAGATGTTTGTGTCTTTCATCTATGAAATAAGTCAACTACGAGTCATAGAAGATCCGTAATGTGACC
>CAYLQQ010000004.1:0-81609 GCA_964386355.1 uncultured Pseudomonadales bacterium
ACAGTCTGCATCCCTGTGCTTAAGCACTGGAGGGATTTAAGATTTGAGTTATTAATTTATATCTATTAGATAAATTTGGTGTAACACTTTCGGGGCAAGATATTCATGAGCTAGTTAAAGACATTGATATACACGATGTTCAGGAGGCTTGTAAACGAGATCTTTTTCAGGAATGGGAACCAAAACTGAGAGATTTGAAGTGGCTAGATAACAGTCATTACCAGTCATATCTTGTTTTAAATCTATGTAGAATTATGTTTACCGTTTTTAATGGAGATGCCAGATCAAAAAGAATATCTGCCGATTGGGTAGCTACAAGATATCCGCAATGGAAAAAACTGATCGATATAGCCTTAAACTGGAAGTATGGAATCGAAATGAAAAAACAGTCAGAAACTATAGAATTTCTAAATTTCGTGATAAATAATGTAGATAATAATTAATATTTCTCCTTTACTTTGAATCTCCCTTACTTTAAATGGGAGATAATTACTGTTTTGTGAGTTTTTTGTTACTTATTTATTGAGACCTGTTTCACTTTCGATTTTAATCCTTTGACTAACGTCACTTGTGATTTTTTCATCTGAAAATATTCAGCCAACAATTCAATCACGGCCTCGTTTGCTTGACCTTCCCGAGCCGAAGCAGTGGTCTTGACTACAAATTCTGTATTAGAGATCTTTATCACTTCATTTCTTTTAGATTGGGCTTTAACAGAAACTATAATCATCATATCCTTACTATACCAAAAACCCCCGATATGATCGGGGGTTTTATTTTCAAGCTAATCGAGTCTTATTTAACCACTTTCTTCAATGATTTGGAAACTATAAAGCGAACGGCTCTGTGACCTTTGATGACCAAGTCTTTTCCAGTCTGAGGGTTACGGCCTTTTTTGTCTTTGACTTTGGTTACTTTAAAGGTACCAAAACCTGATAATACTACCTTTTCGCCTTTTTCAAGCTTGCGCATGACTTCACCGAATAATGTGTCAACTGCTTCACGTGCGGCTTTTTTAGTCAAGTTTGCCTGTTTAGCAATTATTTCAACCAATTCTGATTTGGTCATATCTGTCCTTTATATCCTCATCGACGGATTATAGATCACATTCGCAGGATATAAGCCCTAGGATAATTTGATAAATTAATACTTTGTTGAGTCAATTCTCAACGTAAGTGAATATACCCGTATTTTTTTTACTTTGCAAGATGCAATTTTTAAAATACCTCGCAGTACTGCGTAATTATTACACACATCTGTATATAATTATTACATTGATATTACTATTTAATTAGCAATTTCACTCTTACGGATCTCGCGAATCACAGTTACTCGTACTGCTCCAGGATAGGTTAATTCTTTCTTTATTTTGTCTCGAACATCTGAAGCTAATTTATACGTACCTGTATCATCCCGCTGTTCAGGATCGACGATTACTCTGACCTCACGACCAGCTTGAATTGCATATGCCTGTTTTACACCATCAAATGACATTGCTACATCTTCAAGCTCATGCATGCGCTTGACGAATCCCTCATAGTCTTCGTAACGGGCACCAGGCCTCGCACCAGATACTGCATCAGCTATGTACACCAGAACAGATTCAATTGATGAAAAGTCTTTATCCTGGTGATGTTCAGCAACACAATTAATGACTTCTTGTGGGATATGGTTACGTTTGAGTAGATCAACACCTAGTTCTACATGCGTACCTTCTTGATCCGTAATAACCTTCCCAATATCATGGAGCAAACAACCAAGACGAACAATATTTACATTTGCACCGACCTGTTGAGCAAGAGCAACACCGATCTGAGTCACTTCAATATTGTGATTAACCATATTCTGACCATGAGAGTATCTATATTTGAATCGTCCCAAAGTATCCACAATTGGCCTTGGCAGGTTGTACACCTTGACCCTATGACATAAATCTTCACCGACTTTGCTCATAATACGTTCAATATCTTTGGTTGTTTTTGCAACAACTTCCTCAATACGAGCAGGTTGGACACGTCCATCCTTGATGAGAGTTTCCAAAGACACACGGGCAATTTCTCGCCTGACCGGATCGAAACAGGAAAGTCTGATCACACCTTCTTCATCCAAATCAACATCAACACCTGTTGCCTGTTCATACGCTCGTATATTACGCCCTTCTTTACCGATTACTCTCCCCTTAATTTCTTCGCTATCGATATGAACAACAGATACGGTATACTCAGCAACATAATCAGTTGCACCATGGTACATTGAGTCAACCAAGATCTGTTTTGCCCTCTCATCAGCCTGTTCCCGGGCTTCATCTTCATATTCTTTAACAAGTTTACCAATTTCATTCTTTAACTTCTTTTCAATGCCTTCTAAGATGAGTTTTCGAGCTTCTTCTCGAGTTAGACTTGCTACCCGCTCTAGTTTTTCAAGCTGGTCTGTTTTAATCTTTTCAACTTCATTAAACTTAACATCCAGTTGTTGCTGTGACTTGGTTACGTTACGTTCTCGTTCTTCAAGCTGGCCAAGTTTACGGTCAACATCAGCAAGATCCCTGTAGAGCTTTTTCTGCTGATCATCTACTTCCTGTCTTCGACGTCCTATCTCCTGATCTGTCTGCTGCTTAATTTTTATTGCTTCATCTTTTGCTTCAATGATGATCTCCCTTGCTTTTGCCTGAGCTTCGAGAAGTTGCTGTTTTGCAATTTGTTTCTCTCTCTCACTTACTTTTGACCTATCTGTTTGTTTTGGTTGTTGAGAGACTTGAGGTCTTGTAGTAATTGTTGGTTGAGACGGCTGTACAACTACTTGTGATGCACCACCCTTGAACAAGGAACTTAACTTTTGTAGAAATGACATAATTTACTTGTAAATAAACTTGGACATTAACAAATGCCTTTGTAACTTTAACAAGCCGAAAATGAATAAACAGTCAATTGAAATACGGTAATATACCCAATACTTAGCGGGTAATAGAAGTCCTACGGTGAAAATAGTTTAAAATTTCTGATTTTTTCATTTAGGTATTGGTAACTTCTAAATTCGTATTACAAATGACTTACCTATTATACTCATCACGTAACCAGTCGTCAATTTTGGTTCGTATTTCATCGTACGAAAAACCTCTCGTGAGTAATCTTCTGGTCATCATCTCCCGTGCTTTACGCTTATCCAAAGCTCTTGATCTGATAACCATACTAATATTTTCAATACTTTTGTCAATTAAAGTGTCGGTTGTTTCTTTAGGCAGGACTGATTCATCATGCAAAAGATTATCAATAATATTTTTAGCAATACCTTTTTTATCCAGATTATACGCAAGAGCACGTTTACCCTTTCCTTTACCTAACAGTTTTGATGAAATGTAATTTTTTGCAAATTCCTCATCATCAAGATACTTACGTGTTTCTAGATCAGTAATTACATCATTAATTAAGAGCCTGCCTGTTTCAGGTAGAACCGTTTTAAAAATTTGTAGAGATTTCTCTAGTTTTTTCTCAAGATACCTTATAAGCTCTACTTTACTTCGTTGCCGAATAGATAAATACCCAAATGCTTGTTTATGTAACCGCTTAGTTATGGATTGTTCCTGATAATTTTTGATCAGATTCTTATCAAACTCTACTCCCTGACCAATCCCTTTTTCTAAAGCAAATTCAGCATCAAAGGGGATCTTCTCATTGGAGTCAAGAGTTACCAGGACTAAGTTTGAACGAGAATAATAAGTTAGGCTAACAACTTTCATATGTTTAGGTATTAACTCAACGATAGAAGGAAAAAACCTAGCTTAAAACTAAAGAGAATATCTAAGTTTTTAACTAGGTTTTGATATTTCTTCTATCCCATTGAGCTTATATTACAGCTCTTCCTCGCTCGATTCACCAACCTCTACCGGCACTTCCTGACCTGCCTTAATTTTAGCCCAAATCGCTTTTTCAATCTCATCAAGAATCTCAGGATTTTCATTCAAGTAGTTCTTTGCTGCTTCTCTACCCTGACCGATCATTGTTTCATTATACTTAAAAAATGAACCTGATTTTGCTATAACATCAAACTCTACAGCCACATCCAGAACGCCTGCAACCCTAGAGATCCCACCTTTATTCATAATATCAAACTCTGCTATCCTAAATGGTGGTGCAACCTTATTTTTAACCACTTTAATTCGGTGATGTGATCCGATAACGGTTTCTCCTTCTGTAATATTCCCTGTTTTTCGGCAATCCATACGGAGAGATGAATAGAACTTAAGGGCTTGTCCTCCGGTTGTAGTCTCGGGATTACCAAACATAACACCAATTTTCATGCGGATTTGATTTGTGAAAATTACGAGAGTATTTGATTTCTGAATAGCTCCCGTCAACTTACGCATTGCCTGAGACATCAGCCGAGCTTGCATACCCATAACTGCATCCCCCATTTCACCTTCTATCTCTGCTCGAGGAACAAGAGCAGCCACAGAATCAATGACAACCACATCAATACCACCAGAACGGATTAGGGTATCAACGATCTCAAGAGCCTGTTCTCCTGTATCAGGTTGGGAAATAATCAAATCATCCAGACTTACCCCAATTGATTGAGCACGAACTGGATCAAGTGCATGCTCGGCATCAATAAAAGCTGTATTCAAACCCATTTTCTGCGCATTAGCAATAATATGTAAACAGACGGTCGTTTTGCCTGATGCCTCTGGCCCGTATATCTCAACTATCCTACCCTTGGGTAATCCTCCTACTCCAATAGCCAAATCTATGGCGATAGAGCCTGTGGGGATGACATCTAAATTTGCCATTTTGTTGTGTTGCCCCAACCGCATAATCGAGCCTTTACCATAATTCTTTTCGATCTGAGCCATAGCAACTTTAATAGCTTCTAACCGCTGTGCTTTCCCGTCTTTGTCAGTTGGTATTTGTATCGGGGCAGCAGATGTCTGCTTTGGTGGTCGTCCCATAATTCCTCCTTTTATTGGTAGGCCACAGTATTTGGCCAACCTACTTATCTTATAGTTAGCTTATTCAAACATACTTCAATACTAGGGGCAAGTAGTAAATTAACTATGAGGATTGGTAAGATTTGAGTTATAATAGTGGACGTTTGTAATTGCGTATTATCTCTACGTTGCATCTAAAAACGGGGTATAGTCTAGTGGTATGATACGCGCATGGGGTGCGCGTGACGTCAGTTCGATTCTGACTACCCCGACTTGATAGGACGGACGGCAGTTTTGCAATGGTTTCAAAGTCAGGATTCCATTGGTGTGCCAAGATATTCTTGTCCTTGTAAACAAAGTTCAAAAACACCATTCGAATGATGTTATCCACTGCTAACTGGTTATCACTAGTTTTGATGGTAGTAACAAGGTTTTCAAAGAAGTTCAAAAAGTCAGCGTAAGTCATCACTTTAGCTTTGAGCAAAGACTCAACATCCACTCGCTTGCTTTTGATTTCCGCTAAGGTGTCTTTTAGACTCTCTAGTTCGGTTCTTAGCTCCGTAATCTTGGTGTTAGTTTCGTCAATGGTTTTACCTGTGGCTTTAGCCAAGATGCGTTTCTGTTCTTCCATTTGAGCCTCAAGCTCGGTGGTTTGGCGGGAGAGGCTACGCTGTTGGGTTTCAAGCTGTTTAGAGTTTTCTATAAGGCTCTGGCGGGCTTGGAAAACGTATTTGTTATAGCCTTTCTCATCAATACCAATACCACAAGAAAGTATTTGGTAAATGTAATCAAATACCACTTTGCCTCGTATTTCACGCAAGCCTCTGACCTGCTGAGTTTCACAACTAGGATTTGCACACTTGACTCGCAAATAGGTGATTAGTGAGTCTTTCTTGTTTTTATTAAGATAGGTAGTCATCAGGTTGCCACAATGCCCGCAGAACACCATTTTGTCGAGTAATGGTGTGGCTTTTGCTTCCCGTCTTTTGAACCCCCGACTTTTATCAGTTACATTTCTAAGTCTTAAAAAGTCAAAATAGCTAATCACTGGTTGAAATTGTGGGTCACTCTCAGTCAGGTCAACCATTGTCTTGCCATAGAGATAAAAACCAGTATAGGAGGGGTCGGCAAACATCTCTGATACTTTTTGCTTGGTCATTTTGACTGGTTGACTATTTTGAGTCAGTCCTTCTTGATTGAGAAAGTCACTCACATACACTTGCCCCTTGCCCTCAAGTCCTAACTCAAAAGCTTGCTTGATAAGTTCAAAGTTACGTCCATCAGGTCGTTGGTGTTTATTGATTACCTTGTAGCCTCGTAAGGCTTTGTTGCCGATAGCTTTACCTTCCTGGATGATATTTCTATTACCTCTGGAAACATTAGCTGACAGATTGTCACTGTATGCCTTAGCCAACAAAAACTGTAAACCTAAGGTCATTAAGCCATTGGGGTCATTTTGGAAAGTAAATTGAGGAAACTTGAGGTCTTTAATAACTCCCTTGTCAATCAGGTCAATGATTTCTCCCGCATCCTTCATATTACGACCCAGGCGGTCGGGATGCCAGCAGATAATACCCGTGTATTTTTTAGCTCTAATCGCATCCATCATTTCCTCAAACACTTCACGATTAGCTGATTTTCGAGCTGACTTTTCTTCCTTGAAAATGTAGGCAGGCTTGATACCCAGGTCTTTAGCTAATTTTTGACAATCTTTGATTTGGTCTGGAATTGACCGCTCCTGACGCTCCACCTCACGACCATGAGCGTCTTTTTTCTTGCCTTTTGTGGACTTGCGGGCATAGATGACATAAACAGGCGGTTTACCGTCTGGAACAGGCTTACCCGCCTTTTCTAAGCGAGTGTGAATGATGGATTGAGCAAGCTCCATGACTTGCTGTTTGTATTCTTGATTATCAAATACCATAGGATTTTATCTCTCTATCTATCTGGTAGGTATTATAGCTCGTTTAAGTAATTGTTTGGACGTTACTCATACAAAACGATACAATAAGGACAATGAAAAATGTCCATTACACACAAAATTATCTTAGAAATGAAAACCTAGTTCGGATGCTTGTTCAAAAAGCCGAAATTGACTCTGGTGATGTTGTTGTAGAAATCGGGCCTGGTAGGGGTATTATCACTAAGTATTTAGCTGAAAAAGTTGGTGGTGAAGGTAAGGTGATTGCCATTGAAGTTGACTCGGGATTAGTAACTAATTTAAAAAAAGACTTTCGGTTTTTTTCTCAAGTGGAAATTATTGAAAAGGATGCAAGAGATTACCAGTGGAGCAACCTGGAAGGTTATAAAGTTTTTTCCAATATCCCCTTTATGTTCACCTCAGACATAATGAACCAACTACTTGATGTAAGAGTCGGTCCTGATTGCGGTTACACGATTTTACAAAAAGAAGCTGCTTTTCTGTATCTTGGCTCACAAATAAAAAACGGAACTACTACACTAAAATCGCTTTTACTTTACCCCTTCTACTCATGTTCAATCGTTCATTACTTTTCTCGAACTGATTTTTCACCACAACCAGGAGTAGATACGGTACTATTCTCCTTTATCAAGAGAAGCAAACCGTTAATACCTGTTGGGAGTGCGGAATTGTATGAAGATTTTATGACTTACATTTCAGGAGATAGGGTTGGCGAGGGGGCATGGAGAAATGTGTTCTCAAAACAGATTATCAACCAATTTACAAGCGAGAAGTTGTTAGTTATGGATAAAGGACTCAAGGCACAAACTGACAAAGGATTGTTTCAAGTATTTACTTACTTTTCAAAAATACTAGGTAATAAACATTACCTGGTTATAGGGGCAAAAAATAAACTTGAAAAACAACAACAATCACTTTCCAAAAAACATAGAACAAGAGTAGATAAGCATTGGAGAGGCAAGTAAATCTAGTTGATATTTGAGCTGGTTGGAGTGATGTTCTGTTTCCCCAACTGTTCACCAGTGATGACTGGTACTCCATATTTACCTTTGCCTAGTAAGACTTCACCAATCTCAATAAACTGCTCAGCAAATCGCTTCTTTTCCTCTTGTGTCATTAAGTCAAAGTCTGGCTCGTTATTGTCTTGTGTTTGAGGTTGTCGTTTCCCGATTTCTTCTGAAATGAGTGAATCCATGACACTGCTTTGAGTTACTTCCACACTCTTGATGTCTGGCAAGGTTTTATTGAGTAGAACTTTACAGGCTCCTAGAACCACATTTTCATTCTTACTTTTAGTCAGCTCCACCAACCTCAAAATCACTTCTTTAGCATGACTACTAATAGAGCTGTACAAGGCTTGTTTGCTGGTTGGCTTACGTCTTGTTGCCATAATTAGAGAAAAGACTGACAGTCTTTTTGACTCCCCCTTATTTTCTCAAGTAAGTTCACCTTACCTATTACTATAAGTATATAGTTCAAAGAAAGATGAGCTTGTATTATTCAACTACTACTTTTTTGGATTTTTGCTCATCCATCTCTTGAAATGTCCGACCTTGACTATCAGTAAACTGACGAGTGCCTGTAATGATTTTGTTGGTGGGCTTAGTGCCCATGATTTGAGTAATAGTTACCATGCTCTGAGCAAAGGATGGAGCTTTTGCTCGCATTTGCTCATATTGTTTTTGGTTCATCTTGATTTTAGGAGCGTCTTTAGCCTGGTTTGACATAGTTTTATCATAATACAAAGTTCATTTGACTGCCAGCTTGATTCTGGGTCAGTAAGGTGTAGTCAACAATTTGTTGTTCTAGTTGTGGGAGCTTGAGCAGTTGTTTGATAAAATCAAAGAAAAGTTCAAAAGCAGTCACAGACTGCCGACATATGGCTTTAACAAAGCTAACGCTTTGCGTCATCTTTCTCTCTCGTTTCACTCTAGGGACTACCTGTCTGCAAAATGAAACGTCCAGCAGAGCTGGATTTCGCTTCGCTCAAGATTCTGACTAGACTGACAATTAGAGTCTCAGTATACTGATTCTACAAATAGAACAATCATTCCACTAAAATTTACTTTTTATGATTCCAATTAAGTCTATAGTTAGCACCGTTAAAGAACATTTTCTACATGCGTTTCAGAAACAACATGCTGGATACATGTTTCTTGATAGGCATGTATATGAAGTTGAGCGCTGGGCATTACAAATCCTTGAAAGCAATCCTCAAGCAGAGCAAGAGGTTGTTTTAGTAAGTGTATGGCTCCATGATTATGGACAACTAGTTGGTGATATTACGATCGATCATGCTGTTAAATCAGAACAGGAAGCCAGAAAATTACTCAACTCTTTCAATGTTGAACCCCAAATTATTGAACAAGTCGCCCACTGTGTCCGATCTCACCGTAACAGAGATTTGAGGCCGCAAACGCTTGAGGCAAAAATCCTCGCTGCAAGTGATTCTGCCAGTCATATGACAGATATTAACTACATCGTTCACTTATCTGATGGCATGAAGGAGTATGTAGAAGGTAAAATAGAACGTGATTATCGTGATTTGGCTTATTTTCCTACTATACAGGAACAAATTACACCACTGTATAAGGCATGGAAAGAACTAATTAAAGTATTTCCTGTAAGAAACTTGACTGAAAACGCAAAGTACTTTGCATAGATAGAATATTCTTCTTTTAATCATTACCCTATGAAACTGCGTCGTCGATACATCCCTTTTCTGTCAGGTATTTTTCATCGGCTTAATGAGGATATAAAAAACTTTGGCGTCCAAATAGCTTTTAAACATGTTATAGAAAAACGAGGAGTTCATTTCATTCTAAAAGGACTAGATCCAGAACTTATAAAGGTACTTTCTTCACATCGGGTTATACTCGTTTCTAATCACCCTCATGAGATCGAGCCATTTGTACTCCTGGCAAGCTTGCCTAAAAGGTCTGATGCGTTTGTAGTTGCCAACATTATGTTTTTCAACTGGCTAAGTGAACTTAACAAGCATCTAATTCCCGTCCATGTCCGTCACAGATTGGGGAAAGCTGAAAGGTTTAGACTGCGGGCACGACTATTCTGGTTATTACCTTTAGCAAATAAAAATATAAGCTACGCGAAAGGTCATAAAGAAAATATTACAAATATCAATAATGCAAGCAAAAAGATTGATGCTGGCGGCATGGTGATCATTTTCCCGGGAGTTGATCAGAAGCACTGGTTTCCCGGAGTAGGCTTCCTACTCAAACATACGACTACTATAGAACCGATATATATGGTTAAGGTCAATATCACAGGCATAAACAAACTCGATCTATTTAGAATCATTCCTTTTCTTTCAAAACTATTTCCCCCAATTACAATAACGTTCTCAAAAGCTAAACAGGTACATAATCTACGCTTTAGAGATGGAAAAGGGATTACAATGGAGCTGGAAAGAGATTATAGAAAATGGTTAAATCAGAGCTAGTCCTGAATGGATACTTATTAATTAATCCGAATTTTAAGCTATAAGGCTTACAGCTTTAAGCTCAATGGTATTATGTATTCCCTTGCAGCCTTAGGTGGCACTTTTGACCGCTTGCATACAGGTCACCAAACACTTTTAAGCCATGCCTTTAACATTTCACATAAGGTTATAGTGGGAATTACTACAGATAATTTTATTTTAGAAAAAGATCTATCTCATCTGATCGAGCCATATGAAAAAAGAAAGAAGTCTGTATTGGAATATGCAAGTAAGTTAAAAAGGGGTACAGACATCGAAATTGTACCTCTTCGTGATATTTTCGGCCCTACTTTAACAGATCAAAGAATTGATTGTTTGGTTGTGAGTCCTTTGACTGAAAAAGGCGCGCATTCAATTAATGCAGAGCGCATGAAATACTCGCTCGCTCGATTGCCACTAGAGGTTTGCCGGGTTGAAATATCTTCTGATAATCAGGCAATATCTTCAACGCGTATCCGCAGAGGTGAGATAAACAGGTTGGGTTTTGTGTACAGTGATCTACTGACTAAAAACATAACTCTTAACCCTAAACAGATTAAAGATGTTAAAAAACCATTTGGTAAACTATATTTGGACTTTTCAAGCCTTCAGACTGCAATGCTGCCTCAAAAAAACAATATAGTTACTGTTGGAGATACTGCTACTCATTTATTCCTTGAACATGAATTTCCTATCAAATTTGGCGTTTTTGATAACTTAGAGCAGCGTAGGCCAGTAATTCATTCTCTGCATAAATACATTAAGCATAACAATTTAATTCACACACATAATGAACCAGGGAAGATATCCCAAAATTTGACACAGGCTTTGGTACATGCAATGGAAAACAACTCATATGTAGAAGTAGATGGAGAAGAAGATTTAGCCGTGATCCCCCTAACCTTACTATTGCCACTTGGAGGCGTTATCATCTACGGCCAGCCGAACGAAGGCCTTGTAATGGTTGAAATAACGGAAGAGAAAAAAGAGTGGGTAAAAAGGTTGTTATCTGAGTAAATAAGTGTAATATATTAGTAATTATCTATTCATAATAGACTATGAAAAACTTACCAGTAAAACCAATTATTAAATTCGAAGATCTTGAAAAACTTGATATTCGCATTGGAACAATTGAAAAAGTAGAAGATGTCAACGGCTCTGATAAACTAGTCCGCCTAACTGTCAACTTTGGTGAATTCAAAAAAAATATCTTGGTAGGAATGAAGCAAGAACGTGAAGATGTGAAAGTTGAAATTGAAGGTAAAAAGGCTTTATTTGTAGTAAACCTTGAACCACGTAAAATGATGGGTGAGATGTCAGAGGGTATGCTTTTCGATATCGGATATTCAAATGGAATTACACCAGTTTTAGCTATACCCGAAAAAGAAGTCCCTAATGGAGCCTGTGCTGGTTAAATGCATTCCTCTAATGATTTTTCCAGGTGATAATATAACCGCAAGAAAACCTAAACACTTGTCTACTATATTTCTGGTTCGCAATGATTAATAGTAAAAACCTTACCGTCTTGGAGATTGGCGCTGGCGTCTGGATTTGCCTCCCATGCCTGCCTGCCTGCGCTGGCGCATGCGTGAGTCCCGGGTTAAGAAACCGCGCTTTTTTAGGATTGATTTGAACTTTTCGGTATCAAGCTGTACTAATACTCGAGATAAAGCATGAACTACTGCTACCAGCTGAGCTTCCTTGCCTGCTCCAGTTGTAGAAATATCTATCTTATACTTCCCTATGACATTACAAGTACGTAAAGGTTCTAAGTATTTAGCTTGACTAATTGCCCCTGGGAAATATTCTTCTATCCGCTTTCCATTAACTTCAATATTACCCTTCTCATTGATGTACATCTTAACGCGAGCAGAAGCGGTCTTGCGTCTTCCAAGAGCTGTCAAAACATCTTTAGATATAATTTTTGTGGGTTTGGTTGGTATAGTTTCAGCCATAGTTCTATTTTAGTTTATCAGCGTAGGGATGGTTGGTGTCGGTAAATACCTTTAGCCGCTTCATCCGTTCTTTTAATAGTTTATTGTTGGGTAGCATGCCTTTGACCGCATGGGTAATAACCCGTTTAGGATCTTTGTCCATAAGTTTATCAAAGGTGATTTCTTTAAATCCTCCGGGAAAGTTAGAGTGACTGTAGTATTTCTTTAAAGATGCTTTTTTACCCGTTACTGCTATTTCTGCAGCATTCGTTACAATAACATAATCACCACAATCCATATGAGGAGCAAAATAGGGTTTATGTTTACCCATGAGTAAGCTTGCAATTTTACTTGACACCCTTCCCAACACCTGATCTTTTAAATCAATTAGGTGCCAACTTCTAACTATTGTTTGTGGCTTTGGCATGTCTGTTTTCATATGTTACTTAGCCTTTTTAACTACTGGTTTCTTAGGTTCTTTTTTTACTTTTGTTTCTTTCTTAGCGCTTTTTTCTTCCTTTTTCGGTTCTTCTACCACAGGTAAGGTAGCCAGTAATTCGAGTTTAACAATCATGACGTTATCACCCCTGCGCCTACCCATGCGGATGATCTTTACCATGCCCCCTTTGCGATCTCCTAGATTTGCAGCTAAGTCACACGCTTTTTTGACAAGTTGTGTATCAGATAATATCGTCCGGAGTTGTCTGCGAACATGCACACTATCCAGACGTGCTTTCTGTAAAACGCTTTCTACAGAGTTTGCAATTATTTTACCCTTGGTTTCGGTTGTTTGTATTTGACCTAGCTCAATTAACTGACGCGTCTGGTTTTTAATCAGAGCTCGTCTGTGACCTGAGTCACGATTGAGTTTTGATCCCGCAATACTATGTCTCATAGGTTATTGAGCAATATCTACTCCTTTTTCTTTAAGTTTATCAATAACGATATCTACTGATTTGCCACCCAGGTTCTTAACCTTAGCAATCTCTTCTCTAGTAGCTTTAGAAAGGTCTGCTACTGTCTCATAACCACCCTTACGAAGAGCATTAGCAATACGAGTAGGTAAATCTAGCTCTTCAACAGTCAATCGCATCACTTCTTGTTCGGCGGGGTTAGTCTCGACTCTCTCAGCTACTTCGGGAAGGATTGGGTTAATGATTTGGTCAAGGTATCCTTGCATAACCCGTGCTGCTTCAATTAATGCAGTTTGAGGTTCAACAGTACCATCAGTCCATATCTCCATGATCAGATTATCATAGTCTGTCCGTCCTCCTACACGTGTTTGTTTGACATCAAACTTTGCCCGTAAAACAGGAGAGTATGATGTATCCATGGGAACAACTCCGACTGTCGAGCTTTTCCGATCTTCTGCCAAAACATAGCCATACCCTGATTCAATTGTTACTGTTGCTTTGAGTTTTTTACCATCATTTAGATGGGCTAAAACAAGGTCTTTATTGATGATCTCTACATCAGATGGAGCGTCTATATCAGCTGCTGTTACCACATTTCCTTTTGAAACCAAATCTATTTCGATAGGTTCAGTCCCTGTATAGCGAACACGCAATTGCTTTAGATTTAACAGTAGCTCAACCACATCCTCCTTCATCCCTTCCATGCTTGAAAATTGGTGTTTGACTCCATCAATCCGAACAAAAGATACACCTGATCCCTTGAGTGAGGTTAAGAGCGTTCGCCTAAGAGCATTACCTAAGGTGTGACCAAATCCCTGTTCTAGAGGCTCGATAGAAAACATACCATAATCGGCTGATTGTTCTATTGGCTTGATAACAAATTGTGGTTTGTTCATACATTTACATTCTTTCTACATCATGGAACTGTTGTCCCACATCCCGCAGAATAGAATTACCTTGAATAATATTCAACAATAAGTTGCTCAGTTATATCTCCCTCAATTTCTTCGCGCTCAGGCTCCCTGACAATTTTGCCAACTAAAGCCTGTTTTTCTAACCACTTAGGTGTAGAAAGTTTTTTATCATTGAGGGCTAATTTTACTATTGGATTCTCAGCTAATTTTCCATCCAAAGCTATTGTTTGATTAAGCTTTACTTGGTATGAGGGAATGTCAAGTGTCTTTCCATCTACCAATACATGACCATGGCTCACAAACTGTCTGGCTGCTGCTCTGGTAGGAGCAAATCCTAACCGATATATGACATTATCGAGTCTTAATTCCAAAAGCTGAAGCATTCTCGTACCAGTAGCTTTGGGGTTTTTACGGGCTTCAACATAGTATTTGTGAAGCTGTTTTTCGAGTATCCCATATGTCCAACGTACTTTCTGCTTTTCTTTTAACTGAATACGGTAGTCAGATGGTTTTCCATGAGATCCTTTAGGACCATGCTGTCCTGGAGGAACACTCAAACGCCGTTGTAATTTGACTGCATTCGTTTTAAGGCCAAGATCTCGACCTACCGCTCTTGCTAATCTGTTTTTTGGACCTGTATATCTAGCCATATGTAAATTATAATATTTTTATGCTCTTCTCCTCTTTTTGGGTCTACAACCGTTATGAGGAATGGGTGTTACGTCTGCTAATAGAGTTACCCGAATACCTGAGCCCCGCAAAACTCTCAAAGCTGCATCCCTACCAACTCCTGGACCTTTGATATACACCCGGGCTTGTTTCAAACCAGCCTGTTTAGCGTTCTGTAAAACCTTATCTATCGCCATAGTGGCTGCATAGGGAGTAGATTTCCGTGACCCTTTGAAACCAACCATTCCTGTTGAGGCTGAAAAAAGCACGTTTCCTCCGTTATCAGTAACGGTAGCAATCGTATTGTTAAACGTTGCGATTATGTATACGCATCCTGATGTAAGTTGTTTGATCTTTGTGTCTTTTTTGGCTTGTGGCATACGAGTATTAATTTAATTATTTTTTAGCTGCTGTATCCATCTTGGCTGCAGTTTCTTTAGTCATGGAACCTACTGTCATTCTCCGACCTCTCTTGGTACGCGCATTAACTCTAGTTCTTTGACCATGAACTGGTAATCTTGCAATGTGGCGAAGACCGCGGTAGGCTTTAATCTGTTTTAATCGTTGGATATTATCACGGACAATTTTTCGTAAAGGTCCTTCGGTTGGGGTAGACTCAAGTGCTTTGACAATTCTTGCCACTTCCTGATCAGTAAGGTCTTTAGCTCGTTTGGTGCCATCAATATTTGCAAGTTTTAGTATGTGTTCTACATTAGTCCTCCCTATACCATAAATATAGGTCAGGGCTATATCAGTTCTTTTTTGGGCTGGAATATCTACTCCTGCAATACGTGGCATATTTATCCTTGGCGTTGTTTATGTTTTTTATTACGCGTACAAATAACCTGAAGCCTACCTCTTCGGCGGACTATTTTACACTCTCGGCACATAAGTTTGATACTTGCTCTAACTTTCATACACTCTAATCAATATTTGACTTACCAAAAAACAAATAATTCCAATTTCCGTGGAATTACATTAGTATTATAGCACGATTTGACAACGAAAGGGACTATTTAATCCGAAAGGTTATTCGTCCTTTGGTGTCGTCATACGGGGTAAATTCAACTTTAACCCGATCGCCTGGCAAAACTCTAATTTTAAACATGCGCATTTTGCCTGATAATGTGCAAAGAACTAGTCGTTTATCTTCGTCCAGCTCTACACGAAACGTAGTATTTGGCAAAGCCTCTACTACTATTCCTTCTTTTAAATCTAATTGCATTTTTGCCATAAGTACAGACGTGAATTATAACAGAGTTTTTAACGCGTTGCAAAGAGGAAAAAGAAGTCTCTATTCGAACCATCAGTCTGTTTTTAGAGTACTCAACCTCTCTATCGCGACCTAATTCTACAGTAATTGTTAAATGGTTACATGGCTAAATTGTTAAATAATACTTTTCAAATTCAACCCACCAGCTATTATATAATTTCCTCCTGTAATGGCATTATTGTTACAAACAGAAACAACAAATTTTGCTATCTCTTCTGATTTTATAAACCGCCTGATGGGAACTGAACCAATTGCCTCATTTTTTTGTTCATCATTAAAACTATTCCATATGGGTGTTTCTGTATATCCAGGGGAAATTGACACTACTCTGATATCAGGAGAGAGCATTAGACTTAAATTTTCTGAGAATTTTTGTAAGGCAGCTTTGCTTGTAGAATATGCCAAGGAATTGAGCCCAACTATTCCAGCATTACCCATAATTGAAGAAATATTAACGATTACTCCTTTTCTATCTTTCATGAGAGGTAATGAATACCTGACGCATTCAACAATTCCAAATAAATTTATTTGAAATGTTCTCTGCCATGTATCAGTATCAAGTTGATCATCAAATGCTTCTTCAATTCCAATAGTATTAATCAGAATGTCCAAATGTTTATATTTTTCCCTTATCATTTCAAACATCTTACGTATCTCATCTTTTTTTGTAATGTCTGCTTGTATGCTAAATCTGTCCTCTTTTATCTCATTTAAATTGTAGTGTCTAGCTACATTACAGCCTCTCTTAGTCAGTTCATTTGCAATAGCTTTTCCTATTCCACCTGATGCACCAGTAACTAAAACATTTTTATTCTGTAAATCCATATTAAAAATTCTTATAAGCTCTGCTTATTTAATGTGTCAACAATGTAATTTATACAATTTTCAACTCCTCCTAACAACTGATTTGAAGATTGCAAATCTAGCACCTGCTCTCCCAAATCCCGACCATTGTGATCAATAACGACCCCACCTGCTCCTTTTATCAAAGCATATACTGTTCCTACTTCTTCTGGTTTTATCCGAGGATGGCCCATCCCACACGCTACATTTGAAAGCACATACGCTAAATTACCTATCGTTGAGCCGGTATTTCTAACAAATAGTTTCTGAACTATGGGATTATAAGTCTCATAATATACTTTTTTATGCAAATCAAGGTATAACGGTGTTGAGTCTTTGATTGGCCATTCCTGTAATAACTTAACTGCATGACCATTTATATCCCTAGTCACACCAACAGAGTAAGCGTATTTCAAATTATTGCTCATTTCTACCATCCCTGCACAAAACACATCTCCAATTTTAGGATTAATCCCTTGGTAAATTGCGATTAACACACCGTAAGGAAGCATGTTCTTACCTAGCCGATAATTTGTACTTCCATCTAATGGATCAAAGCAAACAAGGTATTCAGGATGTGGATGTATATCTACAATACCAATTTCTTCAGAATATATCTTTACCGGAAGCTGTTTCATTCTGAAATAATTGATGAACTCGTGCTCTATCAGGGCATCCATTGCTAATGTCTTGTCGCCCTTTGTGCTTACTCCGCCTGTTTCTTGAGTTAAATGAGGGTGTTCAATAAATAATTGTTTACCTAAACTTAATAAGTCTGAGACTACTCCATCAAAGTTGATTTTATTGTTCATATTCCATAGTTTTATAAACTAATAAAAACTTACTTAAACTCAATATGCTGTTCCGGTTTCCATGGAGGCAAACATATGGTCATAATTTCTAAATTTCCTTTCCAGAAAAACTTTTCATTCTTATCCAAAACCAATGAATCACCCTTTGATAATTCAACTTCTCCAGATTCTAGACCTACAATACCACTACCTGATATTACATATACAAATTCCTTACTTTCTGTATTTACTACAAAACCTGTAATTGGATATCTATCTGTAATATGAGCAACAGCCAAATTAGCATCAGAATCATTTAGAGGGAACTCAGTCACAATACATTTTGGACTATTAGAAATAGTTATTGTTTCGGATCTTTTTAGTAGTTTCATTAATAAATAACTTACTTTTGCTTCTTACTACTTATTTCTTAATATCTGTTTATGGAGTAATCAGCACATTTCCGCTCTCTGTAACCCCCACTGATTTCTCAAACACTGCCGAGAGTGATCCGTCAGCCATAGCTATGGTCCAACCATCTTCTTCATCTGTAATAATGTCAGGATCCCCCATTGAATAGATAACCTCAATCGCTAATGTCATACCTGGCTTAATTACCGGAGTTTGCTCAAGCTCTACTCCTAGATACCCTGGTATTTGAGGATATTCGTGCAAAGTCCTGCCAACTCCATGGCCAGTCAACTCGTAACTGACACTATACCCGGCAGGTTCAATGATGTTTTGGATTGCTTGAGAAATATGTCCGATGCGATTGCCTGGCTGAGCCATCTCAATAGCTGCTGCGAGAGCTTTACGGCCGGCTTCTAAAAATGCTTCGATTTCTTTCTGATACTGGCTTTTCCCAACCAGGAAGCTTTCTGCCATATCACTGTGAAAACCCTTGTAAAACATACCCGTATCGATCGTTACTAAATCACCATCTTTTATTTTTCTTTCTGTTGGAATACCGTGCACAATTCCCTCATTTATGTTAATACATGTTGCCCAGTGGTAACCGGGAACCATCATAAAACCAGGCTTACCATCTGCTTCTTTCATAAGCTCAACTGCTAGCTCTTCTATCTCAAGAAGTCGTGTTCCAACTTTCGAAAACCTAACCAATTCCTGCATGATCGCTGAAAGCTTGGTCCCATTTTCTCGCATGAGCTCTAGTTCTTGTGGTGTTTTCAAATCTGCTTTCATATTTTCTTTTATTTTAGAATTTCAAAACCCTTTATTATAGCTTTTCTCTCTTCATCATCCTTGTCAAAATACTGATCAATTTCATCTTCGCTAATCCACTTATAACCTGAATGTTCATGTGGGTCAACAGTAATAGCCTGATTTTCATCTGTCATTTTAGCAAAATAATTGATCTCAACTGCATGTTTAGTATTGTTTTTTAGAAGATAGGTAAAAGCATAGAAAGGCTCTTCAACGGTAATATCTATATCCATTTCTTCTTTGAGTTCGCGTTTTAATCCATCTTCGAGTGTTTCACCAAATTCAATATGTCCGCCCAATAGCTCATATTTACCTGGTAAAAAATTGAGATTATCTGCTCGTTTACCGATCAGAAGCTGTTTATTTGAGTTATAAATAAAGGCACAAGCGGTGATTTCCTGGGTTTGGTTCATATATTATTCTAACCTGAATTACGCAATGGTATATCTGTTACTGTCATGCTGAACTTGTTTCCGCATCTCATAGATGGGATCATCCATAAGATTAAGATCCTGAATACTGGCTTACAGCTAGTTTCAGGATGACATAGGAAACGAGGTTTTAATGTGTTGCCATTTCTTAAATCAGGTTATTCTAGCAATCCCTTTTCATATAAATCGTCAAAAATTAGATGGTCAACTGGAGATGTCAAATCTTTTTGTGAGTAACTAAAGAAAGCGATTTTTTCAATCTCAGATGATGGTGTTATGTTTCCCCTAAATTCGGCCATATAGCATGTCATACGAACTACTGTGCCTTCGGGTTTCCCATGTGCTTGAGCTTCAAATGTACTGTAATATTTTATACTGTTTACTAGTAAATCTACCGACAATTCTTCACTTACTTCTCTAATTAATGCTTCATGATCTGTTTCATCAACTTCCCTTTTACCACCGGGAATATACCACGTATCTTTGCCTTTACTCAACGTTACCAAAATCTGATTTGAAGTATTAAAATGAAGAAAAGCTAATTTATCTATATAGATTGCTGTCATGTATTCTAAATTGATACAATTGCTTACTAATTAGACTATTTTTCCACCAATCCCATCCCTACTAACTTATCAACAATCGCTTCAATCGTATTTTCAATCGTTAAATTTGTAGTATCCAGTACCCAAGCATCTTTCACGATTTGCAAGGGATCAGCGCTGCGGTGTGAGTCTTGGTAGTCCCTGTCTTTAGTTTCCTGCAGAACATCCTCAAGCGACTTGTCAAAACCTTTGTTCTGTAAATCACGCAACCTTCTTTGAGCACGCAGCTCAATATCTGCTGTCATATAAATTTTAAGATCAGCTTTGGGTAGTACGGTAGTCGTGATATCTCTTCCCTCCATTACAACCGCCTTATCATCAGCAATCTCTTTTTGCATCTCAACCATTTGTCTGCGTATTGAAGGTAGTGTAGCGACGGCTGATGAGCCTTCAGAGGCTTTGGGTGTAAATAGCTGCTCAGTAACATCTTCATTATTAACAAAAACATCACAAAACCGACCAATATGAGTAGTGGGTCTTAGTTCAATTTTTGTTTTTTTGACAAGCTCATAAACTGCTTGTTCATTAAACCAATCTATATTATGAACTGAAGCTGCATACCCAACTGCGCGGTACATTGCACCGGTATACACATAGATAATCCCCAGACGTTTGGCCAGAAGATTGGCGGTGACGCTTTTACCAGCACCTACAGGACCATCAATGGCAATTTGGAGGTTTGCTTTAACTAATTTCATTGCGTTTAGACAGTTCCGTTTTGTGCTTTTTTTATTCGTTCCATAATATCTTTATGGATATCTTCGATGCTTTGTTCTCCATCAACTTCTTCAAGAACTCCTTTATCACTGTAGAACTCAAGCACATCTTTTTCTTCAGCTTTATAACGGCGTAATCTTTCGCGAATATTCTCAGGGGAATCAGCTAGGGAACCATCAGGATTCCGTCTGCCTCTTTTAAGTAAACGTTCTATAGAAACTTTTTCCCTAACCTTTAGGTGAATTACCATAAACTCTTTTTTACCGTATTTTTCAAGTTTCTCTTCCAAAAACAATGCCTGAGACATATTTCTGGGAAACCCATCGATTACAAAACCGTGTTCGACATCTGCTTCTTTGAGGCGAGCTTTCCATAAGACAAACATTTCACTGTCTGCCACATAATGTCCGATACGAATCGCCTCTGTGCATATTCTGCCCATAATCCCCTTATCTTCAGCAGCATATTTTCGGACTAAATCACCAGATATTAATAGAGGAAAACCGATTTTTTCTGCAAGCAGTTTTCCTTGGGTTGTTTTGCCTGATCCTTCAGGGCCGTAGAGAATGACAAACATAGAATAATATACAATTATCAATGACCAATTTACAAATTATGTGAAAATTGAAAATTGAAAATTGGGTATTTTTAAACGAACTCGTCGTAATTACGCATGACAAGCTGAGCCTGGAGAGCTTTACTTGTTTCCAAGATAACTGAAACAACGATAAGAATTCCGGTACCACCTACTGCTAGTGTGTTTATACCTGTCAATTGGGTTGCAAAGGAAGGTAAAATGGCAATTAATCCTAAAAATAGAGCTCCAGCTAAAGTGATGCGTGTTAATACTCGATTTAGGTAATCTGCAGTAGGTTTGCCCGGACGGATACCAGGGATAAATCCGCCTTGTTTTTTAATCTCTTCTGAAATCTTAACAGGATTAAATGTTACGGCAGTATAAAAATAGGTAAAAACTACAACTAACAAAAAGTAAGTGATATTGTATGCCCATCCATCAGGGTTGAATGTCGAATTAAGAGTTCTCCCAAACTGGGCAAGTGCTGGATTACTAAGAGTAACCAGGAAACGCCCTAAAAACGAAGGAACAAGCACAAGTGATACTGCAAAAATGATTGGGATAACACCAGCCTGGTTAACCCTCAGCGGAAGATGTGATTGGACTGATCCAACCCCTGATCCCCCTCTGATACGCCGTGCGTATGAAACTGTGATTTTACGCGTTGCTTCGTTTACCATGACGATACCAGCTATCACCCCAACACTCATGATCACAAACACGAGTATATTCATAAAGTTTAGCGTATCTGCAATTGATGCTGTCTGAAATACTGAGATAGGTAACCTTGCTACGATACCAGCAAAAATCAGGAGAGAAATTCCGTTACCGATGCCAAATTCTGTAATCAATTCACCGATCCACATGAGAAAAACGGTACCAGCAACCATCGTAATCACCATAGCCAAAGTTGAGAATATATCTGAAGAAGTAATAATTGCAGGGTTGGTTTGTTGGCGAAGAATCGCGATCATACCAAATGCCTGAAATGCTGCCAGAGGAACTGTTGCCAGCCTCTGATACTGGTTTAGTTTTTCTCTTCCCCAATCGCCTTCTTTGGATAGTTCTTCAAGTTTAGGAACAACTATAGTTAAAAGCTGAAAAATAATCGATGCATTAATGTAAGGACCTAATCCTAACGCCAAAATTGAAAAGTTAGCCAAAGTTCCACCAGAAAAGATATCTAAAAGTCCTAGAAGCTGATTATTTGCAAACAGTAGCCGAAGCGCATTGGTATCGACACCTGGCATGGATATATGAGTAACCAGCCTGAATAGAAAAAAAGCAAATATGGTAAATAGTAATTTTTTTCGTAGCTCTTTTGAAGCAAGAGCATTTTTAAAAGTTTTGAATATATCCACAAGATAATAGTATTAAGTAAAAATAAAATGTCATCCTGAAATGATTCAGAATCTCCTTTTGTATCGGAGAGGCTGAATTACATTCAGCATGACAGATAATTACGGTATCTTACTCAATACCGCAGTTATTATAACAAGAATATATGGATGTGCAAAAAGGAGAAATCTTAAGCTAAAGCGTTTAGCACTGCTTTTGTGGCTGGAATTTGAAGAATCAGCTTTTTCTCAATCTTTTTGTCAAACAGAACTTTAATCCCTCTAGACACTACATCTTTTTCAGTGACCAGACCTGCTTTGATTAATCCCTCTGCAGTAACCTCATCACCATCTTTAAAGATGTCTAGCTGAGACAGTTTGATTTCTATCGGATCAACTATATGAACTTTATTTCTGTTCTTTCCTCTCAACCATGGAGTCCGGCGATAAAAATCTTTATTCGTCTTTGTTCCTTCAAATAAAAGTTTAACTTTACCCCGTGATTTTTGGCCTTTTTGTCCTCGTCCAACCGTATGTCCACCCTTACCGCTGCCATAGCCTTGACCATGACGTTTGGCTTTTGGTGTAGTTGTTTTTGGTAAAGTTGTAAGGAAATTCATATTGCTCGTTGGCGCTAATGTTTAGCAGATAGGTTATTTAATTGCTTTTTTACTAGTTTTTTTCACAGTCTTAACAGTAGTTTTCTTTACGGATGGTTTCTTAGTTTCGTTTTTAACTTCTTTAACTTCAGCTTTTTTTGCTGCTTTTGTAGCTTTTTCAGTTTTTTGATTTGTTTCGGATTTGGAACTTTGAATTTCTAATTTTGCAATTTCTTCATCAGCCTTAATAACAGTTGGCATGATTGGTTTTACTACTTCAACTTCCGGTTGTCTTAGCGCTTCCAAAGCCATAAATGTAGCATATACATTTAAGGTTTTGTTTGCTGATCCCATCATTTTTGAAACAAGGTTTCGGATACCGAACGCTTCGAGGACTGAACGGATTGGACCCCCAGCAATAACTCCTGTTCCTTCCGGAGCAGGTTTTAGTAAAATGGCTGCAGATTTGTATTTAAACAAAATCTCATGTGGGATTGTATCGGCACCAACTCTTTTGATAGTGACTAGATGCTTTTTTGCACGTCCAATTGATTTTTGGATAGCGGACATGACATCTGGTGCTTTATTAAATCCAACGGCTGCTCGACCTTTTTTATCACCAATAACTACTAATGCGGAAAAGCTTATCTTATTCCCACCTTTTTTCTTTTGAGTAACTCGTTTGATCTCAATCACTTTCTCCTCAAATTCTTTAGGAGCTCTTGGTTCTCGATCTCGTCTTTGTTGGTTAGGATGTGCCATATTTGTATATAATGTTAAATTGTTAATCCGGCTTCACGTGCTCCCTCGCACAATGCTTTGACTCTACCATGGTACCGATAAGAACCGCGGTCAAATACCAATTCATGTATCTTGTGTTTTTTTGCCTGTTCAGCAATGAGTTTACCGACTTCAGTTGCCTTTGCTGTTTTAGTAATCTTTTTATCCAGTTTAAGATTGCTATCAATTACTGTTGCAATGGTTTTACCCTTTTGGTCAACCAGTTGAGCCATGATGTGTTTATTTGAGCGGTCTACTACCAAGCGTACTCTATCAGCAAACCTTTTAATCTTTGATCTTACCCGCTGTCCTCTGATCTGGCTTTGTGTTTGTCTAGTTCTATCCATATGTATTTAGTAATTTCTTTTTAGAATTATTCGCCTTTACTGGTTTTTCCAGCTTTTTTGATAATAACTTCATCGGTGTATCGAATTCCTTTGCCTTTATATGGTTCAGGTTTGCGGTGAGCACGAATGTTGGCAGCTATCTGACCCACCAGTTCTTTATCATATCCTTGTACGGCTACCTTGTCCTGATCTGTGACTGCAAAAGTGATTCCAGGTACCGATTTGACAATAACCGGGTGTGAAAAACCTAGCGACATTTCCAGATTTTGTCCGGTCAACTTTGCCCTGTAGCCTGTTCCTACAAGTATGAGATTCTTTGTAAATCCCTCAGTAACACCCTTGATCAAATTATTCAGCTTGTTGCGTACCATTCCATGAAGCGATTTCATTTTCTTAGTTTCAGATTTTCTGCTTAGCGTAACGACTCCATCTTCTAGATTACACTCAATTCCCATAGGTATAGGTAATGTCAATTCAGCCTTGGGTCCTTTGACAGTACATACTGCATCGGCAAATGTGACAGTTACATTACTTGGGACTGGTACTGGTGATCTTCCTACTCTAGACATATGTATTTACCAAACTTTACAAATAATTTCTCCGCCTAAACCTTGTCTGCGGGCATCCTTGTCAGTCATTACACCTTTAGAAGTTGTAATAATCGCATGGCCCAAGCCCGACAAAACATAGGGAAGTTCTTTTTTACCACCGTATACTCTTCTGCCAGATTTTGACACACGTATAATTTTGGTAATTGCAGGTTTATTTTGCTTATACAATAGTTTTACCTGCAGATCTTTTTTATTGTCGTTTTCAGTAATTTCATACGCTTCAATATACTCATTTGCTTTAAGCACTTCTGCTATTGCTTTCTTCTGGTTAGCAAATGGGATTACTACTGAGCTCTTATGGGCTAAGTAGCCATTCCTAATTCTGGTAATCATGTCTGCAATACTGTCTGATAACATAATGTTCTCCTATTTATATTTACCAACTAGCTTTTGTTACACCAGGTAATTCTCCCTTATGGGCTAGTTTTCTAAAGCACAATCTACACAAACCGAACATTCTCATGTAACCTTTTGGACGTCCACAGAGTAAGCACCGATTTTTCTTACGGGTACTAAATTTTGGTGTCTGTTGTGTATCTTTTACAAACTTAGCTGTTGTTGACATACGTATTATATAATTTATTTAGCTTCTTCTTTTTCAAAAGGCATGCCCATATATTTTAAAAGCAAGTAGGCACTTTCCTTATCTTTTGCTGTTGTATTAATGGTAATCTGCAGGCCACGAACGCGGTCGATTGTATCATAATCTATCTCAGAAAAAATAATCTGTTCAGAAAGTCCCAAATTATAGTTACCTTGCTGATCAAATGCATTTGCTTTGACTCCCTGAAAATCACGCACACGAGGAAGCACTATAGAAACTAATTTGTCAAAGAATTCATACATCCGTATCCCGCGCAGAGTAACACGAACACCGATCGGGTCATTTTTTCTCACACCAAATTCAGCGATAGATTTTGATGCTTGCCTAGTTTGAGGCTTTTGACCGGCAATTTTCCCTATATACCCTACAATCTTATCCAAAACAGCCTTATCTTTACTGGCATCACCAATTCCCATATTTATAACAATCTTTTTAAGTCTAGGAACAGCCATGACATTTTTAACTCCCAACTCTTTTTTCAGTGAGGGTGCTATTTTTTCTTGATATTGTTGCTGTAATCTATTCATATACATTCAATACAATGATTATTTCTTAGCTGTTTTTTCTTCTTTTTTAATTTCAATCACCTGTTCACATTTCTTACATACTCTCTGTTTTGTTTTTGCGATTGTCTTATATCCAATGCGTGTCGATTTTTTACAATTTGGACAGATTACCATTGCGTTAGCAATACTGATTGGCTTTTCCATTGTGATAATTTGACCTGGCTGTTGTTGCCCTTTGGGCTTGACGTGTTTTTTTACCAAATTAACACCTTTAACAAGCACTTTGGACTCAGAGAGCAGTACCTTCTCAACCAAACCTTTTTTCCCAGAATCTTTACCAGCCATAATTTGGACTGTATCGCCTTTTTTGATTTTAGATTTTATTATTGCTTTATTCATATTCATTTCGTCCTTACTTTTACAATACTTCTGGTGCCAAAGATGCAATTTTATTGTATCCCAGTTCCTTTACCTCACGAGCAATCGGGCCAAAAATACGGGATGCGACAGGCTCTTTATTTGTTACCCCCTGGATTACAACTGCGGCGTTTTCATCAAATCTAATATAGCTACCATCTTTTCGACGGACTTCTTTGCGAGTTCTTACGATGACTGCTTTTACCCTATCTCCATCTTTTACGGTACCGTTCGAATCAGCTTTAACCACAGCTGCTGTTACAACATCGCCTACAAACCCAAACCTACGGTGTGAACCGCCATGTACGAGCATTACCCGTAATTGCTTGGCTCCTGAATTGTCTGCGACATTAATGAGTGATCTTAACTGAATCATATTTCCTTACTATTTTTCTAAAACTTCTGTAACTTTCCAACATACAAGCTTACTGATAGGTTTAATTTGTTCAATTTTTACAAGAGCACCTTCTTTAATTGCTTTCTCCGTATGAGCATGGTATTTTGTGCTTCTTTTCAACCTTATTTTATATACAGGATGCTCCCATAATGTTTCAACCATTATGGTTACTGTATCTTTCATTTTATTGGATGTGACTTTACCTATTACTGTTTTCATTTTATGTAATCATCGTTGCAAAGCATAGCTTGTTTTTTTACGTAAACCAGCCTGTAGTTTTAATATACGGTCTGGCTAATCCCAAAGCTAAGCTTCGTCGCAATGCTCCTAGCAATAACGACTATTTTTCTGTCATTATTGTTCTAATTATTGCTCTCTCTTTCCTTAAATTCTTCATAGTATGTACATTCTTAAGTTTTCCCATCATATAATCCATTTTTGCACTTACCAATTCCTTTGATATTTCTAGTAATCGTTTCTCTAATGATTGCGTATCCTGATTTCGTAATTCGTTAATTTTATCTTGCTTCATATAAACTATTTCAAGTAATTTTCAAGCGTAGCGCCAAAATTACTTAGAAATCGTTATGCCAATTGCATGCAGTTGGCAAATTATCATTAAATCTTTTTCACAACTTATAATGTAGCCTTTTTATCTTCAAAACGTGTTTTGATTCCAAATTTACGGCTGGCAAGCCGTAGCGCTTCGGTTGCCATCTCTTTTGTGACTCCGGCAATCTCTAACATTACCCGTCCCGGTCTTACGACTGCCACATACCCAAACAAATCTCCTTTACCTGAACCCATACGTGATCCTGCAGGCCGTTTAGTAATAGGCTTGTCCGGAAAAATACGGATGTATACCTTTGCCTGACGCTTTGTATAGTTAGCTATTGTTTTACGGGCTGCTTCGATCTGGTTACCTGGAACCCATCCGCACTGGAGAGCTTTCAATGCATATTCTCCAAATGAGATGTCTGAGCCCGCTATAGCCATGCCTCGACGTTTGCCTCTGAATTGTTTCCGGTATTTAGTTCGTTTCGGTTGCATATAAACTAATTCAATTGATTTTTCAAATGTAATGATGAAAAATCAGTTAGAATTCGTTATGCCTGAGCACAATTTGTGCGATAGGCAAAACTATTATAATTGTTCTTTTTATATCCTCTGCTCTCCGTTATTAACCCACACTTTGATTCCGACGTAGCCTGACTTGGTCAGTGCTGGCATTTCTGCGTAGTCAATATCTGCTCTGATTGTTTGGCTTGGAACTGTTCCTTTGCCGTACTTTTCCACGCGTGCAATTTCTGCTCCGCCGATACGACCTGCAAGCTGAATCTTTACTCCTTTAACGCCTGCATCCATCGCATTATCTATTGCTTGATTAACTGCCCTTCTGTGTGGATACCTACCAATCAGTTGATCACTAAGTCTTTGAGCAATTGAGTGTGCATGAGCATTTGGATTTTTTACTTCTTCGACTTTTACATCCAATTTTATAGCTTTAGGGTCATTTTCTTTAATACGTAACTTTTTCATGATCTCTTTTTTCAAAGCCTCCATTCCTGATCCACCTTTTCCGATCACAACACCTGGCCTTGAAACATGGACAAAAATTTTGATTTTTTTGATTGAACGCTCAATATCTACTTTAATAATGCCTGCATTTTTCAGTTTAGCCATCACAAATTTGCGAAGCTCAAGATCTTGTAAAAGTAGGTCTTTGTAGTCATGCTGATTTGCAAACCAGCGTGACTTCCAACTATATAGAGTACCTAACCTGAAACCGAACGGATTTACTTTTTTACCCATAGTGATTATTTTGCAGCTTCTTTGGGGCTGCCTTCCAATACAACTTTTATATGACTTGTTCTCTTTTGTATCATCCGTGCTCTGCCTCGTGCACCAGCTCTAAATCTTTTGTAACGTGGACCTTCTTCTATCATAATGTGCTTAGTTTTTAAACCCTTTTCCTCTAATTTTTGATCGGTTGCGTTTGCTACTGCCTGTTTCATTACCTTATACAAAATTCCTGCAGCCCCTTTATGTGTAAATTTAAGGTTTAGTAATGCTTTTTGAGGGTGCAGCAACCGTACACTATCAGCTACCAGACGTAACTTTCTGGGAGTAATACGAATTAGTTTTTGGTATGCACTAACTTCCATATATTCTTAAATAATCTTTATGTCTTTGTAAGCACGCGTTTAACCATCTTACCGTGTCCATGAAATGTACGTGTTGGAGAAAATTCTCCAAGACGATGACCTACCATTGCTTCGGTAATATAAACTTCGATAAATTTTTTGCCATTATGAATGCCAAATGTGTGGCCGACAAAGTCTGGCGCAATCTGGCTATCACGTGCCCATGTTTTTATCACATCTTTTCTGCCTTGCATTTTCTGCTTGCTGACTTTTAACAGCAATTTTTCATTTACGTATGGTCCTTTTTTTGTACTTCTACTCATATTACTTCTTTCTCCTGCTAATTATGTACTTATTTGAATGTTTCTTCTTTTGTCTTGTTATAACTCCCTGTACACGTTTTCCGTACACTGACTTGGGTGCTTTCATACCTACCCCTGATCGTCCTTCTCCACCTCCATGCGGATGAGAGTTCGGTGACATGGCTGTACCACGAACACTTGGGCGAACACCTCTGTGCCTATTGCGTCCAGCTTTACCGATGCTTACGTTTTTCCAATCTTGATTACTTACTTGACCTATAGTTGCAAAACATTCCTGATGAACTCGACGGATCTCACCCGAAGGTAAGAGCAGATTAGCAAATCCGGCTTCTTTTGATTGAACAATAACCGCCGTCCCTGCTGATCGAGCCATTTGAGCACCTTTACCAGCTGTAAGCTCAATATTATGGATTGGTACTCCAATTGGAATATTTGCCAAAGGCATGGCATTACCGATCAGGGCTTCACCTGTTTCTGAAGAGATTATTGTATCACCAATTTTTAGATTGTCAGGACATAAAATATAGCGTTTTTCTCCATCAGCATAGTTTAAAAGAGCAATATTTGCAGTTCTGTTTGGATCATACTCAATGGCTGCCACTTTTGCTGAGATATCTTTTTTATCGCGTTTAAAATCAATTATACGCAGGTAGCGTTTTTCTCCGGAACCTTGGTGACGTACTGTAATCCGACCAGTATTGTTACGTCCTGAATTTTTCTTCAAGATCATGCTCAAACTCCGTACTGGTTTAGCTTTTTTGCTAGCTCCAGTATGTAAAAAATGGAGATGTCGTTGAGCATTCGTTCGTGGTCGGGATATTTTGACTGCCATATATCTTATTTATCTTCTTTAATATCAAATAAGTCTATTTTTTCACCTTTTTTAACAGTAACCATCGCTTTTTTGCTATCAGACATTTTTTTAGGTGTCCGTTTAGCTCCAAATCTTCGCTCCTTGCCTTTGATAACACTTGTAGCTACGTCGATGACATGTACATTAAATGCTGTAGTCACTGCAGTAGCAACTTGATCTTTGTTTGCCTCTCTTGCAACTTCAAAAGTATAAATGCCGTTTTGAGCAAGTACCATAGATTTTTCACTAATGATCGGTTTGATGATTACTAAATCAATTTGCATATCGTTACTTAACTAATCTTTTTTCTAATATTTTTATTGATTCAACTGCCATAAACAACCAGTGGCTTTTTACAACTTCAAAGGTTGTCAAATCCTGGCAACGTAGGACTGTTACGCCTTCTAAATTCCTAGCCGATTTTTGTGCTGTTTCCATCTTGCCATCGACAACTATTCCCATGTGACGTCTTTCAGTTGGTTTTTCAATTAAACTAGTAAATAATTTGTTCATGTCTTTAGTTTTTGGCGCTTTTAAGTCTGACAAACCTTTAATAAGCAGGATTTTCTTTTCTTTAGCCAGAAGTGACAAGGCACTCTTTAGAGCTGCAACCCTCATCTTCTTTGGCAGATCAAGACTATAATTCTGATTACCTCTCGGACCATGCGCTACTCCTCCCCCAACATAAATAGGGGCTCTACGGCTGCCATGTCTGGCTTGACCGGTACCTTTTTGGCGGTAGACTTTTTTAGTAGTTCTGCTTATCTCACTTCTTGTTAAAGATTTTGCATTCCCCAATCTTTGGTTGCCCTGATATACACGAACCGCCTGAGCCATAAGCTGTTCATTTATCTTTGCTTCAAAAATATCTTTAGGCAATGTAATTTGCTCAATTTTAGCCCCGGTAAGATCAAATACATCTAGTTTCATATTTATTCTGCTTTCTTTTCTTCATGTGTTTCTGTTTCAGCTTGTTTACTAGAAGCTTCAACTGTATCTTCAACAACGTCAGTTGCTTGCTCAACTTCTGTTTCTTTTGGCGCTTCTTCAATGTGTTTTTCTTCCTCTAATAGACCAACAAACTTACCATCCCTCATTTTTGTTATACTCACTAAGGTATTCTTGCCTCCGGGCACTGTACCTGTTACCCACATTTCTCCAAGCTTTGTATCAATTTTTACTACTTGAGACCCCAAAACTGCAATTGCTTCATTTCCCATCCGTCCAGCCATACGTTTTCCTTTCCAGATTCTGCCTGGGCTTGTGCCCTGGCCAATAGCTCCAGGAGCACGTTCTCTATCTGACTGGCCATGCGTACGAGGTCCACCTCTAAATCCATGTCGTTTCATGCCCCCTGCAAATCCTTTACCTTTTGAGACTCCTGTGATTTTTACAATATCGCCAACCTCAAATGTTTCAGTAATCTTAAGCACATCTCCCGCTTTTATTTCCCCAACTTCTTCTACTCGTATCTCGCGTAAATAACGGGGCACTTTATTAATTACTTTTGTATGTCCGGTTACCGGTTTGCTGTCTTTTGTTTTTGATCCAATTGCTACCTGTAAAGCAGTATACTTGTCTTTTTCAAAAGTTTTAACTTGCACAACAGGTAGATCTTCGATCCGCAGGCGCGTAATGAATAAACGTTTACCGTCTTTATTGAATGTATGCGATTGATCTCGTTTTGTCGCGTAATAACTATTCATAATTAAAAAAGCCCGTCATTCGGGCTTCTGTCCAAATGTGTCGTTTTTCTGTTATGTTGTGATCAGTGCTTGTGGCATGATTATGACAACAAAAATCGGGTTATTATAAATTATTTTCTACTATTTTTCAAAAACTACATCTTAATCTCAATGCCTACGCCTGCCGGTAATTCAAGATGCATCAAAGAGTCAATTGTCTTTTCGCTCGGACTAATGATATCAATCAATCTCTTGTGTGTAAGGACCTGAAAATGTTCACGAGCGTCTTTATCAGTATGTGGACTGATCAGTACCGGAAACTTCTTATGTTTGGTTGGTAAAGGTACTGGTCCTACCACCTTAGCGCCAGTTGAAAGCGCTGTCTGCAGTATTTTATTACAACACTCATCAATCACTCTGTGATCAAAAGCTTTCAGTTTGACTCTAATTCTAGGTGCATCTGCCATAATATTTTTGTATTAATAATTCTTCAAAAAGAATCCCGAGCCTTACGGCTCGGGACCCATGTTTGACAAATTATTTGATGATTTTTGTAATGGCTCCGGCTCCGACAGTTTTACCACCTTCTCGGATAGCAAACCGCAAACCCTCTTCCATAGCCACGGGTACGATCAACTGGGCTGTCATCTTGGCGTTATCACCAGGCATAACCATTTCTACACCTTTTTCGAGCGTGATCTCACCGGTAATATCGGTAGTCTTAATGTAGAACTGAGGTTTGTAGCCCGAGAAAAATGGAGTATGTCTACCGCCCTCTTCTTTGGATAGGATGTATACCTGACACTCAAACTCAGTATGAGGAGTGATGCTTCCTTTCTTGGCTAAAACCTGACCTCTTTCAATATCATCTTTTTCGATTCCGCGAAGCAAAATACCTACATTATCTCCAGCCTGACCCTCATCCAATTGCTTTCTAAACATTTCTACTCCGGTAACAGTTGAGGTGCGGGTATCTTTAATACCAATAATCTCAATCTCTTCTCCAACTTTTATAACACCGCGCTCGATTCGTCCGGTAACAACTGTTCCTCGACCTTTGATAGAAAAGACGTCTTCAACTGGCATCAGGAATGGCTTGTCCAATGGGCGTTCAGGAGTAGGAATATGAGAATCAACAGCCTCCATAAGCTTTAAAATGTTTTCCTGTTCTTTTGCGTCATCTTCCAGAGCTTTCAGGGCTGAACCGCGGATAACTGGAGTTGTATCACCTGGGAATTCATATTTCTTCAAAAGATCGCGAACTTCTTCTTCTACCAAGTCAATCATTTCTGGGTCATCTACCATGTCACATTTGTTTAAGAAAACGACGATTGCGGGTACGTTTACCTGTTTAGCTAAAAGAATATGTTCTTTGGTCTGGGGCATAGGACCGTCTGTGGCGGCTACGACTAAAATCGCACCATCCATCTGAGCGGCTCCAGTAATCATGTTCTTGATGTAGTCTTTGTGACCTGGACAGTCAATATGAGCATAGTGACGGTTTTCAGTCTGATATTCAACGTGAGTAATAGAAATGGTAATACCACGGGCTTTTTCTTCTGGTGCTTTATCAATCTGATCGTATTTAAGCTCATCTGCCATTCCTTTAGCAGCCAATGTTTTGGTGATAGCTGCTGTAAGAGTTGTCTTACCATGGTCTACGTGTCCGATGGTACCAATGTTTAGATGAGGTTTGTTTCTGACAAATGTAGCCATAGAAAGCTCCTTTCAACACATTTGATTAGAATTTATATTATTACAGTAATTTAACAAAAATATAACAGCTCTTTAAAACAGAGTTATTATAGCCGAAAATTTTCAATTTGAAAGAGTCAAAAGAAATATAACCGGCTAATTTCTAGCAGTTTTGAATAGATGGATTATACCAAAAAAAAAGAGAGATGTGCAAAGGGAATGTGTAATTAAATTGAATAGGAAATTCCGTCTCGTTTTATAACTTATTACTTCTTTGATGAGGTCCCAAAAAACGTATCAATCACTGCATGTGTAGGAGCGGTAGGAAAAAAGGGAATTATTGAAGTAATAACCTTCAAAAAGCCTGGTATTTTTCTGCCATCTTTATATGTCCGTACTCCTTTGGCTAAACCTAGTGCATCACCAAAAGCCAGTAATGGAAAAAATGGAATGGGAACATATTCAAGGCCAAATCTAGATATATATCCTCCCGCCGAATCAGATAGAAGAACATCAAGCAATCTTGATAAAATTCCCTCTTTCTCATCAAGAACTCTACCTGTTTCGACTCTAGTTATGTTAGATTGAGCCATGCTACAAAGCTTAATTATGTTATTGATTTATAGCATATCGTTACACGGTTAATATAATGACAACTATTGGATATGTTTTAAGTATGAAAAGTAGAGTTATTAATCCGTAACGTATTTTATACAAAAATCGATCTGGCTATTCTAAAACGAATCTGTATTGTTCCGGGAGCTTAATTGCATCAATTTGTTCTTTAATCTGTGCTTTTTCCATTTCTAATGTCCGTTCGTAGAATTGATTTTCTTTCTCAGGTATTTCTGTGTTTTCACTTATCGACAATACTTTAGAATCTAGATCATATAGGTAGTTTTGTGATCCAATCAATAATAATTGGTCAGATTTGTGTATGTATCTGATATCAGTGATCTCTGATGGCATGTTTTGTTGAGCAATAACACCTTCTTTAACTTCTGGGGTGGATAGGGGTATAGCTATTACATAGGTAAAAATCCCCTCTAAATTTTTTATGTTCAATTGAGGATTTTCATTGCCTGTATGGTATGCCAAGATCATCCGGTCTTTTTTATCAATAGCAATAAATTTTTCGCCTTTTGCACAACCGCTAAAGGATTCAGCTACATTTTTGACACTGTTAACTGAAGGGTCAAACAACTTGTAAATATCCCTACCGCTACAGCCATCATACATCCAACCCTTTACCCAATAACGGTTTTCCCAAAATTTTATATGACCGTCTTCAATATCGCTCAATTTCTGAGGTACTTGGTTATCAGAAATTGGTAAATCAACCCAAAATACAGCCCCTCGTGCCAAATATCCACCCTGGGTAAAATATAATTTTTCATTAATCACCTGTAGATCATTTACTCTATAGGGTAGCCTATTATCTCCATTCCAAAACATATCCTTATATGTTTCGAGGCTAAAAATTGTTTTTTTGATACCGCTTGTTAAGTGATACCCATACACAGAACTATCTTTATTGTCAAATGCTCCGTTGCTATAAAATAGCCAATCATTCCAAGATATAATAATTGAATTATCACAGTGTTCTGCACACAGACTAAATTGAGGCACGTATTGTCCATTACTATTTTTTTGCAGTACCCATTGTTTTGGTTTCGGAGTTGGATTAGGTGTAATGATGGGAGTAGGTATAGGTGTGGCAATATATGGAGTGCCGATAAGTTGAGCTGATGATCGAAGGTGCATTTTATTTGACCATTCGACCAACAGACGTTTTATACTGCTAGTTTGAATATCTATTTGAAAAGTGATGATACATGAACTGACAAATATAAAAATTATAAGTAATAACGTAAAATAAAAATATAGCCTGTTAAACATACCATTTTGACTTGACTTTTTATCCTGATTCGTATTATCCAATTCTTCTTTGTTATAATTTTTGTCTGAACCGATATCTTCTTCACTATTTTTTGATATTTTTGATTTTATCAGCATATAAAAAGTATAACAAAAAGCGGGCACCGTTGGCCCGCTTTTATTTTACATTTTTAAAAGCTTTTTATGCCTTCGCTCTGCTTGCTACAATCTCCTCAATAATATTTCTCGGTACTTCTTCATAATGGCTGGGTAAAAGCACGTTTGATGCTCGGCCTTGAGTCATGGAACGCAATATAGTCGTGTAGCTGCTCATCTCGGCTAGAGGTACAAAAGCTGTAATGACACGGATGTTTCCTCTTTGGTTCGTTCCAAGGATCTGTGCCCGTTTGCTTGACAGGTTGCCGATGACATCACCCATAAAGTCCTCAGGCGTGGAAACCTCAAGCTTCATGATGGGCTCGATCAGAGTAAGTTGTGCTTTTTTGGCAGCTTCTTGGAGAGCAAATGAGCCTGCCATCTTAAATGCCATCTCAGATGAGTCAACCTCATGGTAGGTTCCGTCATATACTGTTACTTCGATATCAACAAGCGGAAATCCTGCCAGAACACCATTTTCACAGGCTTCTTTAGCACCTTTTTCAATAGGTCCGATAAACTCTCTAGGAATAGCTCCTCCTTTGATTTCATTAACAAAGACAAAACCTTCTCCCTGTTTGAGCGGTTTAACCCGCAGAAAACAGTGCCCGTACTGACCACGACCTCCGGACTGGCGTATATATTTACCTTCTGCGTTAGCTTCCATCTTTATTGTTTCTTTGTAGGCTACCTGAGGTTTACCAGTGTTGGCATCAACACTAAACTCACGTTTGAGCCGATCGACCATAATCTCTAAATGCAGTTCTCCCATTCCAGAAATAATGGTTTGACCTGTTTCCTGATTAGTCGCTAGTTTAAATGTCGGATCCTCATCCAAGAGTTTTTTCAAAGCTATACCCATTTTCTCCTGGTCATTGCGGGTTTTAGGTTCGATAGCCAGTGAGATTACAGGATCAGCAAAGCTGATTGACTCGAGCATAATTTTGTTCTCTTCATCACATAAGGTATCTCCGGTTACTGTGTCTTTTAGTCCAACTACAGCCACGATCTCACCTGCATATGCCTCAGCTATCTCTTCTCTCTGGTTGGCATGCATAAGGAGCAAACGTCCAATCCGTTCTCTCTTGTCTTTGCTGGCATTATAGATATAAGAACCAGATTTAAGAATTCCTGAGTAGACACGGGTGTAAGCCAAACGCCCAACATGAGGATCAGTTTGTATCTTAAATGCCAAACAGGTTAGTTTTTCATCAGTAGTCAAGTTACGAGATAAGGTAATTTCCTTGTCTTTGGGATCGGTACCAGAAATTGCAGGTAGGTCAACAGGACTGGGAAGGTAATCGATCACCGCATCAAGCAGAAGTTGAATACCTTTATTTTTGAGTGATGATCCTGCCATAACGGGGACCAACTGGTTGGCAATGACGGCTTTTCTCAGCGTCTTCTTTAAATCCATCAGATCTATTTCTTCACCTCCAAAGTATTTTTCCATCAAAGCTTCATCATTTTCGACAATACGCTCAATCAATTTTGCCCGCTCTGATTCAAATTTCTCCTTTAGATCTTCTGGTATCTCATCAGATATAACCGGCTTTTCTCCCCTTTCATCTTCAAATGTAACTGTTTTTTTCTCAAGAAGTAAAATAACTCCTCTAAACGTATTCTCAGCACCAATTGGTAATACCAGGGGCGCAGTTCTGGCTCCAAGCTTTTCTTCAATATCTGCAACGGTTCGGTCAAAATTGGCACCGATTTTATCCATTTTATTGACAAAGCAAATCCGGGGTACGTGGTACTTATCAGCCTGACGCCACACAGTCTCTGATTGGGATTGAACACCCTCTTCTCCATCAAGGACGGTTATTCCACCATCCAGAACGCGTAGTGACCTTTCTACCTCAGCAGTAAAGTCCACATGGCCTGGAGTGTCGATGATATTAATACGGTGTTCGATAGGGAATTGAGACTCGACGATCTCAGGGGTCCAAAAAGCTGTAGTAGCTGCCGAGACGATAGTAATACCCCGCTCTCGTTCCTGAGCCATCCAATCCATGACTGCAGCACCCTCGTGCACCTCACCAATCTTATACGTCCGGCCAGTGTAGTAAAGAATACGTTCGGTGGTTGTGGTCTTACCTGCGTCAATGTGCGCAATAATCCCAATGTTACGGATTAAATTAAGCTGCATGTGTCGTTTGACATCGGTAGTTGTAGTCATAAATTTGTAAGGCAAAAGTCAAAAGGCAAAAGTCAAAACGTAATAAGAAAGAAAAATCCCATCTTTATTTTTGAACTTTTAACTGCATTTTTGAATTTTGAGTTTTGAATTTTGAGTTTAACATCGTATTTTACCTAAAAAAATGAAAAACCGCCAGAAGGCGTTAGACTTAAAAGGACGGATCATTGATCCGCCCCTTACTTACATTCTGTAATTCGTTAATTCTTATATTCCCAAACCTACCATCTAAAGTGTGCAAATGCTTTATTTGCCTCAGCTGCACGGTGTGTATCATCACGTTTCTTGACTGACAATCCCTGGTTATGGATAGCATCCATCATCTCAGCTGCCAATTTTGCCCCAAATGAGCGGTACTCTTTGTTTGGTCTCAATCTGGCACAGTTGACTAACCAGCGAATTGCCAAAGTTTCGCGTCTATCACCTTTGACTGGCATAGGCACCTGATACGCCGCTCCACCGATACGCCGGGAACGGACTTCAACAAGTGGTTTGATGTTATCCAAGGCCTGACGGACAATCTCGAGAGCATCATCTTTATTCATCTTCTCAGCCATAATTTTCATGGCTTCATAGACCTGCTTTTGGGCAATAGATTTTTTACCATCACGCATAGACCGGTTGATAAGCTTGCTTAATAGCCTACTTCCATAGATTGGATCTGGGTTGATAATTCGTTTTTTTGTTCTTCCTGAACGTGCCATATATTTTTACTATATATTTATTACTATTTAGCCTTAGCAACTCCTTCTGCTTTGCCTGATTTGCCTCCGCGCTTGGTACCGTATTGAGATCTAGATTGCATACGGCCTTCTACTCCAAGACAGTCATATTTACCACGGACAATATGGTACTTCACACCTGGCAAATCTTTGACACGACCACCTCTAACTAGCACCACTGAGTGCTCAGCCAGATTATGACCCTCGCCTTGGATATATGCTGTGACTTCCATTTTGTTGGATAAACGCACCCTGGCTACTTTACGTAAAGCGGAGTTTGGTTTTTTGGGTGTCATGGTTTTGACCACTGTACACACACCCCGTTTTTGAGGGTTGGTCGTTTTGACAGCTCTTCGTTTCAAACCATTAAAGGATTTGCGTAAAGCTGACGCTTTTATACGCTTGCTTGTCTGTTTTCTCGGGTTTTTTATCAGTTGGTTTATTGTCGGCATATCTTTATCCTTGTATAACTAATCTAGCCCGCTCCTCACTGGTCGGGATTAGACGCCCAATTATAACGTTTTCTTTCAATCCTATCAAGTGATCTTCTCTGCCTAAAGTGGCAGCATCTGTTAAAACACTTGAAGTCTCTTGGAATGAAGATGCTGAAAGCCAGCTGTCAGTATACAGAGATGCTCTAGTAACACCAAGTAATATCTGAATCGCTGTAGCAGGCTCACCGCCTGCAGCAACAACGGCCGCATTCTCATCTTCAAATTTGTAACGCTTTACGAGTTCTCCTGGTAAAAGTGATGTATCTCCGGTGGTTTCTACCTTTACCTTAGTAGACATTTCGCGGACAATGACTTCAAAATGCTTGTCGTTAATTGAAATACCTTGAGATTCGTATACCGCTTGCAGTTCTGTGATCAGGTATTCCTGAGCCGACCGTAATCCCTTGATGCGGAGAACTTCTTTTGGATCAGCTCCTCCTGAAGCTAAAAGGTGCCCCATTGGAATCAGCTCGCCATCTTTGACTTTAAGGGTACTAGTAAGGGGTACAGCATAGGTACGCTGATCAACAGGTTTCTCATTCTCATTGGTAACGGTAATTGAGTAGCCTAGCTCTGTTTCATCAATTGTGACTTTTCCGGCAATCTCAGAGATGGGTGAAAAGTACTTGGGAACTCGCAACTCAAAGAGCTCTTCGACTCTTGGAAGACCCTGAGTCACGTCCTGCATTACCACACCTCCAGTATGTTTAACCCGCATAGTCAGCTGCGTACCGGGTTCTCCGATAGACTGAGCAGCAATGACTCCAACCGGTGCGCCAATCATTGCAGTCTTCTTGGTTGAAAAATCCCAACCATAACACTTCTGGCACAATCCATGAGGTGCTGTACATGTTAAAGGCGAATAAATCGCAACTTTGGTGATTTTGGTTTTTGCAATTTTATCAGCTGCTTTTTCACTAATCAACTCACCTTTTTTGACTAATATCTCGCCTGATTCGGGATTTTTAATATTTTTTGCTGCATTACGACCGACAATTCTGGTTACAAATGACTTCTCGCGGGTTTCCTCACGGATAATTTCGATGAAATCCTCTGTTTCACAATCTTCTGTTCTGATGATAACTTCATGAGACACATCTACCAAACGGCGGGTCAAGTAACCTGCATTTGCAGTCTTGACGGCTGAGTCTGTCAAACCTTTACGAGATCCACGAGCGGCTGTCACATACTCAAAGATAGACAAACCTTCACGGAAGTTTGATTTGGTAGGCAATTCCACGATTTTACCTAAAGGATCTACAGACAAACCTCTCATTGCTGCCAGCTGCTTGACCTGATCTTTGGATGCACGGGTACCGCCTGAGTTAATCATGACTTTAACAGGATTGGTGTCTTCAAATGCATCCCAGGTTTTTTCAGCTAGGTTATCTGATGTTTCTATCCAAAGATCAATAGATAAACGTTTCTTTTCCTCGCGTGTAATCAACCCCAGCTTGTAGTTTGAATCTATTTCTTCAGCTTTTTTGTTAGCTGCAGCTATGATTTCATCTTTTTCATCTACAATCGTACAATCCTGGACTGCGACAGACAAACCTGACAGTGTCTCAGCTTTAAACCCGAGAGCTTTGACGTTGTCAATCATAGTCATCATCTGTTCATAATTATAGCGGTGCATCGCATCATTCATCATTGCCTTTAAAACTGATGCGTTGATAGGTTTATTTACATATTCCATATCTTCCGGCAATATCTCATTAAACCAAATTCTCCCGACAGATGTTTCCATGATCTGGCCATCAATAAATACTTTAATAGGTTGACGAAGACCAATTTTATCGTTTTGGAATGCTGTATTAGCTTCCAATGTCGATGAAAATACGGTTGATGGCGCTTTTGCACCATTTTCGAATGTAGTCAAAAAGTATACTCCCAGTACCATATTCTTATTAGGAATAGTAATAGGTGATCCATCGGCAGGTTTAAGAAGGTTTTTCTCAGGCATCATCAACGCAATGGCTTCATCCCTGGCTTCTTTTGATAGAGGTACATGCACTGCCATCTGATCTCCATCAAAGTCAGCGTTGTATCCCGAACATACAGATGGATGCAAACGGATAGCATTACCTTCTATTAAAACTGGGAAAAATGCCTGTATACCTAGTTTATGTAGGGTTGGTGCACGGTTAAGTAACACTGGGTGATCTTTGGTGATTTCTTCCAAAATATCGTATACCTCTGGCGGACGACGCTCTAATACGTGTTTAGCTGATTTGACGTTTGGAGCTAAACCGCGCATAATAAGTTCGCGCAATACAAACGGTTTGAACATTTCTAGTGCCATGTCTTTTGGTAAACCACACTGGTTTAAAGCCAACTCAGGACCAACCACAATGACTGAACGACCTGAATAGTCAACACGTTTGCCCAAAAGGTTCTGGCGGAAACGACCCTGCTTACCCTTAAGCATTTCTGACAGTGATTTAAGCTCTTTGGTGCCGCGTCTGCGGGCTGACTGCCTGGCTTGTGAGGCATCAATAAGCGTATCAACAGCTTCCTGCAACATGCGTTTTTCGTTACGTAAAATAATTTCCGGAGCTCCAAGATTGATTAAGTGCTTGAGCCGGTTGTTACGGTTGATGACTCTCCGGTACAAATCATTGAGATCTGAGGTTGCAAATCTGCCACCGGACAGCTGGACCATAGGTCTTAGATCTGGTGGAATAACCGGACAGATTACCATAATCATCCAAGCAGGATCAATGCCGGCTTTTCGTAGTCCTTCAACAATCCTCAGATGTTTGATAGCTTTGATCCGTTTTTGACCCTTAGCTTCTCTTGTTACCTGACGTAATTCGCTGGCTTCTTTTTCCAGGTCAAGCTCTCTAAGTAAACGCAACACTGATTCAGCGCCCATTCCAACTTCCATAAATGTGTCGGCTTCATAATCAACCAGTTTTAAATACTCGTCTTCGGATAAAACAGTTTTTACATCTATCTTTTTTACAAGTGAAGCAACTGTTTTATACACTTCTTCTGCTGTTTCTTTTTCAGATTGCAGATTTTCACGCAAACGTGATAATTCCCGTTTGGTTTTAATCGATGCTTCTTCTAGGGCTATTTTTTGCTGATCTTTCCCTTTGATTTTTCCTTTTATTTCTTCAAGTTTGGTATCAGCCTGAGCTTGAGCTGCGTTTATTTTTTCCTCAAATTGATTTTCAAGATTTTGTTTGACTTCGGCAAGTTTTACATCGAGTTGCTCAATAACTTGTTTGCGGGTCTCGTCATTTACTGACAAAACAACGTAACGGGCAAAATAGATGACACCCGACAAGGCTCTGGGTGAGATGTCTAGCAGCAGAGAAATTTTTGAGGGAGCTCCTTTAAAAAACCAGATGTGTGCAACCGGACAAGCCAGTTTGATATGGCCCATGCGTTCACGCCTGACCCTGGAGTTTGTTACCTCAACTCCGCACTTATCGCAAATAATACCTTTATAGCGGATACGTTTGTACTTTCCGCAGTAACATTCCCAATCTTTCGTAGGTCCAAAAATTTTCTCACAAAACAGACCATCTTTTTCAGGTTTTAGGGTCCGGTAGTTGATCGTTTCCGGTTTGGTTACCTCACCATGAGACCATGAGGCAATATCCTCAGGAGACGCAATTTTTAGGGTTAATGTGTTAAAGTCGACTAGATTTTTCATATGATGTGTACAAATATGTCTTTATTACTAGACCTATTCAGTACCTCCTTCCTCAGTTACTGACTCAGATTCTCCTAATGTACTCTCATCGGGACCATTTATATCAAGCTCATCAACGCTATCTAAACCATCAGCATCATCGGTATCATCACCAGAATCATCAGAACTGACGCTTGTGTCATCTGCCAGTACAGGAGTAGCAGCCAAAGCAGTGATATCTTCCCCTGCAGCCAAAGTGGCTACGTCTTCATCTTCCGCTTCAATTTCCATCTTCCCGCCAGCAATGACGTTAAATGATAAGCTATTTAACTCTTTAACTAAGACGTTAAATGACTCAGGTACAGTTGATTGGGGAAGATCTGTTCCTTTGACAATAGCTTCAAACGCTTTGGAACGGCCTACCACATCATCTGATTTAATAGTCAGCATTTCCTGTAGGACATGAGCTGCACGGTGCGCTTCTAGTGCCCACACTTCCATTTCTCCTAATCTCTGTCCTCCCATCTGAGCTTTACCTCCAAGAGGCTGCTGAGTAACGAGTGAGTATGGACCGGTTGATCTGGCGTGCATCTTATCCTCAACCATGTGAGCTAATTTCATGATGTAACCAATACCAACCATAGTTTTATTTGCAAAGGGATCACCTGTACGTCCATCATATAATTGAACTTTACTGTCAAGCGGTAAACCTGCTTTTTTCATTTCACCTGAAATAAACTCTTCGGATATATTCTCAAAAACAGGTAATGCAACACGGTAACCAAGTTTCTGGGCTGCCCATCCTATCTGTGCTTCTAAAAGTTGACCCAAATTCATACGGGCTAGAACTGATAGAGGTGAAATAATAATGTCAACATGGGTACCATCTTCCAAATAGGGCATATCAGCTGCTGGGACGATACGGGAAATAACTCCCTTGTTTCCATGACGTCCTGCAAGTTTATCCCCGATAACTACCTTTCTCATCTGTGCAACCAAAATACGAATCTCTTTTATAACTCCCGGATCAAGCTCATCACCTTCTTCTCTGTCTAACACGTGGGTAGCGATGACCGTACCATGTTCACCGTGAGGCATACGAAGTGATGTATCACGAACTTCACGGGCTTTTTCTCCAAATATAGCTCGCAGTAACCGTTCCTCTGCAGTCAGTTCTGTTTCACCTTTGGGGGCAATTTTTCCAACCAGGATATCTCCAGAACCGACGGTTGAGCCGATAGCTACAATACCGTCTTCACCCAGGTGTGCAAGATCGGTCTCACCGACATTCGGAATATCACGGGTAATTTCTTCGGGTCCTAGTTTTGTATCCATTACCTGCACCATGTGTTCACTGATATGAATTGAGGTTAAGGTGTCATCTTTTACCAAACGGTCAGAAATTACAATACCATCTTCATATCCATGTCCATCAAATGCACCATAGGCAATGAGCAAGTTTTTACCCAAAGCCAATTCTCCCAAGTCACATGCCGGACCATCAATAAGAATATCTCCTTGTTTAATCTTCTGGCCAGTAAAGACATTGGTTGTTTGTGAATAACAGGTACTCTGAGGTGAACGGGTAAACTTTACAAGTTTGTATATGAGTGTATTATCTTTAACTCTTGTAATGTAGGGGTATATGTCCCTATTATCCTTAACTTTCTTAACATCAGTATCAGAAACCAATAGTTCAATCCGACTCGCATCTGCATACGCTACAGTACCATCAAAATCAGCCCGGACTACCCGATGCATAGCCTCTGCTACAGCAGGCTCCATACCGGTTCCGACAATAGGAGCAGAAGGATTAACTAAAGGCACAGCTTGACATTGCATGTGCGTTCCCATCAATGCCCGGATAGCTTCATCGTGTGCTAAAAATGGAATCAAAGATGCAGAAGTACCCACAACTTGTCTGGATGCAATATCGATAAGCTGAACGGCTGTAACATCAGTTTCGATAAATTCTCCGTTATACCTGGCTCCTACCCACTGGTCAGTAATGTATCCTTTTTCATCAATGCTTACCTCGGCATGAGTAATGTAGTAATCTTCCTCATCATCAGCAGAAATATACACAATTTCATCTGTTATTTTCATTTTGGTATTGCTTCCGTTTTTCTCTGTAATGACCTTATGGTACGGAGCTTCTAAAAATCCGTACTCATTGACCTTGGCATACAGTGAGAGGTAGGTCACTAAACCAATGTTAGGACCTTCAGGCGACCTGACCGGATCGATTCTTGAGTACTGAGAGTGGTTAATATCCCGCATAGAAAAGCTAGCTCTTTCTCTTGTGACTCCCCCTGAACCCATGACTGATAACCTACGCAGGTTATCGATTTCTGATAAAGGATTGGTCTGATCTAAAATTGTTGAAAGCCTGTTTCTGCGGAAAAACTCTGAAATTGCTGCTACCAAAGGCCGGGGATTAACGAGCGTGCTAGGAGTGATAAGCATGTCTGATTTGGCCAGTGACATCTTCTCACGTATAGATCTCTCAAGACGTAATAGTCCTACGCGGAATGCAACCTGGGAAACCAACTCACCAACTCGTCTCACTCTCCTGTTTGAAAGATGGTCAATATCATCAACTTTACCTTCACCATTTTGAAGTTTGATCAGATAGGCAACCGTAGCTACGATATCTTCAACTCGTAGTACATGATTGGCTTCAATATTTTCAATATCCAAATGCAGTCTTTTGTTCAGTTTGTAGCGTCCAACTCTCCCTAAATCGTACCTACGATAATCAAAAAACATGCTATGTAACAGCTGTCTGGCATTTTCTAATACAGCCGGCTCTCCTGGCCTCATCTTTTCATGGATTTCAACTAGCGCTTCTTCTTGGGTTTTTGCCGTATCTTTGTCAATAGTTGCTTTGACATATGACTTGTCCGCATTTATATCAACATCCTTAAACGTTTCAAATAGAATTTCATCTGTAGCTAAGCCAATAGCACGCAAAAGTGTGGTAACCGGCAGTTTGCGATGCCTGTCAATTTTGACTGAAATTACTCCATGACGGGAAATACCGAACTCTAACCATGATCCGCGTAACGGCCTCAGCTCTGCTTGATATAGCATTTGTCCTGAGGTCGGCTCAACTGCTCCAGAAAAGAATACGCCAGGAGATCTGACTAGCTGGGAAACAACTGCACGGTCAACACCATTAATCACAAATGTACCAGCAGGAGTCATAATAGGTATATCACCTAAGAATACTTCTTGATTGACTGTCTCTCCGGTTTTTTTATTTAAAAGGGTAGCTTCAGCCCGTAGTGGGGCTTCGTAATTTAGACCCTTTTCTCTGGCCTGTTCTGGAGTCAATTTAGGTTCACCAAGAGCATGTTTGCCAAAGGAAAGAGCCCAATTTTTACCGGTAAAATCGTCAATAGGTGATATTTCTTTGAGCCGTTCGGTGATGCCTGTTGCGATAAACTCTCTATACGAAGCTTTCTGAATTTCCAGGAGGTCTAATTGAGGAAGTGGTAAATTCTGTTTTCCTAAATATAAACGATTAGATTTGGTTAGTGCATTCATACGCAACAAAAAATTCAGGGTGCCAACCTGAATTCACTTTTGGTAATAGGATTATATACAGAGGAAAATCAAAATAACCTCCAGACAAACAAAAATCTTGGCCAAAATATGACCAATTTTGGGAAACTATGCAAGTTTACCAGAAACACAACCTATGTCAATAGGAGAATATCACAATAACCACCAGCTCATGTGTGGCAACTTGTTTCTAATATACCCAGCTTGTGTAAGTTTTGCAAGAGAATAAAATAGGAATACATCTAGGTAAAAAGAGGTACTTATTAAAGGGTTTATCCTACTATTTAACCAATAAATCAAAGATATTTTGCAATATTCTCCTGGTGTTCTTCGTACGTTTCTGAATAATGAGTTGTTCCATTTGGCTCGGATATATAGTAGAGATAATTATGTTCGTCAGGCGAAAGTACAGCCTTAATCGCCTCGAGTCCTGGATTACAAATCGGAGCCGGTGGTAACCCTGAATTGGTATAGGTATTATATGATGAATCGTAGTATTTGAGATCGTCTTGCGATACCGCAGGCCACCATTCTACACCCTCTGCCATCGAGCCTTTGTTCACTGCATTGGCTTTTGCATATTGGACAGTGGCATCTATCTGCAGGGGCATACCAATTTTTAGGCGGTTAATTATCACAGCAGCTACTTTAGGTCTGTCCGAATCAAACTTGGCTTCTCTTTCAACAAGTGAGGCAATTATAAGAGCCTGTGAAAACGTAAGTGAATGTTTTGCAGATAATGCTCTTGTTTGATCAGGTATTTTCTGATCAAATGTGGAACGCATGAGTTCGGCTACGCCTTTTTCATCCATAGTTTTTGGTAGCAAATACGTATCGGGATAGAGATATCCATCAATATTTTTAGCAACAGTTAAAAATTCTGCGATATCAAAGGAAATACCATTTTTTTGGAATTCTTTTTTTAGCAGCCAGGCCACTTCTTCATTACGCTTACCCTCAGGTATAGTTACCCAAAAATCTTCTTTACCTTCCGTAAGCTCTAAAGCAATTTCTTCTAATGACTGACTGGGTTTAAGTCTAAATGATCCTGCTTGTATCTTTTGGTCTATTCCTTTTTGCATGACTAGCAAACGAAAGGCTAACTGATGTTTGATAAGATTCTTGTCTTTAAGAAGGTTTCCTATCTCAATAACTCCTGCGCCTTTTGGAATAACAAGCACTGTTTCCGCTTCAAGGTTTGGATTTATAGGCTTGTTTGCATCTATCCACCACAAATATACTCCTCCTGCAACGATTCCAAACAGAATAAATGGGGTAAACAGAACAATAAGTGCGTGTCGTTTCTTCATGCGATTGATTATACAGATTTAGCTGTTGGTATCTAGTAGTCAGTCGTAAGATTTATACTTTATACCTGATGCATAATACTTTATACTTCGCTCATGCATATTATGCTTTTTGGAGGCTCGTTTGACCCTCCACACAACGGACACAATCAAATAGCTCATGAAGTTCTTGCAAAAAAAATTGCCAATCAGGTCTGGTTTATCCCCTGTTACTCTCACCCCTTTTCAAAATCTCTCTCCCCATCTCTCCATAGAGTACAAATGATTAGCTTCCTCACAAATGGGAGTATTTTCGTTGATGATTATGAGGTTCAAAAAGAAGGTACAAGTTATAGTTTTGATACGCTTACGTATTTTAAAACAAATAAACCGGAACATACATTCTCATGGCTGATTGGTTCAGACCAACTAGTTAGTTTCCATAAATGGAAAAACTACAAAGAACTCTTAGGATCAACTAAGGTATACGTGTATCCAAGAGAAGGATTTCCTTTTGACCCACTGTATGAAAACATGATTCCACTCATTGATTTTCCACTTATTACTATCTCCTCAACCATGGTGAGAGAGAGAGTAAAAAATGGAAAAGATTTTTCTGGTTTAGTACCGAAGGAAGTAGAAGAGTATATTTTTGAAAATGAAATGTATAAATAAGCTTAATACTTAATGTTCAATTGAAAGTCAAATCATTTATACTTCCCTTATGAGTAATGAAATAAACAGAATCACCACTTGGATACAAACTACCCTTCAAAAAACTGGTAAACCTAACATGATTATCGGAGTTTCTGGTGGGATTGATTCAGCAGTGTCACTAACCCTGTGCGTCAAAGCACTCGGAAGCAATACTGTATTCCCAATCCTGCTTCCATATGGTGACCAGGATATATTAGACAATATGGAAATTTGTAGGCATAACCTGATTCCTTCAAAAAATATACAGGTTATCAATATACAAGAAGCAGCTGATAGATTAGTTTCCCAGCTTGGTATTCCAGAGTATGACCGAGTCCGAAAAGGGAATATCATGGCACGTCTACGCATGATCATCCTGTTTGACCAAGCTAAAAAATTGGATGCACTCGTTTGTGGAACTGAAAATAAATCTGAAAAGTATTTGGGATACTACACCCGCTTTGGTGATGGAGCATCGGATCTAGAACCTATCCAGCATCTGTACAAAACACAAGTCTGGGCATTGGCTAAGGAGTTTGGAGTTCCTCAACACTTAATAGATAAGGTGCCGACTGCTGGCCTGTGGCAAGACCAAACCGATGAGAAAGAGTTGGGCTTTAGCTATCAGGAAGCTGATATGGTTTTACGGCAATATATTGATCAAAATAAGAAAGCTAAAGAAATCGAAGGAGTATCAAATGAAATTGTTGAAAAGATAATTAAACAGATTGAAAGCCAACGGTTTAAGCAAGAAGTGCCCTATCATTTATAAATCTTTAACAAATAACAAGCTTTGATAATTTTTTATCCCTAACAAATCCATCGGCATACTCACGCAGGCTCTACGAAAACCATGTCTGCTGTGAAATAGGAGTGAGGGGCAATTTGTAACAGATCCAAAAACAACAATTGAGAAAATTTTCTGATAGTCTTGTTTTTTTAACTCTCTAATCGTATGGATTAATAGTCGCGAAGCAATACCCTTTTCTTTTTGGTCGCTTTTAACTGCAATTGTATGTAACACAGTTGAACGAGGATCATTGAAATAGTTTTCTTTTAAACCCTCTTCCATCCAAATAATATTGTCAGCTTCTTGAGGAAAATATATTTCTTTATTGATATCAATGAATCCCAAGACAACGTTACTTTCATCCCATACAAAAAATGAGGTATCGTTTGTTATTCTGCTACCAAATTCATTCTTTGTTTCCAAATCTAAAAGGAAACCTTGCTTTTGAACAGTTGTGGTATATGTTGGATCACCAGTTTGTGTTGTGTCCAAAATATATGAGCTGTGTATTTGCCAAATTTGATCAATGTCGGATGGTATTGCTTTTCGTATCATATATTATAGATGTTAGCTAAAAGCTGACAGCTATAAGTCTTTTACTTCACTTCTTCAAACAATGCACGTCGATATCCCCGCTCTTCTTTGACAAAAATCCGCCCACACCCGCATTTGATAAGATCAACGCTGTTTCCTTCTACTTTCATGCCCTGACTCAAGGACCTACCACAGCCAACACACTGGCCGTTTTTGAGAAGCAGTTTCTGGACTGGACCAATCAACTTTTTGAACATACCTACTATTATGAACAAATCTCTACAAAGAATCCAGATAATTTTGTAATATTAAAGCTGCTGCGGTCTGATGTCCTTTTTTTTGTCTTTGCAATCTTTTTTTACCCGCCTCTACCATTAGCTTCATTGCTTCCTGAGAACTTAGCGTCTCATCAAAAAGTTCGACTGAAATGCCAGTCCGTATCTTCAGTAACTTTATAAAATCTTTTATCTTCTGAGCCATTTCTCCCTCAGAAATACCAACCACCACCACATCAATATTTTCATTTTTACCAATACTAATAATTCTGTCTGCTAATTTTTCATCAGACACATATGCTACCTGTCCATACGGTTCAGCCAGTATCCCGTCTGATATAGCTAGGCCAACATGAGATAATCCGTAATCAATTGCTAAGTAACGCATATTATTTTTCTAATACTCCCATTATAACTCCTCTTCTGGAGTATGTGCCTGGCGGAACACAGGTTATTAGAGTGATTGTTTGACGATCATATCGTTGCTCTAAAACCTCAACCTGATCGGGCCTCACTTCATGGTACGTTTCGACAACGTATCTGTATTCAATTCCATCATACTGTATAAATATCTCATCGCCTTCTTCAAGTGTTGGTAATTTTGAAAAGACGGATATATAGCTTTTTGGATTATAAAAGACCGGTAGTACTGAATGTCCAAAAATAACAGGATTTCCATACTGACCAGGTATTGCTGTCCCAGCATAATGGATGAGATGTTTGTCTAGATTTTTACCTCCAATCTCTACGATCATATCCTTAATATTCAGTTTGGGAATTGAAAGCGTGTAAGTTGTAACTGGAGCAATCCTGTTTAATACAGATGGAGTAGCTATTGCTTTACTAAACCAGTTTTCAGGTTTTGTATAATCTATCCCATCGACAATTATCGGAGTGGGATTGGGCTCAGCTGCAGCCTGTACTGGAGAAGTTATGTCAGTTGTACCCAATACTTTAGATTGCGTAGAGATCTGTTTGAGGTTATCAGTCTGCTCATGATTTAGTGGTGAGGTAATTTTTTTCTGTTCCCACTTATGTGTAGTTAGCTGGTAGGACAGCATGGGATACCCAACAGAAAGCACTGCAGTTGCCCCAACAACAACAAATGCGTTTGGCATAATGTGAAACATTTTATGCTTTATGTTTCTCCACCATTTATTTTGCCTATTTTGGGAAACTGGGACTGCCTTGTAGTAATAGTAGACCATACATGAACTGTCTTTTCTGAGATTACATTATCTGTTCTGGATAGTTACTGAACTTCCTCAACAATAACCGCAATTCGTTCAGGTTTGCCAGGCATTGTCCCCAGTAGTCCAGGAAGGTTAGGTTGTATGCTGATACGATGATTATTATAACTCGGCAAGGTGCGCACATACTCGTCAGCCACCTGGGGAGTTTTACCTTTTAATGCCTGTTTTATTTGTCCAAAGTCTAATTTTGGCATAATTTTTACCTGTGCTTTTACCGATACTTGTATTTGCCGTGGTTTGAGATCTTCTTTGGATTTATTTTTATCTTTTATATTAGTTTCTTCTTCTATCACTTGTATACCAGTTATTTGGCTCTGCAAACCTGCCGCTGTTACTTGATAATTGCTCGGTATTTGAGTCGCTAATGCTTTTAAAAGAATTCTATTAAAGTCGTCTTTGTTTACAGCTAATGCATTCATTTTTATTGACCCTTCGGCTGTGAGGTCTTCGCCCTCATCGCCTGCTTTCTTATCAAAGGTAATTTCTTCAAGCTCTGTTTCCTGGGTTTTATCTATCACCATAAGATTTCCGCCCAGTTCTTTATTAAGCTTATGAGTAGCTTGTGTTTCCAGACTTTGCGTCAGCATGTCTTTTGCATTGGTACGGTCGTCTTTTGAAACAGCTTTTTTTTCGCTACTTTCGCCTCCGCTAATTTCTTCATTGTTTTTTGCAGTAAAATCATCAGATCCAAAATCTTTGAATCTAAAATCCTTGCCTGCAGCTTGATTATATTCTTCTCCAATATCACCAGCTGCAATTTCTACATCTGACTTGCCAAAGGTTACAGTTTCTCCGTCTCCTGTTGAGACAGCACTTTTTGAGGCTACTTTTACCTCAGATACCAGCTCGTAACGCAAATTACCCGGACCAACCAAAATAGTACCTTTCGTAAAGCTTTTTGGTTTGTCAGTTTTATTGAAAATTGTCACTTTCCCCGAAGCTGTTTTGCCTATACGTTTAGTGCCAGTCGTTGGAACAGTTTGTGAACCGCTTGCAGAAGCCAGGACTTCTTTTGCTGGTAATATAAGATTTAATTCATCTAATCCATCCACAGCTTGCGACACAGTAAATGTTACATCCTGATTGACTAACTGAGATTTGATGCCAACAATAACCTCTGCTTTGGGCTGGGTTTGATAAGCCCATACACCTGCAGAACCCAAACCTGCTAGCAAAAGCGCACCACCAGCAAACCACGCCCATATGGGAATTTTGCGACCCGTAGCTTGAAAATTTTCATCATCATTTTCAGATGTGTCACCTAAACTAGGAACCTCAGATTTTGACCGAGTTAATGACGTTTGCATTGCAAAAAAATTCTGCTTTAGTTTATCAAAGTTAAAAATATTCTTTTTAGGGGTTAATTGAGTCTTAATGGGTGTATCATCCGAACTGTTTATTTCAATCTCTTCACGAGGAACTGCAACGCTTGGTACTACAGATAGACTGGTATCTTGTGATGCCTGATCAGCAGAGTCGATGTCCATTACTACCTGCTGAGATTCGCTTGGTTCAGTACTAATCCCAATGCCCTTAGAAAATCCCGGAGGTAACTTGTCAGCTGTACTTGGTTCCTCATTTGAAATTGAAGTTTCCACGATTGAAGCTTGCGATTGTACTTGCTCAGTTGCTATAGGTACATCTGGATTTGTCTGTTTTACTGCTTCTTTACCTGCAGCAATGGCAACAGCTTCGACTGTCATATCCCTTGTTAGTGACTCGATCAACGGGGTATGGCTAAATGGCAGCTCCTGCTCCCAACCAACTGCCATCAATTGTTGGGTAATATCATTAAAATCTATGTATCCATCAAATAAAATTATCCTTGGAGGAAACTGATCCTTGCTCTTTATACGCACCAAGCCTTCCTTGACATCAGCAACTACATCATTGCTCCTACCAACAGATTCGATAGTACTTACCTTACCAAGCTTTACCAAACATACATCTAACATCTGTTTACGGAAACGTATTAATATTGCAGAAGGAGGGGTGCTTTGTTTGATGCGCAGGTATTCAATAAGAGCATCAACAATCATGACAAAACCAATTGGTTTTAGCTGCATCCGTTCGCTTATGTATTTCAATAAACTTCGTCTGGCCGCAACCACACCATTCTCATCAACCCATTCTGGAGGCAATCCGTACAAAACTTCTTTTGGTTCATCTTCTCCATCAATTGTGGCTGTAGCCATAGCCATATCCACAGCCTGCAAATAGTCATCCATTTTCGAACCAGTGACCTGAATAACCTCAGAAGTACGAATGACCGAAATAACTCCTTCATCTACTTGCCAAACAGCAACTTTAACTATCTCATCAGAAATTTCTACCGCATAATAGGGGATTACTTTAGTTTTTTTTTCTTTGGTAAAAGGCAGGTTAAGCAGCAAAAGAGGTTAGGAATGTAGGCATATAGGAATATATGGACAATAAAGGATAGCAATCCTTAATTCGTACCGTGTCCTGCAAAGCTCTGTATAGCAGAGCAAAGTAAGATATTCCTAAATTCCTAAATTCTTGACCTTATTATGGAACAAAATGGGGGTTATGGCAAGTATAAGAGGTAGATAAAAATTACACAAAATATAAGAGAACAAGAAACAGTATTATCATACCTACTATTCCAATTGCAGTAACTAGTACTATTGTTTTCATAAAACTGTGAGCAGAGGAATTTAAAGTAGTTGAAAAATTGTCCATTACATGAATATATTCAATATTTGGTGAAGTTTTATGATTATTTTTCTGATAGTTGTATCGTAATTTCATACCTTTTGATTTGATCTTAAATCCAATTGACATACAGTACATTGCTATAGCCATTGGAATCATTATTATGATCGTATCTGTACCCTGAAATAGCTGATAAATGCTTAATCCCAGTAAAGATACTGCTAATATTACCGCTAATATAAATCTCACTTTATCTCTTGAGGAAAGAAAGCTGTACTCAGTAGATCGAGTGTCTTTCATGTATTCGGTATCTACAGGATAGTATTAATTTTGTGCTTTAAATTTTTCCTTATCTAAGAAACCATATACTCTCCTCTTCCCAGCTCCCACCGCTTCCTGTTTGCCAAGCTCAAACTTACCCAAGACACCCGTTCGTTCTACATGCGGTCCACCACAAATCTCTTTTGAAAAACCCTCTACAGAATACACTTTTACTTTATCTGCATAGCGCTCCGAAAAAGCTCCGATAGCCACCTTGAGAGCCTCATCTTTATCCATCAGTTCAAAAGAGACAAACAAATCTTTTTGTATCTGCTCATTTACGATATCTTCAACACGCTTCATCTGTTCATCAGTTAACTTATCTGGGTAGGTAAAATCAAAGCGCAATCTCTCGGCCGTTATATTTGATCCCACCTGCATAATATCATCTCTTCCTAAAACAAGCCTTAGTGCCTGATTTAGTAGGTGAGTTGCAGTATGTAGTTTAGTTATCGCTTCGCTGTGATCAGCCAAGCCTCCTGCAAACATGCCTTTGCTCGCTGTTCTGGACTGGTCTTTGTGTTTGGTAAACTCCATCTCAAACTGCTCTTTAGATAGTTCAACACCTTTTTTGTGTAAAATTTCCTGAGTGATTTCAAATGGAATTCCATCGGTTTGGAACAGGTTAAAGGCGAACGCACCATCAACCGTAGTTAATTCAGTTTTCTCGATCTTAGTAATTCCCCGTTGCAGCGTTTTGATGAATTTTTCAACCTCCTGAGAAATTACCTGATCTATATGGCTGGTATCTCCGGTAAAATACACTCCTTCGTACAAACCACGAACAGCTTGTGAAGCGGCTACAAAAAATGCGGTCGGATCTGTGGTCTCCCCCATGAGCGAATACACTTTTACTGCTGCTCTACGTAGAAGCCTGCGGCAAATATAACCCTGCTGTTTGTTTGACGGCTCAACGCCCTCAGCAATCATAAAGGTAGCGGCTTTAATGTGGTCAGCAATAATACGCATCATTGGCTTGTACTCATCATCATATGGTTTTCCTGTTGCCTCAACCACTTTTTCTATGACAGGATAAAAAATTGATGTTTGGAATATATCCTGTTTGTTCTGCGAAGCCATGAGTAATCGCTCCAGGCCTCCCCCAAAATCAACATTCTTTTTGGGTAGTGGCTTGAATGAACCATCCTCTAGCTTTTCATACTGCATAAAAACAGAGTTACCTATCTCCAGGAACCGCCCACAGTCACAATTGACATGGCATGGCTGGTCTTTGAAGGAAGAATCCTCGTGTATTCTATGCTCAGCACCAAAATCATAGAATACCTCACTATCAGGGCCACCAATTTCGCCCTTGGGCATCTTATCGGGTGTGCCAGACCTGGACCACCAATTCTTCTTGGCATCGTACATATAGATCTTAGTTTCAGGATTAAATTCGTCGCTTCCTAGCTGAGCCGGTTTATTTGTATTAAAAAGCTCCTGCCAAATCTTTATTGACTCCTTATCCCTCTCGACAAACTCATTACCGGCGAAGACGGTTACATAAAGTTTATCTGCATTAATACACAGTTTTTGAGTTAAGAATTCATAGAACCAGGACAGCTGCTCTTTTTTAAAATAATCACCTAAAGACCAATTGCCAAGCATTTCAAAAAATGTCGTATGCCTGTTGTCGCCTACCTCCTCAATGTCTTCAGCCCGAAATGATGGCTGGGAATCAGTAATCCTCTCTCCCATCGGATGCGCTTCGCCTTTGAGATAGGGAACGAGCTGCTGCATGCCTGAGCTGGTAAAAAGCGTCGTCGGATCGTTTTCGGGCACCAACTTAGCAGGAGCAATGATGGCATGTCCCTTTGATTTGAAAAAGTCGAGATAGGCTTGGCGAAGTTGATTGTGGTTCATATTTATTAGTTACCCCCTCCCTTTCAGCCCCCTTATAAAGGGGGAGAATAACATTTTATACCCCTCCTTACTAAGGAGGGCCGAAGGTGGAGAGGTATTTTGAGGCAATTATAACAAAAAGACCTTGAAGCTAAAACTGAGGAAACCTCTTAAAACAAACAGGTTTTGAATATTCGGAACAATACTTCATTGTGCTTGCACCTTTAAAAAATAATAAGCCTGAACCCCAATTGCATCCATCAAAATAACTTACGCACATTAAGGGCAATGTATGTAAATTTTGTTGTTTGCTATATCTTTTATTAGGGATTTTAGTTTGAATGTAATAATTAACTTCGCTCCCAATAATTAAAGCAGTCAATGCTAACATAATGATAATTGCAAATTTCCTTGTTCTTTTTATTAAAAATAATAATAGCCAAAATAGTATTATTGAAAAAGAATATATAATAATTAGAAATGAAAAGTTTGTCATTTATATAGGGAGCTTTATTACTTCTTTAGACTTTTTCCTTTTTTAAAGAAAAACTTACGTTCAATAGAGGCGGCGGTAGACTTGAGCTGCTGTTCCATTTGTTCGGCTTTGGCCGCAGCCTCAACCATAGACTCCTGAAGTTTGGCGATCTCTTTTTCAACTTCTTCTTTTTTCTCAGGTAGATCTTCTCGTAAGGTTTCAATTGCTTCGGCAGCTTTGGCCGCTATTTCTGCCGTTTTTTGCTGGAGAGCTGGAAGTTCCTGTTTAGCTTTTTCTACTGTTTCAGCAGCTGTATCTGAAAGCTGCTCAACACGTTCCTGTAATTGAGGTAATTGTTCTTTTACTTTTTCAACTGTTTCTTCTGACTTTTCCTTAATTTGAGAATATGTTTCATGTATTTCGGGAGCATTCTGCTTGAGTTCATCCTCCCATTCGGCCAGATACTTTTTGCCTACCTCAACCAACTCGTCTTTAAGCTTCTGTCCTTTTTTAGTACCAAATAAAAAGAAAGCTCCTGCGCCAAGTGCAGCTCCCAGCATAAGACCTGCAGAAAATGATCCGTCGTTTGGGGAAGTTGAAATGACCTGCGATTTATGTTTATCACTCATATTAATCTTCATTTTTATGCTTTTCCATGATCTTATTCAAAAACCGTAAGACTCCGGCACCTTGTTGTAATCCCATCAAAAGACCTGAAAATTTCTCAACCGGTGTGGCTATAGAATGGCTGACTGTTTCGACATCGTCCATGATACTGTTAACTCGAGTTAACGTTTTTTTAAACTCTTTGAGTATAAAAATGGCTTGAATACCAACAATAGTTAAAAGTAATGTAAGCACTGTTACTAAAATAATAATAAGAATTTGCATCGGATCCATAAGACTCCTTAAAATAGATATGCTTTGATTGTAAAGATTTATGCTACGTTAGGCAAAGGATAATTATTACAGAATTAAAATTTATGATTCAGGAATAATTGGAAAAATCTACTTAAACCCAAAACCCTTACTCTTTCATTCTTTATTTATTTATTTATTTATCTACCACCTTCACTGGTATCTGTTGTCCACTTTCTTTATTGTTCACGCTTACAGCTTTTATTTCCACACTGTGTTCACCTGGAGGTAAGTTGGCAACAGCTTTAAATTCCCCCGTTGGATACACATCAACCAGGTTTCCGTTTACATATACTACAGAATCTGCAGAAACAAATCCCTGAACAGGAATGCTTGGGCCTTTAACGACAGAGTGTGCCTTAGGTTTTATGACTTCAATCTTAGGGGCTGATTGGTAGCTTTTCATTTGGTATAAAAGATATCCTCCAAATACAAAAAGGCTTAGAGCAACACCTCCAGCTGTAAGAAATTTTGAAGTTATAAACGTTGTTTTATCCATTGGCTCAGCTAAACCTTTGGGCATAATCTTACCTGATTGGGAAACGGTGAAATCGCGCCTGAAAATTGCCAGAGCTTTTTCTGGAGACAAACCAACTACCTTTGCATATGAGGTAATAAAACCTTTGGTAAAGGTACAGGCCGGTAAATGTTCGTATTCATCAAGTTCAAGAAATTTGAGCAAATGTGTAGCAATATGGGTTTTTTGGGATACTGATTCCAAGGTCAAATGTTGTTGCAAGCGAAGCGTTCGTAAAATAGTACCTATTGTTTCCATGGGCAGAAGACAGGTTTTTATAACCTTAGTGCTTATGCGTGTTTAGCTTTCCAGGTAGCTAAAAACTCATCTGCATTTTTTATCAATACATCTCTCGGTTTCTGACCGTCTGCCGCAGAGATTACACCCTGCTCATGCAGCTGATCAATAATCCGAGCAGCTCTATTATATCCAACCTTGAACTTACGCTGTAAAAGTGAAGTTGATGCTTTATCATAACTACATATCAGCTTTACTGTTTCTTCGAATAAATCATCAATATCTTCACTGGTTTCACCGCTTGCAGCGTCCATGGCAGCTGCACCTTTTTTCCCAACTTTACCTTTAAACTGGGTTGTTACTTCTTCAGTATACTGTACAGGAGCCCCAGTTTGTTTGAGGAATTCAGTAACTTTTTTTATCTCCTCATCTCCTACAATTGACCCCTGGATACGTCTAGGTTTGGCCTGTTCTGGCGGAATAAATAGCATATCTCCTCTACCCATAAGCTTCTCTGCTCCTGGACTGTCAATTATTACACGGGAATCCATCATTGATGAAACTGCAAAAGCCATTCGCGCTGGTATATTTGCCTTGATTAGTCCTGTAATGACATCCACAGATGGTCGTTGGGTAGCTAAGATCAAATGAATACCGGTTGCCCGTGCCATTTGGGCGAGTCTGCAAATACAATCTTCAACCTCAGCCGGAGCATAGAGCATAATATCCGCCAGTTCGTCAATGATGATAATTATGTATGGCATAGCCTGAAAACCTGCCATTTTGTTGTAACTTTCTATGTTACGTGCACCTACTTCTGCAAACTGCTTGTAGCGCTCAGTCATGCTGTTGATCGCCCATCGAAGAGCTGAAACGACTTTTTCCGGCTCAACAATCACAGGAGTAAGTAAATGAGGAATATTGTTATATCCAGATAGCTCAACCCGCTTGGGATCAACCAAAATAAACCGGACATCGTTTGGTGTGCAGCGCATCAGAAGCGACATAATAATCACATTTATAGCAACTGACTTACCTGAACCAGTTTGCCCGGCAATCAACAAATGAGGTAACTTATTGATATCCATCGCGACAATTTGATTGTTTACATCCACCCCCAAAGCAATTGCCAGTTTTGATGGATTTTGGCGCATAACAGCATGGGATAGAAGTGTTCGCAATGGCACAGAAGCTGAGCTTAAATTTGGCACTTCAATACCAACTAAAGATTTACCGGGTATAGGAGCCTCGATCCTAATTTGGCCGGTTTTAGCAGCCAAAGCCAGAGCCAGATCATTTGTCAAAGCAGTAATTTTGGAAAGCTTCGTCCCCAGTGCCGGCCTGATAGCATACTGGGTCACGGTCGGACCTGCATGGCACTCTGCCACTTTAACTTCGATACCAAAATTTTGGAGTGTGCTCTCAATAACCTGGGCGTTAGCTTTGGTATCACCTGCATCTGCCTTAGAAGTGGCTGCTGCTGACAAAAGCGCAAGGGGGGGTAATTTCCAGGCTACGTGCACAGGAGCTTTGGGCGTCGTGGATGAAGGTAATAAATTAGCTTGTGAGGACAGTGGTACAGATGGCACAGAAATTGTACCCGAAGGTTTTGTTGCTGAATTAATTGAATTTGTGACGGTTGTAGCCATTGTCGCCGCTGATTTTAACAGTGGCGTATTTTGCCAGCTCGTATCATCTGTGGCAAAGGTGGCTTTTTTATCACCATGATCAATTTCCTGTCCCTCATCCAAGCTCATCACATCATCAGTCTCTTTCTTGATCCTAATACGGGCAAAAAAATCAACCACACTACCAAACAAATCACTAAGTGAGAGTTCAAAAAAGACCATGATACCTATGATAAGACCAACCACAAAAACTGCTAGAGCTCCCAGACCGGAAATAAGAGTTGAAAGCCCAAGCCAAAACTCTCTGCCAATTTCACCTATCCGGAACAAGCTAGTACTACTTAGTACCAAAATCATAGCTCCCAATAATAAAGTCGGTCTAGACAGCTTAGCCTTAGGTTTAAACAGCATGTTTCCGGCAAAAAAGAACAAAACCGGTATGACAAACTTTTCGTATCCGAACAGTCTGGTGTTGATTCGGTTGATTGCATCGAGCCATACCCCATCTGAGAAAAAGGCAAGAATTATTAAAATTGCACTTACGTAAAAAAATAGAGCAGCAATAGAGCGAACCACTTTTGGATTGATATTGATGTGATCAACGTCTTTACCCTGGCGCGAATACTTGCGCTTTTTGACTTTTGGTTTGTCGGGTTTTTTGTTTTTCTTGGGCATAGGACAGATTTATAGTATTATATCTCTTCCAATTTTACAAAATCGATAACAGGAGATTCATACGGATGGACTTTCCTAATTGAACTAACTACATTCTTTGCAGCTTCCTCTGGACATTCCATTTCAATTTGAACCTCAGCTTCCCGCGACATTTTGCCAACTTCGCCAATAGTCGGATTTGAACCCTCTTCTGATTTCCAGTTTCCGAATCCTTGAGTAATGAATGCAACATGTGAATAATTCTCAATTATGCCTGCTCCAGCGTCTGATGCAGCATTGATCACATCCGTAATAACTTTCTCATCATTTGGACAAAAAACAAAGAATTTCAGTTTCATAAAAATTAGTTTCCTTTCGCTCAATTGCAAACTGCCGTTTTACTCTTCCCTTTTAAAACATATTCCAGGTATTTGGAGCGAAAAAGCGTAATGAAAGCCCAAACTGACTGAAAGGAATTTGGGAAGCTTCATAGCTTTTGAGCGAACAAATACTGGTTATGTTTTAATGGGGTGCCCTTCTTTTCTTTTGAGTATTTCTTTTCTTAGGCACGCAAGAAAAGAAATACGGGGTAGGTATTACTATATTATTCACAATACTAATAATGTAATTTCAATCTATTATTTTACCCATTTTCCAAGAGATTACCCATTACTTGGCTTTCAGCCAGGTAAGGGTAATGACAAACCAATGGAAACTCTTTAGCTCCACACAAGAGTAACAAGGATAAGTGGTTCCCTCTGCGTCTGCTCAAAGATAAAATGACTGATCTTTTCGGTCACTTCATCACGACTGGCCTTCCAATCACTCACTTTCATCCCAACCGGCAACCACTTGGCAGCTTCATCAGCAATCGAATCTATCAGTTCCTGCGATTTCCGTGCAAATACAAAACCGCGAGTAATGACTTCAGGTCTTCCCATTACTTCATTACCATCTTTTTTAGCTGGCACAGCTACTACTATCATACCATTATGGGCCATCTTCTGTCTGTCCTGTAAAACCACCGGTCCGACGTCCCCAACACCTAAACCATCTACTATTATCGTCTTGAGCTTGATCACGTTGTCCACCCAACCTCCACTACGGTCGAACGCAATGATCTGCCCGTCGTCAAGAATATGGATCCGGTCAGCAGGCCAACCCATATCTGAAGCCAGATTTTTGAAGTGCACCATGTGCCGGTAGGTACCACCGATAGGAACGATTGATTTGGGGTTAGAAAGTGTGAGCATGAGACGCAACTCATCTGCGCTGGCATGGCCTGACACATGCAGATCATCCTGAATATCACTGTATGATACCGTGGCTCCGAGCTTGGACAGGTTATCAATCGTTTTATAGACATTGCCTTCATTGCCTGGAATTGGATCAGCAGAAAAGACCACATGATCACCCTCTTTCACACTGACGATAGAGTGTTCATTATTGGCGATCCGGGTAAGCGTTGAGCCTATTTGACCCTGGGAACCAGCTACGATGAGACATAGCTGTTTATCCGGTACATTTTTAATTCTTTTTTTATTGACGATCACGTTCTCCGGTATGTGTAATAATTCTAATTGTTGGGCGATCTTACAGTTTTCCTCTACAGAACGGCCGATCAGAACTACTTTTCGGTGATGTAAAATGGCTGCATCGATTGCCTGCTGAATACGATGGATGTTGGAAGACATGGTAGTGATCACTACTTTACCGGTAACTTCGCGGATCTCCCGTATCAGAGACTCTCCGATCTTGGTTTCTGACCAGCTGTAACCCTCTTTTTCTACCCGGAGACAATCAACCAGCAAAGCGGTGATGCCTTTGCGGCCGTAGTCAGCGATCTTTTGCACATCAGGCCTGATGTGGTCCACGGGTGTCCAATCGAATTTAAAATCAGAGCCATGGTAAAAAATCCCATCAGGTGTGGTGATTGCTAAGTGCTTGGTATCAGGTACTGAGTGAGTGACTGTAATCGGGTCAATCATAAAGTTACCCAAACGCAGGGGTTCTTTGGGAAACACCTTAATTTTCGTCTCGATTCCAAACTCCTCTAAGTTTTCCTGAGCAAAACCGGCAGTCAGAGGACTTGCATAGATAGGAAAATCTGTATTAAGTTGCGGTAAAATATAGGGTAGAGCCCCAATATGATCATCATGGCCATGAGTCAACACCATGCCTACGATTGAATCCATTTTGTCTGCTAAATAGCTAACATCAGGAACCAGAAGATCAGCTCCAAGCATTTCTTCCTCCGGAAATCCCATCCCGCAATCCACTATCAACCGCTCGTCTTTGCCATGACCCAAAGATTCATACACATACATGTTTTTAGTTACTTTACCCATACCGCCAAGGGGGACAATGCGCAACATACATAACTCCTTTCATTAATTTGTGACAAATAACAAGTTACAGGTAACAAGAATATACTTCTTCAGTATTCTTTTCACTCGTAACTTGTCAATATTTACCATCTCTTTTTACCACATTTTGATCACAAGAGAAAGGAGGGGGAGCAGTATAAGTCTTACCAAACGCTCTTCACTTCTTTATTTTGATCGTGATTTAAACCGATACCATATGTACCCCTAGCAAAAATCTATGAACCTATTATTACCTCTTACTAGTTTTATCTCTACTATAAAAGCAGTACCTAATTGTGAATTTTCTGATGCTTTACTCATCAAAGAACCGATTAATACAGTTTCAAACTTATTTTACTTTATGGCTGGCTTTCGCTTGCTTCAAGAATACAGGTACCACAACATCAAGCATCCCTACATCAAACTGCTCATCCTGCTTTCATTTGCGACGGGACTGGGTAGTACTATCCACCATGCTATTCCAACTGACTTTACGCTATTTATTGACGGAGTTCCAATTTACCTCATCTTATCTATTATTATCTTTCTCTTTGCCCAATTAATCTTTTCATTATCATTCCGGTTTTCACTCTTCATTGCTTCGTTGTATGCAGTAGTATTGGCTTTAGCTTCTCCTTATCTACCTATAGAAACTATACCGGCGATGAAGTTTTATTTAGTCCATACTATAGTCTTTATCCCTTTGATATTTGTAAGTTTTGTAAAAAGCGGCCAAACGGCATTTCAACTTGTCACTTCACTGGGATTATTTTGGATTGGAATGTACTTTTTCTTTTTGGATAAACCGATTTGCAATTTTACTCCCACAGGAACTCACATGCTCTGGCATTTATTCTCAAGCATGTCGTTTTATTTCTTATCGAGGTTTTTTATTGAGTATTACAGATATAAACAAACACTTGTAACTGAAGAATCAAGAGAGGATGTATGTATACATCACAAATTAACTATAAAAAATGTTTAGTAATCCGGCAAAAAGCTTTTGATGTTAGACTCATCAAGGTTAAACTGTTCGCCTTTTCCAGCAACCACCAGACGGGCAACACGATAAACAATCCCCCGAATAGTCCGCTCGAGAGAACGTATACCTGAATCAAACCCCAAAGGCCTGACAATACTTTCCCAAGTACCGTCTGCAATCGTGATTTGCCCATTCGCAAGACCTGACTCTACCAGGACTCTTGGCAGGATATACTGTTTTGCAATCACAATTTTTTCCTCATCAGAATAAGATGGCATTTCGATAACTTCCATACGATCTAGTACTGCTGTAGCTATGTGACGGGTATTGTTGCATGTAGCAATAAATAGGGTATCTGAAAGGTCAAATGGGTAGTCGATGTAGTGATCTATAAACCGCTCATTTTGGCCAGGATCCAAAAGCTCAACCAATACACCCATAATATCAGCCCTGGCATGTTCTGATACGCGGTCAATTTCGTCCAAAAGCATGACCGGATTTCGACTCTTTGCTTGTCTGAGTGCTTTGATTACTCTACCCGGTTCGTTATCTGTATGCAATCTCGATTGGCCTCTTAAATCCAAAGCAGATCCCATACCTCCAAACGGAATGCGGCAATATGCTCTTCCCATTGATTCAGCCAAAGCTGTACCAAAAGTGGTTTTACCGGTACCTACCAAACCTACCAGAAGCATAATAGGAGCTCTAGCTACCTGGTTTTTATCACGGTTAAGTTTGAGCACGGACATGTACTCAAGTATCCGGTTTTTGACCTTTTGCATGCCATAATGATGTTTATCCAGGATCTGTGCAGCCCGGTTGATATCCAGGTTGTCTTCTGTCTGGTAATACCAGGGAAGAGTAGTAACCCATTCTACATAGTGGGCAATCTTTTCATACTCTTCACTGTATCCACCGTATTTAGCCATGCGTTTGAGCCGTACAAGCATGTCAATGATTTTTTCTTTCAGTTCTTCTGGTAATTTAGCCTCGTCTACCTTGGACCGCATTTGCTCTACCTCGGCAAACAAATCATCTGATAGATTGGTGGGTGCGTTTTGATATGGATCCATAGCTACATTGTGGCAGATTTGAAGCTAGTTGTTAATCGGTTTTAAAATAACACTGCGGGAATCTTCATATACATGTATCCAACCTAGTCTAGTTCTCAGGGTTGAAGCCAGTTTTGCATTTCTGGGCATTACTGCATACCCAAAAGTTTGCGTTTCAAATTCTTCCAGAGCCTTTCCGTCTCCTCTGATGATTGTTTCGTATGATTGATATGGTAAAAAACCTGTTTTGGGATCTTTCCAGCTTACCATCCGCCCATCGATAAAAACTTTTTCCTCTGGTAATCTCCAGATTAAATACCCTCCCCAGTTGTAAAAATTAAACATAGTACCTTCCATAGGATTTGTCCGTAAATATTCCACCATTTGCTCACTACACATGGTATATGGTTGAGAAAGACAGTACTCATCCCAAGAACCGATCCATGGTTTGTGGGCTTGTATCGACTGCCATGATACAAACAAAGCAAAAAGACTGCCAAATATATAATAGGCAGGTTTTATGTTTTGTGAAAACTTGTACTCTGAGATGATCTCAACCAACAGCGGAAACGTAACAACGGCCCAAATGCCCTGCATACGCCTGTGTAATAGTGCTTGTATGCCAAACAGTATTAGAGGCAGTATATACTCTGCTTTTTGTAGTTTTTTATGCTGTATTACATTCCATAGTAACAATGCAGCGTAAAAAACTACAGTCCACCAAGTCCAACTGTCTTTCGGCCAGGAAGACCACTCACCTATGCCATCTAACCTCGAACTGAACACATGAACTATGCCTTGAATATGGTTCTCTATCCCAAACGGAGTTATAAAACTAGCAACAAACGCTATTCCAAGTATTGGCAATAATGTTTTATATACTTCTATTTTTTGCTTAAAAACATACTCATCAATTGTCTTACTCAAAGTAATGATAGAAATGTATGTCAGCCCTACTAAGTATTCGCCATGCCAGTTAGACCAAAATAGAAAAAGAATAAAAGTGACAAATAGCAAGCTACGCGGAACGTTTTTTAACACGTGCGTCCGTTTGACTATCCATACAGTTAAGACCAATAATACCAAGCTTACTGTCTGGGCACGAAAACCATGGTAAAAAACAGTATGGGCTACTATATAAAAAGGAACACATGCAATAATAAACGTACTAAGAGAAGTTTTTACTGATCTAAATAGCAGTATTACCAAAACCACTCCAACCAATGCTCCTGCGATAGCTAAACCATAAAATCCAAGAGTGTTAAATAGTTGGTACACCGCCACATCATAAACCCAGGAATCATTTGTCCAGACAAAGTCGGGCATGATGTAAGAAAAGGTGTTTTCTTTAAGTATTCTTCCTTGTTTGGCAAAGTATTCACCGTATTTGAGGTGCCATCCAAGATCAGTTGAGTTAGTAGGATAGAGAAAGAGAGAAAAGAGCAGGGTGAGAAGGGATAATAAAAAGAAAAACCTAGCTAATTTCTGTAGTGTCCATTCATGATTGAACATTTTTATAAGTACGTCCAGTTTCATGCCTTATAGTACCTTAAAAACTAGTTATTTACACCTATATACATAATTTTCGTACTTATAATAAATAGTTTTTTACGGTACTGCATGCAATCCATAAGTATAAAAGGGTTGTATGGCATAAAATATATTTTGGTATCAAAAAGGCGGGACTTGCAGCCCCGCCTTTTTACTATCTCTTATCTAGTTTCCTATTCTTATTTATCATCATTCCAATCAGCCATTGTTTTGGGAGTACTGGTAGTCATTGGACGTCCTCCACCTTGTGAACCGAAACCTGGCTTGGGTCCGAAATCACGACGCTGTCCAAATCCTCCGCGGTTGCCTCTATCTCCTCCACGATCTCCACCTCGGCCCCCGAATCCTCCTCTATCTCTTCCTCCACCACTATAACCTCCACGTGATCCGCCTCTGTCTCCTCCGCCGAATCCACCGCGTGATCCGCCACCGAATCCGCCTCCGCGCTCGCGACCGCCTCCGCGTTCCATAGCACTTTGGCGTGATTTTTCGATATCATCACCAAACAGCATCGATAAGTTGACTCTTCCCATGTCATCTATCTCATCAACTCTGACTTTTACAGTCTGACCTTCCTCAACCACATCATGGGGATCAGATACAAATCCAACAGCCATCTTTGAGACATGAATAAGACCTTCCCTGCCAGGAATAACCTCAGCAAAAGCGCCAAAGTTCATCATACGGGTAATTTTGGCATTCTCAAACACCTCGCCTACCTTAAGCTCACGGGTAATACCTTCAACCCAATCAACTGCTTGTTTCAGTTTGTCTTCATCCTTAGAAGTAATAACAACCCTACCTTCATCATTGATATCAATCTCGGCGCCAGTTGCTTCAATAATTGCCCGGATAATCCGTCCGCCCGGACCGATGACTTCACCGATCTGGTCTTTGGCAACGTGCAGAACTTTGATCTTGGGAGCATATCTAGATACTGTAGCCCTGGGAGTACTAATCAAAGCTGTCATTTTATCAAGGATAAATAGACGGGCATCTTTTGCCTGATCAAGAGCCTGTGACATGACCGCTGTTGTGATTCCTTTAACTTTAATATCCATTTGGACAGCCGTTATACCATCAGCAGTACCAGCTACTTTAAAGTCCATATCGCCGATATGATCTTCAAGACCTTGTATATCAGTCAAAACCACGTATTCACCTTCGACAATTCCCCGCTCTTCGGATTTAACCATCAGTCCCATTGCAATACCAGCCACCGGTTTTTTGATGGGTACTCCTGCATCCATAAGTGAAAGCGTAGAACCGCAGGTAGAAGCCATCGATGTGGAACCGTTTGAGGTTACACATTCTGAGACAACCCGAATGGTGTAGGGAAATTCTTCCTCAGAGGGTAGTACGGGAATAAGTGCGCGCTCTGCCAGTGCCCCATGCCCAATCTCTCGCCGGGAAGGACTACCCATTCTGCCTGTTTCGCCAACTGAGAAAGGTGGCATGCTGTAATGATGAATGTAGCGTTTTTCTATCTCACGATCCATGAGCTCAACTGTCTGAGACAGTGAAGGAGCGCCCAAAGTCGTGATAGTCAGAGCTTGTGTTTCTCCGCGCCTGAACATGCCACTTCCATGAGTTCTTGGTAATAAGCTGACATCAACACTTAAAGGTCGTATCTCAGTCAATTTGCGTCCGTCAAGACGAACCTTACGGTCAATAATCTTGTCCCGAGCAGATTGCTTGAACATTTTTTCTAAGATATCTTTTAACCGACTCTTTTTTAGCTCCTGATCCTTAAACTGTTCCATGATCTGGTCAGCTATAGCAAAGAGGGGTGTTTTATTGATCTTTCCTGCTTTTTCATTGGCAAGAAGTTCATCTATCACAGGTTGAGCCAGCTTGGTAAGTTCTTTTTCTACTTTCTCATCCAAAGGAGCAGCTTTTTCAACCACAATTTTTTCCTTACCGACTTTTTCTACCAGTCGGTTAATGGATTCGATAATGTGTTGTGCTTCACCCTTTGCAAAATCTAGGGCTTTAACCATGTCCTGCTCTAATGCTTCTTTGGCACCACCTTCAACCATAACAATTGCATCTTTGCTTGCAGATACTGTCAAATCTAACTTAGATTCCTTACGTGCTTCATAGCTGGGATTGGCATGTAAATCTCCATTTTGGTCCATAATGACACGGATACCGGCTAAAGGCCCTTCCCAAGGTAAACCTGAGATAGCCAAAGCTGCCGATGCTGTAGAAATTGCCAGGACATCAATATCATGTTCGTAATCTAAAGACAGGGGGGTTAATACCACCTGAACTTCAGCTTTATAACCGTCAGAAAATAGGGGACGGATAGAACGGTCTATCACTCTACCTGTTAGGGTTGCTTCATCGCTGGGTCTGCCTTCGCGCTTCACCCAACGTGAGCCTTTGATCTTTCCTCCTGCCCAAAGTTTTTCGGCAAATTCTACTTGTAAAGGAAAGTAGTCAAGGTCATCACGCATCCCGCCACCTACGACGGTTGCCAAAACCATGTTATCACCGCTTCGTCCCACGACGGCGGCAGTTGCGAGAGTGGCTAATCTGCCAACCTCAAATGTGATCTCGCTGCCATTTATCTTGGCAGTCTCTGTCACAAATTCTTGTGCGTTTGCACTCATACATAATAATCTTTACGGTGGAAGGAATTGTGTTGAGAAGAAGGAAAAAAAGTGAATGACACCTGTTTTCTTTCCTCTCAATGTCCTTTCAATTCAAAACCACAGAAAAGAGATAATAATAATAAGAAGAGAGATAATTTCCCTCTTTTTGTAAAAATAACGCTACTGAAAAATCAAAGTTACTAATTTAACCGTACTATACATATCATCAAATGAATCGGAGTCCTCCATAAAAGAGGAAGCACTATCCTGAATATCAATCCATTAAATTTAGATTTGATTATGCGGAGTTTTAGTTTTTCAATTTCAGCTTCTTGATCAGCTCTTTGTACCGGGCATTCTCTTTGACTGATAGGTAGTTTAATAGTCTGCGTCTTTTAGAAACCATGGACAATAATCCTTTTCTGGAATGGACATCTTTTCGGTGAAGTTTGAGATGCTCGGTGAGCTTATTGATAGTGTAGGTCAGAAGGGCTACTTGGACCTCAGGGCTGCCTGTATCGCCATCTTTTGTCGCAAAATCTTTAATGATCTTTTGTTTGTCGTCGTTTGCTAGTGACATATGTCTTCCGTAAATTAGCTATATAGCAATATATATGCCGATTTAGGATCGATTCCCAATTATGGGAAATTTATTACATTCTATAAATTTTTCTCCTTGTTAAAGGAGACAGGCGCAGTCAAGTGTTTATACACATGACGCATACCTGAGGATTTTATGCTTCGTACTATACTTGTACCTACAGATAAAACCCATCTGCCTCGACTTCGTTGTGGGCGTCTTCCCTTAACAGGGAAGGAAACTAGATATCAACACTGCGTATTGTATCAGGAAAAAAGTAAAGTGCAATTCACTAGTATTCATCAGGATGGGTTGAATACGTATGACCTTCTTTACCAGGAAAGTAACGCTTTAATGCATTAACTAAATCACAATATGCTTCATTAGTATAAACTTCTATATTATAAGTTGTTTGTCCCCCCGCATTACAACCAACACGGTTCCTATTACACCACTTAAGCATTTCCTCCCATTGGTGATAAGTTAGCTGATCTACGGTACGTGTAGTTTCAACAGGTCTGTAACAAAAGGCTCGTTCCATCGTGGGTACTCCAGAAGTACGACCATCTTCACAGTGTGTCATATGTTACTATTTTGGCAGTTCTTTTTTTGTTTTAGTAAATTTCTACGGGCTCATTCCTATAGTTTTCTATTATTGTATGTAAACTTGTCTAAAAATGAAATATAAAATAAATTTTGAGCCATCTACACCCATGATCCTACACTCTGAATGGAATGAAACATCCAATAGTAACTACTGATAAAAGTACTATAAATACTCTCACAGCAGAATATTTAAGATAAGTAGAGGCAATATTCTAGCCTTGTGTTTGCTCGGTATGATGCCGCTCCCAACCTGTTACAAGAGCTTGAAATTGTTCCTGTGTTATCTGACCTTTATCTAAAGCAATAGCCATATCAATTCGAATTTGAGGCATTTCTGCAACATTTGCCTTGTGAATATCATCTACAAATTCATCAACGCTATTTCTAATTTTATACGGCCCATCGGGATCATCTATTGAATCAGGATACATTTCAGCCATTCGCTTAGCTTGTTCTCTAAGAGCTATTGAATCAGGATACATTTCAGCCATTCGCTTAGCTTGTTCTTTAGCAGCTAATGCTCTTTGGACTTTTCTATAATTATACGCATCAAGGTTAGTCTCTCTTAATCCTTCCATCATTGCTTTGAACTCATCAAAATACTCTTCATACAATTCGGCATGAATTCCGTATTTATCTTTTAATCTATTTTCTACTTGCTCCTCATACGCTAACCAAGCTTTTTCAAGACCTTCGTTGTGTTTAGTGTAATCTACTGCAGTATCAATTTTCGCCCCAGAGGCTTCAGTGCTTGTGCCCGTTTCTACTGGTGTCTCTATATTATCTATTTGAGGGGATGATTTAATTACTTCATGTTCTGGTGAAAATTCTGCTTCCATATATGCAATATGTTATATTTTATTACAATATTAATTTAACATACTGTTTGATCGATAGGAACTAACTCTGTCCCCCCCTATATATTTTAGGTTCTAGCCAGTCGGCTGGCGCTTGAGATGTTCTACTATCATCTGCATTTTCTTGTGATTTATTGGTTTCTGAATGAGCAGGCATTTGACTTGCTGTCACCGGTGGTGTTTGTGGTGCTGGATTAAATGGTTGTGGCGTAAAGGGAGCATTATACGAGGGTGCTTGTGGTGGCACATATGCAGGCGGGTTCGTATACGGTTGTTGATTGTACCCACCCACTTGAGCTCCAAATGGCGAGTTCCCAAACCCTGGTTGTTGTTGCAGAGGCATTGTCAGGTGGTTACGTCTTCCACCTTCTTTCATACACCATGCAATTGCAGCAAAGGTATCTGCGTTTGTTTTGGCAGCAAAGTTGTTCGTCGCTGCTTCAATACCGGCAATTAGGTTGGTACATAAATCCCCATCCACAGGGAATTTTAAAAACCTTATCAGTTTAGAAACAATCTCACTTGTACCCGAAGCTTGTTGCTCAACAACGTTTATGCTCCCAAATGCCTGACCACGCATATCACCAGAGATAATGATAGAATCTCTGTCTGCAAACAGGCTCGGGTTTTGATTGTATAAGTTGCCAGCAGATTCAGCGTTTGATAAACCAATTGCAATAATTAAGTCTGCATGCAAACCCCTATACGAGTACTCAATATCTTTTTGTTCAAGCCGGGGTACACCAGATTTTGTTTCAACTATTATATTAAAATCAGAAGCGCCTTCATCTACCGATATCTTTTCAATATTATCATGAGCAGTCTTTAGGCTTATTACCAAATTTTTAGATCCTACGTTACGTGTAATATTCCCTACACCGTATAATCGCTGGTATGCCACTGTCGGATCAGTAGCAGAAGCCAACGTTATACTTTTACTTTTTTCTGACTGATCTACGTATTTTTGAAGTGAAAGATAAAAAGATAAACCTGCAGAGATACTGTCGATAGAGTGTAAAGCTGGTAATACTATCAGAATTGAAGAGGACTCATCAATTTTTTGCTGAATTTCTTTGAGCGGTAACTGGTTGGGATTAGTCATTGATAATGGCAGCTTGAATTATGTTATAGGACTTAACAGCATTATATCGAAAATTTCCTAATCTTCAACTACCCGATAACAGATCACTGTATCGCCAATGCGGAATTTTATATCAGGACGAAACACAAGCGCAGCTTCTTTTCCTGACTTTACTTCAACTACTTCTTGTCTATTTTCTTGCATTACGGCAACACGTGGTTCAAATACTGTCTTATCGCCTCTCATGAGCCTAAACTTGGCTGTCCGCCGCAAAGACCCTTCAGTAACTTTACACCCGCAGATATGTGTACCCTTAATAGTAAACTCTGCAATAATCTCTGCTTTTCCAAATACTTCTTCATTTATTGTAGGTTCCATTAGTTTGAGAACGCGCTTTTCCAGATCTTCCAAGAGATGATAAATAATATCAAATGTCTGAATTTTTACCTCTTCCATCTGAGCAAGTTTATCAACATGCTTTGGAAGCCTGACTCTAAATCCAATAATCCGTGATCCTGTTGAGGCTGCTAACAAAATATCAGACTCAGTGATATCACCTACTCCCTCATCAACAAGCAACACTTCTTCGGTAAGACTATTTTTGATCGCTTCTAGTGTGCCCCCCACATCAGCTTTAAGTATTATTTTCAGTTTCTTATCCTCTGCTTCCAGTTCCTCTGCAGTCAGTTGCCGTTTATTATGCTTTTCCAGGTGTTCTACAGCTTCTTTTGAGTCAGTCACCAAAGCTCCAACTGGCAACTCATGAGAAAATCCCAATACCTGTACTGGCTGGGAACTAACAACATGATCGACTGTAACTCCCTTGTCACTCAGCATGGTACGTACTTTAGCTGCCATGTCATCACAGTACAGCATTTGGCCAGTTTTGATCTCACCACTGCGTACAAGAAGATTGGCTATTGCTCCTTTTTGGGGATCAACAAATGATTCGAGCACAACAGACTCAAGATGTGGTGTTGTGTCTTTTTCCGGTTGCAGCTCATACATCAGCTCTATCAATTCTAAAAGTTGCGAAATTCCTTTACCGTTGAGTGCGGAAACTTCTACTGCCACGACATCTCCGCCATATCCCTCTACAAAGATCTCGTTTTCAGCCAGCTGACCTTTAACTTTGTCAATGATTACTCCCTCGATGTCCACTTTATTTATGGCAACAATAAACGGAAGATTAGCTTTTTTAATAATCGAGATTGCTTCTTTAGTTTGAGGCTTGACTCCATCATTGGCGGCAACAACTAAGATTGCAATATCTGCGACAGTTGCACCTCTTGAGCGCATTTTAGTAAATGCTTCATGGCCGGGAGTGTCTATAAAGGTAATGAGTGATTTGGGATCATCCGGCCTGATGCGGACTTGATAGGCACCGATGTGCTGGGTAATACCGCCGGTTTCCCCGGCTGCCACATTTGCCTTGCGAATCGTATCTAGAAGAGTAGTTTTACCATGATCAACATGACCCATGACAACGACGACGGGGGGGCGTTTCCCAGGAGTAACGCTCGAATTTGAAAGGTTTTGTGATTTTTCAGCCACTATTTTAAGTATCAATTTACAATGATCAATTACCAATGAATTTTTAAATGTTTAAATGTTCAATTTTGAACATTTTATAATCACTACATTCATTGAAAATTGGATTTTGAAAATTGAAAATTATCAATTTATTCTTTTACTGAACTATCGTCAGCAATAACCGCTTGTCCCGCATCATCCCCGGGCAATTGAGAACCCTCATCTGTTCCTTTTTCATTTTTCTCATCACTTGTTTCTTGTAACTTGTCATTTTTCTCTTCCGGAACTTCTTTCCCTTCTTTTTGCATTTTCTTTTTTTCAGATTCCGTCAACATACCACCTGGGCCTTTGATATCAATCTTAAATTCGGTTAGCTTGGCTGCCAGACGCACATTTTGACCTTCCCGACCAATTGCAAGTGATAGTTGGTCTTCGGGAACCGTAACAACAGCTGATCTATTTTTTTCATCAAGATCTATCTGAAGATTGGTTGCGGGTGACAAAGCAGCTGTGATAAATTTGATCGGATCATTTGAGTGCTGGACAATGTCTATTTTCTCTCCCCCCAGCTCGTCAATAACAGTGGATACACGTACCCCTTTTTGGCCGACGCATGATCCGACGGGATCGACACCTGACTGGGTTGAGGCAACAGCTACTTTGGTACGTGAACCAGCCTCCCGGGCGGTTTTCTTGATCACTACAGCACCGGATGAAACCTCGGGTACTTCACGTTCAAACAATAGCTCAACTAGTTCTGGACAAGCTCTGGAAACAATGATCTGCCGACCTTTCATGGTGTCGCGAATATCTTGGATATAAAAAGTAAATCTCTTATTTAACTCATAGCGCTCCCGTGGCATTTGTTCTTGAGGAGGCATCTGTGCCTGACCACGACCAATATCAACGATGATAAAAGGGCCATCTCTGCGTAGTACCATACCTGACACAATGGTTCCGATCCGCTCCTGATACTCATCTAAGATTGCTGATTTTTCTGCTTCTCTGATTTTTTGCAGAATGACTTGTTTAGCTGTTTGTGAAGCTATTCTGCCAAATCCTGGAGGGGTCACTTCTTCACCTTTGGTTGCATCATATTCAGCTTCTTTAGCTTCTTCAGTTTCGGTAGCCTCAACAGCAGGAACAGTAACGGGGTACTTGAATATTTTAGCTCCGCCATCATCAGGGTTTACCTCTGCCTTATACACATACTCTTCGTCAAAACCATAGTCTTTACGGTATGCAGCTAATATTGCTGCTTCGATAGTTGAAAGAACAACTTCAGCACTAATACCCCGCTCAGAACATATCTGGTTTAAAGCAGTTGCAAATTCTGACCTGGATGAAGATTGCATAGTAGCCATAGGTAATTACACAAGTACCGTTCTTGTCATTCTGAAACCGATGCAAAGCAATCGATATTCAGAATCTTATGAATTATATCTAAAAGATGCTGAAACAAGTTCAGCATGACAAGTCCTTGCGCTCAACAAATTATATTTATATTTTTCAAATAAAAAGGTGGACCTAGCCACCTCTTAAAATACTTAATCAATAGATCAATTATACCATATTTAGACTGCTTGGGCAAATTAGACGACCAGTTCTTGTACGTGCAATCCTGTCGATAATAGTTTAGATTTTACTTCAATACCCAGCCTATCACATATAATGATGACGCTGTCAAGCTCTATGGAGTACTTTGCTCCCAAAGCTCCGGCCAGAATAGCTTGAATGCACAGGCTATGAACCTGATCACTCACCAATCCAAAATCTATGAGCAGCTTCTGTGTCCTGTTTATGTACTCTCCAAATTTTAATAGATCTGACTGTTCAAGAGCTAGTTTTCCAAATTGTGCCAATTTTGCCATTTGTTCAAGATTGGCTTGATATTTTTTGAAATTAGAAATAATGTGTTTAGTAATATTTGAGTGCAGCCGCTTTGGAGATGGTTTTGTAAGCGCTACAGAAAAAACTATGAACGTATCCTTGGGAATTGGCACAATACTATCAGCTTCTGGCTGAATAAAACATACTCTTTGATAGGCAGAGCATGCAGTATTGTGCACAAATGCTTCTTGCTTTACTGACTGCATAAAATGCTTTACCTGTGAGACAATTTCATCAGGCTCTAAACTAGCAGAGCTAACCATAGCTACCCCTTTGACAAGTGATACTGCAAAAGACCCAAGAGCTGAGTCAGCAGTAACCGGCACCATTTCATGTACAGTAATATCTAGTCCGAACGGTAATTTTGACCCTACATGAACAGCATGTGTAAACAGAACCATTTGGTGGACTAAGCGGGTATTACCCTTGGGAATGATTGGAGTTAATTCTCCTAACTCAATGTGTGTGTCACAATCTTGAAAATGTATAAAGCTCTGTTTTCCAGTAAGTTTACGGATAGAAATTCTTATATCAGGGTTTACTGGCATTGCCAGCACCTCAAGTCCACGAAGAGCTGCAATGTCGCCAAGTAGGATAATTGATTGGGGGGATGAAATTGATATGGGATCAGCCATACCGTATTTTAAAACAAATGTGATGAAAGGTAATGGGCATCTTGCCCAGCTTTAAATGTCAGTATTTCTTCACTTACTCCAAGCGTTTTAATTTTTTGTTTAATACTATCCTGTTGCGCGTCCAAACATAAGATAACTACCTGAGGTCCTGCATCAATGGTAAAGTAGGCTTGTATGCCTTCATCTCTCATGTTTTGTACCTCATGCATAACGGAAAGCGTCTGGGGTTGCCAGTAGAGGAGTGACGGTTTTGTAGTCGTCATCACTGCATGCATCTTTAAACAATTATGTTCTGCAATTTCACCAACCCGAGTAAAGTCCTTGCTCATAATTGCAGCTTCAATATCTTTCGTATCCTGTTCTGTTGAGTTAACCCAAGAAGTATAGTACGGGCTTGTTCTGACAGAGGCTGCCATTCCTGCTCGACTTTTAATCTTTTTTACTCCCTTTTTAACCAGTACAACCAACAGTCGAAATTCTGGCCAGTGTTCTTCACCCGCAATTTGCACTGCTATACTATCACTGCCATCACCAAGTACCCCTTTTTGCCATTTAACAAAGCCACCCATAAGACTACGACAGGCAGAACCAGAACCTTGGCGGGCAATTATAGATAGCGCTTCTAAATTTAGATCCAAACCAGCCGCTTGGGCTGAAGCCATTGCAAGCGCTGCCGCCCCAGATGCAGAACTTGCAAGACCAGATGCTGTTGCTACACTGTTTTTTGAAACGACCTTAGCTTTGGTATCTACCGCAGCAAGATTTCTTACAATATCCAACTGCCCCAAGACTCGCTGGTACTCCTCACCGGTGCTGTACTCATGATCATCAAGGATAAATATATCCTTCTCGTACTTTGGTGAAAACTCAACTGTAGTCGTACTGCCATAGCCATCAAAGGTAACTGAGAGTGATGAAGTTTGAGGAAGAATTAAGTGCTCATCCCGTTTTCCCCAGTATTTAGTGAGGCCAAAATTACTGTTTGCATGTGCTGTTGCTTTCATACATTTATATTAATGAATAATTGTATCAACCCGCACTCCTTGTGCGCCCGTATTTACCGGAACAAGAGAACCTTCCGCTACAGTTACAGCCTGTTCAACTAAGTGACGTCTCCCATTTGGAGCCAATGCAATCATGCAGTCTCCACCACCCGAACCTGACAGCTTAGCTCCCTGGGCTCCAGCTTTGAGAGCAACGCTACACAGTGCATCTAGTTTTGGAACGCTTACTTGCAGTTTTTCCAAAATTGTTTCGTTTTCATTCATAATCTGACCAAATTTTACCCAATCTTTTGCCTCAAGGGCTGATTTCCCTTCTTCGACTAGGAAGGTAATTTTATTAAAAAGCAAATCAATAGTCGCAGAATCTAATTCTCTTCGCCTTGCCAACTCTTTTACGATGGTGGCTGTATCAGCTTTGATACCTGAAAAAACGACTACCAAGGGAATGTCACGGGTATCAAGGGGTTTAACGGTTCTGGTATCTACTTTGTAATAAATGGTTCCACCCCATATAGCTGCGGCTATATCAAAGCCTGAACCGACTTTTTGCACATCCAAAACTGCCTGATAGGCTATTTCAAATAGTTCTTTATTTGAAAGATTTAGCCTAAACAGCTCTGATATTGCCTTTGCAGTGCAGACAGAAACAGCAGATGAGCTGCCTAAGCCATATTTTGATGAGAAGCCGTTTTTAGTTACAATATCCACACCCTCTGTTAAACTAAACTTGGTATACATGATCTGTAAAACTGCCTCAACAAACTGTACCCCTCTAGGTAAATCATCAACTTGGCTGATTTTGCTAATAGATCGTCTATAGTCTTGGATTTTCACCTCAGGCGCGTTTAAGACAATTTCTGCAGAACCGTTTTTAGAAATAGTTGCACTTACTCTAGAATCCACCGCTGTTACTATGCAAGGATGGTTATAGACAACCGAGTGCTCACCCAAAAGCATGAGCTTACCTGGAGCTGATACAGTGACTGATTTCATACTATTTGTATTCAATTACTAATCCTTCTGATGCAAAGGTAAATGGTATTAGCTTATATGTATTACGTTTTGCCAGTTTATCCAACAATCCTTTTTTTGTGCAGTACACAAGCACTAGACCAGAATTTGCTGCATACCCGCCGGCTCCGCACACCTTTGCAACTCCTCCAATTTCTTCAATTGATGAGATGAATTGTATCGTTTTTTGAGATACAACGCCAATTTTTTCTAAATTCCGTTCCCCCTTCTGTAGTAATGCACGTACCTTTGAAATATTTTCGGTCTGAATAACTTCCACCAGATCTCTAGTAATCCGCTCTTGCTCACTAAGTACAGTTTCAAACTCACCTTTGTGAGTTTCTTTATAGTGAGCTACTTGTGCCACCATTTCTCCTGTGGTTTCGCGGGGTGTACCTGTATGCACCAGATAGAGACCGTTTTGGATCGGTGACTGAATCGAGTAAGGTAACTGTTGAATAATCTTAAGCTCATCTGTTTCTTTACGGTACCATACCAGACCACCATAACAGACCGTGCTATTATCCCCTCCTGATGGTTTACCATGCTGCCTTTTTTCTATAACTAGAGCCGTATTGTTGATGGTTTCTCTATCATTACCTCTACCATGATAAGCAAACACAGCCCCAACTATAGCAACAGCCATAGCAGCTGATGATCCCATACCTGAACCTTTTGGAATATCGGAACTGATTTTGATTTGTAAACCAGAGTCAATTTCAGCCCCCAAAGCCTCATAAGCTTCTCCTAAAGCTACCATTACCAAATCAAAAGAGCTATTTAGATGTTTTCTTAACAAACTGCTGTCTCCGGTTTTTAAAAATCTCTCCCAATCAATTCGGACTTGATTGGTAAGCTTATTAATTTCATACGGTGTTACGGTTTTGGAGATAGTATCATCAATAAGAACAATCTCTATTTCTTCTGATTTGACTTGGCTTACAGATATCCGTAACCGTCTGTCTACAGCAGCAAGCAAGGCCGGTTTACCATAGACAACTGTATGCTCCCCCATAAGATGGATCTTACCCGGTACTGAGACTGTGATTTGTTTCATAAATCATTGAGTTTAGCAGCTACGAGCGGATTACGTTGTGCCGCAAAAAAGCAGGGCGTACCTGATACTGTCCCCAAATCTGGCACATCAACCCACATACCTTGCTTTATTTCCTCAGCAAGAAGTGAAAAAGGTCCTTTATGATACAACATAAAAACTGCGTTTATTTCTGTTTCCTGATCTGACTTAACAAGTACGGTAGTCACAAATTCCAGTTCTTTTTTAGAAATATCAATACCCAGCTCTTCCTTGGCCTCCCGTACTGCTGTATCAATATAGTTATCACTACAAGTCACATGACCTGTAGCTGAAAAAGTCCACAACAGAGGAAACATATCTTTTGTGGCAGATCGCTGCTGCAAAAAAACCTGACCTTTGTTGTTGTGCACAATAAGGATCACAGCCCTGTGAATAAGTGCTTTGTTTGTATGGCACTCACCTCTAGTTGCCTTACCTATCACTTGATCATGTTCATTAACCAGATCGAAGAGTTCGCCTTGGTTATCAGTTGTTTTTTTATTCATAGTTATTTTGTGGAAAAGCCTGATGTTTTAGCGCTAAAACCCACCAGGGGGCGATGAGATTATTTTTATGGAGCGAGAATTCTAGTGCTTCTTGCCATGATACCCATCTAAAATCGCTCACTTCATCAGGATTTGGCTGAATTAGATCTGTATTATATTCCGCAATTAAAATATGGTTCACCTCGCGCTCACAGAAGATCTTGCTCCACTGGAAGTGATAGGAGTAAGAGAAGAGGTGTTTGTACCCGCTTGTTTCAATCCCCAATTCTTCCCTAGCTCTTCGTATGCACGCATCCTCAAGAGTTTCCCCAACTCTGGGATGAGAAGAAAAACTGCCATCCCAATAGGTTCCCCACATAGGTTTGTTTAAAGCACGCTTAGCCAAAAGCATTTCACCTTTGTTATTTCTCAATATAGCTGTAAATGCACGATGCAACTTGCCTTCATACAGATGGGCATTCAAAATATCAGCTTCTCCAATCTGCTCATCATTCTGATTGACTAAAATTAGATTTGTATTCATATCTTTAAAAGTTGAAATTTTATGCCATATAAAATAAGGCCATCAGGATCATCACTTGCCATGATTCGTAATACACCGACTACTGTGTCCCCAATCAGGGGCACCAAACCCATAGCAACAATGGGAGCGGTTACAGTTTCTGAACCTGTCTTAATTACCCCAATCCACTGATCTGATTGTTTAGTAACAGTTATAATTTTGCCCTTTTTATTCAAAAGGTGTTTTTGCTCTTTACAGTACCGCCAATAGACAGGTGGATGTATGTTCATCTGCTCAATACGTGCACTACCGCAGTGCCACCCGTACCTCCAACATTATGTGCTACCCCTATTTTCGCGTGTTCAACCTGCCTTCCATGTGCTTCTTTACGCAGCTGAAGGGTCAATTCCACAATTTGTTTAACGCCGGTCGCCCCCACAGGGTGGCCACACGCCTTTAAGCCACCTGAGGTATTCACCGGATGCCTGCCTCCCAGCCACACATCTTTTTCATGTATACGCTCAAACGCCTCTCCTTTTGGGCAAATACCAAGCTCTTCCAAAGCAAGCAACTCAGCTATTGTAAAACAATCATGTACTTCAAGACAGCTTATATCAGTTGTTTCTATGCCTGCTTGCTTAAAAGCTGACTGTGCTGCTGTATAAGTCGCAGATATACGTAGTAGATCGTGGCGCATTGCCAAACTGACTGTGTCTTGTGCCTGACCAGAACCTGTTATGTATATGCCATTTTTTGCTTGCTGCTTTTTAAGCCAGTTGGGATTTGCCAGCAATACAGCAGCTGCGCCGTCGCTTATCGGCGAACAATCTAACAGTTTTAACGGGTCAGCGATTTTCTGACTGCCGAGTACTTGCTCAGAGGTTATTTCAAATGGAAACTGAGCTTTAGCATTTTTTGATGCATGGTAGTGGTTTTTTACTGCTACCTTTGCCAGATCACACTCTGATGCACTATATGAACTCATATATGCCTTTGCCAGTAGTGCGTATAAACCGGGAAAACTTAAACCGCATATTTGTTCTTCAACTCCGGCTGCAGACATAAGAGCTTGTGCAATCTCATCCCCTGTAACATCGCTCATTTTTTCAACACCTATCACCAGCGCATTATCGTACTCATCACTTCGGATAGCTGTGACAGCCTGCCGGATTGCCATGCCCCCCGAAGCACATGCTGCCTCAACCCGAACCACCGGAACAGATGTACCCAAAACCTGGCTTGTCAAAGCACTCAAATGCTCCTGACCGCAACTGATACCTCCCAACATGTTGCCAATAAAAATACACTGTACTTGAGCTAAATCAATTCCTGCATCATTGATGCAGCCCTGTGCTGCTTCAAATAGTAAATCAGCCAGGGTTTTATCCCACAATTCTCCAAACTTGCTCTGGTATACTCCGCTAATTGCAATTTTTTTCATCTATGAAATAAGTCAACTACGAGTCATAGAAGATCCGTAATGTGACC
>CAYLQQ010000005.1:0-54797 GCA_964386355.1 uncultured Pseudomonadales bacterium
CCAGTTAACTCTGCTTTAGATACCCCGACCGCTTGGCGGCGGGGAGTATGTCATTACTCTTGGGTACCTTTTTGATTCATATCATACATGTGTATATATTGACCGGATCAATATTTGGAGGAGGGTTACTTCAAGTACTGGTTTTTAGATTAAACCAACAAAGCTCAATTCAATCACAGATAGTTGGATTCTCTTGGACAGAGTATATAAAGCAACAAATAAGTTGGTTATCAGCATACTATTCAAAGCCCTTACTTGTTCTCAGTTTAATGAGCTTGCTTTTGATTGTTTACCGATGGTTAAAAACAAAAATAATATCTAAAAAGACGTCATATTTATTACTTTCACTTTATATTTCGTTGGGATACCCGATCGTATTTTCAAATGCAATTTTTATTCATGATTATCTCAATTTCTATTTTTTACCGTTTATTACAATAAGCGCATTCTATATTCTAAATAAAATCTCATCAGTAGATACATATAGAGTAATAGTTATAAGTATTAGCCTGTTAGTAGTTTTGATTAGCTACTTAAGTACTCGCCCATATAGTCAGGCCTTACTAAATAGCAGTAATTCTAAAATCGGATATGATTTAGGAATACTACTGAAGACTAAAACTGATGAAGGTAAAAAAATTGGAATACTGAGCGAACAATTCTGGGATTTTTATTCAAAATTTATTAGTTTTTATAGTGATAGACAAATTGAACATATTAACCTATCTAATTTTGATGATACCTCTTATATAAATGAATTTAAAAATGTATATGATTATGTACTGGTAATACCTAATCACTTTCAGAACAAGTACTTAATAGATAAATTGAACGATACGTACCCTCATGAGATAGGCGAGCATTACATTCTCTACAATGTGCAGTAATACCTGTACAATACTAGTATGCTCATCGGTATAGATGGAAACGAAGCCAATGTGGATCAGAAAGTAGGATCAAATATATATGCTTACAATATTCTTCATCAATTTAGCCAGTATACTGCAAAGCGAAGTGATATAAAATTTCGAGTTTACTTAAAGCATAATCCAAACCAGCATTTACCCCTCAAAAACCCGTTATGGAACTATAGAGTATTTGGCCCACCCAAAGCATGGACCCAGTTTAGTTTACCAGCTCAACTGTATACTGAAAAGTTAACAGGTATGGCTTCGGATATATTTTTTTCTCCAGGTCATTATGGCCCCCGAAAAAGCCCTGTAAAAACAGCTATCACTATAATGGATTTAGCATACCTACATTTCCCAAATGAGTTTTTGGAAAAAGACCTAAAACAGCTAACTACCTGGACAGAATATTCAGTGAGACAAGCTAGTCACGTATTTACCATCTCACAGTTTTCCAAGGATGACATAGTAAACTCATATAAAGTAGATCCTGAGAAAATTACAGTAACACATCCTGGGTTTGATATGAAAATTGAACACAGCCCGCAGGATAACTCATATCAGAGTTTACAGAAGCAATATGGGATAGAAATGCCATACTTTATATTCATCGGCACAATACAACCAAGGAAAAACCTGGAACGGCTATTTGAAGCTTTTTCACACCTTAAACAACTAGAGAAATTTAAACATCATCAGCTTGTTATAGTTGGAAAAAAAGGATGGATGTATGAGCCGATAATGTTAAAAGTACGTGATTTAGGTCTTGTGGATAGTGTAATATTTACAGGGTATCTAAGTGATTTTGAAAAGCATGAATTACTTCGGTATGCTCTTGCCCTGGTAATGCCAAGTTTATTTGAAGGGTTTGGGATACCTGTGCTCGAAGCATTGTCATTGGGCATTCCGGTTGTTGTTAGCAGAACTTCAAGCCTGCCTGAAGTTGCTGGAACGGACTCACTATATATCGAAGACCCAACATCAGTTGTAGAAATTGAAAAAAGCTTGGTGCGTATGATAGAATTACCTATTAATCAGAGAATGGAAATGATTGCATCAGGAAAAAAGTATGCTCAGCAATTTAGCTGGCAAACTTGTGCGGAAACGACCATAGAAAAGTTATTACAAATTGCAAGCTTAAGGGTGTAATTATTTTGAGAATAAAAAAGCAAAGATAAAAACTTAATATGAAAGACAAACAAGGCAGAGAATTATCAAGTCAAGAAGTCATTCGTAAATCAGCAAATAGATTATTCAGCTATATCCTGGATTTTGAACTTATGCTGTTGCGTTGGGTAGGAAACATTCCCTTTCATCATATTCGTCGCTTATTTTATAGATTAGCAGGTATGAAAATAGGAAGGGGAACGAGCATTCATATGTTTGCTAATTTCTTTAATCCAAAAAATATTGAAATTGGGGATGACACTGTAGTTGGAATGAAAGCATTTCTGGATGGAAGAGCCAAACTATCTATTGGTTCTCATACAGCTCTAGCTTCAGAGGTAATGATCTATAATTCCGAACACGATATTGATGCAAACGATTTCCACGCAATAGAACAAGAGGTTATCATAGGAGACTATGTTTTCATTGGTCCTCGTGCAACTATTATGCCTGGAGTTCATATCGGTGACGGTGCGATTGTAGCTGCTGGAGCGGTAGTGACCAAGGATGTTCCTCAAATGAGTGTTGTGGGTGGAGTACCAGCTAAAGAAATTAGAAAACGTTTAATTCCTGTATTGAATTACAAAGTTGGACGTGCCCGATGGTTTCAGTAAAGCATCGGCTACTGTTTTTATACCTCTAAACTATGCGCCTTTCAATTATTATTGTAAGTTTCAATACCCGCCATTTACTTTCTAAATGCCTTCAATCACTGTTTTCACAGATCAGCAATAGCAATGATATAGAAGTAATTATTGTAGATAATGCATCAAATGATGATACTATTGAGTATTTGGAGAATAAATATCCTCAAGTGAAAATAATAAGGAATACAGAGAATGTGGGTTTTGGTAAAGCAAATAATCAGGGTGTGGCACAAGCTAAAGGGGAGTGGGTGCTATTTTTAAATTCAGATACCAAGTTTCGAGATATTATTTTAAATGAAGTTCTAAAGGAGTGTTCTAATCATTCAAAAATTTATGGAATTAAACTGCTAAATAGAGATGGGACAATACAGCCATCTGCAGGATACTTTCCTACGCTTGCCAGGTTAGCAGCGCAAATGTTATTTATTGACGATCTCCCCTTAATTAAAAGAATGTATAAGCCATATCAGCAAAACGATATAAATTTTTATCAGAAAGAGCAAGCATGTGATTGGGTGACAGGAGCTTTTTTGCTCGTATCAAAACAAGCATTTTTGTCAGTTAACGGTTATGATGAATCCATTTTTATGTATGGAGAGGAAATAGACCTTTGCTATAGATTAAGTAAAAAGGGAGTCACAGCAAAGTATAATCCCAGCTACTCAGTATTTCATTTAAAAGGAGCATCATCTCAGGATGGATTTGCTTCAGCTGTAGTTGGCGAATTCAAAGGATTACTAACATTTTATAGAAAACATGACCCTAAGCATGTAAAGCTTGTAAAAAAAGTATTATGGACAGGAGCATTGTTGAGAATTCTACTATTTGGTATGATTAGACCCAAGCATGTAAACGCATATCGCCAGACACTTAAAATACTTACAATATAAATTTATGAAACAGTTTGAATTAAAATCATCCCTCAGACTAATAGATGAACATATCTTGTTATGGTTAAGCTTGTTTTTACTAATATTTATTCCTCTGTTTCCAAAGTGGCCTCTTTTTGATGTGTTACCAGGTTATAATGTTAGAGTCAGGTTGGAAGATTTTCTTATACTCTTAACAAATATTGTCTTTATTATTCAAATACTTCGAAAGAAGGTACATTTACCCAAGCATCCACTCCTTAAACCAATTATTATTTATGCAGCTACAGGTTTTTTGTCAACTCTTTCGGCAATATTTATCACACAAACCGTCACTACCGAAAGTTACCAGATACTTAAATTATACTTTCATTTCTTTAGGCGTTTAGAATACTTCTCCTTGGTATTTATATTCTTTTTTTCTTTAAAACACAGGAGACAAATATTCTATTATCTTTTTGCTTTGTTGGTAGCAGTGCTAGGGGTAACGATCTATGGATATGGGCAGAAGTATTTATACTGGCCAGCATACTCAACTATGAATAGGGAGTTTGCCAAGGGAATTGTTCTCTATCTTACGGAACACGCACGCGTTTTATCAACTTTTGGTGGCCATTATGATCTAGCAGCCTACACAATGATTACTTTGGCAATACTTATTCCACTTGCCTTTGTTGTTAGTAATAAGTATCTCAAGGTTTTTCTGATGTTTACTGCTTTAGCAGAGTATTGGCTATTAAATTTAACAGCCTCCCGTACCTCTTTTATCGCCTATATTGCATCACTTACCTTAGTATTTATACTCTTGGCATTTAAAAAGAATTGGTTATGGGCAATGCGTCGATGGGCATCAGTCATGCTTGTAAGTTTTGCGATCATGCTTACGATTGGTCCGATGTCAGAGAGATTTTCTCATATTATTAATCTTGATGGTGTGAAAGATTTTTTTCATAATTCATTTAAAAAAGAACCCCCCAAAGATGGCATTGCCTATCGGGAGGATATGACAATAGAACAACAATTAGAGATTGTAGCTGATAAATCAGATACTCCTCCTTCAGTTCAAAAACCAGTAGATGTCTATATTGATGCACAAGCAGTTGCAACATCAAGCAGTTCTTTACAGGCAACTGATTCAACTAACTCAGCTAAGCCTTCTAGAGGGGGATATTCAGATAATGCCTTAAAATACGGCCTTTCTACTGGAATACGATTAGATGCCCTTTGGCCAAGAGCGATAGCCGGTTTTTCTCGTAATCCATTGCTTGGTTCAGGCTATTCAACATTAGTAAAAGAACAGGTATGGGAACAAACAACTGCTGAATCAACAGATAATGACTTTTTGCGTTTACTGGGAGAAACTGGTTTGCTAGGATTTTTATCTTTTCTTAGCATTTTTGCTATTGGGGCATGGGTACTATTTAAAGCATATAAAAAGACTTCAGATTTGTTTTATGCCACTTTATATGCATGTGGACTTGGAATTATTGGGGGCTTGATGGCAAATGCATTATATATTGATATATTCGAATCATCTAAAGTAGCTTATACGATGTGGTCAATTCTTGGTCTCTTGCTGGCACTGGCTGTTACAGAATTTAAAGAAATTAAGACAGAGAAGACAAATAAATAAATAATATGAATACAAAAGAGATAATAATCATTACATTTTTATTTACAGTTAGTTTTATACCCAGGTTATACAGAATTGATAATCCAGTTGCTGACTGGCATTCATGGAGACAGGCAGATACAGCTGCAGTATCAAGAAACTTTATAAAAGAAGGATTAACACCCTTTTTCCCAAAGTTCGATGCACTTAATTCATTAAATGCAATGAGTGATAAAAATCCCAACCGCTATTTTTTTGCTGAATTCCCACTCTATAATATTGTAACCTATCCATTCTACAAACTACTGGGAGTACAAGAAATGTACGCACGTCTTGTAAGCGTCTTTTTCTCGAGCTTAACCTCCGTTCTTCTTTACTTGCTCGTTAAGCAATTTTCATCAAAACGGAGTGCAATTCTTGCAGGTTTGTTTTTTGCCATTCTACCATTTTCTGTGTACTACGGTAGAGTAATTATGCCAGACCCTATGCACATTTTTTTCCAAGTTTTGACACTTTTTCTAGTGAGTCTCTGGGTTAGTAGAGGATATAGATGGCTATCACTTGTTTCTGGTTTAAGTTTTGCAGCTACAATACTCACAAAACCATATGGTTTAGTACTAATATTGCCAATAATGTATCTATTGTTAAGAAAATGGAAGTTAAAACTGTTTACAAGTCCTGATTTGTACCTATTCTTATTCATGAGTTTCATTCCTTTTGGTTTTTGGCGATGGCATATAGCTCAGTATCCCGAGGGCCAGTTTGGGACAGATTGGTTATTTAATGCAGATAATATTAGATTTAAAGGATCTTTTTTCAGGTGGATCATATATGACCGGATGAACAGGCTCATATTTGCGACCGGTGGGTTTGTATTGTTTTGGTTGGGATTGATACGGGGCCGAAGTAAAAAACAAGGCTGGTTTTACTACATTTGGCTGCTTTCTGTGTTTATTTACATCTCTATCATTGCTAAAGGAAACGTTACCCATGATTACTACCAAATGCCACTTTTGCCCATTGGAAGTATTCTTATGGCTAAAGGATTTGAGTTTTTGGTCATGTTCGGTAATGGTCTTAAACAACGTATTGTTAATTTTTTACTTGCTATGTCGTTTGTAGTGATGATGTTGGCTTTTGGTTGGTACGAAGTCAGAGGGTACTTCAACGTCAATCACTGGGAGATAGTGCATGCTGGCCAAGCGGTTGATCGTTTATTACCTAATGATGCAAAAGTGATTGCCCCATATAGTAATGATTCAGCGTTTTTATATCAGACGAATCGTTATGGATGGACTGAGGGTGGTGGTAATATACCTACCTACATTGATCAGGGAGCAACCCATCTGGTTTCAACTACCCTTGATGAAGATACAAAGAGGTGGATGAGAACTTGTAGTATTGTCGACCAGACGAGTGAGTACGTGATTGTTGATTTGCGAAACTGCCATCAAAATGATTCTGAACCTGAGGAATACACGATAGGCCTCTAAAGATCCTATATCCTGTACATGGAATACAGTAGTACAGGATATTTTGTAATCTATGAAAATTCTCATGCTTACTCCATATTTGCCTTACCCACTGTTATCTGGTGGTCAAATAAGATCGTATAATCTGCTAAAAAACCTAAAAGATAACCATGAAATTACCCTATTTTCACTTATAAAAGATGAGTCGGAGCGGAAATATAAAAGCGAACTAGAGAAGTTTTGTAAAAAGGTTGTGCTACTTAATCGTACCAAAAACCCATGGGATATTAGAAATATTCTGTTAGCTGGATTTACTCTTTACCCGTTTTTAGTCACCCGCAACATGCCCTTACGGGCTACAAGGTTGATAGCTGATGAATTAAGCCGGTATGATTATGACCTAATACATGCTGAAACGTTTTACATGATGCCTAACATTCCCAGAACCAAAATTCCCGTTTTGCTGGTTGAACAAACCATAGAGTATCTGGGGTTTCTTAGTTATGCCCGCAAAAGCAAGCTTTGGCCGATCAAACCGCTTTTGTACCTTGATATAGCAAAGATCAAGATATGGGAAAAACACTTCTGGAAAAAGGCAAACAGATTAGTAACTATGTCAGCTGAAGATAAACAGTTCATTCATACTGAAACAGGAGATAACCTGGCTATTGATGTAGTTGCTAACGGCGTTGATATGGAATTCTTTAAAAAAACTAAAATTGAGCGTCCACTCGATCCAACTGTACTGTTTGTAGGGACTTTTAAATGGTTGCCAAACGCAGATGCTGTTGAGTTTCTGGTCGAAGAGATTTGGCCATTAATATTGTCAAAGGTACCCAGTGCCAAATTGCACATTGTCGGATTCTCTCCAAGCAAAAAAATTCAGGATTATGGTAATTGTTCCTCTATACAAGTATCAGGTGGAGTAGAAGATATCCGTGATGCGTACGGCAAAGCACATGTGTTGCTGGCACCGGTACGTTCAGGCAAGGGTACGAGGTACAAAGTGCTTGAAGCAATGGCTACAGGTCTACCAATAGTAGGAACTCGGTTGAGTGTGGAAGGGCTTCCAGTGAGATTCGGTAAGGATGTATTAGTATCAGATACTGCTCAGGGTTTGGCTGAGCAGACAGTAAGACTGCTGTTAGATAATAATTTGCAAACTAAGTTGGCAAAAAATGGAAAGGAGCTAGTCAGTAAGCATTTTGAATGGAGCATAATTTCAAAAGAACTTGACCGTATTTATAAAGAACTAGGAGGAACTGCATGAGAGACCTTTCAATTATTATTGTTACCTATAACAATGAAGAGATATTGAATAAATGTTTAAATTCAATTATTCAAAGTAGCATACGCCTAGAACAGATAGAGATCATTTTAATAGATAATAATTCTGTTGATGCAACAGTATCAATATTTTTAGAGTTTAAAAAATCAAATAAGCTAATTCATTGTCAGCTGATCCAAAATAATAATAATATCGGCTTTGGTGCAGCAAACAATAAAGGAATACGAATAGCCAGAGGACGTTTTTTACTGCTCCTTAACTCTGATGTTATATTAGAGAAGAATACTCTCGAAAAACAACTTCAATTCATGAAAGAACACGATGAATATGCAGTCAGTACTTGCAAACTGAAGCTAGCAGATGGTTCTATGGATCCGGCTTGTCATCGGGGCTTCCCGACCATATGGGCATCAATAAGTTATTTCAGCAAGTTAGAAAAACTATTTCCAAATTCAAAGATATTTGCTCGTTATCACCAGGGTTGGCATAATTTGCAGAAAGTGCATGATATTGATGCAATCTCAGGAGGTTTTTTTATGGTAAAAAAAGAGACTCTTGATAAAGTAGGATTATTTGATGAGGGCTTTTTTATGTATGGAGAAGACCTTGACTTATGCTTACGGATACGTCAGGCTCAGATGCGGATCGGATTTAATCCAAATACTCAAGCTCTTCATCTCAAAGGCCAATCCGGTAGAAAGAAAAAAAATGATCATAGGAATACAAGTAAAACTACCAGTTATCATTTCTGGAATGCGATGAAACTCTTTTACCTTAAACATTATAAAAATAAATACTCAAAACTTGTCAGTTTTTTAGTATTAAAAACATTAGGCTATAAAATAAAGCAATATGCTAAATAAAAGTGCCAAACGTATTGGTATAGACTGTCGCTTTTGGGGCATCTCTCATGCCGGCTTGGGTAGATATACAAGAGAGCTTGTGCTTGAGGTTGTGAGGATGTGTAGTAAAGATATTCAGTTTACCTTATTTTTTAGAGGCGATGAGTGGCGTAAAGATAAACAAGCATTATCAAAATGCCAGATAATTGAAACTAATGTCCCGCATTACTCAGTGTATAAAGAACAGTTCGAACTAAAAAATATAATTGAAAGAGAACATTTGGATTTGATGCACTTTACACACTTTAACGTACCAGTACTGCTCAAAACTCCCTATATAGTCACTATACATGACCTGATAAAGCACTTTTTTAAAGGGAGGCCAGTAACTACACATAGTCTGCCAGTGTATTGGGCAAAATATGGAGGATATCGTCTGGTAATCCACCAAGCTATTAAACGATCAAAGGCTATAATAGTTCCCTCGTATTTTACAAAAGATCAATTAGCAGTCCATTATCAAGGATCTGAAAACAAAGTAGAAGTTGTGTATGAGGGCGTAGGTGAACCGTTTAATATCGTTTCTAATAAAAGCATGGGTATGGCTGATAAAATACAAAATAAATATGCAATAAAAAAACCATTTTTTATATATACCGGTTCAGCATATGCCAGTAAAAACGTCGTCATGCTACTTAAGGCATTTAAACAAGTCTTACATAATGGGCATGATATTGAACTGGTTATTGCCTGTGCAAGGAATCATTTTTGGGAAAAGCTGAAAAGTGACGTTGACAAACTTGATTTAAATACCAGTGTACTTTTACCAGGATCAGTGCCTGATGATGATTTGGTATGCTTATACCAATCATCTATTGCGTTTGTCATGCCTTCACTGATGGAGGGATTCGGTTTGCCTGCTCTTGAAGCTATGGCAAGCGGGTCTTTGGTGTTATCAAGTAATACGGGAAGTTTGCCTGAGATATATGGAAATCATGCCATATACTTTAATCCAACGAATCTTGAAAAAATGACTAGCTGTCTTGAGCATGCAATTAGTTTAGGCATAGGTAAAAGGAAAACGCGAATTGAATCAGCCTCGCAATATGCCAGGAGTTATACATGGGAAAAAGCTGCAGAACAAACTGTACATATTTATAAAACAATTCTTAATGAGCTAGGTGGAAGTGATCTGTATAGCTTCACATAGTTTATATATACGTATAAAAATTGCATTTGTGTATGACCGCGTCAATAGTTGGGGAGGAGCTGAGAGAGTATTGCTTGCATTGCATGAGGTATGGCCTGAGGCTCCATTATATACTGCTGTATATGATAATAAATGTGCTCCATGGGCAGATATTTTTACTGTCAGAACAACATGGCTGCAAAAAATTCCTTTTGCAAAACATAATCACCAATTATTATCACTTATAACACCCTACGCATTTAAAAGATTTGATTTTTCTGAATATGACATTGTCCTATCAATCACTTCTGCTGAGGCAAAAAGTATTACCACAAAAAAAACAACAAAACATATCTGTTACTGTTTGACTCCTACCCGGTACCTTTGGAGCCAGAAACGTGAGTATGAAAGACAGGGAGTGCTAGGACTAATATTAAAGCTAACGGGACCATTATCACGTATACAGGACTTTAACGCTGCCTCTAAGGTAGGAACATATCTAACAATATCTAGCTATATTAAGAATCAAGTACAAAAATATTACCACCGTGAAAGTAAGGTAGTGTACCCACCAGCAAATACAGCATTGCAGAGTAGTTTTAGACCGCCCTATCAAAATTATTACTTGGTTGTATCTAGGTTGGTGGCTTACAAGAGAGTAGATATTGCAATTAATGCCTGTAAGTCATTGGGTAGACAACTAGTGATCGTAGGAACAGGAAAGGAAGAGGAAAAGCTTAAGCGTCTAGCATGCAATATGGTACATTTTGTTGGCCATTTGACAGAAGAGGAGCTCTCTGGGTACTATATGCACTGTAGAGCCTTGCTTTTCCCAGGAACGGAAGATTTTGGAATTGTTCCAGTTGAAGCTCAGTCTTATGGTAAACCTGTGATAGCTTATGGAAGGGGAGGAGTACTTGATACCGTAGTTCACGGGAAAACAGGTATTTTTTTTGATGAGCAAAACCCCTCATCACTTAAAAATGCAATGCAAGAATTTGAAGGAATGCATTTTGATAAACACGCATGTGAAACGCAAGCTGCTCAATTTAGAAAAGAAGATTTTAAAACACATATCCGACAAGTTGTTGGCATGTGAAAGTAATAATAAGTATCATCATATTAAAGGATACATATATGGAAGAAAATGCATTTAAAAAACATGTGTATGTAGTTATTCTATGTGGAGGTGGAGGTACCCGGGTTTGGCCGCTTTCAGTTAGTAAAAAACCAAAGCAGTTCATCAAATTTTATTCAGATAAAACGCTGTTTCAGGAAACAGTTGCTAAAGCTTTAAAAATAACTGATATTACAAAAATTGTCATTATTACCAATGATAAATATGTTGATGAAATTAAAGAAGAAGTTCCAGAATTACCTCTTGAGAATATAATTGGAGAACCAATCAAGAGAAATACGGCGCTAGCGATGGGAGTCGCTGCTGCTTTTGTATATAATCAAGACCCGAATGGTGTCATTATAAATTATGCATCTGATCATGTTGTTGCTGATGAGAAAGAGTCAATCCGAACAAGCAATATTGGGGCATCAATTGCATGGAATGAACATAAATTAATAGCAATCGGAATTAAACCAAGATTTGCTCACCCTGGACTGGGGTATATCGAAAAGGGTCCTGGAATAAAAACTGTTGAAGGTTTACCTTTGTCAAAAGTAATCCATTTTAAAGAGAAGCCTACAGTTGAAATTGCTCAAAAATTTATTGATAGTGGTAATTACTATTGGAATGCGAATAATTATATTTGGAGGGCTGATGATATTTTAGAAAGTTTTGACAAATTATCACCTGGCATTGCTAAGTTTATCAGACTCATGCAACCCAATCTGGGGGAAACTGATCAGAATAAAGCACTGCATGAGTATTACCCGCAATCACCTGAAGAAGCAATTGATACGGCAATTTCTGAAAAAACTGATAACCTCTTTGTTATTCCGGGGGATTTTGGCTGGAACGACATTGGAGGGTGGCAGGTGGTATATGAACTGGGCAAGAAAGATACTCAGGAAAATGTGGTTATCAATTCAGAAAACAGCAATAGAAATGTGCCGGTCATACTACAAGATTCCTCACAGAATTTAGTGTATGCAGGCAAGCAACCAATTGCCTTATTAGGAGTTAAAGATATTGTGGTGATAGATACGGGTATGGGATTGTTGGTATGTGACAGAAATAAAAGTAATGACGTTAAAAAAATTGTGGAGCGGTTGCAATCAGAAGGATTTACTGACTATATTTAAATTACTATGGTTGATATCTTAATTGCATCAGATAAGACGAAAAGACTCATAGATATTGGATCAACTGTCTTTCTTTTCATACTGTTTGCGCCTGTATGGGTTATTGTGCCAATTCTTATTAAACTAGATTCGCCGGGACCTGTAATCTATAAGCACAAGCGGGTTGGCAAGGGGGGTGGGGAGTTTTGGTTGTATAAGTTTCGGACAATGGTCGAAAATGCAGATGAGATACTGCACAGCAAAGACTCAGAACTTTTAAAAAAATTTAAGGAAAATGACTGGAAACTAGAAAATGATCCGAGGATAACACCATTAGGTAAGTTGATCAGAAACCTTACCCTGGATGAATTTCCTCAGCTATGGAATGTATTAAAGGGAGATATGAGTCTAGTTGGGCCACGAGCATATCTAAAAAAAGAGCTTGATGATCAGACAAAAAAATATCCTGAAACTAAGAAGTATGTTGAACAAATCTTGACTGTTAAACCTGGTATTACCGGACCATGGCAAACATCGGGACGTAATATAGTCCCTTTTGTTATCCGGGCCAAAATGGATGCTCATTACGCTCGCACTCATAATGTTATTCGTGATATAGTAATTATGTTAAAAACTCCCAAAGCTATGATCTCCAAATGGTAATAGCTGATGTTTTATAACCATTAAAATCTGCCTATGACTGATAATTCTCAACCTCAAAATGTAGCATCCAATACGGATGCCCCAAAAGTTGTATCTTCAACAGAAGCATTGGTGGAAGAACTACATGATGTTGCTGAAGGTTTAAAAGATGTGGTAGAAGAAGTGGAAATTATTCCTCAAAAAGCAGAATCTCATACAGTTTCTCAGGCAGAGCAAAGTTTAGAAAAGCCTTCGGAAGTTGCACCGGAAAATACAAAAGATCAAGTATTAGAAGTAGGTAATAAACCTGAAGTTGAAGTGCAGGCAAGTACTGAAGTGAGAACAGATTCAACCAACTCTATTAACTCACAAACATCGAAGCAAACAGTTGTAGATTCAAAAAAAGATGTAGGGGAAGTTACAAATCAATTACAGCCAGTACAACCTATGGTAGAAAAAAAAGCCTCCTTTAATCCCTTTGGTTTTCTCAAAAAGAAAACTCAAGATAAGGAATCAATCATCCTCAAGAGGAAACGTGTCCCAAAGCTTGTTAAAGCGCTGGTTCTTTTTGTAATTACACTAATAGCTGTTGCTGGTATTACAGGGGGCGTAGGGTATTTATTGGTTAAGCCCGTTGTTGAGAATGGTCAAAAATCAATGACGTTAGCTTCAGAAGCTTACCAATTGCTCAAACAGGAAGACTTGGTTCTAGCTGGACCCAAACTAACAGAAGCAAAAACAAGCCTTCTAGAAACTCAAAAAGCTTACCAGAAGCTTAAGTTTTTAGGTGTTATGCCCGTTGTATCCAAGTATCAACAAGACGGAGAAGCAGGCCTTATTGCTGCGGTTGCAGGAGTGGAAGCAGGTGAGCTGTTTATACAGACCATACTGCCATATGCTGACGTTCTGGGTTTTACTGGTGAGGATTCAACGCAATCAGGAACTGTTGAAGAGCGCATAGCAAAAATATTAGAAACCTTAGATAAAGTATCTCCGCAATTAGATACGATTGGGCAAAAACTTACGGTAGTAGATACAGAACTTCAGAAAATTAATCCGTCTGATTATCCTGAAACTTTTCAGGGAAAAGAAATCCGTGGGCAGCTAGCTAAAGTTGAATTGCTGGTCACCGATGCCAGAAAGGCTCTAACCGATGCACAGCCGTTAGTTAGAGTTCTTCCCTCAATAATGGGCTATCCAGATACTAAAAAATATCTGGTGCTATTTCAAAACGATGGGGAACTACGTCCAACGGGTGGTTTTATGAGTGCTTTTGCAGTGCTCAAGCTGGAAAAAGGTAAAATTACTTCTGAAAAGAGTGACGATATCTATGATCTGGATAATAAGTTTTCAAAAACGATACAACCGCCAGCACCTTTTAATAAGTATCTTAATGAGAAAAGATGGTTTCTACGAAACATGAACTTTTCTCCCGATTATAAAGGTTCGATGGATACGTTTAAAGAACACTATGACTCATTAAAAGGAGAAGAAAAAGTGGATGGAATAATCGCAATAGATACCCAAGTACTCGAACGCGTAGTAGAAATTACAGGCCCTCTTCAGGTGCCTGAATGGGGAACTTTTACTACTGAAAATGATGCGCGATGTAATTTGTCCCAGATTATATGTGAACTGGAACATATTATTGATAGGCCACTCGCTACGGTTGTAACTGACAGAAAAGCAACAATCTTAGGCCCAATGATGAAAGCATTACTTGAAAGAAGTATGGGGGGTGGTAAAGAGCAACTGGCTAAACTTATACCATTAGCTTTTGAGCTTATGGAGCAAAAACATGTGCTGGTTTATTTTAACGAAGAAACGCAACAGCAAGCAGCCGAAAGCTTTAATATCGCTGGTCGAATTGCTGAATATGATGGTGATTATCTGCATGTAAATAATGCCAATCTTGGTGGAGCAAAATCTAACTTTTATGTTGATGAAACTGTGGATCAAGAAGTAACCCTGGAAAGTGATGGCTCAATCAGTAAAAAAGTGACTTTATCATACAAACATACAGAACCCGGAGATAACTGCAATTTGGAGGCCGGAGAACTTTGTCTTTCCGGAATCTTACGTAGTTACTTTAGAGTATATGTACCAAAAGGTTCACAACTAAAAAATGGTCGTGGATCGATGGTAGAAATTACTTCCGGAGAAGATCTGGGTAAGACCTATTTTGAGGGTTTTTATGAATTGCGTCCTCAAGGTCAGGTTAAAATTGAGTTTGAGTACACTGTGCCATATAATCCATCAGGAGAATACTCTGTTCTTATCCAGAAGCAGCCCGGTATAAAAAATAGTCAGCACACGCTTACAGTGAATGGGAAGTCCGAAACATTTGAACTGAAGAAAGATACAGAAAAAAAAGTTTCTCTGTAACGTAAACTGTAATGATCAAAGGATATACATTAGACTGTTTTATCATCAAACGCTCCAATTATAAGGAATCTGACAAGTTGATCACCGTGTTTTCTCATCAAAGAGGTAAACAAACCCTAAAAGCCAAGGGTATACGTAAAGTATGTTCCCGTAGAATTGGTTCCCTTGAGTTGTGTAACTATATTTCAATGCAGGTAGTACAAGGAAGGGGAGATTTTGATGTGATTACTGAGGTACAGCTACAGCGAAACTATTCATCTTTGGGACACCAATTTCAACGTACTAAAATTGCGTATGAATTATTGGAACTAGTTAACACCTTTGCTCCCGAGGCTGTTGAAAATGATGATTTGATGGAGCTTTTACACAAGGCTTTTGAATTTCTATCATCTCAAGACTTTACTCAAGAATTGGCTGATAAAACATCACTTAGATTTAAAACCCGTATGCTTGAGCTGATGGGGTATGGTAACTATATAGAACCCACACATGCCCAGCTCAATGCCATTATTGAAGAGTTATCCCAGCGTAAACTCCTCGCTCACCAGTCTTTTACACTGTAAATAAGCAATAAATTAATCACATTTCAATTGAATAATAAAGCAATTTTTTATAGCCAAAAGCTGTGCTAAAATTATCACTATATGAAATCAATACAAATGCAGGATATTGTCAGTCTATGTAAACGCCGGGGATTTATATTTCCTGGATCAGAAATATATGGAGGACTTGCTAATAGTTGGGATTATGGCCATTATGGGACGCTTTTAAAAAACAATATTGCCAGTCTTTGGTGGAAAACATTTGTCCAGTTACGTGATGATATGGTGGGTTTAGACTCATCAGTTATTACCAATCCCAAAGTTTGGGAGGCATCAGGACATGTATCAAACTTTAACGACCCCTTAGTTGACTGTAAGGCATGCAAACAGAGATTTCGGGGAGATAAGCTTTTGGAAGAGAAATTGGGTGTTGAGCAAGCTGTTCTAGTACCATTCGAAGAGGTTGGTAATAAATTAAATGAACTTAGTATTACATGTTCTAATTGCGGAAAATGCAACTGGACCGATGCCCGAAAATTTAATTTGCTTTTTGAAACCCATATCGGAGTAATAGAAGATGATAAGGCAACTGCTTTCTTGAGGGGGGAAACAGCCCAGGGCATTTTCATTAACTTTAAAAATGTCCAGCAAACAACGCGCAAGAAACTTCCGTTTGGAATTGCCCAGATAGGTAAAGCCTTTCGCAATGAAATCACTCCAGGAAATTTTATCTTCAGGACTAGGGAATTTGAGCAAATGGAGATTGAGTACTTTATTAAACCACCCCAGACAGAAGAAGATTGGAGAAAACCATTTGAAGCATGGCAAGCAGATGTGAAGAAATTCTTTACGATGCTGGGATTGTCAGATGAAAACATGCGTTGGCGTAGGCATGATGAAAAAGAGCGGTCATTTTACTCAAAAGACACCTATGATGTTGAATACAATTTCCCATCTCTGGGATGGGGAGAGCTGTTTGGCTTTGCCTACCGGACCGATTATGATCTTAGACAACATATACAATTTTCTGGCGCCGATCTGACCTATACGGATGAGCTTGGTAACAAATTCATACCTCACTGCATCGAACCCTCGTTTGGCTTGACTCGTACACTGTTAGCCGTTTTAGCAGCAGCCTATACTGAGGAAGAAGTTAAACCAGGTGATACCAGGATTGTTATGAAACTAATACCCGAATTGGCTCCAGTTACAGTTGCTGTATTTCCACTGCTTAAAAATAAGCCGGAACTGGTTGCCAAAGCAAAACAGATTTTTGATGAGCTAAAACATCACTGGGTATGTGAGTTTGATGATAACGGTAATGTGGGTAAGAGATACCGTAGACAAGATGAGATCGGGACTCCCTTTTGTATTACGGTTGATTTTGATACACTTGAACAGAATGATGTTACCGTTCGGGATAGGGATAGCATGGAGCAAGTGAGGGTCAAAACGGGAGAATTAGTGGAATATATTGAAGCAAAACTGTGATAAATATGAAAAAAAACAATAAACTACCTCTAGTTATCGGGATTGCCGTTTTTTTAGTAATAGCAGTTATTTTGCTAATTATCAGTCGTAAACCGAAAGCAAATACAGAAGCTCCTCAGCAAATAGAGACCCCCCCTCAAGTACAAAAAGTAAACGATATTCCACTCGCACAGCGGCCATTTGTAACTATGCTCATCAGACCTGCTGAAAAACAGTGTGAAGGTATGGATCTTGTGGTTGATAGCCTTAAAAACAGTGAAACAAAATTTGATTACTTCATGGAATACACAACCAAAAAAGGTTTGATTGAAGTAGTGAATGGTAACAGGGATCTCACTGTTGATAAAAAACATGATCCATTGTTATTTGGAACCTGTTCATCTGGGGCTTGTACATGCCAGCAAGTAGTTGATGGAAGTCTAAAGCTTACTTTTACTGGTGAGCAGGAGTATGTTCTTAAAAATGACTTTGTATATGTAAACGTCGGAGAAAAAAACGGAGTGCTCAAATCAAAAGATCTTCGATTAACCCTAGAAATAGGTAATACATTACCTGCCCGAACTAATGTGCTCATCGGATCATCTTTTGGTTTACCAACAGAGTTTAACGACAAAGTTATTTTGGGACCTTACTATATTTCATCAAACGGAGTCACTGCTTTAAGCAAACCTATAAGCGCCTCTTTTCAAACCAAAGATGCAACTAGTGCTAAAGTTTCAATGTGGAATGGAGAAAAGTGGGAAGATCTGGAGTCAACTATCGAGGGAGACAAGGTTACTTTTAAAATGACTCAACTAGGTGTCATCGTACTGACTGAATAGATAAAACGATTTTACTATTGTTAAGCGCCTCGTAAGAGGCGCTTTTTTTGTTGTGTAAATTACTAAAAAGAAATAAGAAAGAAATCAGTAAAAACAGATAAGAAACACTTGACATTATACTTGAGCTTTATCATAATGGTGAAAGGTGGTGAAAAGTGGAGGAACATGTTTTTAGGTAATTACCAATCGAACTTTGACAGCATAAAAGGTAGAACAGCAATTCCGGTTGCGTTGCGTAAAATGCTTGGAAATAGAGCAATAATTACAAAGGGGTATGAGGGGTCACTGATTTTAGTAAAAACAGACGATTGGCATGAAGTAGTCGAATCTGCACTGACAGGTAACTTTCTAAGTTCCATGTCAAGGCAAACTGATCGCTATTTACTTGGGAATGCATTTGAAGTTGAGTTTGATAGTCAAGGTCGCTTCGTAATTCCCTTTAAGCTTAGGGACTATGCGAAGCTCAATAAAGAAATTCTTTTTGTAGGAGTTGGAAATAGAGTCGAAATTTGGGATAAAGACGCATGGGAGCGAAATGACCAGTACCTAACCGAGAATATTGAAAAAATATCAGAAGGATTAGGAAAGAAAGAATAGTAATGTTTTGTTTAGAGTTAGGGATAGTGTTAGCTTGACACTACACAAATTTACATGACAGGAATACAGAGAACGGTTCATTATCCAGTACTTTTAAAAGAATCAATTGACAGTTTAGACGTATGTCCAAATGCTTGGTATATAGATGGCACATTCGGTTTTGGAGGCCATAGCAAAGAAATTCTAAGCAGGGGCGGCAAAGTACTTGGAATTGACCAGGACAAACAAACTATAGAAATAGCAGAGAAGGATTTTAGCGAGTCAGTAAAAAGCGGATCAGTGATCCTTAAGCATGCTAACTTTCGCACATTAAAAGAAGTAACTCAAACACTCAAGATAAAACCCGAAGGGGTGTTGTTGGATTTAGGCTATTCAAGCTGGCAGCTTGATGAGAGTTCAAGAGGCTTTTCGTTTCTTAAAGATGAGCCCTTGGATATGCGTATGGATCCTCAAAATCAGGGAGTACGGGCACGGGACTTGGTTAATGGCTTGTATGAAAAAGAGCTCAGTAAGTTGATTGAGTCATATGGCGAGGATCCGTTAGCAAGACAAATTGCTAAACAAATTGTCAAGCAACGCAGTTTACGTCATATCGAAACAACATTTGAACTCGCTTCAATTATTAGAGATGTATACAAACACTATTACCATAGTAGAAGCAGTAAAGATCCGGCTACAAAAACATTTCAAGCGTTGAGGATTGCAGTAAATGATGAAATAAACGCCCTTAAAGAAGGATTACGTGGAGCGTTTGAGATAGTAAGTGCTGGCGGTTGTGTAGCTGTTATAACCTTTCATGGACTCGAAGATCGAGTAGTAAAAAAACAGTTTCAAGCATGGATAGATAGTGAGCAAGCTAAACAAAGTGATAAAAAGCCTACGTTACCAAGTCAGAATGAACTGATAGCAAACCCACGCAGTCACAGTGCAAAATTAAGAATAATTTTTAAAAAGTAACCTATGAAAATTAATAATCATCAAAAACGAATTACAGTCAGTCATATACTAGTTGTATGCATGGCTTTACTAATTGGATTGCAAGTATATGTTTCCAATCGTATTGCTACATCAGGAAAAACTATTAGCATGCTCGAGATTAAAGCAGCAACAATCGAAGAAGATAACCGCAAGCTATTATCAGATAATGTTGAAAAATACAGCTTAAGTGCGCTTTCACAGCGTGCTTCACAGCTTGGATTTGTCCAGCCTACTACAATACTTCATTTAGAGTACGCTTCAACAAAATTGGCAATGCAGCCATAATGATCATGAGTATACTATTACATAATGGCACCCTCGTTTAGGATTTCAATCATAGCTGTGTTTTTTTTATTTAGTGCTTTTGCGGTAAGCCTCAAGCTCTTTCATTGGCAGATCATATCTGCAGACGAGCTTGCATTAGCGGCAGCTTCTCAAAGAGGTAGTATTGCTTCTATAAACCCCGTAAGAGGCTCAATATTAGCCTCAGACGGTTTTCCGCTGGCAATAAACCATGAAGGATATTTGGTATACGCAAACCCGCAAAAAATTCAACTTCCTCCTCAAACATTGGCAGATATGCTTACGCCTTATTTAGTTCCCGGTATAGAAGAAATAAAAATTGCCTCAGACTCAACTCAAGAAGAAATCAAACAGGTGCAAGAATCTATTACAGAAGATACTCATTCATTCATTGTGAGCCAGCTATCAAGAAAAGAATTAGTTTGGGTTTTGCTAAAGCGGAAGGTTTTACATGATACGAAAGAAAAACTAGAGCAGCTTGGGGTCAATGGACTGGGTTTTGAACAAATACCGTATCGAATATATCCTGAGGCATCAATGGCTGCTCAGATTTTAGGATTTGTTGGTATGGATGATTATGGCAAAGAAACTGGCTATTTTGGACTAGAAGCGTTTTATGATATGGAGCTAACAGGACGGGCAGGTATTATAAAACAGGAGCGAGATGGTCTTAATCGCCCTATTCCCATTGGAAAATATTGGACACAAAGCAAGCGTGATGGTCGGCACATACAGTTATTTTTAAACAGGGGATTGCAATTTCTTGTTGAACAAGAGCTTAAAAATGCAATCAAACGGTTTGAAGCAAAGTCGGGCTCAGTCGTAATTATGGATCCCAAAACTGGTGGAATCATATCTATGGCATCATGGCCTGAATTTGAACCGAATTACTATACAAAATACGATTATGATCAGTTTATTAATCCGCTCATATCAAAAAGCTATGAGCCAGGTTCAACGTTTAAAGTACTAACTATGGCGGCTGGATTAGATGCAGAAGTAATCAAACCTGATACAAAATGTGATATTTGTGAGGGGCCTTTTAAAATAGATAAATACACCATCAGAACGTGGAACAATACATACTACACTGGCTCTACAATGACCGAAGTTCTTGCCCATTCAGACAACGTAGGGATGGTATATGTGGCAAAAAAACTTGGACTTGATACCTTTAAAAAATATATTCAAGATTTTGGGATTGGTAAGCGCACGGGAATTGATTTGCAGGGAGAGATCGCTCCAGCTACGAGAGATGAATGGATTGATTTGGATCTGTATACTGCTGCATTTGGACAGGGTATATCAGTTACGGGGATGCAAATGTTAAAAGCTGTTGGAGCTATTGCAAATAACGGTAAGCTTGTCCAACCAAGAGTTGTTGATAAAATAATTGATAGCGAAAGGGAATTACAAATTCCAGTAAAAGAGGAACTTCAAGTGGTTACTCCAAAAACAGCCCATACACTTACTGAAATGATGGAAGCAGCTGTTGAGTATGGTGATGCACATTGGGCAAGGCCAAAAGGGTATAGAATAGCCGGCAAGACAGGAACTGCTCAAGTAGCAATCGGAGGGCATTATGATGAGGAGAAAACAATTGCATCTTTTATTGGGTTTGCTCCAGCAGAAGATCCACAATTTGTCATGTTGACCATAATAGAAGAACCAAAAAGTTCCCAATGGGGATCAGAAACTGCTGCGCCTCTCTTTTTTGATATTGCTAGGAAACTATTTGTGTATATGGGTATACCTGAGAGTAAGTAAACGTAAACTAACAATACGATATGCTTTAGTATAATAGTAATATATGAAAAACGTTATTGACACTAACAAACAAAGAGAATCTAGATCAAGAAACCTTGCATTTTTCAAGCAGGTAAATTTGTTTAAATTGATTATTCTAAAAAATCTGTATTGGATATTATTGGGAATATGTATAGTTATTCTGTTAGTACTGTCGAATAAATATAAAACATACGAAAGCAAGAAAGTAACCGAAATGAAAGCGTCTAAAACAGTAAAAAATACAAATACTATTACTACTCAAGACAAGAATAATTATGAATATAAGACTGAAAAGACTGATAATCAAAAAAATTGGAAATCATATTTAGAGAATAATTGTGGGGGAAATACAATAAAAAAAATAGAGACTCATCCTTCAAAAGAGGATATAGAACAAATATACTGGTCTCCACTAAACAATTACTATCTAAAAACCTTCACTCATAGGGAATTACCTGTTAAATATTGGGCACTATATGATAGTCAAAACTCATTAATCAGCTGTTTCAACCCTAATACAGAAAACAACACTAGTTCGTTTAACTATGTATCATCGATATACCATAGCTATTGGAAAGATAACGGATCCATAATATTTTATGTAAATAAATATCCTGATTCAGAAAAAAGAGTATATACATATAATACAGCTAATAATGAACTTAAGGATATAACAGATAGTTATGATTATGATAGTTATGACTATGACAATAAGGGAGGCCTTCTCAAAGTAAAACACGATATACCTGATACTGAAAAGCTAACGTATATCAGCTTGGATGGGACTGAAATACACATAGGCATACTAAGGGGCCATGTGTTAGGACTTTCACCATCGGGGAAATATATTCTTGCTCAAATACCAATTAAAGAAAATGAGTCAAATACTAGACGTGGCAATATTACGTATCAAGTTGTAATATTTCCAGTAATTGAAAATGGAATTGATAAGCGTATAGATGTTGGTAATGTATCGTATGTAATTGGGGGATATGAAGGAATGAGTGAGCCGATTTTTGCTAAATGGTCGGAAGATGAATCAGTGATAACTTACAAAACGTATCTTTCAGATGAAAATACATACTATAATCCATTTAAATGATATATGCGATCTAAGTATCTACAAAAAATAATTAATTTTCTTTGGCATTTACCTCAAGCAGTTATTGCCAATCAAATTTACGGTAATCCCTCAAAAAACCTTACTATTGTTGGTGTCACGGGTACGGATGGCAAAACCACCACAGCGAACATGCTCTACCATATTTTGCAAGTAGCCGGGTATAAAGTTGCCTTGATCTCAACAGTCAGCGCTAAGATAGGAACAGAAGATATTGATACTGGCTTTCATGTCACGACACCTGATAGTTTTTTACTTCAAAAGCTGCTTAAGCGGATTAAAAAAACTGGTTGTACGCACGTAGTAATTGAAGCTACATCTCATGGATTGGAACAGTTCAGACTGTGGGGTGTGCACTTTACGGGCGGGATTGTGACCAATATTACCATGGACCATCTCGATTACCATAAAACATGGCATAGGTATGTCCTGGCTAAAGCAAAACTATTTAAACATGTTACATTTTCAATATTAAACTGCGAAGATAAGTCATATTCAATACTAGTAAAGCAAGTTTCCGGTAAACAGATTAGCTATGGTAGAAAAAAAGGCGATATACATCTTTCTAATACTAAAATAAAACTTACCGTGTTGGGAGAGTTTAACAAACTAAACGCGTTAGCAGCTTTGGCAGCAGCATTAGAACTAAGAGTAACAAAAGAAGACGGTTTACTAGCTTTAGAAAATTTTACAGGGGTTACAGGTAGAATGGAGCTTATGCAGTCAAATCCGTTTGTAATTATGGTAGATTTTGCACACACTCCCAATGCTCTACATACTGCTCTTACGTATTTACGAGAGACATGTAGTAGTAGAGTAATTTCAGTTTTTGGTTGTGCTGGCCAAAGAGATCCATACAGGCGCAGAATGGGTGAGGTGTCAGCAAGGTTAGCTGACATTACTATAATAACAGCTGAAGATCCTAGAGATGAGGGTGTAGAAAAGATAAGCAATGAAATAGCTGGATGGGCGGTTAAAGGAGGGGCAATAGAATGTCAAATGTCTAACTTCAAAAGTCAAAACATTAAAAAACACATCTATGTAAAAATACCGGACAGAAATGCCGCTATAGAATTTGCATTATCGATTGCTAAGACAGGAGACGTAGTGGGAGTTTTTGGCAAAGGTCATGAAAAATCGATGTGTTTTGGTAAAGAAGAAGTATCTTGGAGCGATCAGGAATCAATTAGAAACATATTAGAATCATAATTATTTTATAGTTTAAAATGATTCATTTGCAATTTTGCCTTTATATATAGATTTAACTGTCATACACACATTGTGTATGACATCACGATTTCGTTAATTTCTTAATTTGCCCATAAAGGTATTGAAATACTCTGTATGAAAAAAATAGTCGTGATTGGTGGTGGTACAGGGACATCTGTAGTTTTATCAGGTTTAAAACAGTATAAAGTAGACATTACTGCAGTGATATCAATGGCAGATGATGGTGGGTCTACGGGTCGTTTGCGTGATGAGTTTGGATTTCAACCCGTAGGAGATTTGCGGCAATCACTGGCAGCATTAGCTCATGAAGATACACAAGAATGGGTTAGAAAGCTTCTTTTATACAGATTTTCACACGGTAAAGGATTACAGGGGCATAATTTAGGTAACCTTATGCTTACAGCACTACAAGACATGACTGGCTCTACCTCAAAATCACTAGATGTCTTATCTACAATTTTTAACCTAAAAGGCAGGGTTTTTCCTTCTACAACTGACACTGTTTGCCTGGTCACTGAATATGAAGACGGTCGAAAGGTTGTAGGTCAGGATAAATTGAATCCAGGAGGAATTAGCGGTATAGGGATAAAAAATCTATATCTTAAGCCGGAAGCACGTATATACGAAAAAACAGAAAATGCACTTAGGTCTGCAGATATGATTGTAATTAACCCAGGTGACTTATATGGCAGTATTGTGCCAAACCTGTTAGTGAAAGGATTGCCTGAAGCAATTCAGAAAAGTAAGGCAATATTAGTATATGTAATAAATCTTATGACCAGACATACCCAAACTCACGGATATACAGCAAGCGATCATGTGAATGTAGTTAAAAAATATTGTGGTAAAAAACCAGACATTGTTATTGTAAATGATCAAGAAATTCCTCAGGAGATATTGGATTATTATGAGCGTGAACATGAGTATCCTGTTATTAACGATTTACCTAAAAATGAATATAAAATCATCAGCAAACCTCTCTTGCGCATGGTATATGATCAAAACAAATATGATGCAATTAAGCGAAGTCTTTTAAGACATGATGGTGAGGGGCTTGCAAAGATATTAATATCGATAATTGATGACTAATCTGCTAGACTTAGGAGTTTTAAAATGCACACAAGAACTTATGGAAAATAATACATATCCCCAAGTTGCGGTTATTGTGTTGGCAGCCGGAAAAGGTACCCGGCTTAAGATGCCTAACGGAATAAATAAAACCACCTTAGAAGTTAAGGGTAAACCGATGATAGAAAGTACTATCGAAATAATTGAAAACTTAGGGGTAGGTCAGATTATTGCAGTGGTCGGTCACGGTAAAGTTTCCGTTGAGAGACTTTTAGGTAACCGTGTTGATTATGCTCTTCAGAACAAACGATTGGGTACGGGGCATGCAGCTTTGTGTGGCTTAAAGCACGTAAAATCAGGAATCCAGTTTGTCGTTGTGGTACATGGTGATGATAGTCATTCATATAGTCCGGATGTCTATCACCATCTCATCAGCGCTTGCAGTCAAGGCAATTATGATATGGCACATATGGTTATGTATTTAGATAATCCATTTGGACTGGGTAGAATAATCAGAGATAGTGATAATCATATCTTACGGGTAACAGAGGAAAAAAATGCATCTGATATTGAAAAAAAGATACAAGAGGTTAATGCCGGTGCATACTGTTTTAAACTGGAATTCGCTCAAAAATTTTTACCTAAAATTAACTTTAATACAGTCAAGCATGAGAAGTATTTAACTGATATTATAGAAATTGCTGTAAATAATAAACGCACGGTCGCATCAGTAAAACTTAATGATACTAAGCAATGGATTGGTATAAACACACTCGAAGAGTTAAACAGAGCTAATCAAGTTTAAATGCAGCAATTCTCCATTTTTCCAAAAAACATTTATCATGCCACATACGAATCTCATGAAGCGGCTATATACCGAGATGGAGCTACCGTGAACTATCAGCTGTCAGATGATATTGGCAGCTATGTTGAATGTGAGCAAGTGCATGGGAGCTCGGTAGAGATTGTAACAGAGATACCTCAAGAAAGATCAGTGTGTAAGCCAGCATGCGATGGACTTGTAACACATTTAAGAGGAGTAACCCTTTTAATAAAGCATGCAGATTGCATACCTATTTTTATCTACGACTGCCAGAAACAAATTATCGGATTGCTTCATTCTGGATGGAGAGGCACAAAACAAAAAATTGTTTCACACGCTATACGTACCATGTCAGCAATCTATAATTCCAAACCCAGTACTATTTTTATCGGGATTGGTGTGGGAGCCCAGCAATGCTGTTACTATTTCGAGAAAGGATGGGATCATGAAGAACTTTTATTACAGAATGCATGGAAAAACTTTATTAAACGACACGGTAATAGGTATTATTTAGATATGCCAGGTTTTATTAAAATATCAGCAATGGATGTCGGTATTCCTGAAACTAACATTGAAATAATGCCCCACTGCACTATTTGTGATGCGCGCTTTCACTCATGGACCAGACAGAGGAAAGATGGAGAGCAAAGTAAGAATGGAGTGAGTATAATAACATTAAGATGTGCCAAAAACGACTAAGTTTTAGATCAGCTACATACGTATTTTTAGTTAAAGATCATAGTGTCATGTTAACAAGGCGTTTTAATACAGGGTATAAAGATGGCCAATACTCAACCATATCCGGGCATATCGATCCAAAAGAATCTGTTGTGGAATGTGCAGTGAGAGAAGCATTCGAAGAGGCAAGAGTAAACATCTCTTCAGAAAACTTGAAGTTGTTCCATGTTATGAACCGGTACACAGACCATGATTATATAGACTTCTTTTTTAAGTGCTCAGTTTGGGAAGGTTCGCCTCAAATCGGGGAGCCCAATCTTTGTGATAATTTGCAGTGGTTTGAGGTAGAGAGCTTACCAGTAAATACGATTGATTACATTCGGGAAGTTTTGCGCAATATACATCAAACAATTACCTATTCAACATTTGGCAGTTAATACACTATTTATATATGTTATATATGAAAGATCTCAATTTATATAAAAAAGTTCACTTTACAGGTATCAAAGGGGTTGGTATGACTGCTCTGGCCTGTATTGGTAAAGATCTTGGGTGGGAAATCAGTGGTAGTGATACTTCAGAACAATTTGTAACGGACTCAGTTTTGAACAAAAAAAATATTGTATGGGAAACAGGATTTGAAGCTTGGCGTGTCATGCAATCAAAACCAGACCTGGTCGTTTATACAGCTGCCCATGGAGCTGAAAACAATCCAGAAGTGATTCAGGCAAAAAAAATGGGAATTGAAACAATTACGCAAGGAGAAGCTCTTGGTATCATCTCAAAAACAAAACATAAACGCATATCAGTTGCCGGAGTAGGGGGCAAAACAACAACTACTGCAATGCTGTCCACACTTTTAGAAGAGGGTGGATTAGACCCGAGTTACATGGTTGGTTCTGGCTCAATACCTTCACTTGAATTTTGTGGTAAATATAATCCAAACGGGGATATGTTTATAACAGAGGCTGACGAGTATTCTACTAGTCCAAAAGATACAAAGCCAAAATTTTACTATCAGGATCCCAACATACTTATTTTGACAAATTTAGCCTTTGACCACCCTGATGTATACAGAGATGAAGCACATACACTAGAAACCTTTTTAGAACTAATTAATAAAATGTCTCCTGATGCAAAGATACTCGTTAATTGGGATTGTCTAATGATCAAAAAGCTCATAGCTATGACAAGCCGGACTGTTATTACCTATGGTCAAAACCTCGAATCGCAGGTGCAAATAAGAAATTGTAAGTATCATTTGGGTAAAACAGGATTTAGTCTACGTGACGGTAATAAAGAAACTGATTTTGCAGTAAAAATAGGTGGTGATATGAATATACGTAATGCTTGTGCTGCAATTTTGGTGGCAAGAATGCTTGGCATGTCTGATTACCAAATCCAGAAAGGATTAAATAAATTTAATGGCGTATCGAGACGTTTACAGAGATTAACAAGTTATAAAACAATCGTGTTTATGGATGACTACGCACATCATCCTGATGAGATTCAAAATACAATAGGTGCCGTACGGATTATGTACCCAAAAAAGAAGCTGATCGTCATCTTTCAGCCTCACACATACTCTCGAACAAAAGCGCTATTTGAGGATTTCTCTCGCTGCTTCAAAAATTGTGATACCGTGCTTTTGGCAGACATATATGCATCAGCTCGTGAGCATACAGATGACTCCGTATCAAGTGAAGTTCTATCCAAATCAATTCAGGCATATTCCAATAATTGCACGTATATTAAAGATATATCAACACTATTAGATTATGTACGCCTAAACAAACTACGCGAATCTGTAATACTTACAATGGGTGCAGGAGACATATTTACATGGCATGCTACGATACAAGAACAGGTAAAAAAATATTATAGTGTTTGGATATAAAAAGGGGATCATATGCTTTTAAAAGATCTAAGGTCAGTTTTTAATGACCGATTACTAGAACAGGAACCGTTATCAAAGTATACGACGATTGGTGTAGGCGGACCTGCAGAGTACTTTATTTCGGTAAACAATACTAAAGAGATGCTTGAAGCAATAAAAATTGCCCGGAAAAATGAAACGCCTTTGTTTATATTAGGTAAAGGGAGCAATATAATAATCAGCGATGTGGGTTTGCAGGGATTAGTGATTCAAAACAACATACTAACATTTGAAAAGCTAGAAAATTACCAAACTACCCAAGGGCCTGTAAAAGTACAAGCACGGCACGGTTTTGTAGATAAATCTCTTGAAATCGATACCTATGGTTTGGCATGGGATAAGAAAATTCCAGTTCAATACATGAAAGTCGGAACAGGATGGAAACTAATGGTAATTATTCAGAAACTGATTGAACAGGGTTTGGTTGGACTTGAGTGGTTCTACGGTATTGCGGGATCAATCGGTGGAGCAGTATACATGAATGTACATGGCGGTGCTCATCAGCTATTTTCTCACTTTTTGACAGAAGTAGAAGTTATCAATGAGCAAAATGAGATAGAAATACTAAAAGCAAAAGACTTGGATTTTGACTATGATTATTCTTTATTTCACAAAAGAAAACTGATAATGACAAATGTAATACTTCGGTTGTTTGAAGGAGATAAAGAAAAAGCATTGAGAGTAGTTCATGAGTGGGGAAGAGAAAAAATTTTAAAACAACCTCAAAGGAGCAGTGGATGTATGTTCCAAAACCTACCAAGTAATAAGCAAAAAGAATTTGGACTACCGACGCCGTCAATGGGGTATGTAATTGATAAAGTTATTAACTTAAGTGGCTCTCAGATTGGTGGTGCAAAAATATCACCACGCCACTGTGCGTTTATCGAGAACACAGGTACTGCCAAAGCAAGTGATGTCAAAGCTCTGGTTGATCTTGTTAAATCCAAGATGAAAGATAAGTTCAATTTTGATCCTCCTCTAGAGGTTGAGTTTGTTGGACAATTTTAGTATATTCATAATCGTTTCTGTTTACGAAGGGATTTCATCATTTCGTTTCCAGACAGTATAGTAATCTTATATGGCAAAATTTATTATCAGAGGCGGAAAGCCACTTAGGGGAGCTGTTACATTGGGCGGCGCAAAGAATGCTAGTTTTAAACTGATGATAGCAGCTATGCTGGCCCAATCAGAGTCACGTCTTCTCAATCTTTCCCATATTGGCGACGTAGATGTGACCAAGCGAACAATGGAAGCACTGGGGGTGGGTGTTGTTAAATGCGGACCTCGTACAATGTTTGTACATCCTAATAAAGTAAATTCTTCCCAAATACCCCAGTTTGCAGGTGAAAAATCGAGAGCTTCAACTTTATTTGCATCAATACTTCTTAAACACACGGGGAAAGCAGTTATTCCTCAACCAGGTGGCTGCGTTTTAGGAGCACGCCCTATCGATAGGCATTTGGAGGCTTTAGAGAGCCTTGGAGTAAAGATTAATACCACAGCAACACAGGTTGAGTTGTTTACGGAAGAATTAACTGGAAATACATATAGATTTGAGAAAAAAACGCACACTGGCACTGAATGTTTTATATTGGCAGCGGTTATGGCAAATGGCAGGACCGTGATCGAGAATGCTGGCCAAGAGCCCGAGATCGATGACTTGATCGATTATCTCCAGGAGATGGGAGCAAGAATTGAAAAAAAACAACATGACGTGTTGGTTATTGATGGAGTAGATAGACTGCATGGAACAATTCACAAAGTAATGCCTGATAGAAATGAAGCCGTTTCGTACGCATGCGCAGCTCTTGCAACAAAAGGAGATATTGTTGTTGAAAATGCTCGTAAACAAGATCTTGAAACATTCTTAGAAGCAGTTGATGAAGCTGGTGGTAAGTATGATGTGGCTGAGTATGGAATCAGGTTTTGGTATGAGAATACACTTAAAGCTGTATCACTTAAAACAGCTCCACACCCCGGATTTATGACGGATTGGCAACCACTATGGTCGATAGTCATGACCCAAGCTCAAGGTATAAGTGAAGTAATTGAGGCTGTACACCATAATAGGTTTCAGTTTACAAAACAATTAAACCAAATGGGTGCAAAGATTGAACTATTTAATCCCGAAATTGAAGATCCAGATGCATATTATGAATTTAATATAAAAGATGCTCAAGCTGGGGAATTTCATGGTGCCAGAATTAGCGGTCCTACTCCTTTTATACCTATGAGGGTTGTTGTTCCAGATCTTAGAGCTGGAGCTACATTAACAATTGCAGCTCTGATAGCGCCTGGAGAGATGGAGATTGATGGAGTAGAGCACATAGATCGTGGATATGAGAGTCTTGATGAACGACTAGCGCAACTCGGGGCGGACATCCGCCGGGTTGTATGATCACGTTTTATTGCCCCTTTCTTTTTCTGTTCTAATTTTTCAAAATTAATATAAGGAGCACAACATTAGAATACGCGCCTTGGATAGGAGGGTGCCATGGAACTGATCCAGCAGATAAACCTTGTCTGTTTTATGTATGTTTGTCTCTTTTTCTACTTATCCTTGCGAAGTTTTATAAATTCATCGAGTTATTTTCACAAGTATAGAAATAGTATACAAAAAAGAAGAAAAGGCATATATATAAGACTATTATTAAGTAATAAGTACATTGCTGGATGGTCGCTGTTTAGTATACCAGTTTTTGTAGTAAGTGTTGCAATTTGGATAAGTTCAATATGGTTTATACTGAAATTAGGAGGCTTACTCTGGTTAAAATTAAATCCATTTATATTATATCCAATGATATCAGTTGTAGTTATTGTTCTTTTTATATTAGTTCCAACAATTGTGTTATTGGTTCATCAATCCTTTGAGTTCCTCAATAAAATCGGGTCAATATCTTTGCGGATACTGAGATACTGCAGCGATGGGGTTTATAGAGTATTTAGTAGCGAGCCATACTATCAGCATAGGCAAATGTCTTAACTATTGAGCTTGAGGTATGCTACGATAGAAGCGTTATCTGTACAATAATACTATGTCTACATTACCTGGTCCAATGGCTCTTCCGCTCGGTTTACTCATTCTTTCTTTTGTGACTACGAGCACGCTAATTATCCCTTTCATTAATCTCCTATACAAACTCCGGTTTATCCGTGCTGCCCAAGAAACAAAAGATGCATTCAATAAACCAACTCCAATATATGATATGTATCACAAACATAAAAAGGGGACGCCTGTTGGTGGTGGCTTTTTAATTATAGGAGCAGTGTCTATTCTATTTGCGTTTTTATTCCCAATACTTAAATATTTAGGGGTTCCCATAACAAATGTGTACCCGATTAATGAAGAAATAAATATATTATTCTTTACTTTTATTTCATATGGCTTATTAGGTTTATATGATGACTTTATGAAGTTTTTTAAATTTGAAAAAACTGGCTTTTTCGGGTTACGGCTACGGCATAAGTTCATAATTCAATGGGCTCTGGCTTTTATGATCTCGCTTCTTTTATATTTTAACTTACACATAAAATTTATATATTTTCCATTTCTTGGAATTATTAATCTTGGATGGATATATGTTCCTTTTGCAGCATTTATCATTGTATCTTTTGCTAACGCGGTCAATATAACAGATGGCTTGGATGGTCTGGTTTCTGGTTTACTAATGATCTCGTTATTTGCTTTCTGGTTATTGGCTGGCTCAATATTAGATACTCCTCTTACCTATTTTTTAGTACTCTGGATCGGTTCAATTATTGCCTTTTTATACTTTAATGTTTATCCTGCGCGTATTATGTTGGGTGATGTCGGCTCATTGTCGTTTGGAGCCACGTTTGCTGTTGTTGGTTTACTGCTTGGTAAAGTTATCGCTCTGGGAATATTTGGGGCAATATTTTTTATTGAAATTCTATCCAGCTTGGTACAGTTATTAAGCAAGAAATATTTAAAACGAAAAATATTCCCAGTTGCTCCTTTACACTTATGGCTTCAAAAATACGGTTGGGAAGAACCTAAGATAGTACAAAGAGCATGGCTTGCTGGAATCATGTTAGCAGTCTTTGGTTTGTGGCTGGCAGTAGTTTAAGAGGGTAGTTAGTAGATAGTAGCTAGTAGTCAGGACATACATATGGATAATCCTACTACCTCCTACCAGCTATCAACTACATGTTCCCTTGAACAATAAAATTGATGACAATTTATCATACATACGAGATAAGAAGGTTCTGATTTGGGGATTAGGATTACAAGGGGGTGGGCTTAGTTCGACACTTTTTTTTGCATCACAGGGCGCCTCGGTTAGAGTGACTGACTTAAAAAGTAACCAGAACTTATCTGCATCGATACAACAGCTTTCACAGTATCCGATCGAATACCACCTAGAGAGGCATGATATATCTGATTTTGAGTGGGCGGATATTGTAGTTGTTAATCAAGATATTTTTCATCGAGCTCCCGATTCTCCCTATTTACAGTATTTAATTGAGAGTGGCAAGGGATTTGAAACTGAAATGGGATTATTCTTCAAACTGTGTTCAAAACCGATCATAGGTATTACGGGTACCAGAGGCAAAACCACCACCACCACAGCTTTGGGAGAGCTTTTACGAAGCACTGGAGCTACTGTTTTTGTAGGCGGTAATATTCCTCAATCTATGAACCTAAAAAGAATTGAAGAGGCAAACGAAGCCAAGTACGTAGTTTTAGAATTGTCAAACTACCAGCTTCATGGCTTAGGATGGGAGAAAATATCACCGTACATTTCTGTAATTACTTCAATATCTCCAGATCACTTAATTAGTTACAACACGTTTGATGAGTATATTCTCGATAAGAAACAAATTTATAAATATCAGAGTAATGATGATCATCTAGTTATAAAACGCAATGAGTTATATAGTGATGAGTTTTATCAAGAAGCAGCGAGTCAAACTCATTGGTTTGATGAAACAACATTGCCATCTGATTGGTTACTGAAGCTTCCCGGTAAGCATAACAGGGAAAATATGGGATCAGTTTATACCGTTGCTAAAATACTTGGTATCGATGAGGAGCAAATCAGGTCAAGTATCACGTCTTTTTCAGGTGTTGCGTTTAGACTTGAAACAATTGCTGTTATTGATGGGGTGAGTTACATCAACGATACGACAGCCACTACTCCAACAGCAGCTATTATTGCCCTCAATACGTTTCCAAAAGAGAAAATAATATGGATAGGCGGCGGACATACCAAAAATTTACCACTTGATGATCTGGTAAAAACAATTAATAAACGGGTAAAAAAATGTATCTTGCTTGATGGTGAAGGTACAAACGAAATACTACCTCTACTTAGAGTTGATTCAAAAATGGTTGAATTATATAGAGATTTTAAGCAGGCAATACTTGAGGCAAAAAATATAGCTCAGCCTGGAGATATCGTACTGCTTTCTCCCGGGTTTAGCTCCTTTGGTATGTTTGTAAATGAATTTGATAGAGGCAGACAATTTAACGAGATCGTTGCAACCCTGAAATAAACTCTCTATGTAAATTCATCACTAACTTCATATAATAGTTTCATGTTTAGTCTCAAAAAAAAGCACAGCATACCCAACCAGTTGCGTAACCAGGCAACTAGGAATCGAATTAAACTTGTAGAGCGTATACGCGTACACAAGCGCGGAGATTTCATTCTAGTTTTTTTAGCATTAATATTAACCATATTTGGCTTAATCATGGTGTATGATGCATCGGTTGTTGAAGCAAATGAAGCATTTGGTGATAGATTTCACTATCTGAAATATCAGGGATTGTATGCCTTGATTGGTTGGATTTTACTGTTGATAGTTGCCCGAATAGATTATCATGTGTATCGAAAATGGGTAAAATGGCTGTTTTATGCAAATATTATTGCCCTGCTCTTAGTGCTTATCCCTGGAGTGGGTTTATCGATAAAAGGAGCGAGGAGATGGTTGGATCTCGGTTTTACCACATTTCAGCCTTCAGAAACTTTTAAAACAATTCTTGTTATCTATTTAGCAACATGGTTTGAAAAACCAAGGAGTATGGTTCATTTTTTTGCATTGGTGTCATTGGTGTTGGGTTTGATCATATTACAGCCTGATTTGGGGACCTCAATTGTGTTGGTTGCTACATCTTTTGTGGTTTATTTTGTATCTGGAGCTCCGGTAATGCAGTTTGCAGCTGCCAGTTTTTCTGCCTTTATCATCGGTTTACTGTTAGTGTTTACATCAGATTACCGTAGACAGAGAATTACAACATTTTTTAATAGCAGTAGTGATATTTTGGGATCTTCTTATCATGTTCAGCAAATCCTGCTTTCTTTGGGATCAGGAGGCTTATTGGGGGTTGGCATTGGCCGGTCATTGCAAAAATATAGGTACTTACCTGAAGCAATGGGAGATTCAATTTTTGCCATACTTGGCGAAGAGGTTGGATTTATTGGTGGTCTAGTATTTATATTTTTGTATTTAGTTGTGCTATGGAAAGGGTTTAAAATTGCACAAAAAGCTCCAGATATGTATGGGAGATTATTAGCAGTAGGGATAACCTGCTGGATAGGAACTCAGTTCTGTGTTAACCTGGCATCTATGGTATCTCTTGTACCGTTAACTGGGGTACCACTACCTCTCATATCATACGGGGGAACTTCTCTTGTAGTAACACTTGTTAGCCTTGGTATACTAATCAATATATCTAAAACACATGATCAGTAATAATCAAAAAAACACATGAAAACCATAATATTTACCGGTGGACATCATAATTCAGCGCTGCTATTGGCTAAAAGTCTCAAGCAAAAAGGCTACAGAATTGTTTGGCTAGGTCACAGACATGCAAGCGCAGTAGACGCTAATATATCGCAAGAATATCGAGATGTTATTGCAGCTGATATAACCTTTATCGATTTAAAATCAGGGAAAATTTATAGAGGCAATATTTGGCAAGCTTTCAAAACGATTACCTCATTTTTTTACTGTTTTGGATTGTTCTTACGGGATAGACCCTCGCTGGTAATTAGCTTTGGGGGGTACTTAGCTGTACCTCCAGTAATTGCTGCATGGTTGTTGAAAATCCCATCAATGTCTCATGAACAGACAACGGTAATGGGTATGGCAAATAAAGCGATTTTTCCTTTTGTTAAAAAAATGTATCTTACATGGCCGGTTGAGCCCTATATTCACAAGAAAAAAGTGTCTCTCGTTGGGCTACCCATGGATTCAGAAACTGTTCAAAAGATTAAATCGTTAAGAGATTTAAATGAAATACTATCCAAAACTAACGTAAACATGCAATTTAAATTTGACAACAAGCCATTGCTTGTAGTGAGTGGGGGGAAACAGGGAGCACATAGCATTAATGAGCTAATTGAACGGAATTTAACTCATTTGCTCAATACATGGAACATCTTTCATCAGTGCGGTTCAAATATGTCTACGCGCGATTATCAACGATTGATGCGGAAAAGACAAAAACTTCCATACGACCAACAGATGTCTTATGTTGTGGTCGATTACTTTTATCAATTTAGGGATGTTTTAGCTATATCTGATCTTGTAATCGGTCGTTCTGGAGCACACACAACCTTAGAAATTCTTATGCTTGGTAAAAAAATGATAGCTATACCGCTACCTTTGAGCTATGAACAAGAGCAAGCTAAAAATGCCCAAAAACTCGTCGATGCAGGTTTGGGATTTTTAATGCCACAAAATATGATAAATCAGACTAATTTACAGGAAGTGGTTACGCTTATGAAAGAACGAGCTGTAGATTGGGACAAAGTTAGATCTGTACGTATGCAAACCCCGACAACCGCTTTAGAAGTAATGTCAGGTGATATAGAAGAAATACTCGAATAATATGTCATTATCTAAATCGGGTCTATCTAGAAGAATGATAAAAAGAAAGCATGTAATAAACGAAAAGACATATGTTTTTAACATTAAGACTGTATTTAAAAAATATATAGGCATATTTTTATTAATAATATTCTTAATATCCTTTTCATTATTAATGAGAGTAAGCAGAGTCGAATGTTATATACATAACACAGCTTGTCCTTCGATATATAGGATGCAGTCAGAAGACATATACAACAAACATTTGTTTCTCATAAATTCTCAGCAAATAACTGAGCGGATAGAAAAGCATAATCCTACGGTTACTGTTGTTAGAATAGTACGGAGATTTCCAAATACAATTGTAATTTATTTAGAGCCACGGCAAGCGAAATACTTGCTTATTACACCTGATCAAACGCTCTTGGCAGATACCTATGGGAAGCTGATGGCAACTGAAAACACTACTGATATAGCTGAATTGATTCCGATAGAAAGCAGTGAATCATTTGCAGTCGGACAGGAGTTAGTCAGCCCAACAATCCGATCGGCCATGAAGGTTGTTGATTTGCTTGCTAACTCTGGCTTTAGACTGCGAACATTAAAGGTAAATAGTATTGACGATATTTCTGTTATTTTGCAGGATAGTTTAGTACTGAGAATAAACGGCCAAAGAGATCTATCAAAACAGGTAGACAGTATAAAATTTATTCAGCTCCAACCAGCACAGACCGACCAAACCCAAATGCATGAAATTGATGTTCGCTTTAATGATCCCATTGTCCGGTAATTAAAGAAAAAGTTTAAACTGAAATTGAAAAGCACTGGCACTTTCTTTATGATATAAGTAAACTATATTAATACGCTTACGCGATTTAATTTGAAACAAAAATATGGCAAAAGGTAAGATTTTTGCAGGTATCGATGTTGGAACATGTAAAGTAACAACAATCATAACCTCTCAAGATGAGGAAACAAAAAAACTTCGTGTTGTTGGCGTTGCTACGGTAGATAGTAAAGGTATTAGAAAAAGCCAGGTTGTAGATATTGATGATACGATTGAAGCAATCACACAAAGTGTTGAGGCTGCAGAGCGCATGGCCGGTTTTTCTATATCTGAAGCATTTGTTTCTATTGGTGGTTCCCATATCATGTCACAAAATTCCAAAGGTGTCGTTGCGGTAGCCAACCCAGGTGAAGAGATTATTCAAGATGATGTTGATAGGGTAATTGAAGCTGCACGGGCAGTGTCATTACCTTCTTCGCGCGAAATACTGCATGTAATACCAAGAGATTTTATCGTTGATTCCCAATCTGGGATTAAAAATCCCCTTTCCATGATAGGTATCAGGTTGGAAGTCGATGCTCATATAGTCTCAGGTGCATCTATAGCGATTCGCAATCTTGTTAGGTGTGTGACTGATATTGGTATAAATGTATCGTCAACAGTATTTTCTGGTTTAGCAGCTGCAGAAAGCTCCCTTACCGAGACTGAAAAGGAACTTGGAGTATGTATGATGGATATTGGCGGAGGCTCCACAAGCGTTTCAGTATATGCGGAAGGCTCTTTGGCGCATTCGTTTGTATTGCCTATAGGTGCTAAGCATGTTACCAATGACCTAGCAATAGGATTACGGGTTTCTTTGGAGGAGGCAGAAAAGATCAAACTTGTATTATCAAACAATCCGAAAGAAGCATTATTAGACGATTCAAGCGGGACGAATGATACGATTTCACTTGAGCGGTTTGGAATTTCAGAAGTTCTGAATAAACCATCCTATAAACACATAGTTGAAGGGATTATTAGGCCACGACTTACAGAGCTTTTCACAATGGCAAGGGATGAGTTAAAGAAAATGGGATACGTATCAGCTGTACCAGCCGGTTTAGTACTCTCTGGTGGTGGAGCTTTAACGGTAGGTATTCGTGATGCTTCGAAGCGCACCTTATCTTTGCCTGTTCGTATTGCTTCTTTTAGGTCCGGTCAAGATGAATCCAAATTGATTGGTTTGGTTGATGATATTGATGCTCCTGCGTTTGCAGTTTCACAAGGTCTTCTTTTATATGCATCAGCCCAGACTGCCCGAATCTCTGGATCACGGATGCGCATGCCTCAAATTGGTATTTTAGAAAAATTTTCCGGAAAAAGCCTGATTGGGAAAATTGTAGATTTTGTCCGTTCGTTTCTCCCTTGATAAATAAAGGCTTTTAACGTATTATTCAGATTATTACTTCCCTTTTTCTGCCCCCAAACATATGGCACTTGTTAAACCAGGAGCAACATCAGTTGCGAGCATAAAAGTCGTTGGTATAGGCGGCGGTGGCGGAAACGTCATAAATTCAATGCTTTCAAATCAACATGTTCAGGGTGTCGATTTTATAGCTATCAATACCGATGCCCAAGCTCTGTTGACGTCTCACTCTCCAATTAAACTACAAATAGGTGAGAAACTTACCAAAGGATTGGGCTCAGGTTCAAATCCAGAAGTGGGACGAAAGGCTGCTGAGGAATCTCATGAACAGATTAAAGAAATGATGGATGGTGCTGATATGATTTTTTTAACCTGTGGTATGGGGGGTGGTACAGGGACAGGTGCTACGCCAATTATTGCAGATATTGCTAAACAAAGCGGCGCCTTGACTGTAGCTGTTGTCACCAAGCCCTTTATTTTTGAAGGATCACGGAGAATGGTCGCTGCAGAGGATGGGATCGAAGAACTGCGGGGTAAGGTTGATACACTCATTGTTATTCCCAATCAAAAACTTTTGGAATCAATTGATAAAAACATGACGCTTCTAGAAGCGTTTAAGATTTCTGATTCAGTGCTTGGTGAGGGTGTTCAGGGAATTTCTGACTTGATCACTACCCCAGGTTTGATAAATGTAGACTTTGCAGATGTGAAATCTATCATGCAAAACTCAGGTACAGCCCTTATGGGTATAGGTTCAGGTTCGGGTGACAATAAGGCAGCTAAAGCTGCCAGAGAAGCAATATCATCACCTCTGCTTGAGGTATCCATTCAGGGAGCAAAAGGTATCCTATTCAATATCACATCAGGGAAGGATCTGACAATGAAAGATGTATCAGAGGCTGCTGATGTGATCAGTAAGACTGCTGATGCTGATGCTAATATTATATTCGGGACAACTATTGATGAGTCCATGACTGATGAGTTAAAAATCACTGTCATTGCCACAGGCTTTGATACATCATATGGAGATACCACAACCTATTCAAGACCTCCAATCCGACCTCAATATATACAGCAAGAACCAAACCGACCTACTATTCCAAGCTACCAAAATCCCAGCTTTGGGGATGAAGAAATCGGAAATACCCAAGTTGAGCCATTGGACTTGGTAAAACCGCAATCGCTAAATACTGCACAACATAATCCTAACCCCCAAGATGAAGATCAGTATAAAGAAAAGCTTCTTGAAGAAGATGAATTTGATGTACCGGCATTTTTAAGGCAGAAGAAAAACTAGGATATGACACGAGAATTTATTTCTACGTTTATTGGTTTACTTCCAACATACCAACAGGAAAGAAGAAAACAGAATGCTTATTCTCTTTATGCGTTACTTTATCGATCACTAGAAATCTTGGATCATCCGGACCTTAAAGTATATACGGTTTTAGATCAAATAGACTTGCCTCGTGATATTGCTGGGCTAGATGGAGAACGTCTTTTTATACCAGAAGAAACAATACAAAATCTATATCAACTAGGATATAACGGATTTATGGATGTATTAGCTCAAGCTCGAAATATAAAAACACAAAGCGATTTTAACGTACTAAATCCAAATAGTGGTGGATCCATGCATGCATGGCAAGCAATAGAAATATACAGTATTAGATCTCTTGAAATTATAAGCTGCAAATAAAACCTTATCTTTCTAGTATTAAGTTAATCGTTTATAATAACCCCATGTCTTCAAACCCAGCATTTACTGATGTCGATCCCAAGCCCAATTACTTTGCCATTTCTGAAAAAATCTTAGAATTTTGGCAAAAAGAAAAAATATTCGAAAAAAGTATCGAGCAACGGTCAAAAGATAATGCATACGTGTTTTATGATGGACCTCCGTTTGTGACCGGCCTGCCCCATTACGGTCACTTGCTAAGTTCAGTTGCCAAAGATCTCATCCCCCGTTACCAAACCATGAAAGGCAAACAGGTCAGGCGTGTCTGGGGTTGGGATTGTCATGGTTTACCTATTGAAAATAAAGTCGAGAACAAGCTCAAGCTTAAAAGCCGGCGTGATATTGAACGAGTCGGTTTGGAGCGGTTTTATAATGAGTGTTTCTCCTATGTTTCCCAAATTTCTTCGGAATGGAACTGGTATATAGATCATATTGCTCGTTGGGTGGATATGGACCATGCCTATAAAACTATGGATTTGACATATATGGAGTCAGTCCTGTGGGTCTTTAAGCAAATCTATGATAAGGGTCTAGTTTATGAAGGTAAGCGTGTATCGCTATATTGTCCTCATTGCGGCACACCCATCTCAAATTTTGAGGTAGCTATGGATAATAGCTACGTTGAGATAACAGAACCCTCAACTACATACAAGTTTAAACTTAAAACTAAAAATACAAAACTAGAAAAGTATGGAAATGATCTATTTATACTAGCCTGGTCAACGACCCCATGGAATAAGCTTGTAACTATGGCACTGGCAATCAACCCCGCATTTACCTACAACATCGTCAAGCAAAATGGTGAGTATTTGGTGCTAGCTAAAACAACCATGGGTATGCTTAAAAAAGACGAGCCTTTTGAGTTAGTCGAAGAAATTATAGGATCAGAGCTGGTTGGTATGCATTTTGTGCCTCACTTTGATTTTTGGGATATTCCCAAAGATAAAAAAGCCTATATTTTGGTTAGTGGAGATTTTGTGACTACTGATGAGGGTACTGGCGTGGTTACACTCGCCGTATACGGTGAGGAAGACTTTAAAGTCATGAAGACTGAAAATATTGCCATGATCGAGCATGTAGATGATGAGGGTAAACTGACCATTGAACGTGCTCCATGGCAAGGGATGTACTATTTGGACGCAAACAAAGTAGTTGATGATGACCTAGATAGCAGGGGATTGTTGTACGAGCATCGCAAACATACTCATACAGTACCAACTTGCTGGAGATGCCAAACCAGGCTCATATTTGCACCTCAGCATGCCTGGTTTATCAAAGTATCCCAATTAAAAGATAAGCTTTTGGATAGTAATGAGAATATTTACTGGTTTCCTAAACATTTTAAGCACGGTAGGTTTGCAAAAGGAATCGAGTCAGCTCCTGATTGGTGTATATCTCGTTCACGCTACTGGGCAACACCGATGCCAGTATGGAAATGCAGCAATCCCAAGTGTACACACATGGATGTCGTTGGCTCGATTGCAGAAATAGAAAAACTAAGCGGTAAAAAGGTAGACAACCTCCACCGTCCTTTTATTGATAGCTATTCATGGAAATGTAGTGAATGTGGTGATGTTATGAAGCGGATTCCTGATGTCTTAGATTCATGGATGGATGCTGGTTCAATGCCATATGGCGAGCGGCATTATCCGTTTGAGAATAAGGCAGACTTTGAAGCTAGTTTCCCTGCTGATTATATTGTCGAATATGTGGCTCAGACTCGGGCATGGTTTTATGTACTGCATGTTATTTCCAACTCGATATTTGACTCTCACTGCTTTAAAAACGTTATTTGTACAGGTGTTATACAGGGAACGGATGGGCGCAAGATGAGTAAGTCCTTCAATAACTACCCAGATCCCCGGAAAGTATTGGAAAGCTACAGTGGAGATGCATTTAGGCTGTACGTGATGGGAAGCCCTGTCATGGCGGCTGAGAATCTCAATATCTCTGAAACCGATATCAAGGAGCAGGTACAGCGAGTTTTGAACATCCTTTGGAACAGTTATAAGTATTTTATTACCTATGCCAATATCAATGGTTTTGTGGCACCCAAGAGTATTGAAGAGGCAGAGAAGCTTAGGCTTCGGTTAAATAAAGAAATTACAAACCCCTTGGACAAATGGATGCTGATACGTATAAACGACTTTATATCCAGTACTGAAAAAGGTTTGGATGCCTACAATATCCCTAGAGCTGTGCGTGAGATCAGGCCCTTTATTGATGATATTTCTACATGGTATATCAGGAGAAACAGGGAGCGGTTTGTCGCTGGAGATACTCAGGCGTTACAGGTAATGTATTTAACCTTGCTATATGGCTGTCTGGTTATGGCACCTACTATTCCTTTTACGGTTGAGGAGCTGTATCTAAACTTGACAAAGCAAGGCAATTTCCCTGAGTCTATTCATTTATGTGATTGGCCAAAAAAATTAAGCATATCTAAAGATGACAAAAAGCTATTAAGCGACATGGATGTAGTTAGAGAAATATGTAGCATCGGAAATGCAGAGAGAAAGAAAACCCAAATTCCAGTCAGGCAACCATTATTAAAAATTACCGTCAATAAAGCTTTAGATACAATAAATCAGTCAATGTACGCGAATTTATTCTGGAAAATAATAACAGGCGAGCTTAATGTAAAAACAATTGAATGGTCAGAAGAACAAGATAAACCACTGTCTGTTGTTTTTGATACAACAATTACTCCTGAACTAAAAGCCGAAGGAGATGCGCGCAAACTGGTGCGTGAGATCATGGAGGCACGTAAAAAAGCCGGAACCGAACTGACTGAGTTGATTTCTATCACTCTCCCTGACTGGCCTAAAGAGTGGGAAGAAGAAATTAAACGCAAGGCATTAGTTAGAGAGATCATCAAAGGAGATCACTTGGAGATAGTTTAGAGTATACTAGGGCTATGAAATTCCCCGACCCTTGGCTGTTTATTCCCGCGTTACTGTTAACCACAATAGGTCTTCTGATTACAAGCACAGTTTCACCGGCAGAATTTGCATTTCAATGGAAGGTTGCGCTGTTTAGTATCACTGTTTCAGTACTTGTAACCCAAATCGACTCAGAGTTGTTATATATAACCGGGAAACCCCTATATATTCTAACTGTACTATTGTTGTTATTTCTGCTTTTGTTTGTAGATCCTGTTCGCGGTTCACGCAGATGGATAGAGTTTGGACCATTTACATTACAGGTTTCGGAGTTTGCTAAAATTGCAATTATACTGTTATTTAGTAATTTATTTGTTGTTGGAAAAATAAAATCGTACGCTTCATTTTTACTTAGTGTATCAATTATAAGTATTCCGGTTTTGCTTGTATTTGCACAACCGGATTTGGGTAGCAGCATTATACTTGGAGCTACTGGCATTTTATCACTTATTGCGTTGCGTCCAAAATTACCGTATGTTTTATCACTTACTGCTCTTTGTATTGCAGCCATACCGATTGTATTGAGTCTACTTGCACCATACCAAAAGGCTCGTATAGAGCATTTTATTCATCCATCAAAAGATCCTCTGGGCGCATCGTATAATCAAATCCAAGCAATTATTGCCGTCGGTTCAGGGCAATTAATCGGCAAGGGATTGGGTAAGGGAACGCAATCAAGACTGGAGTTTCTACCTGAAAAACAAACAGACTTTTTCTTTGCAACAGCGGCTGAGCAGTTGGGTTTTATTGGAAGCGTATGCATTATCGCTTTGTATGCGCTTTTGGCATGGAGAATTGTCAGTATATCCAATACTGGTTCTCACTCCAAAGCGCAGGTGATATATCTGGGTAGTATGGGAATTTTATTTATACAGCCAGTTATTCATATTGGGATCAATTTGGGTTTATTGCCTGTGACAGGTATTCCGTTGCCATTTTTATCTGTTGGGGGAAGCTCTCTAATGGTTAGTTGGTTAAGCATAGGTATGCTAGCATCAGTAGAAAAAGACAATCGAGAGCGGATGACATATGAGATCGGATAAAAAGGCGTTGCTTTTCTATATGATATCAACTATAATTTCAAAGTTAATTTGATATCAAAAAATGAATTTTGAGCATTTGTTTAAAATTTAACCTGTATGGATTTTGCAATCATTGAAGCTAACGGCAAACAATATAAGATTACATCTACATCAGAAATTGAGATCGATCACATGGATGTCGAGCCTGGTAAGAAAGTAACTTTTGACAAGGTACTTATGATTGTTGATGGTGAAAAGGTTGAGATGGGTAATCCGTATCTGGAAGGCCAGTCGTTTGAAGCTGAGGTATCGCAACAGATAAAAGGTAAAAAAATCCACATCCTTCGCTTCCGTGCAAAATCCAGACATCGCCGTAAAGTTGGTTTTAGACCCCAAATAACTACAGTTCAATTTGGTGCAAAAAAGGCTGAACCAAAAAAAACAACAGTAAAAGAAGTTAAACCAAAGCAAGAAAAAAAAGAGGACAAATCTCCCCGCAAAACTTCAACTAGAAAAACTGCAAAAAAAGCTGAATAATAGATTTATTCTTACCCAAGTATAACATCGCTTAATAAAGGCATAGGGGTATTTACCGTATACTAGATAGTATGAAAAAACAAATCCAATCAAAAAACTATCATTCATCTGACTGGAGACAAATCGAAGGCCGTAATGCAGTGCGTGAAGCGTTTAGGGCAGGAGCTTTGATAGACAAAGTGTTTTTAGAGGTCGGTGTTAAATTTGATGAAAAGTTGGAAGAAATCCACCGCATGGCAGTATCAAATAGCGTTCCCATCGAAAAGGTGCTTCCAAAAAAACTGAATAAAATCAGCAAAACAGATAATCACCATCAGGGTGTTATCGCCATGGCTCAGGCGATTGAAGAAAAAACTGTCAAGCAGGTGTTTCAAGAAGTTGTTAATCGCGGTGATGTTCCTTTTTTTGTGATATTGGCTGGAGTATTGTATGAACATAATCTTGGAGCGGTACTAAGAACTGCAGAATCTTGTGGAGCACATGCTGTAATAGTTCCTAACCGGTCAATAGGTCTATCTCCGGTTGTAGCCAGGGCTGCAGTCGGAGCCCAGGAGTATATTCCTTTAATCCATGATAACTTGTTTAATGTATTAAAATATTTTCGAGATGAAGCAGTATTTATTGTTGCAGCATCGGAAGACTCGCAGAAACCGCTTTACAAGGCTGATTTTACCAAGCCACTTGCATTGATGATCGGAGCAGAAGATGCGGGAATTACCTCGGGTTATGAAAAGTACCTACATGATGGCGTTAGGATACCTATGTTTGGAAAGATAGGATCGCTCAATTTATCTGTGGCTGCTGCTGTATGTATGTATGAGGTTGTGCGGCAAAGAAGGTACGGTAATAAGGGCTAAAGATTAATTTTGATTTTTATTTTAATTACGTTATAATACTACGGTTAATCAGTTACATGTAAGCTTTTGAGTTTTAAACTTGGAGTTTACTAAATATGGCGCATAAAAAATCAGGTGGTTCAACAACGATACATACAAATCGCGAGGGAAAACGTTTAGGAATAAAGCTTTTTGCTGGTCAAGAGGTGTTAACCGGTGGAATAATTGTCAGACAGCGGGGAACAAAAATACTTCCCGGTGAATATGTTAAAGTTGGACGTGATCATACATTATATGCTACTAAAGATGGCAAAGTTGATTACAAGCAGAACCATGATAGAGTTGTAGCTTTTGTTAAGTAATATATCCGAAAATAAATAATTGAAACATCCATTCATATGGATGTTTTTTTATGCAGACTTGATTTACATTGACATATATCCATCCAATTATATTCACTTGCCAGTTGTGATATTTCGTGAAAAAATATAGGGTATTACTAGATTTCACGCCCAAACCTATGAACAATGCATCCAGTCTTCCAACTAGTCAACTTCAACCAAATCCCCTACAACCAAGAGGCGTTATTGCCCCAGATAGCATTCTTGACCTCGTTGATTCAATCAAAGAGCACGGCATTTTAGAACCGCTAGTAGTAGCTCATACACCGGCAGGGTACCAGATAATCGCTGGTGAGCGACGCTGGAGGGCGGCGAAAATGGCAGGCTTAGAGACAGTACCGTGTGTAATTCGAGAAACGTCACCACAACACATGCTAGAAATGGCAATTGTAGAAAATGTTCAGCGCGAAGATCTTAATGCACTTGAACGGGCTGAGGCATTTAACAGGCTATTGGTAGAGTTTAGGCTTGAACAAAGCGATATCGCTAAACGGGTTGGAAAGTCACCTTCGTATATTGCAAACACCTTACGGTTGTTAGACTTACCAGATGCATTAAAAGATGGTTTGCTATCAGGAATTATCTCAGAAGGACATGCAAGGGCATTACAGGGTATAACAGAAAAATCCAAGATGATTGAGACGTATAAACAGGTAATGAGGGAAAGTGCCTCAGTTCGAAGGACTGAAGAAATGGTGCGCAAGGTCAAAGCAGAAATGGAAGGCTTAGGAACTGTAACTAAAAAAACTAATGCACCTACTAAGCTGGTGTACCAAGAGGCACTCGAAAAAATGCGCGAGGATATTTCAAAAAGCCTTGGCGCAAAAACAAAAGTAAAAATGACCCAAAGCCTACGTCAGACACGAGTTGTGCTTGTGTTTAATGGATCACCGGAAGCTGTTCAAGAAAAACTTGACAAAATATATCGTGGAATTGTTACCGTCACTTTAAATCAATAGTCTACACTTTTGCAACATCACTGAGATGTTTGACTAGACCGATCCCGTTTGGAGGCCAATATCTAAACCAAGCCTTTCCCACCATGTTTTTCATGGGTACTGGACCAAAATTACGTGAATCACTACTATTGTCTCTATTATCACCCATTACAAAAAAGGTATCTTGAGGTACGGTTGTTTCTTCATTGTTGTGCAAATAGTTTTCCCCAAATGTTTTTACTCTTGAATCTAGATAGGCTCCCTCTTCTAGTATCACACCATTTCTATACACGTACCCATCAACAAGCTTAATCTTGTCTCCGGGCATACCGATGATACGCTTGATATAGTCAAACTCTTCATGGCCAGGAGCTTTGAAAACAATTATGTCCCCATACTGAGGTTTGCTAAAACGGTAGCTAAACTTAGAGGTAAGTAAGCGGTCATTATTTTGAAATGTTGGGTACATTGATAAGCCATTTACTTCGTGCGGTTGAAAAACAAACTTGTTGAGAAAGAAAAAGATCACCAGTGAAACAGCAATGGTTTCTAGAAAATCGAGTAAAAACATAGAAACTGAACGGAGAACTGTCATATTGGGTATTATGAATAATCTGTTGCTTAAATTCAATCACAAATTGTAAGAATACTGCATTTTTATGGGTTTAAGAATACGGTATACTTGTATCATGATACTTGGAGTGGATTGTGGTGGTACTAAGACACATGTGCTAATTGCAAATGATGCGGGATCTGTCCTATCAGAGGGGTTTGGTGGTCCGTTTTTGTGGAGCGAGGGACACATAGACGCAGGACTGCAAAGCATAGAGTCAGCAATTAGCGATGCAAGCTCAAAAATCCAGCAGCAAATGCCCATATTTGATACTGCAGTTTTAGGAATTGCAGGTCTGGATAGTCATTCGGAAACAATGCTTGCTAAAGAAAAACTAACAGAGGCGTTGCGAAACAAAGTATCAGGAGAGATTACTGTTGTAAACGACATGCTTATTGCCCTAATTGCTGGTACAAACAACCAGAATGCAGTAGTTATAAATGCAGGGACCGGATCATCTTGTTTTGGATTTAACCAGCAGGGTCAACGAGCTAAGTCTGGAGGTTTAGATTATTTGGTTAGTGATGAGGGGAGTGCTTTTTATATTGGACAGGAAATTTTACGCGCAGCCGTTAAATCAGAAGATGGAAGAGGGAAAAAGACAATGCTTGAAGAGTTGGTAAAACAACATTATTCGATATCAGATATTACAGAAATAAAGACAAAAATATATGGAAATAATTTTCACAAATCACACATTGCTAAACTGAGTTTTATTATTACACAAGCAGCCGGTAGTAATGATGAGGTTGCTCAAACTATCCTCCAGTCGGCAATAAAAGAACTAGCATTGGCAGTTAAGGCTGTCGTTGTGAAACTGGGGCTTGGAAGGTCACAGTTTGATCTTGTGTTAGTTGGCGGCTTATTTACAAGTAATACAATTCATCCACAGACATTTGGGGCAATTATTACAAATATGTTTCCCTTGGTGAAAATTATCATACCCCAAAATCCTCCAGTGTATGGTTCTATCCGGCTAGCTCAATCCCGCACGAAACAAAACGACAATCTCACCTTTTAAGGGACTGGCTTTGATACTATTCAGCCATATGGAAATTGGTTGGGTGATGACAGTTTCATGTATTTTTGTTAATTCACGCGCGATGCATACTTCAATATCTCCCCAAAACTGATACATAGTTTCAAGTGTTTTTTTGATTCGAAATGGTGATTCATAAAAACAAATTGTCTGTTTTAAATCCTGAAGTTGTAATGCTTCCCAAATTTTTGTCTGCTTGCCCGCTTTTTTTGGAAGGAAACTTAAAAACGTAAATTTATCTGCTGAAAAACCGCTGCTTGCAAGTGCACTAATGAGTGCAGATGGTCCAGGTATAGAAATTATGGAAATACCGTTTTTTATACAAGCATGGACAAGACTAAATCCTGGATCTGATATGCCAGGCGTACCGGCATTACTAACCAGACCTACGGAAGTCCCATTTTGCAGAGCTTGTATTACAAATGGTATACGCTGATCTTCATTTTCTTCAAAAAAAGAAAGCAATCTAGGAGGGTGGGAAGTATCAATGTTGAGCCAGTCAGATATGACCATACCAGCAAACTGTTCTTTGTAATAATCCATCAGCTGCTTTGTTTTACGGGTATCTTCGCACAGAAGTATATCAACTCCACACATCATTTCAAGCGCGCGCAGCGTAATATCCTTTCTGTTTCCAATGGGTGTGGCGATAAGATACAGCGGGCTCATGTAGATATTATACCGCTAAAGGTTGAATTTACGAACTAAGCTCAATACCTTACCCTGTATTGCTACTCGGGTGGTATAGAATGGGGCAAAGTTAGTATTAAGAGACTCGAGGCGAACCCGGGTAGATTCCCTAAATATTCGCTTTAAAATTGCAGTTGTATCTTCTAGTATTGCAATTACACTATCCCCGTCTTTTATGACCGCATTCTCTTCTACTAATAAATAATCTCCATCAAGTATGCTTTCCTCTTTGAGATGCTGGCCACGGACTTGCAAAGCAAACGCTCGTTTTGAGCCCGGAACCATATCAGATCCCGCTTGCAAATACGCATTCGAAGTTGAATAGGGTTCAATCGGTAAACCAGGAGTAAACCAACCTAAAACAGGTACATTTACAGCTCGAACCATCTCTGCAATTTTATCATCAACAAGGACTATGCCTCTAGTTCCACCAGCAGCCGTCTTTTTTACTACACCCTTTTTTACTAATCGCTCGATATGTTCGTGAACAGTTGCAAGAGAACTAAGATCAAGAGCATCTGCAATGTCGCGAAGATTTGGTGAGTACCCTTTCGTTTGGGTAAACTGAGCTATAAAATCAATAATCTGTCTTTGGCGTTTATAAAGCGTCACTGTGTGTTTTGGTTCTACCATAGAACAGATATATGAATAAAGAATTAGAATAGTTGAAATGTGTATCTACTTTACTAAGTCTTTACCAAATATTTACAAAATAAATACGCGGAATATGTTTGTATACAATATGGCAAATATATACCGAATCAGTCAAGTGGTACTTTGTACAACATACATTATCTTAATGATCTAGATACGTTGATAAATCTGCGATATAATATTAGATCATGCAATTTAGCGTATACTCTCCATTTCAACCACAAGGTGACCAGCCAAAAGCTATCGAACAGCTAGTAAACAGCTTACAGGCTAAAAACACTGACCAGGTTTTGCTGGGAGTAACGGGAAGCGGTAAAACGTATACCATGGCTAAGGTTATTGAAAAAGTCCAAAAACCAACCTTAGTAATTTCCCATAACAAGACACTAGCTGGTCAACTGTATCAGGAATTTAGGGATTTTTTCCCCAGAAATGGCGTTTCATATTTTGTTTCTTATTACGACTATTACCAGCCAGAAGCGTATATACCAACAACCGATACATATATTGAAAAAGAAACACAGATAAATGAGGAAATAGATAAACTGAGGCTTTTGGCAACCACCAATTTACAAACGAGAGATGATGTAATTATTGTTGCCTCTGTATCTTGTATATATAACCTTGGTAGCCCCCAAGACTACGCAAACTTTGTAGTTTCAATTGAGGTGGGCAAACATTACGACAGGAGTGAACTTCTCAAGCAGTTTGTCAGGCTTCAGTACGAAAGGCAGGATTATGAACTAAAACGGGGTGGGTTCCGCGTCAGGGGTGATGTCATTGAATTATGGCCCGCATATCAGGATGTTGTACTACGGATGGAATTTTTAGGTAACCATCTAGAAAAAATTAAATGGCTTGACCCGATTACGGGTAACAAAGCTAAGCCAGGTGATGATTTAATATTAGCGAGCATGGAGGAAGATGACCAGAATACATATCTCATTTATCCAGCCAAGCATTACCTGACTGATCCCGATAGGCATCAGAAAGCATTTGAGTTGATTGATTATGATTTAAACAAAAGACTTAAACAGCTTCGAGATAATGGAAAACAGATCGAGGCGTATAGATTGGAACAAAAAGTCACGTATGACATGGATATGATAAAAGAATTGGGATTTGTGAATGGAATAGAAAACTATTCGAGGTACTTTGATGGCCGCAATCCCGGTGATCCTCCCTATACCCTGATAGACTATTTCATGCAAAAAAAAGATTGGCTGCTTGTAATTGACGAATCCCATATTACCTTACCTCAAATTAGAGGAATGTATAACGGGGATCAGGCGCGTAAACAAACCTTGATCGATTATGGGTTTCGGCTGCCTTCAGCTTTGGATAACCGGCCATTGCAGTTTAATGAGTTTCTCTCCCGCATTAACCAAGCCGTTTATGTGTCCGCAACACCAAGTGATTGGGAACTGACACGGCCAAATGTCCAAGTTATTGAGCAGCTGATCAGACCAACAGGCTTGATTGATCCTGAAATCGAAGTTAGGCCAACCGATAATCAAATAGCTGATCTTACAAATGAGATTATTAAACGTAAAAAGTTGGGACAACGGGTATTGGTTACGACGTTGACAAAACGCTTGGCAGAGGCAATAACGGATTACCTCAATGATGAGAAAAATATGCCAAAAACTGAAGATGATGCTGTATCTCAACCCAAAGTAGCATACTTACATTCTGATGTAAAAACTCTTGACAGGCAGGATATCCTCGATGATTTACGTTCTGGCGAATATGATGTGTTAGTAGGCATTAACCTACTTCGTGAGGGTCTGGATTTGCCCGAAGTCTCCTTGGTCGCCATATTGGATGCAGATAAAGAAGGTTTTCTGCGTTCACGTACTTCTCTAATCCAAACCATGGGCAGGGCAGCCCGCCATATGGAAGGCAGAGTGATCATGTATGCAGATAATGTGACTGGGTCAATGGAAGAAGCCATAGGGGAAGTAAAGCGCAGACGTGAGGTGCAAATTGCCTACAATAAGGAGCATGACATCACACCTGTGACAATTCAAAAAAGCATTAGGGAAAAACTGATCAAACGACAACCGAAGGACGAAGTGGCCAAAAGCATGGCAGTAAGACTGACAGCCAAAGGTAAAGAAGTGGAAATAGAAAAAATAAAAGCAGATGATCTAACGCCACATGATTTGGAGCGCATGGTAAAACAACTCAGGCGTGCAATGCTGGAAGCTGCCAAAGCGCTAGAATTTGAAAAAGCAGCAAGACTTCGAGACAAGTTAAAAGAGCTATCTTCTGTTTAAATTCGTATCTTTTCTATTGCAAACCCCTAAGAATTGCTATATAAATGACTGCAGAGGTTGTTTAATAATTTTATATTTAATATGATGAAAAAACTATCTGCGGTTTTTATACTTCTGTCATTATGTATAATCAACTACTTTTCTCCATATGTTTTTGCAAGCAAAGATACAAATGAACAATATATAGAGCTACTTGTTACATATAAGAAAAAACCCCAACAGATACAACATTCAATTTCAAAAAAATTCTTCAATAAACCAATTCAAGCAATGGATTTTGTGCAGTCGCAAGAATCTTTAAATATAAATCATTTATCCGAGCTTGAACATACATACGTCCTTAAGGTTCAAACAGAAGGCAAGGATAAAGTTAAAAAAGAGTTAGCAAAACAAGATGATGTACTAATAGTTGAAGATAATGTTCAACGGGAGGTACATGCTGTCCCAAATGATCCTTACTATTCGGGAACATATTACCAGTGGCAGTATAAAAACGAGATACTGCCCATGGAAGCAGACTGGGATACTCAAGAAGCAAGTTCTCCAGCCGTGCTGGCAATATTTGATACGGGGATAGATCTAAGCCATGAAGATATTTATGATAGAGTGTGGACCAACCCAAATGAGATAGACGGAAATGGTATTGATGATGATGGAAATGGATATGTTGACGATATCCATGGGTGGAATGTGTATGGTAACAACGGAATAGTATCAGACGATTATGGTCATGGGACGCAGGTGTCGGCTGTGGCTATTGCAAGCACAAACAATAATAAAGGAATTGCGGGGATGGCATGGAATGGTAAGGTGATGGTAGTAAAAGTGAATTTACCTAATTCAAGCACAATTTATGGTAGTGGGTTACTACAAGCCCTGGACTATATTGCCAACTTTCCGGAAGTACGTGTGGTAAATATGAGTTTCGGTGGCAAGTACGGAAGTGATATAGAGATAGCAGCTTTACAATCACTAAACCAAAAAGGAAAGATTGTTTTTGTAGGATCCTCTGGCAATAGCGATTTAATGCAGGTTAGTTATCCAGCAGCATATCCAGGAGTTTTGGCTACCGGTTCTTATGATAGGGATGGTTTTGTAAGTAATTTTTCTAATGGAGGAGCTGCTTTGGATGTAGTTGCTCCAGGTAGAGAAATATACACAGCTTCTAAGGGGGGTGGATACCAATTTGCTACAGGCACATCATTAGCCTCCCCTTTTACAGCAGGCCTAGCACTACTTGCATCTCAAAAATATCCCATGCGTAGTAATGGCGAAATTGCAACAGCTATCCGTACACATTCTACTCAGTATTCTGGTGTATTAGCTTGGGATGCACAAAACGGTTTTGGCAGAATTAATCCTGATAGTATTGATAATATCTGTTTGGATGGATCTTTAAACATCACTGATGCGAGCATAACAAAATTATCTGTAGTAAGTGGCCAAACACTTGATTACGGGGTTGTAGATTCTACTCAAATTGTCGATATTTATGCAAATGTCACAAGCAATACATTTCAGGAATATGATCTTTTGTGGGCTCCTGTTTCATCCCCATCTGCTTGGTCCAGAGAAGGAATTACGCTAGCAAATGAAGGTCAGCAGCAAGTGAATGGGAAAATTGGTAGTTTCACAGTTTCTAAAATACCTAAAGACGGAGATTATGCGATTAAATTAGAGGTATTAGGGAGCACTGTCTGTAATGGTGGTATTGTTGGGCGTGATGTGGCATCAATAAGCGTTACAAAATACAAAGAACTGAGTGGTAGAGTCGTTGACGAAAGTGGAAATGGTTTGGCAAATGAGTATGTATCTATGTATGCAAGTTTAGAAGACATGCAAAACAAAAATATGCTTGGGTATAAAAAAACAGATAGTCAGGGATATTATCGATTTGCAGAAGATTACTATACAAAATACTCATTTGGAGAATATTACCTACGAGCAGAAAATATTGATAATATTACAGGTATTTCGTATGACCCAACATTTGTACGAGTTGTTTTAGATGAAGATCATCAAGTGATAGAGAATTTAAATTTCACTAAAAAAATTGATATAGGCTTTGTAAAACCCGAACCCGTACAAATGACAATAACCCAAGGTCAAATAATAAACTTTGCATTTACTCTACAATCTACATGGGGAACAAAGTATCTTTTTGAAGGATACCCAACTAATGCAGGTTCAAACTTAGTTTTTAAACCGACGAGTAATAATGAAGTGCTGCCAGGAAGTATTAATCACATTTATTTACAAATAAATTCAGCAATTGCACCGGGTACCTATACGGGTAATCAGGTATTGAAGAATCCAGACGTATCAAATGTATCTATACAGTTTCCTGTCACAATAACTGTAAAACCCAAACCAACACCCACTCCAACACCAACACCAACACCAACACCAACACCAACACCAACACCAACACCAACACCAACAC
>CAYLQQ010000005.1:54897-72990 GCA_964386355.1 uncultured Pseudomonadales bacterium
CCACTCCAACACCTAGTTGCACATTTACCGGATCGCAGCAAATTAGCCTACGACAGGGAGAAGTAGGATATTCGGGTGTTAAAGATACCTACATGATACGTGATGTAGATGTACCAGCAGATGAAACAAACCCTATTCCACATCTTAGTAAATACATAAAAGTTCATGACTATTATCCCAGGTTTAGAAGCTTGTTGAGCTTTGATCTTGAGAATGAAATGCCCTTATCTGAAATCATACAAATAGACAACGTAAAATTAATACTGAATACTGTGCGTTGGGATGGTGATCCATCAAAAAAGATTAGGTTAGCAGCGTTAAGGAAACCATTCTCATCTATGTATGCTGATTGGACATATGCAGATTCATCCACCAAGTACCGATGGGGTGCAGCAGGTGCTTCACTTACAGAAGGGGTAAACATGGATTATAGTATAAGCTATGCTTCGTCAATTAAATGGGCAGCAAATACAATTGATGTTAGTGCTCAGGCACGGGAATGGTATGCAAACAGAACGACCAGCTCGTTTGATATTCTATTGCTTTCTAATGAAAAAACTGGGAAGTGGTTTGCTTCATCTGAGCATACCGATATTAATAAACGACCTAAGCTTGAGATTGTATATTCCTGTGCGTTGTAGAATTAGTTAAAAAGTTGTTATCATTAAAAATGCCTTGGCAATATTTACCAAGGCATTTATGTGTGAAAAAACAAAATTTAAAGCCATCTATTATTATATACCTATTCTCTAGGTTTTGCTTCGACTTGGGCTAAAAGATCTACCAACATTCCCACCTGCTCTATTGATACTGGAGAATACTCCTTATCATAACCTTCAACAACGGTTTCATATAGTTTCCCACCCCCACCAGGTTTTTGTATATCTTGTACTCTTTTTACACTAACTAATCTATACTCTCTTAGGGGACTTTGCGAGCCGGGTCGGTATTCAAAATTAACTGCCGGGAAATTTGGGCTATGTTCATTGTACAACTCAATTTTTGTATGACCATCACCTCCAACTGTCAAATCTGTAATACGAACATCTACTCCATCTTTTGTTCCCCCTCTTGACTCTAAACTTGACCCATTGAATGAAAAGCGGAAAGGCATTACCCTATCTTTTAGTGTTTGTAAAGCCCCTTCAAATGCTGTTAAATCTAGAGCCGCTTCTAGAGCAATCTCCTGAGGTGTTTCAGGTAGTATGGCTTCAGGTTCTGAGCTTCCTTTATGATTTCTAAATAATTCGCTAACTATCTCTTTTAATGACATATATTGTTTAAATAGTTAAACTGAAAAACTATTTAAATATAATAAAATTACAATTACCAGCATGTATCTTATAATAAATAATTATTTATGCAATAATTGAATAAATATATATCTGTTGTATAATATTAAGTTACACCCTCAAAAACTTCTTGTACTTACTCTACCCCTTATTATCTTAAGCAATAGAAATTCGGGTATAAATTGTATATAATACACGTTCATCAAAATAGTGACACGTTACCATACTAGAGATTTCATTAGTAAGATAAATAATGTAAAATAATTGGTCTAATTAGACAAAAATACTATGTTTTTTGAAGATAAAAGACCACAGCGAGATTTAAAAGAGTATCCTAATGTGCGTATATCAGGTAATGGTCAGGCGGTTATCGATATATTACCTTACCAGGGGACTTTTCTAAGAAGTATAGGTATGGATGAGGTATGGTGGCTTAGCCAAACACCCAAAGATCCAATAGAAGCTACGAATGTATGTGAAATGATAAGGCGAATAATGGAAGAAATGCCTAGTCAACTTCAACAAAGTTTAGCAATATGGGAAAAAGCAGTTAGAGAATATGATTGGGATTACTCTTAACTAAAAATAAACTATATGGAAAACCAATATATTAAAGTCCGGGGAGCGAAAGAGCATAACCTCAAAAATGTTGATGTCGATATACCAAAAAATAAACTGGTTGTATTGACCGGTTTGTCAGGCTCCGGTAAATCATCATTTGCTTTTGATACCTTATATGCTGAAGGGCAACGACGTTATGTAGAGAGCCTCTCATCGTATGCCAGGCAGTTTCTTGGCGTCATGAAGAAGCCTGATGTAGAGTCTATTGAAGGCTTATCTCCGGCAATATCTATTGACCAGAAAACCGTTTCCCATAACCCCAGATCTACAGTTGGTACTATCACCGAAATATACGACTATATGCGTTTGCTATTTGCCCGGGTTGGGCATCCCCACTGTCCTAACTGCGGTATAGAGATTGCCCAACAGTCAGTTGATCAGATATTTCATCATGTTTTAGAACTAGCCCAGCAAAAAATCCTCGATCCGGGGACCCAAAAAACAGGTTTAAGAATATTTATTCTTTCACCTGTCGTGAGAGGAAGAAAAGGCGAGTACAGCAACCTGTTGGCAAACCTTCGCTCTAAAGGGTTTCAACGGGCAAGGATAGATAACCACATTGTTGAGTTGGATGAAGATATAAATCTCCTTAAGCAAAACAAACATACAATAGAAGCAGTTGTAGACCGTTTAGTATTATCGTCACAGGAGCTCGCACATCCTGATGCAATTAGAAGCCGAATAGTTGAATCCCTCGAAACTGCCCTAAAGTTGTCAGACGGGCTAGCAACTATCAGTATTGTCGGGGATGAGAGTTTTGAATTTCCAACTAAACCTAAAATCTTCGAAGACCACCTTTTTTCCGAACGTTTTGCCTGTCCGAATTGCAATTTGACATTACCGGAAATTGAGCCGAGATTATTTTCTTTTAATACTCCACATGGCGCCTGTCCTGTTTGTAATGGGATTGGTAGCTTACTCAAGATTGATGAAGATCTGGTTTTAAACAGGAATTTAAGTATCTCTGAGGGTGGCATATTGCCGTTTAATCGAATGCTGGAAAATACAGGCTGGTTTTTCAATCTTATCTCTGCTGTGGCAGATTTTCATGGTTTTTCGATTAGAATTGCAATAAATGAAATGAAAAAAGAAGATTTGGATAAGATACTGTATGGCACAGGCAAGCAGTACTATAAAGTTGCCGGCGTAGGTACAAATGGGCGCGGGTATATGGTTGACCATACATACGAAGGGGTTATTCCCAATTTAGAGAGGCGTTATAGGGAAACAAAGTCTGACTTTATGCGGGGTGAGATCCAGCGCTATATGCGCAAAGAAGTGTGTCCTGAGTGCAAAGGCAAACGTTTAAAACCAGAAGCGTTAGCAGTTGTAGTTGATAAAAAGAATATCCAGGATGTTTCTAGTCTGGCAATTAAACATTGTTTTGAATGGATACAAAATCTAAAATCCCCCATTTTATCTCAAAAAGAAGTCCAGATTGCAGCACCGATACTAAAGGAATTACAAGCAAGGTTAGGATTTTTACTCTCTGTTGGATTGGATTATCTCAGTTTATCCAGGAGCGCCGAAACGTTAGCTGGAGGAGAGTCTCAGCGGATCAGGCTTGCATCTCAAATTGGGTCTGGCTTGTCTGGCGTGCTGTATGTATTGGACGAGCCTTCTATAGGATTGCATCAACGGGATAATAAAAAATTGATTGATACCCTTAAACACTTACGAGAACTGGGTAATACTGTAGTGGTGGTGGAGCATGACATGGAAATGATGCAAGAAGCAGATTGGATGGTAGATTTTGGGCCACTGGCTGGTGAGGCTGGGGGAGAAGTAGTTGCCATTGGTACCCCTGCAGAACTTGGTGAAAACCCGAAATCACTTACGGGCAAATATATATCCGGTAAAAAGAAAATTAGGGTTACCCCTACAAACGTTGATGAGAAAGATGATTGGCTAACCATTACTGGCGCTAGCTCAAATAACCTCAAAAACGTAACGGTCAAATTCCCATTAGGTAAGCTTATCTGCGTGACAGGAGTATCAGGATCAGGTAAGTCAACCCTTATTGACGATACTCTTTACCATGCTTTGGCAAAACAGTTTATCCCAATGCACAAAGAGCAGGGAGGTCGATACGAATCTCTTACTGGATGGGAGAGTGTTAAGCGGGTTTCGATGATAGATCAGTCACCTATCGGAAGAACTCCCCGTTCCAATCCTGCTACGTATACAAAAATGTTTGATTTTATCCGTGAGGTATTTGCTCAGACAGCAGAAGCAAAAATTCGTGGATACAAAGCAGGCAGGTTCTCCTTTAATGTCAAAGGAGGCAGATGCGAAGCCTGTCAGGGAGAAGGGCAAATAAAGATCGAAATGCAGTTTTTACCAGATGTATATGTAGATTGTGAAGTATGCAAGGGTTTGCGGTATAACTATGAAACATTGCAGGTGGAGTACAAAGGTAAAACTATTGCCCAAGTTCTGGCTATGACAGTAGAGGAGGCTTTGCAGTTTTTTAAATCTCATTCCCAGGTGATGGCGAAGCTCCAAACCCTTTACGATGTAGGGTTGGGATATATTAAATTAGGCCAGCCAGCACCTACATTATCAGGTGGAGAAGCTCAGAGGATCAAGCTGTCTGCTGAACTTTCCAAGTCTACTAATACAAATGTGGTGTATCTGCTAGACGAGCCAACCACAGGCTTACACTTTGCTGATCTGGAGAAGTTATTATTAGTATTAAAGAAATTAGTAGAAAAAGGTAATACTGTCATCGTGATCGAACATAATCTGGATGTAATTAAAAATGCTGACTGGATTATCGATATGGGGCCAGAGGGGGGTGATGGAGGGGGAGAGGTAATAGCCTTAGGGACACCCAAACACATAGCGGGAATTAAACAAAGTTGGACGGGTACGTATTTAAAAAATATTGATATCTAGTCCAGTTAAAAAAAATGGGTGGATGCAAATCTTAACACTCCTTCGAAATCTTGTTGGGTTAAAAAATGAGTAGCATAAAGATCTTTATAATACAGATAAAACCGAGACCCTTGAGGTTTTAACAGACTTGGGAATTCATTATCAACAGCTTGATGATAAAGAGGGACAGTGTTGAGTTTCCACTTATTTCCTTCATACACATACAATGCATGAAAGATAGACTTTGTGATTTGCTTAGGATAATAATCAATACGCTGAGCAGGCTCATGATACTGTAGTTCAGCTTCATCTAACGCTAATGCGGAAGTTACGTCCATTTGCTGAGGAACCATAATACCACTATCTCTAAATTGGTATGAAATCCTTGTTTGCAGAAAAAAATTTGAGTGAGTATATGGATACACCCCCTTTCTAGTTTCAATATCTCTTGAATGTAATCTTGGAATGTCTACACATGTCCATATGCAGGTGTCGGGGTTTATGATAAAACGCTGATGCAAATGACTTCCATCAAATATACCGGGAGGATCTCCCCAATCATCAAATGGATCAGAGTATAGTAAGTCTACAGCGGGGTAACCGTTAGGTGATAGTTGGGCGATTACCATGCCTTTCGCAGCATTTCTATTAAATGATGCGTTTAGAGGCTTTAATCGGTTACTTGCATAGCCGAGTGCGTCAAATTCACCTCGTGTAATGGAATGTACAAATCCAGCTGACCCTTTTCTTTTCAATAGAAATTGACTCAGTATATTCGGAATGTCACTATACAAGGCAACTGTCGTTGGAGCACTCCTTAGTGGGTGAGTCAACTCATATTTTCCCTTGAACGGTAAAGCATGAGTAGCATCATAAATTTTTCGCGATAAGCCATAAAGGGAGAGGGCGCGGGAAATTCGTGATCTGTTTTCACCTGAAGTTTCATCTCTTAGGATTTGCAGGTAGGAATAACCACAAAAACTATCCCACCTTGGATCAGAGGGATCGTTACCTTCCTCAAATGTTCTTTCTCTATTAGGCATTGCTAGGTTGCAATAAACTTTCTATCTCCATTAGCCTGTTATATTTAGCCACCCGTTCTCCTCTAGCTGGAGCACCGAATTTGACGATATCCGCTCCAACTCCAACTGCAAAATCAGCTACAAAGTCATCGTTTGTTTCACCGCTACGGTGGGACAGGACAACTTTCCAGCCGGCAGTTTTTGCATGTCTGACCACCTCTAAGACTTCAGTGATTGTGCCGATCTGGTTTGGTTTGACCAAAACAGCATTACAACCTTGCGTATTGATAGCTTCCCGAACTCTGACAGGGTTTGTCGTCAGGAAATCATCTCCTATGATTGGACAACCCGTGTTTGTAAATGCTTGAGTCAGGGCTGTCCAGCCTTTCCAATCATCCTCAAACAAGCCATCTTCAAGATATCCAAAACTATATGCAGCATGCAGGCTTGTGTAATACTTGATAAGCTCTTCTGAAGTCATTGGGTATTCAACATCCGATATAGTATACTTTCCATCACTATAAAACTCTGATGCTGCAGTATCTAAACCAATTTTTAGGTCTTTTGCAAATATATACCCGCAGGATTCTATGGCTTTTTGCAGGTATTCTAGCGCTTCACGGTTATTTTTAAAGTTGGCAGTAAATCCGCCCTCATCACCAATTCCTTGAAATATGTTATTTTCTTTTAATAACTTTTGTAGCATGAGATACACTTGTGTTCCCATGGCCATCATCTCTACAAACGATTGGCCAGTATGCGGCATAATATGGAATTCCTGAAATTCAAGTTTGCCATTTCCGTGTTTACCTCCATTTACCACATTTAACGTTGGTTGAGGCATTTTATACTGGGAAACCATTTGAAAGGTTTCAAGTACGTATTGGAACAGCGGTTTATGTGTAGTTGCTGCCATGGCTTTTAAGACTGCCTCAGAAACGGAGAGAATAGCATTTGCCCCTAAGTTGGCCTTATTTTCAGTACCATCAAGCTCTATCATAGTTCTATCAAGATGCTCCTGATTAGAAACGTCAATGTTACGTAAGGCTCTAGCTATGGTGATATTGACATTTTCAACCGCCTTTAAAACGCCCTTACCCATATAACGCTTCATATCACCATCACGTAACTCAACTGCCTCATGAGAACCGGTCGAAGCTCCAGAAGGAATTGAAGAAGTGGCTGTGATACCATTTTCTAGAACCACTGTTGTTTCTATGGTTGGGTACCCTCTGGAATCTAGTATTTCGCGGGATTGTACAGATGATAATTTCATATGCTTAATACACCAATAAAACAGCAGGGATGGGATTATTCCTACTGCGCTAGAGAGTGCGATTAATCTTTTTCTAATGATGCAACAAGCTTTTTTACGTCCAGTAGTTGAGTAGGCTTTACTGATAAGCCGTCAACCTTCATTTGTAATAACATAGATACCCGTTGGCGGTCAAGGGGAGTGTAGAAATTGCTAAGAATACATTTCAATTTATGTTCTCTGCAATAGTTGGTCAGTCTTTTGAGCAGCCAAAGAACAGCGGGATCAAACTCATCATATAATGTTGTTAGTTGTGGAACTAATGGATCTAAACCAAGAGTAAGCATTGTCAGATTCTTAACATCTACAATTACACCTTTTAATTCAGAAATTTTATATTGTGGAATATTAATGCAGTTTGCTGGCGATTCCAAATACAGCCACCGACTCAATTTTGACAACCGTATGTTTGTCAGCATGTGTTGATAAATCCACTCTAATTCCTGAGTATGTCTAAAAAACGGGAGCACAAGTTGCAAATTCGATTCTGGTTTAATTATGGAGCTTAATACGGATAGTTCGGTTTTTAGAATCTGTTCGTTGCGAACGTGTCTCCATAGACCCCTAAAGCCCAGCATTGGGTTATGTTCTTTTGTTTCAAAATCACTGCTATGAAGAAATGTATGGGCTTTTTCTGTGCATATATCGCTAAGCTTGTAAAAGATCTGTTTTGAGCCAAGCAGTTTTATATGTGTTTGAGCTGCTTGTTTTAGCTTATGTTCAAGTTCCTGTATTGTTCCAGTTTGAACAAAATATTGTGGATGCTGCGTCACACTGTCATACAAGGCTTCTCCCTTAAATACAGCAACTCCGTCTGACATGTCCATATCAAATAAGGGTGATGTATTAGTCGTGCCAAAATCTAAATATACGTTCGTTTTTGTTTGTATTGATTGCAGTTGAGTGTATACGGTATCAGTAGGCTCTATAGTTATTTCTCTCTCATAGGGATCGATTGAGTTTTCGTATTTTTTAGTTCCACGATATATAAATCCTGTTGAGCCATCAACAGTCACATATTGCCCCGCCTGAAGGTGTTTTTTACTTTCTTTAAATGAATGAATGAGGGGAATTCCGTGCTGTTCACAAAACAGCTTAATCTCCCGTTTGTTATCACTATCCAAATTTATGATTGCGTTTGCATGCATTAACTGTTCCATACCCTCTTTTACGTACTCTTCGACCACCACCACCTCTCCATTAAATGACTGGTTGTGCACGGAACTGTAGGAGATGATACCGGTGCCAATACCAGGATTATCACCATACCCTTCAAGTATGACGGGAAGAGTCAGCATGTGAGTTTTTGTATCTTTTTGGTACCAACCGGAAGGTTCAATAAGTTCTTGAGTTTGAAAAAAGATAAATTGTCTACCATCAAATCCCCACTCAATTGTTTGTGGGTGTACGGATATGGAGTTGGCGTTTCTGGCTAGACTTAAGAGCTTTAATAGTTGTATGTCTGTTAGTTTACTCTGTAGTTGTTTTGAAAAAGGGATAGCAGTTTCCGCAATAGTCTGGTCTTTTGATGTGAGTTGAATATGTTGAGGGTACGTTTTTCTAAGCAGTATTGAGGCTGAGCGTTTATCGACTAAATATTTGTCTCTAGCAATATCACTGCGGTCTAAAATTTCACCAAGTCCCCATACAGCTTCAACCACATACACATGCTTGTTCTTGGTGTATGGATCCTGCGTATGTATGAATCCTGAGCAGAGTCCGGTAAACATTTCTTGAATAATTACTGCAGTTTGAGGGTATGGGTGTTTTGGATGCTTGGAAACAAGGCTGGGAGTGACCAGTTGGGCATATATCTCCTTGATACGTTCTGCTACTGTATGCTCTCCGGTTACCTGCAAATACAGAGGATGAGGTAGATTACCTTCATCATTTGAGCAGATAGATGACCTAATCGATAAGGTACTTCCTTTATTTCCCTTGACTAGAGAATCATATGCTTCAAATAACTCCTGAACGAAGTCTTTTGGTAGTTCTGAAGAGGTGATGAGTGATTGTATCCGCTTGGTAGCAGAAAGTACTGAATCTGCTTGGGAAAGATCATACAGCTTAAGCTCTTCCTGAATTCTCGTGTCTAAGTGATTGTGAGTAAAAAATTCTTTCCAAACGTCTAATGTTACGACAAAACCATTACCAATAGGAAGTTTGTGCTGGTGTAGCAAATAGAGGGAGTACGCCTTATCTCCAATACTATCTTTATCGTCGGGTTTAATCTTGGGAAATGGCAGTATGTAGGGCATGCTTCTAGTATAACGAATTTATCATTGGTATAAAAGCGGATAGATTATATTTTCGACAAAAACTCAAAATTGAAAAATTAACAGATGAGATATACAATACTTAATAATTATAAGCCATTCAATGTACATATCTATGAGTGGTATATATGAGCAAAAAGTGTATTGCTGGGTAATTCCCGGCACATAGGCTGTATGCTCAGTACTTTAAAAACCCGCACCAAACACGCAACCCCCTCAGGGAGACGCGATAAGGCTCGAGCATGCTCAACCCTTATCGCGTCTTCGCTGGACTAGTGGCCTTATTTTGCCACATTCTCATCCCACGTTTGAGTTGGGATTGATGGGGGAAGCGAAGCTTTCAAATTCCGAATTACAAGGAGCTATGTTATGCTTGCAAAGCCTGGTGGTAGATCAAAGAGCCCGTCAGGAGAGGCTCAAAGAAGGAATCAGGAGATTCGCAAAAAAACTAGCACTAAAAAAAACGTTAGAAAAGGAGGTAGCCAACCCTCCTAGCAAGTAACTCGATGAGTGGAGACCCCCATCTCCACTCCGGGATCGGGAGTGAATCGTGGTACCAACGGTACCAGTTCATTTCGGTGGTTTTTGATAGTTTTTTTGTTTGGTGCGGGTTTTATTTTTTTGACCAGCCTCTATTTTCCTGCTTTCGCATCTCTTCAGTCTCCGTATCGCGTTTATAGTCGTCCTCGATACGATATGTATTTCCCATCTCAGGAGTTGAGGTTTCGATGATATCGCAATCCTCTATGGAAATAACCCTATGGGTTTGACCCGGCATATTGAAGTAGCCTTTATACAGTTCCATATCATGCTCAACCAGTTCATTTTTCTCATCTTCCCAGACATAAATTGCCTTACCTTTAATCAGACATAGTGTTTCGGTTTTTTTATCATGCCACTGAAGGCTGAATTTAAAGCCAGCTTTAAGGTGAATAAATTTACCTACTGTTGGAGCATGTTTGGGTGAGTAGATAATTTCATACCCCCAAGGTTTTACGATCTTTTCTTGAAAAGGTTGTTTTGTAAATGTTTTTGGGTCAAAATTGCCTGCCATAAAAATAGAATTAAGAAATTAGAATAAAGAATTAAGGGAAATAATTCTCCAATTACTAAGTTCTAGAGTCTATAGAACGTTGGATAATCTCTAATAATTGGTCATGAATATGACCGTTGGAGGCTACGATACCTTTGGAAAGGTCTCTATTTTTGATAAGCTTTCCTTCCATGTCTGTAACTTTGCCACCGGACTGTTGAACAAATAGGAGTCCTGCAGAGACATCTTCCCATTTAGTCGAATAGTCAGTATAAAAATTTAGTAGGGCCTCACTTGAACCGCTTGCCACCCACGATAGGTATATTGCATTATCTGAACCAGCCCTGATGCGGTAACAGGCACGGTTAAGCTTTCCCAGACAACTCCAGGCTTGCCAGTATAGTTGCTCAGGTATGGCTTTGGGAGGTAGATGAGCGTAAATAATAGATTTTTCTAATGAACGCATTGAATTTACAGAAACAATTTTATTATTTTTCTTAGTATTGCTATCAACTGTAGCACTGTACAAACTATTATTTGCAGGTTGGAAGACTACTCCCACAAGGATGCTGTCACGTGATTCAAGGGTTATACAGGTTTGATAATTGGGGATGCCGCGAAGGAATTCTTTGGTTCCATCAATAGGATCAAGGTACCAGGTATATTCTGACTTTTTATCAATAAACCCACACTCTTCAGAGTGAATGTTATGGTCAGGATATTTATCTGATATGGTTTCAATAGCCATCTGTTCTACCTCTTTGTCAATATTAGTGCATATATCGACAATATCTTTTTGCTCGACAATATGGATTCGGTTTCGGGATGCAAGGATATGTTTACCCAGCTTGATTGCAAGACCTTCTGAGAATGATTGGGCTTTTGAAAGGTCGATCATAGTTGTTAAATCTTTATATAACCTCGTCATTGCGAGCTACTCAAGTGCTGTAGGCACCTGAAAGCGCGGCAATCCCAATCGTTTTTCTGCATGCCAACGGGATTGCTTCTCTCGATCTGCCTTGCGGCAGTCGGGATCGCAATGACTAGTATTATTAGTCCAGAGCATCTTTATTTACACCGCTGGCAAAATCTACCTCAGGATATTTCTGAAGCATATTTTTAATTTCTATTTTCAACCAGTCGTAATCTTTCTGATCTTTTGCTTCGAATTTAACAGTAATATACGGGCCATTTTGTGATGCACGGATGATAACCATTTTGGTATCTTTGTCAGCCCGGAACCCATCAATATCTACATACTCTGCTCCTTGTAAAAGCCTTTTTAGATCAGCAGTAATCTCGTTGCTTATCAATTGGAATTTGCGGTTATCCGGACAGCCAAACTTGATCTCAGGACTTGAGATATACTTGGGCAGGCTGTCAATGATTTGGCTTAAGGATTTCCCTTTCCGTTCCATATAGGCTAACAGCCTCATAGAGGCATACGCCCCATCGTCATGCCCATAAAAATTGTCCATAAAGAAGAAGTGTCCCGAAAGCTCACCTCCAAAAGGAGCGCGAGTCTCTTTTACTTTTGCCTTAATAAATGAGTGTCCGGTCATCCACATTACCGGCTTGCCGCCGTGTTCTTTGATGACATCGATAACCTGCTGGGAGCAAAGCGTATTGAAAACGATTGGACTGCCCGGCATATATTCCAGGATATCCATGGCATAAATTGAAACCAAGTTGTCATTCCAGATAAACCTACCAAGATCATCAACAATGCCCAGGCGGTCTCCATCACAATCGTATGAAAATCCGGCATCTGCCTTTTCTTTAATCACTCTATCAGCCAAACGCTGCAACACATCTTTTTCGGTTGGATCCGGTGTACCATGAGGAAAGTTCCCGTCAAGTTCGCAATTTTGTTCAATTACTTCATGCCCTGCTTTGCGTAGGAACTGAGGCAAGAAAGCACCTGCCGTACCGTTACAAGCATCAATAACTATTTTGTACTTTTTTGTTGTTTTGACTTTGGTTAACAGATCTTTTTCATAGTCTGGGTATGTCTCAACTTTTTGATAGCTGCCTTTTCCTGGAAACCTTTTAAACACTCCTTTTTGGGCAATATCTCTAAGTTGAATGATCTCCTCACTGACCATAGTGTCAGAAAAACCAATCCCCAATTTCATACCGTTATAATCAGAAGGGTTATGTGAGGCTGTAATAAATACACCACCCTTGCTCAGATATCGGTATTGAGCAAAGTACATGATCTGTGTCAAGCCTAAGCCAAAATCAATCACATCAACACCATTTTCTAATAATGTATCTACCAATACTTTATGAATCCTAACTGAACTTAAACGCGTATCATAGCCAATAACTACCTGTCTGATCCTGCGTTCATATAGCATTGTGATATATGCTTGTGCAATAGTTTTTACATTCTCGTTAGTGAGCTCTGTCTCGGCAATACCTCTTAGATCGTAGCCGCGAAAAATATGAGAAGGAACTGACATAAAAAATAGACTTGAAAAAGAAGTGATAGGATCCGAATGGGATCCTATCGACTTGACTTTTAGTCAGGTCTCCAGGATGACGTTAGTAATAATTTTAAATAGTTGCTAACCAGGTAGACAGGTGCCAGCCCAGGTTCATGGGCGTATCACCTGTCTTTATTTGTTTTTCTATTTGATACAACTTTTTATAAGCAAGGGCAAGCTGGTCATTGGTAAAAGCAGCAGCCTGAGATTTGAGCTTGCCTATCATCCAGGGTGCGCCTTTTGGTTCTAAACCCTCTTTAATCCCAAATAAAAGCCTAACTTGACGGACAACCATAGCAAAAATAAATTCCGCCGGTTGGCTTTCCAAGGTAATTTGTAGCGTGTCCAAAGCCTGTTGTTTATTGTCAGGCCTAATCTGCTCAACAAGCTTAAATATCAGAGCAGGGGTTTTAAACTCTTTAATTGTAGTCTTGGGAGGTAAGCTCCGTTGGGCAATTTTTCCAATTGCTTTTTTCTCCCAAAAAACCAGATCAGTATTTTCTGCATACGTTTTGGTAAAAGTGAAAAGATCTTCCTGTTCCTTAGACTTTTTCCTAGAAAATAAATTCTCGATCACAACTATTCTATCGCTGCCAAACATGGAAGCGCTTTGTGATGCCTGCAAGAGATCAGTAAGAGTAATAGCTTCGCCATTGAGCTGAAGCACTTCTTTTCCTGTCTCTTTTGCCTTGGAGATCAGGTCCATAAGGAATTGTCGCGAGGATGGATGGTGATCACCATGAATGAGAAAGTGGGTCAAGGAAATTTGTAGATGGTTAGATGGAAAGATGGTTAGTATCAACCTTCAAGCCATCCAACAATGCTTTATTGTCTTTTCAACCATTTATTAATCAGCTGTTCTATATCATAAAACGGTGATTGTGAGGAATTAATGAGTTTTGGTTGTGATGATTGAGTGGCTGGCGATTGTATACTTTGTATTCCAAGGACAGGTACTGCAGTTTTAGATGCTTGGTTGATTTCTGGTTCTCCCTTTGTTTTTGAAAGCCATTTGAGAGCTTGATACTGCGGTTTAGGATTGCCTCCACCATCAAGAAGGGAAAAGGGGACAAAGGGACCGGCTCCTGCCTGTAGGACAAAGGGGGTAACAGCAATGACATCGTCTGAGTTCCAGACAGTACTAAATGCCTGCTTTAGGTAATTAGCAATATTGTTATTACTGACTAGCTCATTGCTCCAACCTGTTTCAGTTATAAAAATAGGAATGCTTTTTCCGGTTAAACTTTTGTATAGTTGCATTTCGTATTGAAATGACCTGATGCTGTGATCATGTCTATCATTGGGTGACCCTGAAAAGCCTGGATTTGGATAGGAGTGGGAGTTCCAGCCGTCAATATTTTTCAAACTATCATTAGTCGCATTCCACATAGCCATCATATATCTACGCCAATTCATATAGCCCGGAGTGTTTGGCGCGGCCGCATCCAGACCAGCGGGCAGCATGAAATAGTCAGGGTTCCTTTCCTTAAATATAGTGATGGTGCGGTTAAGTTCGTGAGCATACTGATTTGGGTTTACCGAGCCTCCCCACTCAGTGGCATGATTTGGCTCATTGTATACAATAACGTAGCGTTGTTTTATCGGCCAATCCAAATCACTGAGGAAATTGGCAAAATCAATGTAGTCATACATTCCAGGTTTGGCCCAGTAGTTAGATTCAATTGTTGTAGCCAGGCGGATAATAGGGATAATGTGTTTTTCCCGACACATATCCATGAATCGTTGCCATTTAGCTCGGTCACGATCATCTGAACGCAGGGGCACAGTGACATATCCCCAATCACCACCGCTAGAATTGACTAGATCTGGAACCTTTTCTACCTCATTTGGGTCAAAGATATGAACACCCACTTTGTTGTTACTCTGAGCAAATAAAAAGCTATCGTATGAAATGTATAGAAAAAGAAGCGCAATACATATAAAAGTAAGTCGGGCATATATTGACATGAAGCTATTATACTGGATATTTGCAATACTATTGCTTAGGAGATTTTCGTGTATTTCTGCTAAATAATTCCCGTAGCCACCCCAGAGACAATGGCCCTATGATATAAGATCCGACAAGGGCTACTTCTTGTGGATACATGTCCCAGGGTTTAAAACGTAACAAATACACAATCAATGTAGGTATACAAAATCCGATACCAACATACACTAAAATACGTAAGATCATGAACTTATCATTTGTATGGCTTACAAACTTATTCTTATTTGAACCTCTAAATACAATCCTAGATAGTAATGGTATTAAATAATAAACTGTAATAAAAGAGTAAAAGATCAAAATATACATAAATACAATACGTGTTATTTCAGGAAATTGATACAGTAACTGTTGCCATTGCTGTTGCCACTGAGGATACAGCAGTGAATATAAAAAATAGTAGATAGCCGATGCGTAGATTGCTGTATAAGCTATCTCATAGAATAAAAAATATTGAGGTTTTGAGTATGAAAACCGCATATGTAATTTTGTACGCAAGATGATGATAAAAAAAATAAACAGTAACTGAAATAAAATTACTAAATGGGAAATGGCAGTATTTGGTACTAAAAAAATTAAACTGGTATAGCTCCAATATATTGCTGAAATTAGCAAGCCAAGAAATGTGATGACTTGAATAAGTATTCTAATTTCCTTCATTAAATTTCATGTATCATCCCAAGTATATATGCTCAGCTTCGTTAGTAGCTGTATCGTACACACCCACAGATGCCTGGTCAATAATCCGACTTTCTCTTGCATAGCTTGTTGACCCAGGGTTAAACACAAGTGTTTTACCTTCTATCATTGAAAATTCTTTGTGGGTATGTCCGCAAAATACAGCATCGTAATCCTGTGACTTGATCAGAGCAGTGAGGACATGTTTATCATGACCATGGTATGCAGCAATTTTTTTACCTTCAAAATCCTTTTCAAGAACAGTTTTTTCAGCGAACTGGACGGGGTATGCTAATCTAGAATTACGCTCTAAAATACGTTTGATATCTCCTTCATTGTTACCAAAGACACTATACACAGGCACTTTGGAGTACTGCAGATTCATGGCGTCAAAAAATTCAATGGTAAATGGAGACACCCAGTCACCGCAGTGGATAATAGCTTCCACTTTTTGATCCATGAAAATATGGAAAGCTTTTTCAATAGAGTCTAAACGGTCATGGGTATCTGAGATGATGCCAAGTTTCATACAGAATCAGGGTTCGGGAGACCAAGATAAGCGAATGCCTTATCTATAGCCAAACGCCCCTGTTTGGTACGTTTAATAAAACCTAATTGCATCAAAAAAGGCTCTATCACAGTCTCGATTGAGTCTGGGTCCTCTACCATGGTAGCGGCCATTGTTTCCAGGCCAACAGGACCACCTTTGTATTTTTCACATAGGATTTTGAGATAGCTTCTATCTGAGTGATCTAGTCCATATTCGTCAATCTCCAAAACAGTCAAAGCTTTTGCAAGCACTTGCTCATCAATTGTTTCTTTATTGTCAATTTGGGCAAAATCACGAACTCGCTTGAGAAGTCGGTTAGCGATACGAGGGGTTTTCCTTGATCTGGCAGCCAGTATATGGCTTGCTCTGGGGTCAATAGGTAGGTTCATAATGTTTGATGAACGCTTGATGATCTCTTCAATTTCTGGCTCAGTATAAAACTGCAATCTATAGACTGCGCCAAAACGGTCGCGTAAAGGTGAAGCAATAGCTCCGATACGTGTAGTTGCTCCGATGATTGTAAATTTTGGCAAGTCAAGTCGTAAGGTACGGGCAGCTGGGCCTTTACCGACAATAATATCCAGGGCAAAATCTTCCATTGCAGGGTAGAGCGTTTCTTCAACTACTTTATTTAGCCTGTGAATCTCATCTATGAACAAAATGTCGCCAGCCTGGAGATTAGTAAGAATAGCCGCCAGATCACCCGCACGTTCGATAGCTGGGCCAGAGGTGATTCTGATAGAAACTCCCATTTCTGAGGCAATAACATTTGCTAGAGTAGTCTTACCAAGACCAGGAGGGCCGTAGAAAAGTATGTGATCGACGGGCTCTTCACGTTTTTTTGCAGCCTGAATTAGTACATCTAAGTTATTTTTTATGGATTCTTGGCCATGAAACTCGAGAAGGTGTTTGGGTCGGAGAGTTGCGTCTGGAAGTTCAGGTTGTATTGATGTGGTTGTGTCTTTATCAGGCATATATTATTTAATTTTTCCAAGTCTTTGCAATGCTAATTTAATCATCTGATCCTCAGATATGGTTTGATCTAATTCTTTTAGTACAGGTATAATATCACGACGTAAAAATCCAAATCCCATTAGAGCAGAAACAACATCATTGGAATACGATTCTGCCTCCTTATTAAGGTCCAGTTCTTGCAAGCTACCAACCCTATTTTTCAATTCGATGATGATCTTTTGACCAGCTTTTTTCCCAATTCCCTTTACTTTGGTAAAAAAGCTTACGTCAGCTTTTGCAATAGCTTGCTCTATCTCGTCGGGCTTATTCTGGGAAAGAATAGCCATCGCTGATTTGGGTCCAACACCAGAAACTTCTATCAAATTCATAAATAATAGTTTTTCATTTGATGTTTCAAATCCAAACAGCCTGAGCTGGTCTTCGCGAACATGGGTATAGATATAAAAGGAAGCTGTCTGATTAACTTCTAATATTTGTGTGGAGCGTAAAGGCGTAGTAATTTCATAACCTACTCCACCAATTAACACAATTATTACATCAGAACTGATACTAATAATATTGCCTTCAAGATATCCGATCATAGAGTTATTCTAACACTAATACCGACAATATTTGAAATATATATTATTGTGTTTATAATTTAGCTATAAATAAAGTAATTATTAAGGAGGTGATTGTGATATATGAATTATGATCAAGAACCAAAACCAAAACAAGAGCCTGAACCAAAACTAAAACAAGAACAAATTGATCCTAAGGATCAACCGTTAAGCGACACACCAGAAGACAGAAGTTCTTTTGACGCCAGAAGGTCAGAACATGTTCGTGGTAGCAGTACGAGTTAAATGATGAATATTAATAAATTCCTTCCCGTTTTATAGTTTCGTTTAACTTGACAAGTAAGTCCTGACTCCGCCAAATTAGTAACCATATCAATTTCCTACTAGTTTTTCCACAAGT